>JAJZEA010000025.1 GCA_021851335.1 Acidobacteriota bacterium | reverse complement strand
GATGCGACGCTTGCCGCGATTGTGAAGGGCAACGCCTACGGGCATTCGCTGGAGTTGTGCGCTCCCGCAGCCGTGAACGCCGGTGCGCAGTGGCTCGCAGTCACCTCCACCGATGAAGCGCTTTCGGTTGTCTGCGCCTGCTCCCTTCTGCAAGATCAGCCGCGCATTCTCGTGCTCAGTGGTCCGTTCCCCGGCGATGGCGAAGCCGTGGCCAAGCATGGGTTCACCTGCTCGGTTTGGCAGCGCGATCAACTGGAGGAACTGGCACGCGGCGCGCTTGCAGCAGGCAGCACAAGCGTTCCTGTGCATCTGGAAATCGACACCGGGATGAGTCGTCAAGGCGTTGCGCCGGGCGAACTGTCAGCGTTTCTGGAGGCACTGCGGGTGTTTCCAGCGCTTCGCCTGGACGGCGTGATGACGCACCTCTACGCCGCCGATGAAAGCGATCGCGCCGCGACGGAAAAGCAGTTGGCCGTGCTGGCGGAGTGTCTGCGTGCGATGCACGGCTTCGTGTGGTCAGCGGGCACTGCCCGGCCACAATGGCTCAGCGTGGGCAACTCGGCAGCTTTGCTCGATGCTTCCGTGCGGGAGCGGCTGTCGGCGATGGCTGCGGAAAACGGACTGCGGCTGCTTTTGCGGCCCGGCATCGCGCTCTACGGCATTGCGCCGGAGTTCGATGCGCAGCCTTCGGCGCCGATTGCCGCAATCTCTGGCCAATTGCGTCCCGTGCTGCGCTGGACGACGCGCATCACCGGCCTGCGCTGGATTGAATCCGGTGCGGCCGTCGGTTACAACGCAAGCTTCCGCGCCACGCACAGCATGCGCCTGGCGCTGATCGCCGTAGGGTACGCCGATGGGCTAGCCCGCAGACTCTCAAACGTCGGCCACGCGCTGGTCGCCGGGCAAATCGCGCCCTATGCCGGACGCATCTCGATGGACCAGGCCGTCCTCGACGTGACGGAGATTCCAGCAGAGCGCCTTGCCACAGGCGATGAAGTCGTGCTGCTCGGCTGCCAGGGGCAAGCATCGGTTACGGCGCAGGATCACGCGTGCTGGGCGGAGACGATTCCGTGGGAGGTTTTCACCTCCATCTCTTCGCGCGTATTGCGAATCGCCAAATCCTGAACTGCGAAACCCCGGCAATTTGCTCGCTGATAAACTGAAGTTTCATGTTGAAACGCCTTTATGCGCATTGGATGTATTCCTGGGAGACGCGGCTGACGACGCGCGATCAGAACCGCATCGTCCGCCCGCTGGAGTGGGGATTTGACTGGCTGATGCCGTATTTGCAGCGTATCGGTCTGAGCGGCGAGGCGCAGCGCGTGCAGGTTCGGCTGGCCGCCAGTGACACCACGGCACAGCAGGATGCAAAAGCCGTGATGATGGCGCTGAATGAGGCGATTCTTGCCGACAGCGAGCAGTTTTTTGCCTATCGCACGCCGACGGATTTTCACCTAGAAGAGCGCGCGCCGAAGTTGTTTCCAACCAACGTTCGACCGGAGACGCTGCGCCGGGCACAGCGCATGGAGCAGGACGCGGCAGCGGGCAAAGTGTTGTCGGCGCAGTTTCTGCGCTTCACCTCGCCCATTCAGACGCCGTATGCCGCCAATGACCGGGTGAACGCGCGCTGGTTTCCGGCTGAGCCAAAACCCGGTCGGCCGCGGCAGGCGATGATCGTAATGCCGCAGTGGAACGCCGACGCGCTCAGCCACAATGCGCTCTGCACCATCTTCAACCGCTTTGGTGTCTCCGCACTGCGGCTGTCGAAGCCGTTCCACGACATTCGCCGTCCGGCGGAGCTGGAGCGCGCCGACTACGCCGTCAGCGCGAATATCGGGCGTACCCTGGCTTCCGCGCAGCAGGCGGTCATCGATATCCGCTGCTGCCTGGACTGGCTCCAGCAGCAGGGCTACGAGCAGTTTGGCGTGTTGGGCACCAGCCTGGGAAGTTGCTACGCCTTTCTGGCCAGTGCGCATGATCCCCGCCTGCGGGTGAATGCTTTCAATCACGTCTCGGCGGCTTTTGGCGATGTGGTCTGGACGGGGCAGAGCACGCGCCACATTCGCCAGGGGCTGGAAGACGCTGGCCTGTCGCAGGAAGACCTGCGCCATCTGTGGGCCGGCATCAGCCCGATGCACTACTATGCAAAGTTTGCTCGCCACAGCCGTGGACCGGCTGCGGCAAGTATTGCCAAGCAGGTTCTGCTGATCTACGCACGCTACGATCTGACCTTTCCTCTGGAGTATTCGCTGGAAGTGCTTCACTCGTTTGACGAGCACGGCATCGAGTTTGAGCGGCGTGAGCTGCCCTGCGGCCATTACACCACAGGCGAGACTCCGTTCCAGTATATGGATGGGTGGTTTCTTGGGTCGTTTGTCTACCGCGCCTTCCGCGCTCTCGCGTCAGAATCCGGCAAGTGGCGTCCGAAATCCGGCACCAGCGATAGAGAACTGGCGCTGCACGGCGAGACAAAAAGCGCATAAAATGCAGGTATGACCGACCGCGTACCCGCCTCCTTTGCTTTGCCGCTGGCTCAGGCCGACCCTGACGTCGCCGCTGCTCTTGACCACGAACTCCTGCGCCAGCACGAAGGGCTGGAGATGATTGCCAGCGAAAACTTCGTCTCTGAAGCGGTGCTGGAAGCAGCCGGAAGCATCTTCACCAACAAGTATGCCGAGGGCTATCCCGGCAAGCGCTACTATGGCGGCTGCGAGTTTACCGACATTGTGGAAAATCTGGCGCGCGACCGAGCCAAGGCGCTCTTTGGCGCGGAGCACGCCAACGTGCAGCCGCACTCCGGCTCCCAGGCCAACGCTGCTGCCTATATGGCTGTCTTGCAGCACGGAGATACGATTCTCGGTCTGGACCTGGCGCACGGCGGCCACCTGACGCACGGCCACAAGCTCAGCTTCAGCGGCAAGCAGTTTCGGCCCACGTTCTATGGTGTGCGCAAGGATACCGAAGTGATTGACTACGATGAGTTGGAGGCCATCGCCGAGCGCGAAAAGCCTCGGCTGATCATCGGCGGCGCCAGCGCATATTCGCGCATCTGGGACTTTGCCCGCATGCGCCAGATTGCCGACAAGGTGGGCGCGATGCTGCTCATCGACATGGCGCACATCGCCGGACTGGTGGCTGGCGGCGCGCATCCTTCACCGGTGCCACATGCGCAGATCGTGACCACGACCACGCACAAGACCCTGCGCGGGCCGCGTTCGGGCCTGATTCTCTGCGGCCAGGAGCTGGCGGCTGCCATCGATCGCGCGGTCTTTCCGGGCCAGCAGGGTGGACCGCTGGTGCATATCGTCGCAGCCAAGGCCGTCGCCTTCAAAGAAGCGCTTGCGCCCACTTTTGCCGATTACGCGCAACACGTGGTGGCGAACGCGCGCGTCCTGGCGTCTGCCTTGCAGCAGGCCGGCTTCCGCATCATCTCTGGCGGCACGGATAATCATGTGATGCTGGTCGATGTCTTTGCCAAAGGCATTCTCGGCTCAGAGGCGGAGCTGGCGCTGGGCAAGGCCGGAATCACGGTGAACAAGAATGCAATTCCCTACGATACAAATCCGCCGCTCAAGCCGTCGGGCATTCGCATTGGCACACCAGCGTTGACCACGCGCGGCATGGGCGAGGCTGAGATGCGGCAGATTGCCCTGTGGATTGCGCGGGCGCTCGAGCAGCGTGGCGACGACCAGGCGCTCGCGCGCATTCACGGCGAAGTGACGGAGCTGGCCAACCAGTTTCCGCTGTATGCCTGGAAGCGACAGACCGTCACCGCCTGAAACAGCATCGTAACCCGCAGTGTAAGCGTTTTTCGAGCATGCGGCAGGGCTGGATTCTCCTTGAATCCAGCCCTTTGCCTTTGCCCTGCATCCCGATAGGCATGTAGGATGGTTGCGCCTGCTGTGAGCATCTTCCGCGGCTTCCAGCTCGTTCGTCGAATCCATCCTTGTGAAGGTGTGCTTGTGAAGGTGTGTATGAATCGATTTGCCTTGTCTCTCCGCAGGAACCGGCTGCTCGGCGCCGCAACGCTGATCGCAGCGGGCGTCGTCTTTGGATCGTATGGAAGTGCACAGAGCGCGCCCACGGGCACCGTGGACACCAATTCAAAGCCGATCGTACTAACGGGCGGCGATGAGCGTCCCGCTTTTTCGCTTAACGGCGACTGGCACTCGATTCCCGATCCCTATTACGCGGGCCTGTACGACTTTCACGGTCACGAGTCGAAGCGCGGGTGGTATCTGAACCTGAAGGCTAAGCCGGGTGACACTTCTCCGATCGAGTACGACTTTGCGCAGTCGCCTGTGCTGCATGTTCCCGGCGACTGGAATACGCAGGACCCCGAGCTTTTTCTCTATGAAGGACCGATGTGGTACGAGAAGGATTTCGACTACAACGTCAAGCCAGGCACGCGCGTCTTCCTGCGCGTGGGCGCGGCCAACTACAAGTCGATCTTCTGGGTCAATGGCAAGCGCATCTGCGACCACACCGGAGGCTTCACAGCCTTTGCCTGCGAAGTGACGCCGGCCCTGGTGGATGGCCACAACTTTATCGTCGCCGTGGTGGACGACACGCGCCGTGCCGACGGCGTGCCGACGACCAAGACCGACTGGTTCAACTACGGAGGCCTGACACGAGAGATCGGGCTGATCGATGTACCGCAGTCGTTCATCGACCAGTATGATCTGCATCTGAATCGCGCGGATCGGACAGAGGTTGATGGCTGGGTCCATGTGATGAACAGCCAGCCTGGCGAGTCGGTCGAGATCAGCATTCCAGAGTTGAAAGCGACCACCACGGCGAAGACCGACGCCAGCGGTCGCGCAGCGATTCAATTCCATCCTGCGGGACTGAAGCTGTGGTCGCCAGAGTCGCCGACGTTGTATCGCGTCCGACTGACGGCTGGTGCGGATTCGCTTCAGGATGAGATCGGCTTCCGCACGATTGAGGTACGCGGGACAGAGATTCTGCTCAACGGTAAGCCGGTATTTTTGCGGGGAGTATCCATCCACGCCGAAGCGCCGTATCGCACAGGACGAGCGTGGAGCTACAAGGACGCGGCGACGCTGCTGGGTTGGGCCAAAGAACTTGGCTGCAATTATGTGCGTCTGGCACACTATCCGCACGATGAGGCGATGCTGCATACTGCGGATCGACTGGGCCTGATGGTATGGTCGGAGAATCCGGTTTACTGGGCAGTGGAATTTGATAACCCAGCGGTCTATGCCAACGCGCAGAATCAACTGGATGAGGAGATCAACACCTCACGCAATCACGCCTCCATCATTCTGTGGTCGATGGCCAACGAGACTCCCATCAACGATGCGCGCACCAAGTTCATTAGTACTCTGGCCGATCATGCGCGATCGCTCGACCCAACGCGACTGATTACCGCGGCGCTGCTGGTGCATGGCACCGATGACACGAAGATTGTGGACGACCCGCTGGGCGCGGCGCTGGACGTGATCGGTACGAACGAATATATCGGGTGGTATGAGCGGCATCCGGAGGACATCGACAAATTCACCTGGAAGATTGCCTATCAAAAGCCCGTGATTATGAGCGAGTTTGGCGCGGGAGCAAAGGCTGGCCTGCATGGCGGACCCGATGATCGCTGGACCGAGGAGTATCAGGCCAACGTCTATCGGCATCAGATCGTGATGCTGAACAAGATCAGCCAACTTCGCGGGATGAGTCCCTGGGTGCTGATGGATTTCCGCTCACCCGTGCGCGTGCTGCCAGGCATTCAGGATGGCTTCAATCGCAAGGGCCTGATCAGCGATCAGGGGCAGAAGAAGCAGGCATTCGATGTGCTGCAGAAGGCGTATCAGGATAAGACTGTGGGCAAGCCGCAGTAACTCTCAAGGCAGCTCCATATCCAATATGAGAGTTATCCGATATGGAAGTTACCTGCTGCAAAGATAGAGCGTGTTTCATAAATGAGCGAAAGTCAAAAACACCCATATCAGCCCCGCCATCAAAGCGGGGCTGACGAGCCGCGACAAAGTCACCGCGGTATATATGAAACACGCTCTCGAAGCTGGCGGGCATCTTCGATCAAGGTTACTGGACTTCAGTTACCACCGACTGGGAATGTCCGCCAATCATCTTCTGCGGGCCAAAGACAAATCCGTAGATGCCGGCCAGTATCTGAAGGACGAGCGAAGCCGAGACGGCCGCCACATTCATCCATAACAGGTTCCGCAGGATGCTGAGATCAAATCGCCAGATGCTATAGACCTGGATACCGAGGATGGCGACGACATTGGCAATATTATTCCACCAGTAGACGAATCTTCGCGAGACATGAATCGTCTGTAGATATTCGGCTAGGAAATTGATGGAAGAGCCAAGAATGATGATGCCCACTTCGATCTGCAATCCCTGATAGTGCGGGCCAAGAATGAGCAGATACATCTGCGGAACGAGGAAGCCAGAGGCACAAAACAGACCTAATACAAGAACACCCACAGCCATCGCGGCAAGATATCGCGGGAGTACTTGATGACGTGGCAGGCGGGCGAAAAAAGGCTCCACAAACACAGCATTGATGATGCGAAAGGTAACAAGGATCTGTCCGAGCCGGGCGAGCGCGCCAAGGTTGGCGATGCTGGTATTGCTGCGGCCAAGCACCACGAGCAGCAGGAGCATGATCTGCCCTTGCAAGGCATAAAACACCGAACTGGGAACACCCGGCAGGGCAAGCTGTACGATCTGGCGCTGCATTGTGGGGTTGGCTTGCCCCTGGACACGCAAAAGATGCTTTGCGCGCATGTAAATGCTGGTGCTCTGATAGAGAATCTGCGCACAGTTAAGAAGTACACAGACATAAATATTCAGTACATGGGCGCCCCAGGCAACACACAGCAAAGCAAGTGAACCCAGGCTGCCAAGGATCTGAACACGATAGAAGAATGCTCGATCACGCAGAAGCAGAAGCACCGTGGCATAGCTGCCGCCAACTCGGGCAAACCAGGTAATAAAAAGGATGGCGGCGATGATCTGAAGATTGCCGAGCAGGCTCCAGTGATGCCGGTTGAGAATCCACAGGAGAACCAGTGAGATAACTGGAGCCAATGCCAGATACACCATGGTCATGATGTGGCGAGCCGAATCGATATAGTCGGCGATCAGCTTATGATCCTTGAGGCGGTCGCCTACCAGAGGAGCAACCGTTCCTGTCGTCAGAGTGTCCATGAGCACAGTGAGTGTGCCCATGAAGCCAAAGATGATGGCAAACTTGGCATAGTCTTCCGTGGGAAGCAGACGCACGCAAAGCAGTCCATAGACCAGGTTGCCGATGGTAGCAAGCCCCTGTCTGGTAACAAACTGATGCAGGTGACGGATGCGGGAACGGAGATGATCGGGAACCTGCATGCGAAGAGTACTTCCTGTATGCGTTTTGCAAGCGAGAAACAAGGACTAATTCAGGCAGCAAATGATGCGGTGGGATTGCCGGGTTGTTGATTCAGCGAATTCCCAGAGAAAGATGCATCTCTCCGGAAGAGCGCTATTTCTTTTCGGCCTTGTCGCTGGAAAAGCCTTCCTGAAAGTAGCCGCCAGATCCGTAGCCGCCAGATCCGTAGCCGCCATAGCCATCGCCGTAGTATTTACGGTAATTGCCATATCCGCTGTAGTAGCTCTCGGAGAAAGGTAGCGCATTGACGATGGTTCCGAATTGCTTTTCGGGATACTTTGCCACGTCCTGACGGATGCGCGCCAGGGCACGTCGCTGCGCCACGCCGATGCGAGCAACGACAAGCAACGTGTCACAGTATCGGGTGATGATAAGCGCATCCGCCACCAGCAGGACCGGCGGTGTATCGATGAGCACATAGTCGTAGTTAAGACGCGCCCAATCCAGCAGCTCGGCGAGACGAGGCTGGCTGAGCAGTTCCGAAGGAAACGGAGGAATCTCCTGCACGGGCAGGATATCCAGACCTGGAATGTCCGGTACTGATTGAATGCACTCTTCAGCACGAATCTCCGGATCGCTGAGGAAGCGGCTGAGTCCGGGCTGTCCGCCAATGTTCAGACGGAGTCGTTGCGCAATGGTGGGCTTGCGAAGATCCGCATCAATGAGCAAAACTCGTTTGGATTGCGAAGCAAGCACCACGGCAAGATTGAGTGTGGTGGTAGATTTTCCTTCACCGGGTCCTCCACTGGTCAGAGCAATGACCCGCTGAGGCTTTGGTGTGGGCATCAGCGAGATAGACGTACGCAGCAACCTGTACGCCTCCGCACTGGCCGAGCGCGGAGCCAGCAGGGTGACCAATGCAAGTCCATCGGTGGACTTACCCACCAGCTCGTCCTTGTATTCGGGAACGGAGGCGAGCACAGGCAGAGGCAGGCTTTGCTCGATCTGTTCAACAGAGTGTACCGTGTCGCTGCTCAGAGTGAGAATGCCAACGATCAGGATTGCGATGACCAGTCCACTGGCAAAACCGGAAAGCACGATGACAGTGACATTGGGATAAGCGCGCGCGCCAGGAACCAGGGCCGTGGAAAAGTGATTCAACACCTGTGTTTGCATGCCTGCTTCGATCTCGCCACTTCCCAACGTGGAAAGCAGTGTGTCATAAAGCGTCTGATCGCTCAGATACTGAGCCTTCAAGACTTCATAGTGAACAATTGCCGACGAGGAATCCTGGGACTGTTGCTTGAGTGTGGCGATCCGATCGTCAAGGCTTTTGACGACGGCTTGCGAGCTTTGCACATCCTGCAGCGCGCTTTGCAGCAGCTTCTGGTGCAGGGTGTTGATGTCGTCTTGAATACTCCTGACCTGTGCTCTCGCCTGTGAAAGCGGCGGATAGTTCTTTCCGTAGCGCTCTTCGAGAGAAGCCTCGGTGGCTTTGGCGGTGGAAAGCTGATTGACCAAACCTTCCATCTGCATACTTCCAGGAACTGCCTGAGGTGGGACAGCATCAGGATTGTGAAGCAGGTTTTCATATTGTGCTTCTGCGAGGTAGAGGTCGGCCTGTGACTTCACCCGCTGATCGAGAAGTCCAGAAGTCTCAACCACCAGCGTGCTGGTTCCAATGGAGGATGCCCCTGCTCCGGCACCACCCCCCTGATTTGCGCCTCCGCCAAGGTCGATAATGCCAAGTTTGAGGCCGGACGACATCAGGTCGCTCTGTTCCGTTTGAATTTTCTGCTTAAGCGAATCCAGTCGCTCCGTGAGAAATGCGCTGACATCCTGCGTGCTTCTGTATTTCTGACGGAAACTCTCCTCAAAATACTCGTCGACAACTTCATTAGCGACCAGCGCGGACAGGACTGGGTTGCGACTGCGAAAGGTGACAGAGATTAATTCTGTATCAGGCATGCGAGCAACGATGAGACTCCCAAGAAAAGCGTGAACAAGCTTATCCCGCACCGTTGGGATATCCATATTTTGCTTCAATCCCGGATTAAAGAGGGGATTCGCTGCAAGGCCCAACTTCTTTATGGTCGCAAGCGCAACATCTGTAGTCTTTAAGCCAGTGATCTGTGTTTGAATCTTCAATGCATAATCATCCGAATTGGATCCAAGCGCGCTGAGGCTGATCGAACTGTGCTGATCCAGATGAATTAGAGCTGTTGCATCATAGAGGCTGGGCTGAAAATGCGCCCAGGTACCCGCGGCAAATCCACAGATACAAGCGAAGGCCGCTATAAACAAGCCATACTTCCGGGCGACGCGGAGGATGTCTCCAAATCGGATCGGAGCGTCACTCAGGTTCTTCACGAAGCTGTTTTGCAAATCGTTCAAGCGTACACGCTCTCCGGGTGAATCGGGTTAAGGGCATCGCATGAGTTGTCCGCAGGGAAATAGAAAACTCCCAGGACAAACGATGCAGCAAGAAGTTCTTGTGTTGCAGTCATGCTGGAGTTACGGGTCATGTCGGCAAGATAGAACTGCACAAATACCAACACGGAAAGTAGCAGTGAATGCGGGTACCGCTGGTTCACAAGCAAGTACATGCCAAGGAGCAATAAGCCCACAGCAGTGCCTATCCTCATCAAAACATACAATGAACCAGAAAATGTTCCAAGTTCATCCACGGTTCGCGGCAGATCCTGTTCATCGAGCGAGTAGGTCGCGTCATATCCATCGACCTCTCCTACATGCGCTGCATTCGAGCCTTCCCCCAGACCTGCACCGACTGGATCATAACGTTGAGGAATGAACCCCGTCAGCATATAGACGATCCTTCGTTTGCTGTCCTGAACGTTGAATGAGTTTGTTGTGCGCGCTTCAAATGCGCGGAGCATCGTGGGTGATATCTGGATCGCAATCAGCATAATTCCTGGGGCGAGCAGCAGAACGCCGACGGTGATCAGCATGGGGCGAATGGCGCGCAAGACCACAGCGGCAGCCATCGACGCGATAACGATGATGGCGGCAAGTCCCAGACTTGTGCGCTCACCGGAAACCGCGGTTGAGAGGAGCGCGCCAGCAGTGGATGCGATCAGCAACAGTTTGCCACAGGCGCGTCTTTCTTGTGAGATCAGCCATTCCCCCATGCAAAGCGCAAGGACAATCGACAGCCATACTGCATAAAAACTGACAAAGTTGAAGGTTCCTGTGCCGCGGGCAAGATCGCCTTCCAAACCTCCAAAGCCTTTCAGCGCGGTCGTCCGATTGATGAATGCCGTGGCCGAAGATCGTGACTGCGCAACCAGCAGCAATGTCATGGGAATATTCAGCAATAGATTCCAGCGGATATATTTTTTTCGCCCGTCGGCGTTCATCGCCAGAGGAAAAATAAGGAGTATCGGAAGATAGAAGATATAGTTGTGCAGGCCAATCACAAGCACCTTGATCGGAAGATCGATCAAGACCACCTGAAGCAGTCCGTGAACAATTAAGACTGCGCAAAGCAATGCAATACCTAGTGCAAGATAGACGCGGGTGAACAAGCCTGTCACGAGTGCGTAAAGATAAGCTATTGCAATGGGAATATCCTGAAGCAGATAAAAAATCTGGTGTGTCGGAAAAAGCCACTTGCGGATTGCCCCAGTAAACACAATCAACCAATAGGTTGCAAAAAACAGGCGCAGGAGGCGCCTCTGTTGCACCTCATGCTTTTGGGGTGAGAGAGTGTCCAAGCCTGCGAAATGTCGTGTCATGTCTCCGGCCATCCGGATATCTCCTGACGTGGCTTGACAGGCCATTACGGATTGTTGATTGTTTGTGTGAGCGCGGGGACAGCGTAGAGGGAATTGACGACATTTGAGAAGAGGTTGTTCGTGATATTGCGAAGATAGCTGGATGGGACATAGAAAATGTCGTTCTTTTGCAGAAGAGGATCCGCAATCTGCCCCTTTTCGAGTTTAAGAACGTCGATATGTATGATTTCGCGTGTGCCATCCGCTTTTTCGCGGATCAGAAGAGCCTTCGACCGAGCTGCGATGTCTGTAATTCCACCCGCAAGCGCAAGTGCCCGCAACAGCGTCATCTTGCGCACTCGCCCCAGGCCGGTGATACCGTTACCGAGGCTCAAGCCACCTGTAATTGGGTATATGCCGGGCCGGGCCACTTCGCCCACCATATAAAACACCGCTGTTGGCAGAACATCCACAATGTCTCCCGGATGCACCAGCGTGTTCATCGCCTGCGAGGTCATATTCTGAGAATCAAAAGCGACCTCTGTCGGCAGAGAACCGTATCGATGGAGAATGCTGATCTGCTTGCCCTCAACTCCTGTAAATCCTCCGCCCTGATTAAGGATGTAGGCCAAAGGTGCAGGTGCGTAAAGTGGAAGAGATACGGGGCGGGCAACCTCTCCCGTCAGGTAAACAATCATGGTCGAAGACGTGAGAACCTTGACGGTGACATTCGCCTCTTTTTCAATTCCTCTGGAAACAAGCGTGTCTTCAATCGCCTTCTCTGCCTTGCTCGGGGAAAGATCAGCGATCTTTACAGAGCCGGCATAGGGAAGATGAATGAACCCTTGCGAATCAACTGTGACAGTAATGTCGTTCTTAATGTCCGGAAAATCGTACAGACTGACTGAAAGCGTATCGCCAGGCGCAAATCCCGGGTCAATGACTGCAGATGGCGTACTCGGACCCGGAGTCGCTGCACCTGATACTTCCGCACGAAGGACGCCAATGGAGAGCAGCAGAAGAAGCAAGCACATTGTTTTTGATTTCTTCATGTTCCTCTTATGCAGCGGCCAAATGGCGAATTCAATCATGCTTGAACCCGGCATTGACTTTAGCCTGCGCGGTTTTCTTACAGTTTGCTTCAAGGTTAGCACATGCATAATTGTGCTTTGATGAAAAGACTGGATTTGCTGACGGGCCTGGGAAGCGATGCAAATGACCGCGACGGAGAACTTCTGGCGCCTCCAAATATCTAATCAAAATTGTGTTATGTTAAAGGCTTGCCGGAAAGCATCTTTGCCGAACGGGCGTCGGCCATTTCGAGTCAAAGTTTTTCCGCGCCTTCGACTGACTCATGCCCCAGGAACTTTCCAAAACCTACGATCCCACTGCCATTGAAGACCGCTGGGCCGAGTATTGGGTCCGCGAAGAGTTTTTTTCGCAGCCTGTACAGCCGCTTGAACGGCTTTTCCCCGAACAAACATCGGACGCATACAAGCCCCCGTTCACCATTCTGCTGCCGCCACCGAATGTGACGGGGCGCCTGCACATGGGGCATATGCTCAACCAGACGGAGATGGACATCCTTACTCGCTGGCAGCGCATGCGCGGGGAGCGCAAGGCGCTGTGGATTCCCGGCACGGATCACGCCGGCATTGCGACGCAGATGATGGTGGAGCGGCAGCTTGCAGAAGAGGGAACGACGCGGCAGCAACTGGGGCGCGAACTGTTTCTGGAGCGGGTGTGGGCCTGGAAGCGGGTCTATGGCGGAGCCATTCTGGACCAGATGAAGCGGCTTGGGGCCTCGGTGGACTGGGGCCGTGAATACTTCACGATGGACGGCAATCTCTCGCTCGCCGTGCGCGAAGCCTTCGTCCGCCTGCATGAGCAGGGGCTGATTTATCGTGGCGCGTACATTGTGAATTGGTGCCCACGCTGCCAGACCGCGATCAGCGATCTGGAAGTGGTGCATGAAGACAGGCAAGGCAAAATCTGGGAGATTCGCTACCCTGTCGTTGGCGAGCCGGGCCAATTCCTCACCATCGCAACGACGCGTCCGGAGACGATGCTGGGCGATGTCGCGGTCGTCGTTCATCCAGAAGATGAGCGCTACGCCGCCTTTCATGGCAAGCGGCTGCTGCTGCCTCTGGTCGGTCGCGAAATCCCCGTCCTCACCGATGCGTGGGTCAGCCGCGAGTTTGGCACCGGAGCGGTCAAGGTAACACCGGCGCACGACCCAAATGACTTTGCCATTGGCCAGCGACATGGGCTTCGCTCGATCTCCGTGATGGACGAGCAGGGACGCATGATCGCCGAAGACACTCCATACAACGGACTCGATCGCTTTGTTGCGCGGGAGCGAGTTCTGGCCGATCTGGAAGCACAAGGCCTGCTGGTCGCGGCTCGCGAACATGCGCTTTCCGTCGGCATCTGCGACCGCTGCAAGACAGTTGTTGAACCGCGACTTTCCGAGCAATGGTTTCTGCGCATTCAGCCGCTGGCCGAGAAAGCCATTGCTGCCGTGGAGCAGGGAGCGATTCGCTTTACCCCGGATCAGTACCGCAAAATCTACCTCAACTGGATGGCCAACATCCACGACTGGTGCCTCTCGCGGCAACTTTGGTGGGGCCATCGCATTCCCGCATGGCAGTGTGCAACGTGCAGCCAGATGACCGTAGCGCGCGAAACTCCGTCGCAGTGCAGCCACTGTGGCAGCGCGGACATCGCGCAGGTCAGCGATGTGCTGGACACTTGGTTTTCGTCCGGCCTGTTGCCCATTTCAGTCTTTGGCTGGCCCTTTGTTGACGGTCGTCCTTCGGCGGATTTTTCGGAGTTCTATCCCACATCGCTACTCGTCACCGGTTTTGACATTCTCTTTTTCTGGGTGGCGCGGATGATCATGCTGGGTTGCTGGTTTTCCGCCGACGTACCGATGCCGGATGGCTCGCCGCGCACGTTGGCGGAGTCAGTTCCTTTCCGCGATGTTTACATCCATGCGCTGGTGCGCGATGCGCACGGCGACAAGATGTCCAAGACCAAGGGCAATGTTGTCGACCCCATTGAGGCCGTGCGCCAGTACGGTACGGACGCAGTGCGCTTCACGCTGGCATCCATGGCTTCGCCGGGAACCGATATTGCTTTCAGCGTGGCCCGCACCGAGGGAAATCGCGCGTTTGCCAACAAAATCTGGAATGCGGCAAGATTCGTTTTTCTCAATCTGAATCGCGCAGCGGAAGCGGAAATTGCCGTCGAGATCACGACGAGCGCGGAGTTGCCCGCCATCGATGACGCAGCGCCGCTTGAAGACCGTTGGATCACGGCAGAGCTTCATCGCACCGCTGCTGTCGTACATGCCTCCCTTGCCGAATATCGCTTTGATGAAGCGGCGCAGTCTCTCTACAGCTTTATCTGGGGAAGTTTTTGCGACTGGTATCTGGAGATTGTGAAGCTCCGTCTGCAATTTGCCGAGCCGCAAAGCCATGCCGCCGCTCGTGCTGCTCTTCAGACACTGGTCACCGTGTTTGAGTCGGCCCTGCGCCTGCTTTCGCCGCTGATGCCGTTTTTGACCGAGGAGATCTGGCACGCGCTCTACAACGGCCTGCCGCCCGCAAAGTCGATTGCACTTGCGGCGTATCCGGTTGCCTCCGATGCTTTATTGCAGGATGCTTCGTTCGGCAAGATGGAGCTGGTGCAAAGTTTCATCACGGAGACGCGTGCGCAGCGCAAAGAGATCGGTATGGAAGAAAAGGCGGAAGCGCCGGTTTTTGTCCATGCTTCGTCCGAGGTCAAGGAGACCCTGCAACAGAATGCAGCGATGATTCTGCGTCTGGCGCGGGTGAAAGAGCTGAGCTTTTGCGATGCGCTGCCAACCCGCCTGACGGCGCGCTCCACGGCTGCCTTTGATCTTGCCATCGACTACGCTCGCACGCTGGACGTGGCAGCGGAGCGTGAGAAGCTGTCGAAAGAGATTGCGCGACTGGAAAAAGCATTGGCCAGCGCAGACCGCCAGCTCGGGAATCCGGGATTCGTGGCCAAGGCACCAGCTTCGGTGGTGGAAGGTTTGCAATCGCAGCGCGCCGATTCCGCGATTCTTCTCACAAAAGCCCTGCAGGCTCTTGCGGCTTTGCCTGCTGACTTTTAGCATACTCGCAGCTTCGTCACACAGGAGTACTTCCCGTGGAGTGGAAAAACCAATACGTAGAGGCGCTGGTGGATCGCGCATTGCGCGAAGATATCGCCACCGGCGATACGACAACACGGTTGACCGTGAACCCTTCGCTGCGAGCGACAGCCACCATCCTTGCCCGTCAGGATATGGTGGTTTGTGGGCTTGGCTGCACCTCTGCATTTCTGGACCGATTTGCCAGTTACGACTCCGGCGGGGCAAGCCATTACGAAGTTGTCAGTCATCCGGAGATTTTCGATGGAGTGCAGGTGCGCAACGGTCAGCCGCTTGCTGTCATTCGTCACCACGCACAGGCGCTGTTGAGCTGCGAACGCGTCATTCTGAATCTGCTTCAGCATTTGAGTGGAATTGCCACGCTCACCCGGCGCTACGCCGATGCGATTCGTGGAACTTCAGCTCGCGTGCTCGATACGCGCAAGACGATTCCAGGTCTACGCATGCTGGAGAAATACGCGGTCGTCTGCGGTGGCGGCACCAACCATCGTCTCGATCTCTCCGACGGAATTCTCATCAAGAACAACCACATCGCGCTGGGCGGCGGCATCCGCCGGGTTTTGGAGAAGTCGCTCGCTGCGCGGCCTTCGGGCAAGCGCGTACAGATCGAAGTTCGCTCCATGGAAGAGCTGAACGAAGCGCTGACAGCAGGCGCCGAAGCCATCCTGCTCGACAACATGACCCCCGAGCAGGTGGCGGCATGTGTGCAACGGATTCGCAGCGAAGATCGCTGGATTCCTGCGGAAGCCTCTGGCGGGATTGTGCTTGAAAATATTCGTGCATACGCAGAGACCGGGGTGGATTTCATCTCGGTTGGTGCGCTCACACACTCCGCACCGGCAGCCGATATTTCAATGCGAATTGTTGCGGCAGAGTAAACCATGCCAGCCCAATGCTGAATCCAATGCTAAATCTGGCCCCTGTCAACAATGCCCTGACGCAGACAATCTTTGCCGGACATCTGCACTGGTTTCCGCAGATTGATTCGACGAATCTTTACGCGATGCGGCAGGGGCGCAACGGCGCGCCGCACGGCTCCGTCTATGGGGCGGATGAGCAGACTGCAGGGCGCGGCCGCGGGGATCATTCATGGCACTCTGCCGCCGGTCAGGGACTGTATGTCAGCGTGCTAGTCCGGCCCCGGATTTCTGCCGATCAGCTTGTATGGCTGCCGCTGCTCGCAGGGCTGGCGTTGCATCATGCGATTCTGGAGACGACGGCACTGGCAGCTGACCTGCGCTGGCCCAACGATATGCTGCTGCATGGCCGCAAGTGTGCCGGCATTCTGGTGGAGGCGCAGACAGATGCGGCGCAGGGTGTCCTTGCTGTGATCGGCATTGGCGTCAATCTGCACCACCGGCAGTTTCCAGCAGAGATGGCCACGCCAGCCACCTCTCTTGACCTTGAAACCGGGCGTGTCGTCGAGAACGAAACCCTCTTGATTGCGCTGCTACAATCGCTGCATATGGAGCTGTCGCAAATCGACTCGCCAGCGACGCGCGACGCGCACTACGCGGCGATTCCGAGTCGGCTGGAAGTGATCTCGACCTGGATTCGCGGCAAGTCTGTAACCGTTCACGGACCGCAGTCGGCGCAGGGCGTTACGGCAGGATTGGATGCGCAGGGATTTCTGCGCCTGAGGACCGAGAACGGCACAATCACCATCACCACGGGCGGGCTGCGGGAACGGACTGCTTCAAGCGGAACCAAGGGTCACTGAACTCGATGTCGAACTCTGACCAGTGGTTCACTCGGTAGATTAGTCGTTGTGGAGAATGCACGGATGCTTTTAGCTATCGATGTGGGAAACACAAATACGGTGCTCGGGCTGTTTTCCCTGGACGCCAGCTCAGCAACTGCCGCGAACCAAACCTCGCTGGTTGCGCACTGGCGCGTTTCCACACATCGCACGCAGACCGCCGATGAATACGGCGTTCTCTTCGTCAATCTCTTCAACCAGCATAAGCTCTCCACTGGCCAGGTGCATCACATCATCATCTCTTCCGTGGTGCCACCTGTCGAGAATACGCTGCAACGCGTCTGCGAGTTGTACTTCGACATACAGCCTATCTTTGTGGAGCCGGGGATTCGCACCGGAATGCCGGTGCTGGTGGACAATCCCTCGGAACTTGGCGCAGACCGTCTGGTGAATGCGGTAGCGGCGTTTGCAAAGTATGGTGGCCCCACAATCGTTGTAGATTTTGGAACAGCAACCACCTTTGACGTGATCTCGGCGCGAGGGGAATATCTCGGCGGAGCCATCACTCCTGGGCTTGGCATCAGCGCCGATGCGCTCTTTGCGCGGGCTGCGCGGCTCGGCCGTGTGGATATCCGCCGCCCCGCCAAGGTGATTGGCACCAACACCGTCGCGCACCTGCAAAGTGGTTTGTACTACGGATATATCGGTCTGGTCGATGGCATCCTGCGACGCATGATTGCGGAGATGCATCTTGCCGATCCAACGCCGCCGCACGTGATCGCTACCGGAGGACTGGCTGGGATGATTCTCGCGGACTCCGAGTTTGTTCAACAGCAAGATGAGATGCTGACGCTCGACGGTCTTCGTCTGCTCTTTGAAAAGAATCGTACGGATGATGTGGCCGCTCGAGCAGCCCGACGTCCTCGGTGATTACTTTGGCGCAGAACTACGTCAACTACTTTACGGAAATTGAAGAGCACTTTCAGCGTCGTCGCGGCACACTGCTGCTGCTTTCCACGCTGGACTGGGCATTGATCGAAAGCTGGCGCGAGGCTGGCATACCTCTGGCCGCTGTGCTGCGAGGAATCGACGATGCCTTTGACAAATATGAGGCTCGCAAGCGCTCACGCGCCACTTCGCGCATCAACGGACTTGCGTGGTGCTCGCAGGCCGTGATGGAGGCAGCCGATCAGATGAAGGAAGCTGCAACCGGCGCACACCCGCGAGCGGATGCAAACTCCGACTTCACCACGGTGCAGATTGGCAACCACCTGCGATCAGCTGCCGAACCCCTGCTTGCGGCACCGATTGCACAGGAAACCTGCCGCTCCATTGCGCTTCACCTGCAAGAACTGGCCTCGAAGACCGATTACTCCTCCGCCAATCTGGAGCAACTCGAAACCACGCTCAGCGCACTCGAAGAAAAGCTGTTTGCAGCGCTGCTGTCGGCCACTCCCGAACCTCTGCTGATCGAATGGAAGCAGCAGGCGGCGCGTGATCTGGCCGCATTTCGCGCGCGCATGCAGGCAGCGCAAATGCAGCTTGTGCAGCGACAGTATCTGCACAAGCGACTGATCGAACACTATGGGCTGCAACGGCTGAGCCTGTTTTACATGAGGCACGCATGAAGCCCGAAGACCACATCGAAGTGCGCATCGACAAGCCCCTCTACGGTGGAGACTTTCTTGCGCGCTTCGACGGTCAAGCCGTCTTCACTCCGTTTCTTCTGCCCGGTGAAGTTGCCAGCGTTCGCGTTCGCGAGGTAAAGCGACGCTTTGCGCGAGCCGAGGTCGATACGCTGATAAGCCTCTCGCCCGAGCGCAGTACGCCTGCATGTGCGCACTTTGGCCAGTGTGGCGGATGCCACTATCAACATGCCAGCCCAGAGATGCAGCTTCGCCTGAAACATCAAGTTCTGGCTGAAGCACTCACGCGCGAAGGCCTTGCCATTCCCGCCAGGATCGAGACTCTGAGCGCCCATCCGTGGGCCTATCGCAATCGCATTCGCCTTGCCGTTGGCGCGAATAACGCGCATCGAACCATTGGCTATCGTGCCCGTTCGTCACACACTGTCATTCCGGTTGTGGAGTGTCCGATTGCTGCTCCTTCGCTGCTGCCGGTTGCGGATCGCGTCGCGGAGTGGCTGCGGCAACACGGTCATCTGGACGATGTCGATGAGATGGAACTGATGACAAATCCAGCAGAGGATGCGGTGCTGGTTACGCTCTTTGCGCGCCATACAGACAACAACGCTTCCATCTCTGCGGCGCTTGGTGAAATGATCGCTGCGATTGACCGGCCGTTGGCTGGAATTGCACTGGCAGGACGCAACAACGAGGCGATGGATGCAATCCGTGCACGAGCAGGGTGTGATGCTCTGCTCTACCGCGTTGCGAATCTCGATTATACGGTTCCTGCCGGCGCTTTCTTTCAGGTCAATCGCTGGCTGCTGGAATCGTTTCGTGATCTTGTAGTGGGCCAGGAAAGCGGCACGCTGGCCTGGGATCTTTTTGCGGGTGTGGGCTTTTTTGCCCGTGCGCTGGAGTCGCAGTTTGAGCGCGTGACAGCGGTGGAAGGCGCGGATGCTTCATTTGCATCCCTGGCCGTTGCGCTGGATCGGCCCAGCAGTCGAGCTATGCACCTGTCCACGCTTGCCTTCCTCGAAAGCAATCGACTTCAACGTGAGCCGCGTCCGGATTTCATTGTGCTCGATCCTCCGCGAGCCGGGCTGGATGCAAACACATGTTCGCTGCTCGCCGCCATTCATGCACCTCGAATGACCTATGTCTCCTGCGATCCGATTACGCTTGCTCGAGATTTGAAGCTGCTGACTGCGGAACGATTTCAAATCGAGTCGATTCATCTGGTAGATTTATTTCCGCAGACGTACCATTGCGAGTCTGTGGTGAAATTGGTTCAGAAAAAGACTCTGTGAATTCATCGCTCGACTGCACTGCTTTCCCCTGAACTGCGCTGTTGTGGACTACCCATCTCTTGCAGGGAGCCTCGCGTGTCGGAAGCCAGCGCATCCAGCAATTCGGCTTGGATCCCCCAGCAAATTAGCATCATCCTGCGCGCTCCGCTGCTGATTGCTGCGCTTTTGTTTGCGATGGGCGTTTTTCTCGCGCAGTCGTTCTATTTCCACCCTGGCCTGCTGCTCGCCGCGCTGCTGGCGCTGGCTGCGTTGGCAGGGATCAGCATCTTTCGAGCACCCCGCGTGGCGTGGATCGCGCTGAGTTTACTTTGGATTTCGCTTGGCTACTGGTCGGCGCAGACTGCACCACAACCCGCTCCGTCACCAGCGATTCGCGCTTTGAACGACGGCTTGCTGCGTACGCTGGAAGGCACAGTTGTCGCCGCGGAACCACTGCATCGCGACAGCGCCACAGAGGTCGACAACGAGGACAACTCAGCATTCAGTGGTCCATCAACATCCTCGCAGTCCTTTGACTTGCAGGTTTCTCAAGCTGAATCCATCAACGACACCAGCGATCAGTTGCTGCCGCTGCCGACCTCGACTGCGCAGCGAATACGCATGACGGCTCAGTGGCGAATCAAGACTCCGACAACGCTCCACTGCGGCGATCAGGTAGAGGTGGTAACGCAACTCCTTTCGCCTGCTGTCTACCACGACCCGGGAGTCTGGAGCCGCGAACAGTATCTTGCAACCCAATCCATCTCCGCCAGTGGAAGCGTTTCTGCGTATCTGCCGGATCGTCTGCAACGGATCAATATTGCGGGCGAGAACAGAGCAGCCTGCCTGTTGAATCAATGGCAGGAGCGCTTGGCCTCACGCATCGAGCAGCTACCCGCGACCATGCGGTTCTTGCCTGCGCTGCTGAGGGTACAGCCGGAAGATGCTGCCATGCTGACAGCGATGCTCACCGGCGACCGGCGTCTGCTGGATCGCCCCTTGCGCAACAGCTTTGAGCGCACTGGAACTTTCCATCTCGTGGTCGTCTCCGGCCTGCACCTGGCGATTCTTGCCGCACTCGTGCTTTGGCTCAGCGAATCCATGCGTGCCTCGCGCAGCGTTGCTACATGGATCACACTAGCCTGCACGCTGCTGTTTGCTTTGGCTACAGGATTTTCGATTCCCGTCCAGCGGTCCTTCTGGATGATCGCACTGTACTTAGTTGGAAGGCTGATCTATCGGCAGCGCTCTTCACTCAACCTGATTGGATTTGCGGCGATTTGCATTTTGGCGGAGCAGCCAGGCAGCATCCTCAACGCCAGCCTGCAAATGACTCTGCTCTCCGTCTTGTCCATCGCAGGAATCGCGCTGCCTATGCTGGAAAACACGGTGCAGCCATTGATCGCGGCAACGCGCCGATTTCCACAAACTCAAAGGGACGCTTCCTTCACGCCGAGAATGCTTCTCTTTCGCGCGCAGTTGCGATGGCTGGCGCAACAGGCCTCGCCGGCTCTTCCTTTGAATCGCGCACAGGCACTGGTTGGCGTCTGTGCACGGCTTGTGCTGCGTCTGGTCGAGATTGCCTGGACAAGCCTCATCGTCGAGCTTGCTCTGGCGCTACCCATGGCGATGTATTTTCATCGCTTCACGCTGGCTGCTCTGCCGGTCAATCTGATCGTGCTTCCACTGCTGTCCATCCTGCTTCCGATTGCGATGCTGATGCTGGGAGCCTTGATGCTGTGGCCTCCGCTGGCGCTTGTGCCGGCTGCATGTGCCGCTTTCCTGCTACATGTGGCGAAAGGGGCGATCAACTTTTTTGCGCAGCAGCAGTGGGCTGATATTCGCCTGCCTTCGCCGACATTGCTGGCTTCGCTGCTGGTTGTTCTGGTCCTCATGGTTGCCATTGCTCTGTCTGCGCAGGCGCAACGGTTTTTCCGGTTGAGCGCGCTGGCAGCGCTGCTTCTCGTTCTCCCCATACTGCTGTGGCCGCGACCCATCGATGCGCCAGCCCACGCGCTGCTTTTTCAGGCCATCGACGTTGGCCAGGGAGATTCGCTGCTTTTGATAACGCCGGATCATCACACCATGCTGATCGATGGTGGCGGACTGCTGGATTATGCTCATTCGACGGCTGGTTCGCAGTCGTTTGAGATCGGTGAGGATGTAGTCTCAGCGGTCCTCTGGTCGCGCGGAATCCGACGTCTGGATACCGTCGTGCTGACCCACGCTCATGCAGATCATATGGGCGGATTAAACGCGGTGATACGCAACTTTCGGCCTCGCGAACTCTGGGTGGCAAAGAATCCGCCGGTACCCGCTTACCAAGCTCTGTTGCAGCAGGCAGCGCAAGCGGGAACGCAAGTAGAAAAGCTGCATCAAGGCGATGCACGGCATCTGGATCAGGTGCGCTTTGATGTGCTTGCGCCATCCGCAGACTACACTCCCGCAGCGCAGCCCACCAATGACGATTCGCTGGTGATGCGCGCCGTCTGGGGGTCAGAATCAGTGCTGCTGGCGGGTGATGCCGAGGCTCCGGAAGAAGACAGCATCATGCGCCAGGGTTCACTCAAGAGCACGATCCTGAAGGTGGGCCACCATGGCAGCCGAACCAGTACGCAGCCTGCATTTCTTGCAGCAGTTTCTCCACAGTGGGCGGTGATCTCCTGCGGGCTGCACAATCACTTCGGCCATCCTCGGCCCGAGGTTCTGGCCGAGTTGCAAGCCGCGCATGTACGCACGTTTCGCACAGACCTGGATGGAACCACGTGTTTTTTGCTCAACGGCAGCGAAGTGTTTGCCATGCCCATGTGTCGGCCTCAGACGATGCTGAGCACAGATCCAAATCCAGACAACCGATAAGAGCGAACTGCTCTTTAATGGTCTTCTGCCGAGGTCAGACGGAAGGTTATGGTGCCCCAAAAGAGCCTGGCGCGCATTTGCACGGGCAGATGGCGTGCGTCATCGGTGTACCAAATCCAGATATCTCCGCGGTTTTTGACCACGCCGGCATCTGCTGTCGGCTGCACGCGAATCGTATGAAAACTACCCGCCTGCGTCTTCACTTCTTCCCGGCTTTCCACCTTCATCGTCACACGCACCGTGCGCAATGGGTCCGCAACCGGCAGATCAAAATCGTGGCCAATCTCCATCGGCTGCGAAGAGGCGTAAAACACTCCTGTAAGCAAATCCGTCAGGCAGTCTGGAATCTGGTTTTCTATGCGTTTCTTCTGCCCGTTGACCAGGTTTCGTTGATCCAGAATAGACTTGCCAGCGCCGTAGTCCAGACGAAGCGTGGAGTTGATACGCCTGCGTCCCTCCACTGTCTGCTTGTCAAACTCGGTGGTACATCCGCGCTCACGATCAAAGCTCGACTGAAAGCGGTCCGCAACATGAAAGAGCAGGTTGATCGCTCCTGTGGTGTCGGCCGTCGCCGTCAGCCGTTCGCGCGCTCCGTCAGCGTCAAAATGCAGGACAGCCACACCCGCGGGAAAGACACGCCAGTCCACGGCATAGGTGAGGGTTTCGTTCTGAGGAAATTCAAAACCTGCTCGCGGCGCGGGCAGCGGAGGAATCGGCTGTTCGGATGTCTCCGAAACAGGAAGCGCCGAGCAAGCCAGCGCGGCAAAACACAACAGAGCAACATATCTCTTGCGAAATCTCAGAACCAGCTCCTCACATTGATTTCGGGTAGATTCACGCTTGCACTGCACGTGAAAAGGCGTCCCAGAAAAAGCGCGCGCAGGACGTAACGTGCTACTCAGATTCTAGACGATGGATGCAGCGCACTCTGGTTCCACGTCAAAATCACACGTCGGGCTGGAAAACCCTTTTGCCTCCAAAGGAAATCAGCCATGTTGGTGAAGCAGATGCCAGGCAAGCGAGACCAGCAAACTCGCATACAACACAGCCGCTCCCAGTGCTGAACGATATTCACGATGACGCCGATACAGGTCAAAGGAGAATTTTCCATCCGATGCGTTGGATGCGCTGCTGGAGGTGGCGGAGGGAAATCTCCTCGGCAAAAGGCGGGGAACTCGTCGGCAATACTCGTCATAGTCAGCGAAGTTTGCGCGCAGAAACTCCTCTTCGCCAGCAATCACCGGGACATAGATCAACACAAATCCCACGACGAGCAACAGCGCAAAAACCACGCTCATCAGCGCAACGGCAAAACCGGCAGCGATTAGAATCGACCCCAGATACAAAGGATTGCGCGTGTATGCATAGGGTCCGGTTTGCGTCAGCTCCTGATTTTTCTTCACGTATCCAGCCGCATAACCACGAAGCCAGAGACCTGGCAGCACCAGCACCAGGCTGCCCAGAATCGCAGGTGGAAGCGGCGCTGCATCCAGCAGCCGCCACAGATAAACACCTGCGGCTACAAAACCCAGTGGCACGCGAATCCGGCGCGCAATGCGCCGCCAGCGGGCAATCCAGATCTCCGAATTTTGGGGCCGTTCCTTCACTGCATAACCATCCACTTCCGGGTGCTTTCATCCAAACCGAATCAGGACTGATTCCTTGCTGATTGTATCGCTGCGACGCTGTTTGCCGCCTTGTGTATCAACGGCTCAGCAGCCGTTGTGCCGCTGCACGCACTGCCTGCACGTCGATCTGCAACAAGCCCGCCTCCGGCTCTGGCAGTCGTCGATGATCGCGTCGCTTCTCTGGCGTGCGCAGAACCACGCACTCCTCACCCCCGGGAAAGCGATAGGGTCCATTGCGCGCAGGGTCCGTAGGGCCGTAGATGCCCACGACAGGACGACCCAAAGCGCAGGCCAGATGCAGTGGTCCGGTATCGCCGCCGATCACCAGCGCGGCGCGCCGCGTCATCGCTACAAGCTCGGCCAGCGAAGAGCGCACCACCTGCGCCGATTCGTTTCCCTGTGCAACGCTTTCCGCAAGCGAATCCTCGCCAGGGCCTGCGTTGACCAGTACGCGAACGCCCTGCGCGCTCAGCCATGCCGCGACTTCACGATAGCGCTCTGCCGGCCATCGCTTCGCGCCCCATCCCGCACCGGGATGAACCAGTGCGCAGGGATTTTGCCCGAGCCTCAACCGCTCCCACTCCCGGTCGCACCAGGACTCCGCCGCAGCATCGACAGGCAACTCCGGCGCGCAGGTTTCCAGCAGGTCCGCAGCGATGGCCGACGCCAGTTCATATCCGCGATCAATCACATGCTTCTGCTCTTCAGCATCTGCTGGCTGCGCGGTCACCGGCTCGGTATAGAACCATCGCGCAGGCGCCTCACGCGGGCGCGTATCACCAATGATGCGTCGGCAGCCGGTCAATCGCGCCAGCGCCGCCGAACGAATCGCACCTTGCATCTCCAGCACGGCGTCGTATTCACCCGCGCGCAGCTTTGCCCGCAACTGCAGGATTGCCGCGGCACTGGCGCGACGAAAACCCTGCCTGCGCCACAAGCGCGTATCAGCTTCCAGCACACCATCCACGATAGGGTGCGATGCTGCGCGGTGAAGGCTCACTTCGTCCGTGATCGTGGCTCCGATTTGTGCCTCCTGGCTGGCCAACAGCGGCCGCCAGCGCGGCTCTACCAGCCAGTCAATGCGCCATAGCGGGTGACTTCGTCGCAGAGCAGTCACAGCCGGAAGCGCGTGCAGAATATCGCCCATTGCGCCAAGGCGCACCACCAGGAGTCGAAATTGCGCCAGCCGCTGCAAACCTGATTTTCTCATAGCGCACAGCGATGTTTTCAGACCTGCCCTCGCGCCTCAGCGCACACGGTACGAATGCGCTCGACGACAGCCACCGCATCCGCAAACTGGAGGATGACCTCTGCACAGAAGACTGGGGCGACTTGCCGCAGCGCATCGGCACGATTGCCCAGCCGCGCCAGGTCTTTTGTCGTAGTCACAAAGGCGTGCGCGCCGCATTGCTGCAACTCCTTGCACAGCCTTGCCACATCCTGCTCAGCATACGTCTGATGATCGCGCAGAACACGCTCCCCCGCGATCTCGACGCCACCTGCGCGCAGTCCCCGTAGAAACGCTTCAGGTCGCGCGATGCCACAAAACGCAAAGACCTTCCGCGGCATGGCAGTAGGCCATTGCATCTGGCGATGATACCTCCAGATCGTCTGCCGGATCTTCTGTCGCGCGAGCCAGGTGAGCATCTGTTCATCGTCGTCGCGCACCAGCAGCGCGTCTGCGCGCTGCAACGCGCGCAGCGGCTCTCGCAGATTTCCCGCTGGCAGCAGATGGTCGCAAAGATCTTCGGCGCTGACCATGGCAATATCCAGCGCGCGGTGCAATTGGCGATGCTGGAATCCATCATCCAACAGGTGCACGGCGCAGCCCGACACGGCTTGTTGCTCCGCGATATCACCGGCTTTCCATCGCTGCGTAGCCACCAGAACAGGCACTCCCGACTCGCGCGCGATCAACAGCGGCTCATCGCCAAAGGTCTCCGCATCGCCGCTCGCGTCCACCAGAAGCGTCTCTCGGCTTTTTCGTCCATAGCCACGCGAAAGCACGTCGACAGCCATGCCATGAGCAACAAGCAGACGCGCCAGAGCAATGGTCAGCGGTGTCTTGCCCGCTCCTCCGGCCGAGACGCTGCCCACGCTGATCACCGGCCAGCGAAGCCGCTGCCTGCGCACCCAGCCGTGTTGCAATGCCATCGCGCGCAGGAGCCATCCCGCCGCGTAGACCGGCACCAGCGGAGCCAGCCACGGTCGCCTCATCGCCACACTCTGCCTTTCGTCTGCAAGACTCTGTCAATCATCCGCAGCGCGCACTGCGTTGCTCCAGCGTGACGAGCCAGCACCTGGCGCGCGCGCTCACCCATGGCGCGCGCCGCGGCACGGTCACTGAGCAATGTCAACAAGGCATCACAGACCGCGTTGAAGTCCGCTGTCTGCGCTATCACAATGGCCTGTTCGGCTTGCATATCCGCCACAATGCCACGAAAATTCTCCACATGCGGACCCATGACGACAGGCACTCCGTGCAGCGCCGGCTCCAGCGGATTGTGACCTCCGCCGCGCGCCACGCTGCCGCCGACAAACGCCGCCTCCGCTACGGCATACGCTGCGGCCAGTTCGCCGATGCTGTCCAGCAGCAGGATCTCCGCTCCAGCGCGCGGCTGCTCGGCTGAAGTGAGTTGACTGCGGCGCAACCACGGAATGCCGCTTTCGTCCAGCATCTGAGCCACTGCCGAGAATCGCTCCGGATGCCGCGGAGCCAGTAAAAGAAGCAGGTCGCCGTGCACGGCTCTCACTCGCGGCCAGGCAGCAATCAGCGCCTGCTCTTCGCCGTCGAGCGTGCTGCCTGCCACCAGCCAGCGGCTCCCGCTCATGATTGCGCCCGGCCTCCCGTCACGCGACTCACAGGTTTTCAAACTCCCGGCACGAAGCACAGAAACAATCTCCGCCTCGGCATCCGCTTTCAGGTCATACTTCAGATTTCCCGTCGCCTCCGTCGTGGCGCATCCCAGCGCACGCAGCCGCACGGCATCCTGCTCGCTTTGAGCCAGAACCGCGCTCAGACGGCGCAAGAATGGCCGCCACAGAGCGCGCAGGCGACGATAGCGCGGCCACGAACGGTCAGAGATGCGCGCATTGACCACCATCACGGGAATCCCGCGACGAAAACACCCGCTTAAAAGGCCGGGCCAGAACTCCGTCTCCACCAACACCAGCAAACTCGGTTGCAATGCGCGCAGCCAGGCGCCCACGGACCACGCCAGATCAAGAGGACAATAAAAAACGCGATCCGCACCGAGCCGCGCGCGCGCAATCTGTTGCCCGGTGCGCGTGGTCGTCGAGAGCAGGACACGCGCCTTTGGCCTCTGCTTGTCGAGCGCTGCGATCAGACGCAACACGGCGATCACCTCGCCTACGGAGACGGCATGCACCCAGATGATCTCGCGCTCATCTCCAGGCAGAAACAGTCGACTCGGTACCCATCCCAGCCGTTCCGCCAGTCCCTCGCGATAACGCTCCGTAGTGACCATCCGTAGCAGCCACCACGGAGCAGCCACCAGCAAAGCCAGTGGGAAGACGAGTTGATAGAGCCAGACGATCCAGTTCATGCGCCGCGATTCTGTCTGCCAGGGCATTGCAGTACGAATGAAAATCTGATTCAGAATACAGAAGCCGAGCGACGTTCGGCTTCCGCCATTCCTGTGGCATGACAAGCCGCCGGGCTGGTATGGTTCCATCCAGAGGAGTCTGAAGTCCATGCCCGATGTGTTTCCGCTTCACCTCCAGCGAGACCGTTCCGGCGCGCGCGCAATTGCATTGGCCTGCCTGCTTTGGCACTCGTTCGCAGCCGCTTACGCTGCCGAACACAAGCCGCCTCCCGTTGAACCAGCCACCAACTTTGCCGCTGTCGAAGTTCATCCAGCCGAGCACCTGGCCATCGCCGTCGAACCCTACAACACCACCCGACAGCTCAAGCTCTTTCGCGTCAATTACGTCGCGCATGGTTTCATGCCCGTGCGTCTCGTTGTGACCAACACGGGCGATACGGCAATCTCGCTCAAGGATGCGCGCATCCTCTTCATCACAGCGGGCGGAGATCGATTGCAGACCGCCGAACCGGAAGATGTGGAGCGGCGCATCGTGCGCATTCACGGCAGCAGCGTGACAGGTCCGATTCCAGGTCTGCACCTGCCCCACAAAAACATGCGCAAGGCCATTGAAGAAGACTTCAATACGCTGGAGTTTCAATCGCTCATCGTAAAGCCCCACACCACAGAGGCCGGTTTTCTTTTCTATGACGTCAGCGGGTTGAGCCATCCGCTGGCAGGCGCCGCGCTCAATCTTCACTCCCTGCGCGATATCGACGGCAAGGAACTCTTCTACTTTGAGATTCCGTTCGACAAATATCTTGCCTCGCACAGCAAGCAGATGAACTAGGGCCTGTTGAGCCTACCCGAAGGGTGGCGCCGGGAGCCAGTTTTTCTTCTATCGAGGAGAGCGGAATACCGAGTGTATTCAAGCGACGAAGGACGAAGAGATGAGGAAAATTGGCCCCGGCCCTAAACAGGCGATTCGCGCAGATCGGGTCGCGACTCCGGGGTTTCCTGGCCTACAAGCGCATAAAAACTCAGCGCGGCGTCGCCCTGATGGATCACCCGCCAGCGTCGCAGCCCGCCAAATTGATCCGCAAGCTCCGTCTTGGATCGATGCTCGGCCACCACCCAGGCATCCGCTGCGAGCAGCGTCGCAGCGCCAAGCAGACCCATCGCCTGAGCATACTCTTCATGCATCTCCCATGGCGGGTCAAGGAAGACCAGGTCGAACCGGGCTGCACCAGCTCCCGCGCGCCGCAGCCACGTCGAGACAGCCGCACGCACGCAAACAGCCTCTGCGCCAAGACCCATTCGCTTGCAATTCGCTTCAAGCGTGGCCATCGCCGCAGGCGAGTTTTCCACGAAGGTCGCCGAATGCGCGCCTCGACTGAGCGCTTCCAGTCCCACTGCGCCCGTGCCCGCATAGAGATCGACCACGCGCGCTTCCAGGACGCGATTCCTTGCGCCATTCGTCAGAACATTCATCAACGTCTCGCGCAGTCGATCCGAGGTAGGCCGGGTCTGCTGACCGGCAGGGGCCAGCAGCGCGCGTGATCGAAACCGTCCACCAATGATGCGCATCCCGTTCCTGAGCATAAACGATCCGCAACACATGGCACCCACCTGTCAGCCGCTACAATGGAGCCATGCGTGGATGGTCGCTGCCTCTGGGTCGATGGATGGGTGTGGAGTTTCGCATCCACACGCTGTTTGTCATCCTCATCGCCATCTGCATGCTCTACAGCCAGTCTCTGGGCGGCTCCATCGCCGCCGGATTAGCTCTGTGGCTGCTCATCTTTGTCGCAGTTGCTGTTCGTGAATCGGTGCGTCTTCTCGTCGCTGCCTGGTTTGGGCTGCGTCTGCGCGCTGTCCTGCTGTTGCCGATTGGCGGCATGTTCGCCTTTGCCAACCCAGAGAGTCAGGAGTTGGCCAACACCGCAGAGACGCAATACATTCTTGCCCTGGCTGGACCGGTGGCCAATCTGGCGACAGCTTTGATGCTGGCCGCCACACTCACCGGCGCAAGCGCAGCCTTTCCGCTGCTCGCGCTGCCTTACGTCACTCCCATGGCGTTGTTGCGCAGCGCGGTATGGATTCAGGCGTTCCTGGGTGTGTTGCATCTGCTGCCCGCCTATCCGCTCGATGCAGGACGTTTGCTGCGCGCCAGCTACACCCAGTCCAGCGGACAGGCGGCTCCCAGTCGCGCCATTCACCTGCTGGGTCAGGCCATCGCGGTGGGCACGATTGTCGTGGGCTTTTATCTTCACGATCCGCTGCTTTCCTCCGTCGGTTTTTTCATCTTTATCGGCGCGCAGATTGAAGATCAGGGCGTGCTCTTCCAGTCCGTGGTCGACGCCGTGCGCATGGAAGAAGTGATGCTGACGGATTTCGCCATGCTCTCTCCGTCAGACACCCTGCTCGACGCGCTGCGCCACTGCATTCACACCTTGCAGGAGGACTTTCCCGTTGTCCGCGGCTCACAACTGGTGGGCATCGTCAATCGTCAGCGCATTCTGGAGTCTCTGCGGATGGATGGGAACGGATACGTGCAGGGCATCATGACGCGGAACTTTCAGGTTGCGCGACCAGAGGATACACTGGGCGCGATCATCCGCCGCATCACCGCGGGACGCGGGCTGACACTGATTCCCGTCGCCCAGGGGGAGCGAATCATAGGCGTGGTGAGCGTGCAGAATCTGATGTCGTCCATGTCTCTGCTCAATGAGCAACGCCGCCTGGAGCGCATGGACGCGGAACGCTGACTGCGCCGCTTCAAAGGAATCTGTGGATGAAACCGCTGGAGACAACCGACGCGCCCGAGCAACCTGGGATTGGCTTCGCGGATCACGCGCTGCTCGCATCTGGCCCGCTTGCCTCCGGCCTGTATCTGGTGGCCACGCCCATCGGCAATCTCGAAGACATCACTCTGCGCGCGCTTCGCATTCTGCGCTCCGTCGACCGCATCGCCTGCGAAGATACGCGGCAGACCCGCAAGCTGCTCAACCACTTCGCGATTTCCACGCCCACCCTCAGTTGCCACGAACACAATGAGCGCGAGCGAGCAACCGAACTGCTGGGCGCAATGCAGCGGGGAGAGCGCGTCGCGCTGGTCTCCGACGCCGGAATGCCGGGCATCAGCGATCCTGGCGTGTGGCTGGTGAAAGCGGCGCTGGAGGCAGCGATTCCCGTGATCCCAATCCCCGGAGCAAACGCTGCGGTCACGGCTCTGGTAGCCTCCGGTCTGCCCACGGAACGCTTTCGCTTTTACGGATTCCTGCCGGAAAAATCCGGCGCGAGGCGCACGGCGCTGGAGACCATCGCCACGGCTCTGCGCGAGCAGCCAGAGCCGGCAACCACGTTGATCTTCTACGAAGCGCCGCATCGGATTCTGGATACTCTGGCCGATCTGCGCGCCATCTGGGGCGATGCTTTGCCGATTGTCGTGGCACGCGAACTAACCAAGCTCCACGAAGAATTTCTGCGCGGCCCGGTGGCCACAGTCCAGTTTCAGATGGCCGCCCAGGAACGCGTGCGGGGCGAGATTACGCTGTTGCTTACGCCGCCTCAGCTGATCCCTGCCGATGCCGGCGAAGATCTGCTGACATCGCTCACCCGCTTGCAGCAGGCAGAGAAACTCAGCGAAAAGGATGCACTCAAACAGCTTGCCCGCTTGCGTGGCCAATCGAAAAGCGAAGTCTATCGCGAGCTGCAACGACTGCGTGCCACGCCGCCACGCAGACATTAGAGCGTGTCTACGCATACATACATGCCAGGAAACAATCCGTATTGGGCCTATCATCCTGTTGGAACGGACATATTTCGTCCACACCACAAGTGAGTGCGAAACAATCCCGAGTCGCAGAAGCGGAATCGCCCAGGCTCAGTTTTTTTCCGTCTCGCTCAATGCCGCCTGAATCTCTTCAATCAGCTCGGCAAGTTGTTCGCGCTTGCGGTCGCTCATATCCAGGAAGCGCACTCCGATCGTCTTCTTGTTGATGATGGCTTGGCTCACCCCACCCAATCGAAAGGGCAGGCCGTGCAGAAAAAACTCCGCTTCCACACGCACATAGATGCCCACATTGAAGGGTTCTTCCGTAACGATGCGGCATCCGGCCATGCTCAAATCCTGAATTGCGCCTGTCATTTGAATGCCGGTCTTCACCAGATATAGCCGCGCTCGCGTATCGACGCGCAATCGACGAAAAGCGCGCCGATCACCCGGCGCCGCAGGGGAAGCATTCTGCGCATCGGGCACCTGCACGGCAAGCTCCCTCGCGGCCTTGGCCTCTGTGCGATTCACAGGTGCCGCCGCCTTGGTGGCTGAGACTTGTGAGGCTGGTGCTGGTGTGGTCTTGACACTGACCTCAATCGGCTTTGTAAGCGGCGGAGAGTGCGGATCGGGCGCTGACGAAGTGGATTGCCTGGTACTCTGTTGGGCGTTTGCTTCCAGAAGGGTAAGCAGCTCCACCAACTCCGCACGCCGACGCTCGGAAAGATCCACAAATCGAATGCCGATCGAGGTTTTGGTGCGTCGCCCCGCGGTCACGCCAACCAGACGAAAGGTGTATCCGTGAATCTTGAACTGTAGCTCGACCCGCAACATCGCTCCGGTCAGCAGGCGAGTATCCACATCAAGCCTGCATCCTCCGGCGCTCAGGTCGCGAATCCGGCCCTCCAGCTTGCTTGCGCCTGTGATCGGATGAACCGCTACAGACTCATCCAGCGCAAAACGCTGCGCTGTTCGCCGCTCTGCACCGGTTGGCGTGGATGCTGCACCCTCGGATCCGCTCTCAACGGACTGTGGCATGTGACTTTGGGCGGCCATGAACCGGTCTCAGTCTCCTACGAGTCCTGTTATCGGCAACGTGCCGCGAAACTTGAGCCAGCGATCCGTTTGCATCTGCGCGCCGTCAAAGACAAAAAGCCCACCCCCGAAGGGATGGGCTTGTCGCTTGACAGCCTGGATGCCGCTACCGCCGGCTGTTCAACTTCGACAGCAGGTTCAGCATCTCCATGTAGAGCCAAACCAGGGTCACCATCAGCCCAAACGCGCCGTACCACTCCATGTACTTCGGCGCACCCATCCTCACGCCGGTCTCGATCATGTCAAAGTCCAGCACCAGATTCATCGCCGCCACGCCGACAATGATCAGGCTGATGCCGATGCTGAGCGGTCCCGAACCGTTCAGCGCCGTCAGGCGCATTCCAAAGAAACCCATCACCATCTCCGCCAGATAAAACAGCATGATCGCGCCGGTCGCCGCCACAATGCCCAGCCGCATCTTGTTCGTCACGCGGATCAGCCCCGAACGATACGCCAGCAGCAGCACCAGCAGTACGCCAAAGGTCAGGCTTACCGCCTCAATCGCGATTCCCGGCCAGCGCAGCTCAAACATCGCCGACATCCCGCCCAGCACCAGTCCCTCGCACAGCGCGTAGACAGGAGCCGTAATTCCTGCCCATTCCTTCTTGAAGATGGTCACCATCGCCATCACCAGGCCGCCGATCAGGCCCAGCATCATCCATCCGCCGACGGATGCAGGATTGCCCGTTGCCAGGAACTGCTCCCAGGTCCAGTACGCTGTTGCCATCGCGCACACCAGCAGGATGCCGGTCTTGTTCACCGTGCCGTTCAGCGTCATCGTCTCGCCCATTTGCAGCGGATATCCACCCATATTGCCGCCGCCACGAAACTGCCGCTCATTCAATGCCGGATTCGACGTTCTCATCAGTGCCATCGCCTGTTCTCCATTCGGATCGGCCCACAAACAGAGCCGCTCCGCTTTCCACTACTCTGACTTCCATTTTACTTGGAAGCGTCCAGCCCCGTCGCGGATGCCCTTGGGGTCGCGAATGCCCTTATCGTGACAACTCCTCCGTCGTCACACTTCCCACATCGATCGCCGCCATCCTCGCGCGCATCAGGGTCAGCGACTGATCCCTGCTCACCGGGCGCGTCGCGTCCTCAACCACCCACGCCTCCAGGCCCAGCCATCGCGCATCCACTCCTGAAGATCCCACACAGTAGTCCAGCGCCAACCCAGCCAGAAACACGCGCTTCAGCCCGCGCTCCCGCAGATAACCCGCCAGACCTGTCGGCGTCTCCCGATCGTTCTCCAAAAATGCCGAATAGGAATCAATCTCCCGTCGAAATCCTTTGCGCACAATCAGCTCGGCGCGTCCCCACCGCAAATCCGGATGAAACTCCGCGCCGCCTGTCCCCTGAACGCAGTGCGTGGGCCACAGACACTGCTCCCCATAGGACATCTCCACCACCTCGAACGCCTGACGCCCCGGGTGCTGCTCGGCAAACGAACTATGGTCCGCCGGATGCCAGTCCTGCGTGACAACCACGTGGCGAAATTGCTCCATCAGCCGATTCACCGGCTCCACGACCGCATCGCCTTCCGGCACAGCCAGAGCACCGCCTGCGCAGAAATCCCGCTGCACATCCACCACGATCAGCACATCCTCTTCGCCCCCTGCCTTCATCGCTGCCGCTCCTCAGCCTGTCGCAGGCTTCTCCCCGCTGTTGCTGCTGTCAAAACTTTACGCCAAAAATCTTTTGCCGCCACACAACTCCGGCGGCCATCCTCGTGTCTTATCCGATGGGCTGATTGCGTCAAGCTGCCGATTTCTGCGTCGGTAGGTCAGTCCGGACCGTGTTCCATCGATGCCCTCGTGCATTCGTCTGCCCAGCTTCGATGGCGGGTCCGATACCGATCGTTTCCGGGGATTTCTGCATAGGTTTGACTGCCCAGGCTTTTCTACTCAAGCTTTTCTACCTGGGCCTTCTGTATGAATGAAACGCGCTCTACGCTCTGGGAGGTTCTTGCATGTTGTCGTCTCGATCCGTTTCGCGCCGCGCCCTCGCGCTGATCCCTGCGCTCACCGCCAGCTTCGTCTTCGCCCAGACCCAACCCAAATCCCAGATCGTCGCCACGGACCTGATCGTCACGGATGCCAGCGGCCATCGCATCACCAATCTTCAAGCCAGCGACTTCACGGTGCTCGATAACGGCGCGCCGCGCAAGGTCCTGGCCTTCGAGCCGCCTCACATCGCCAGTGTTCCAGGCGCCAAACCCACACCACCCGATTCCGTCGATATCGTCCTCGACAACGTGAACACTCCGGATCTGCGCATCGGCTACATTCGCCAGTGCACAGAAGATTTTCTCCGCATGAATGACGGCAGGCTCACCACGCCCGTTTCCATCTATCACTTTGACGGCAAAGGGCTTGTTCTGGTTGCCGGCCCCTCCACCGACAGCAGCCAGCTCGCCCAGCAGCTCCATGCCGCTGAAGCCTCCGAGCGCCCCTATCTCAAGATCGAGGGCTTTTACAATCTCACGGACCGCCTGCAAGCCTCGCTCAACGCGGTCGGCGCATTCCTCGCCCACGAGTCCACCCTGCCCGGCCACAAGCTCGTCATCTGGATCGGGCGCGGATGGCCGCTCATGATGAACACGCAAAGCTTTGCCGACCGCAAGCAGGAGCAGACTTTCTTCACCACGCTTACCGCGCTGCTCTCGGCCTCACGCCACGCCCGCGTCACCTTTTACTCCGTCGAATCCGCGCGCACGCCCGATGAGCGCACCGTCGAATGGGAAGATTACGTCCTCTATTTGAAGCCCGTCACCAACCCGATGCACACCCCTGTCGGCAGCTTTTCGGTTCAAGCGCTCTCCGTCAAAACAGGCGGCGAGGCGTTTGCCTTCTCTGGCGCCACAGATCTGGCCGCAACCATCGCTCGCGGCGCTCAGGACGCCAACAAATCCTACTTCCTCGCCTTTGCCTCGCCGCTGGACGGCAAGCCAGACCAGTACCACAGTCTGACGATCAAGGTGGACAAACCGGGCCTCACCGTCCGCACCCGCACCGGCTTCTACAGCGGCCAATAACCAGAATCCCTCAGCGGGCTGCCAGAAAACTGCAAATTGTCGGCAGCCCGCAAGGGAGAAAAACGGCAACATCACCTGTTGCGCCGGGCTGGCTGAGTCGCCGAGCCGGGTTATATGTTTCGCCCATCAGTAGGTAGGCACCTTCGGGTCAATCTCCACCGACCACGCGTGGATACCGCCGGCCAGGTTGCTCACGCGCTCAAAGCCATTCTGTCGCAGCAGCTCTGCAATGCGCTGGCTGCGGACCCCGCCGTGGCAGTGCACCACAATCTCCTGGTCGCGATCCAGTTCATGCAGCCGCGCTGCCACTTCGCCCTGCGGCATCAGGCGGCCTCCGATATTGGCCACGGCATGTTCCCACGGCTCGCGCACATCCAGCAGCAGATGGGGTTCCTGCGCCTCGCGGCGTCGCTTCAACTCGTGAACCGTGATCTGTGGAATTCCGTTCTTCAATGGCATCTCCTTTTCGTCGCGCGGATGGCTCATCCACCCGCACAGTTCCTGATACTCGATCAGTGTATGAATGGTAGGCGTCTCGCCGCAGACCGGGCACTCCGGATTGCGGCGTAACGCCAGTGTGTGAAATCGCATGGCCAGCGCGTCGGCAATCAGCAGCCTGCCCGTCAGTGTGCCTTCCAGGCCAAGAATGAGCTTGATCGCCTCCGTCGCCTGAATCGTTCCAATCATCCCCGGCAGCACACCCAGCACACCGCCTTCGGCACAATCGGGAATCATGCCCGGTGGCGGCGGCTCCGGATAAAGACACCGATAGCACGGACCCTCCCCATGAGCAAAGACGCTTGCCTGGCCTTCAAACCGGAAGATGCTGCCATACACATTGGGCTTGCCCGCCAGCACACAGGCGTCGTTCACCAGATAGCGCGTGGCAAAGTTGTCCGTTCCGTCCACCACCACGTCATAGCCGGCAATCAGTTCCAGCGCATTCGAGGCGCGCAGCATGATCGGGTGCGCTTCAATCCTCACCGCCGGATTCAGGGCCTCCAGCTTGCGCCGCGCCGAATCAATCTTCAAATCGCCAACATCCGGCGTTGAATGAAGCACTTGCCGTTGCAGATTCGTCCTGTCCACGCGGTCGCCGTCCACCAGCCCCAGCGTACCCACTCCCGCAGCCGCCAGATACAGCGCCACCGGCGAGCCAAGTCCGCCCAGCCCAACGCACAGCACCCGCGCAGCCTTCAGCTTTTTCTGGCCTGCCTCGCCCACTTCCGGCAAAGTCAGATGCCGCGCATACCGCTGCTGCTCCTCTGCGGTCAGGCCGGGCCACTGCACGTCGCCCGGCTCTTCGGATTTTGCTCGCTCACGCATCGCTTCTTCCTGAATTGTAGGAGCGCGCCGTCAGCCGCGCCACCCTCCAGGTCGTCCAGGTCGCCAAACCAGGCACAATCTACGTCAACTCCAGCGGCACAGCAACCAGCGCGCGCGTCGCCAGCGAGTCGCCGGTCAGAAAATAGCAGCCCACAGCGCTCCTGCCATCCTCCGCCATGCTCACGATCAACGTAAAGCAATCCGTCCACGTCGCACCCTCCAGATCAGCCTGCGAGGGAGTCGGTGGCGCGTCCAGATGCCCGGCTGCATCTGGAGCCGTCTGCAGGACGGGATGCGAGTGATAAAACCCCACCATCTCCTGCCCCATCCGCTCCGCCTGCGCCTGAAATCGAACCATATCCTGCCCGGAGATCCGAAATCGATCCTGCGCCGTCTCTGTCTCCGCACAGACAGCGGGCAGCGCCTCTAAAACCTGCACCAGCCCTCGGCTACGCCTCCCCAGCAGCGCGCCACAGCACTCCAGCGGCCATGCCAGCCGAGCCTCCTGTATCACCTTTCGGTATGCTGATTCACCGATCTTCAACAACTTGCCGATCCTCGACTTTTCTTTTCGTTGCAGCGTGCTGGAGCCGTATGCGACAGTAAATGCTATTAGTCCTTGTGCCGATAAGGCTAAGGTTAGATTACGAGTCCCGGCGGATTTGGGCCAGAAACGCCCACACACGAACCGCATCTCGCCAAACAAAAGGGAGCACCACGATGAACCGGAAGATTGTCAAAGCCAGCGTTGCAGAAGCGATCGCAGCCCTGCGGCAGCATGAGTTTGAAGTCGCCGAAACACCCGTTGGCCTGCGCGTCCAGAAGTACGGCTGTGCCGCTGTCCTTTATCCGCACGACGGAGACACGAACGACACCGCGGGCGCAATCTTTGCCTATCGCGAGCGTCCGGGCGTGGCCATCGCCGGCGAGATTGCCCGGCTGCTCGATCGCGGCTACCAGAAATTCCTTCAAGTCAGCCGCTTCGAGCTTCCCGCCACCGCCGACCAGCTCCGCGCCATTCATCGTTTCACCGAAGAGTTAACCGTCGTCAGCGGCGGAGTCAGCCTCTACAACGAATCGCTCGGCACCACCAGCGACCTCTATCAATATGACCGCGTAAAGGGCCGCGAAACCTCCGTTGCGGCTCCCGCGCGCCCCTGGGAACTGGCCGAAAGCCACTGAGCAGGAGCTTTGCGCTCTCGGAAACATACGAGCTTCTGCCTGCCCCGATTCTTCAATCGTGCTTCCAGGCTCTCTTCGTTTCATCCAAAATCCGCCAATTCTGGCCTCGGTAGTATGCAAAGCCTGACTACTGCTAGAATTCCGTTGAACCGGAAAGCATTTCTCTCCTTCAGCAGCGGCATTGCCCGCGTGTCTTCAGGAGCGATTGCTGAATCAGACAGGAGACACTCCCCATGGCAGCAGCCGATGATCGGGCGCGGGCGGTAGAAAGCGCGCTTTCGCAGATTGAAAAGCAGTTTGGCAAAGGTTCGATCATGCGGCTGGGCGCGCGTGAGGCGATTGTGCCGATCTCGGTGATCTCGACCGGATCGATCAGCTTTGACGCGGCGCTGGGCGTCGGCGGTGTGCCGCGCGGGCGTGTAATCGAGATTTACGGCCCGGAAAGCTCCGGCAAGACGACCATCACCCTCCAGATCATCGCCGAGGCGCAGAAGGCGGGCGGACTGGCGGCTTTTGTGGATGCCGAGCACGCGCTGGACCCGATCTATGCCAAAAAGCTCGGCGTCGATACCGACAACCTGCTCATCTCCCAGCCCGATTACGGCGAGCAGGCCCTTGAGATCACTGAAGCCCTCGTTCGCTCCGGAGCCATCGACGTACTCGTTGTCGACTCCGTCGCCGCACTCGTGCCCAAGGCCGAACTGGACGGCGAGATGGGCGACTCCCACGTCGGCCTGCAGGCGCGGCTCATGTCCCAGGCCCTGCGCAAGCTTACCGGCACAGTCTCGAAGTCCCGCACCAGCCTCATCTTCATCAACCAGATTCGCGAGAAGATCGGCGTCATGTTCGGCAATCCGGAGACGACCACCGGCGGTCGCGCGCTCAAGTTCTACTCCTCGGTGCGTGTGGATATTCGCCGCATCGCCGCAGTGAAGGAAGGCGACGTCGTCGTCGGTTCGCGCACCAAGGTCAAGATCGTGAAGAACAAGGTTGCCGCGCCCTTCCGCGAAGCCGAGTTCGACATCCTCTACGGCGAAGGCATCTCGCGCGAAGGCGACGTGCTCGACCTGGCCGTGCTGCACAATATCGTGGAGAAATCCGGCGCGTGGTACAGCTACTCCGGCGAACGCATCGGGCAGGGACGCGAGAACGTGCGCACCTTCCTCAAGGACAACCGCGAGGTTTTTGTGAAGATGGACGCGCAGGTACGGCAAAAGCTTGGCATTGGTGCCGCAAATGCCAAGACGGAAGTTCCACCGGTGCCCGAAGACGGCGAAGCAGTCGCCCAGGCAGTGGTCCGCGGCAAGCGGTAAGCCCTGTCTCACAAAAGGAACAAAACGGCCTGCGGTGCTTGCACCGCAGGCCGTTTTGCGTTCGCGGTTCTGCTCGACAGGTTTGGATGGCTTCAGCGATAGAAGGCGCGGCGAATCTTCTGGTCCGTCTTGTACTGGCTCAGCGCGTAGACCGACCAGATCGCCGCCGGAATCCAGCCGACGAGCGTAACCTGAAGAACGAGGCAGACGATGCCCGCAAACGGTCGTCCAATGGTGAAAAACTGGAGCCAGGGGACAAGAATAGCCAGAATCAGGCGCATGATGCAGCTCCTTGTGCAAAGTGACCAGCGCGGGGTGAACTACGGATGATTGCGATTGCTTCGCAAGCAGAAGCGGCAGCCACCGGATGCACTCTTCTCCCCATGAAGAAGATTACGCGAAAGGTCGATACGTTGTTCCACAGAATAAGCGAGACCCGTCATCCACCGAAAGTTGGGGCCTGTTGTCCGCCAAAGGCAAGTAGACGAAGCCTGCGTGGAGCGCGATACTTGCTTTGCAGGAAAACTTCCCCGCAGTGAGGTCCGCTTTTGAATTCCACAGTGTTGTCTGGAGCGCGGGGACGCGCATTTTCAGCTCTGATTCTGTCTCTAAGCATCTGGATGAGCGTTGGGATTGGCACTTCGGCGCAGCAGCCGGGAGACAAGCAGCCGGTGCCGATTGCCGGTGGCCAGCAGGGCGGTTCGGCGACGGCAGGTGAGTTTGCGCCGGTGCTGGACTCTGAGAAGCGTCCGATCACCGCTGGCGGATTCGTTAAAACCGGTCCGGTCATCTTCAAGGACATCTCAAAGGAGGCCGGACTCACCGTATGGAAGCATACGATGGGGACTCCCGAAAAGCCATTCATCCTTGAGACGATCGGCTCCGGTGTTGCTCTGCTGGACTATGACCACGATGGCTGGCTGGATATCTACATCGTGAATGGCTCGACCTATGATGCGTTGAGCGGCAAGATGACCCCACCACACGCCGCGCTCTTCCACAACAACCACGACGGCACCTTCACCGATGTCGCCGCCCAGGCCGGCGTCACCAATGACCGCTGGGGTTTTGGCGTCGCCGTCGGCGACTATGACAACGACGGCTGGCCCGACCTTTACGTCGCCAACTACGGCAAGAATCGCCTCTATCACAACAACCACGACGGTACCTTCACCGACGTCGCCGAAAAAGCCGGAGTTACGCTGGGCAACTGGTCCACCGGACCCAGCTTTGGCGACTACGACGGCGACGGCCTGCTCGACATCTTCGTGCCTGGCTACATTCACTGGGACATGAACCACGTGCCGATCTCCGGATCAAAGGAGGTCGGTTTTGCCTTCTGCCAGTTCCGCGGAGCGCGCACGATGTGTGGCCCGCGCGGCTTGCCCGGCGAGCCGGATCATCTCTTCCACAACAACGGCGACGGCACCTTTACCGACGTCAGCGTAAAGGCCGGCGTCGAGGACAAGCACCGCTATTACGGCTTCTCGTCCACCTTTGTGGATATCAACGGTGACGGCAAGGTGGACCTCGTCGTCACCGACGACTCCTCGCCGAATTATCTTTACCTGAACAAAGGCAACGGGACATTTGAGGACGCCAGCTTCTACTCCGGATTCGCGCTCAACCAGGATGGGCGCGAGACCGCCGGCATGGGCATTGCCGTCGGCGACTACCGGAATAACGGTCAGGCCAACATCTACACAACAACCTTTTCCGACGATTACAAAGTGCTCTATCGCAACGAAGGCGATGCCAACTTTGTCGACGTTGCGCCTCAAATGGGCATGGCCGGACCAACCTATCCCTTCCTCGGCTGGGGCACGGCATTCCTCGACTATGACAACGACGGCTGGAAAGACCTGATGTTCGTCAGCGGACACGTCTACCCCCAGGTGGATCAACACAATTGGGGAACGTCGTTTGCCGAGCGTCCTCTGCTCTTTCACAACGAGAATCATGGGCACAAGTTTGAGATCATGCCGGCCGTCGAGGGCACAGGCTTAGCCGATGTCATTCCGGCGCGCGGCGCGGCCTTTGGCGATCTTTTCAACGACGGAAAGATCGACGTCGTCATCAACTGTCTGGACCACACCCCAGTGCTGCTGCGCAACGTCAACGATGACCACAACCACTGGGTGGGACTGGCGCTGACCGGCGCTGGCAAAAGTCCGCGCGACGCCATCGGGACAACGGCGTGGGTGACGGCCAACGGCATGCGCCAGCGCGCAGACGTGATGAGCGGCGGCAGCTTTGAGTCCTCCAACGACTTCCGCCTGCACTTTGGGCTGGGTGCGGCGACCACAGTACAGAAACTGGAGATTCGCTGGCCCGACGGCGTGCGCCAGACCGTGACGCTGCCCGGCATCGATCGCTATTTTGCAATCGAAGAGGGCAAAGGCATCGTGCCCAGCGTTTACGACCAGATGGCCAAACCCGCCAGTAAAACGGTCAATCTGCATACGGCAGCGCAGACCGGAAGCAAGACAGCCACCCATCCGGCAAAGAACGGGTCCGCAGAATAACGGCAGGCGTAAAGGATCGCACGATGATCGACAACCGAAGCATACGATGGGGTATGAAACCCATACCCATGGCAGTCATTGCGCTCGCGCTGGGCTGGGTAACGCCGCTGGCCGCACAAAATCCGCCTGCCGCTCAGCAGCCCACCATGATCCCGCAGCCGCAGGCCGACAGCTACACCGAAGCGCCGGAGACGCCCGCCGAGCATGCGGCGCTCATGCAGTGGGAGACTGAAGCTGCGCAGAAGCTGGCCGCCGCGCGCACAGCCTGGAACGCCCAGGTAACGCCCACTTACAACTATCACTACGGCACGCAGCAGCCCTTCACGCCAGGCAACATTCAGGTCGAGAGCAAAGGATTCCTTCAGCCCGGCGCTTATCCCAGCGCCGAGTACTGCGGCGCCTGCCATCAGGTCGCATATCGGCAGTGGCGCGAATCCCTGCACGCAAACTCCTTCCGCTCACCCTTTTATCGGCGCAGCGTGAACCTGTTGATTCACGACCCGAAGCGCGGCATCGCGTTTGCGCGGCACTGCGATAGCTGCCACAATCCGATTGCCGTGCTCGGCGGCGGACTGACGGAAAAATCGCAGGTGAACCGCGCGGAGATGGACGGCGATGGGCTGACCTGCATGACCTGTCACTCGGTGGTGAAGGTGGGCGCGCCGGAGGGTAACGCCAGCCTGACGATCGGCGTGCCTTCGGTGATGGTGGACGGCGACGGCAAGCGCATTCCGGGCGAGGTGCCCTATGCCATGATCCTGCGTTATCCCAAGCGCCACGCGCAGGCGGTGATGCATGACTTCATGCACACGCCGGAGTTCTGCGCCGCCTGCCACAAGGCCA
>JAJZEA010000088.1 GCA_021851335.1 Acidobacteriota bacterium | reverse complement strand
GGTTCGTGCCAAGTGGATCGCGCCCTTGCCCTTGAGGAATCCCACCATCTCAGATACCGCGTACTTCGGCGGAATCGAGACAAGCATGTGGACATGATCTGGCATCAGATGTCCTTGCCAGCATGGGAAAGAGAGGTTTATGGTTGCAGCGAGGTTCCGGATTTGGAAGCGAAGGCGCGCAGCATTCGCTTCTGGGTTTGGGCTAACCAAATTTCTGCAATCTGCAAGCGCAGGTGGCTCCGTGCGAGCCCCATTCCTGGGCAATCTGCGAGAAACGAGTGATGTCGATGACGGAGCAACGAAATTCCAACGGTATTAGTCGCCGCCAGTTTTTGCAGGTCGGCGCGGCCTCTGCGATGGCTCTTGGATTGGGCGGAATTCCTTCTTTTGCCGCGCCCGGTTCCGAGACTCCGGGAGACGCGATTCCGTGGGTGACGCTGAACAATGGCCTGAAGATGCCGCGGCTGGGACTGGGCACGATGACGCTGACCGGTGACGTCGGCATACGCAGCGTTGCGGAGGCCATCGCGCTGGGCTATCGCCTGATCGATACCGCAATGATCTATTCCAATGAAGTGGAAGTGGGCAAAGGGATCCGGCAAAGTGGAATTGAGCGCGAGAAGCTGTTTGTCACTTCCAAACTCTGGAAGACCGATATGGGCTATGAGAATGCCAAGCAGGGCTTTCAAACCTCACTGGACAAGCTGCAGACGGATTATCTCGATCTTTACCTGATCCATCGGCCTTCTGGAGGAGATTGGAAGGGATCATGGCGGGCGATGGAAGAGCTGTATGGTCAGGGAAAGATCAAGGCGATTGGGATGAGCAATGCCAGCTTTGCGCAGATGGATGAACTGATCGCGAATGCGAAGGTGAAGCCTGCAGTGCATCAGATTGAGACTCATGCATTCTTTCAGGAAGACAAGGCGCATGAATATCTGAAACAACATGGCATTCAGCATGAGGCGTGGGCACCGTTTGCTGAAGGTCGTCATGGAATGTTCAGTCAGGAAACGCTGAGCAGTATTGCGAAGAAACACAGGAAGAGCGTGGCGCAGGTTTGTTTACGGTGGCATTATCAGCGCGGGATTGTTGCGATTCCGCGATCGAGACAAAAGGAGCATATCGCAGAAAATCTGAATATCTTTGACTTCACGCTCAACCACACGGATATGGCAGCGATTGCACCGCTGAATCTGGGTGTTACGCAGTTCCCTGAATGGAATTGACGGTAACGAGTTCTGGTTCCTTCCGCGTGGAAGCCGAACAAACAGTGCGGGCTTGATGCAGCAGAAGCTGGCTGGGTGTTTCCAATTGTGAATACCGGATTCGGCAACATGAACCGGCCCATCCCACTGCTGTAGTATCTGGCCCCGAGGTTGTCGTTGCCGGATTCTTTATCGCGTTCTTTGCCGGTGAAGTCCCAATGCGCCCGTTTTCATTGGGTTGAAAATTTTTTGCCTTTTTCAGAACTGCGTCGATCATCATCACCAGCTCGTATGCCGGGCCAATGTGGCCTGATCCCAGTTTTCCGCACAGAACCGAGTACGATTTTCGTATTCAGGAAGGTGCGGAAGTATGTCGAGGAGCAAGCACACGGAAGCGCAGATGATCGCGGCGGTCAAGCAGATGGAAGCTGGCCGGAAGGCCGAGGATGTGGCCCGCGAGGTTGGGGTGAGCGCACACACGATCTATGCCTGGAAGTCGAAGTACGGGGGCATGGACGTGAGCAACGACAGCGGCTTGCGCGAGCGTCTGGTTGCGTTGGCGCGAGAGAAGCCGCGCTTCGGCTATCGTCGTCTGCATGTGCTGTTAGGCCGTGAGGGCGAGCAGGTGAACCACAAGCGGGTGCACCGGATCTATCGCGAAGCCGGCCTGGGCGCTACGCCGTAAGAAGCGCAAGCACTGCGTGCGCCTGAGCACGCCGCTGGGAACCTATACAGCGGCCAACCCTGACCACGACCAATCAGCACACTTCTTGGTTCAACTTCACGCTTCCCGTGGTGCTATGGCCCGGAGCTGACCAGTCGCCACTTCCTTGCCTGGGCATTGGATCGCAAGATCGATCTGGTTCACATCCAGCCTGGCAAGCCCACGCAGAATGGTATCGTGGAGAGTTTTAACGGGAAGCTGCGCGAGGAATGTCTGCGAATTCACTGGTTCCAGAACCTGTTCGAGGCCAGAAGAATCATCACCGATTGGCATCGCGATTACAACGAGCGCAGGCCGCACAGCAGCCTGAACTACATGACACCGGCAGAGTTCGCCGCAAAAGCAAGCCGTGGAAAAGACGCAGGCTTCTCCTGCTTGGAAAACGCCGATGGCGTTTCCCACTACTGGAATGGTCCGCCGCCTATTCAAGGCTCCGGGCTATCTTGGTTGGCAGGAGGTTTAGCATGGAAATTTCGACGATTGGAATCGATCTGAGCAAGACCAGCTTTCACGTAATTGGACTCAACGCCCGGGGTGAGATTGTATTGCGAAGGAAGCTCTCTCGCAAACAATTACTCCAGTTCACCTCGAACAAGCAGAAGATGCTGATCGGCATGGAGGCCTGCGGTGGAGCGCACTTTCTGGGCCGAGCACTTCGAACTCAGGGGCACGATGCCAGGCTCATGCCCGCGCAGTTCGTGAAGCCCTTTCGCAAATCAAACAAGAACGATTACCTGGATGCAGAGGCTATTGCCGAGGCTGTTCAGCGACCGACCATGCGCTTTGTGCCGATCAAGACGGATGATCAGTTGGACTTGCAGGCGCTGCACCGCGTGCGTGATCGCTGGGTGGCCAGGCGTACTGCGGTGATGAACCAGATCCGCGGTTTTCTTATGGAGCGAGGAATCACGATACGCAAAGGACCTTCTCACCTGGCGACCCAACTACAAGGGTTGCTGGAAGATGCCGACATGCCCTTGTCGGGCAGGCTGCGTTTGTTGATCCTTGAACTGAAGCACGAGTGGGACGAGTTGGAGACACGAATCGAAGCAGCCAACGCAGAACTGCAACAGATCGCAAAGCAAGACGATGCATGTCACCGTCTGATGGAGATTCCTGGTTTCGGGCCGCTTGTCTCGACGGCGCTGGTTGCCGCCATCGGTAATGGCATTCCCTTTCGCAAAGGCCGGGATCTCTCTGCCTGGCTGGGACTGGTTCCACGCCAACACTCTACCGGCGGCAAGACCAGGCTGCTGGGCATCAGCAAACGTGGAAACGAATATCTACGACGCATGTTCCTGCATGGAGCGCGATCCGTAGTAGCGCAAATAGGTCGAAACCGCTCGGCCCTTGGATTATGGCTCACCGATCTATCCGGCCGGACACATCGCAACGTTGCCGTAGTTGCTCTGGCAAACAAGATGGCTCGAACAGCTTGGGCGATCTTGAGTAAAGGAACCACCTACTGTGCACCGGCCATAGTGGCTGCCTGAAAACCAGGCTTGGAACTGCCACTCCGTGGAAAAGTCAAAAGAACTGACTTTTCCACCTCGTTTGGAAATCCGCAAACAACGCGGATTCCCACATTTCCAACCCTGCTGGTACGACGGTTGACAGTACTTTCCAGGTTTGCGAGACAGATCAATGCGTGAGTGAACGGTCACAACCGGCGTTGCTCAAGCCTGCGTGGGAATGAGAATCTTCGAGTTCGACCCACTTTATAGACCAGCGACGCGCGGACTCCATTATGGCCAGGAGCTTGGCTCCACAAACAGGCCGGATACATTTGAGCAGACCAACCCACCCACGACAGAGATTTGGCTTGCAATCCGGCGGCGGACCATACATACTCCCACCGCTACGGCTGCGGCTGGCTGAGTATTATTCGTATGCGGAAAATGGGGGCAGGCCATGGCAAACCACAGCGTTGATGAAGAGCGAAACTCCGCTCGTCCGCATACTTCGGTAGCAGTACCTGTCTCCACAGCCGTCGATGGAGAAATGACGCGCAGCGTGCGCGTTATCGGGCTAATCATCGCCTGTCTGGTGGCGGGTGCCATACTCGCCGGCATCTGGAAAGCGAGCACAGGCCTGCAATCGGGCAAAGCAGCACTGGTGGCCGGCCTGTTTCTGACCGAGGTAATCCTTGCCGGTATCCTGATCCTGCTTGGCAGCATTGTAGAGGGATTCGGCTACGGGCTCTCGCTGGGGACGCGCTGGCCTTATACGCGCAACATCTTGATATTGATGATCGAGGGGGATCCCGAAGCGGCGCATCGGCTGGTCGCCACTTTGGTGGGTCTTATCGGGGTGGCGCTGGTGGTTCTGGCGCCGAGTTCTGCAACCATAAACGGTCTGGCGCTGGTGATCATCGCCGGCGTGTTCGGCATAGGAACGCTCCATGTTCTCTCTGGACGGATGCCTGCCTTTGTGCATGGCATGCATGGGCTTCTGGCCTATGGCGTCTTTCTCAGCTATCTCACCGGGCTTGCTGTCCCCGGCGTTCCATTCTGGTTTTATCTGAAATTTACGGTAGCCCTGCATGCGCTCTTGCTGGCGGTGTTCCTGGGCGGCATGACGACCGGGCAGCGCGGATTCGGCCAGCCCATTGGGGCTTTTTATCGACCACGACGACTCGCGCACTGGACTTTGGCGGCGCATATCGTGGCTGCGCTCACGATCGTGGCCACGCTGGGCTGGCTCATGCCTGACTATCCAGTCGCCTTCTATCTTGCCGTCGCACAGATTGCAGTGGGATTCCTGCTCTTCCAGGCCGTAAATCTCAAGCCGAAAAATCCGGGGACGATCGTGGCTTTTCACCAATTCATGGTGCTTCTTATTACTGTAGCCATCGTCGTCTCACTCCCATGAGAGTGGGCCCTTATTCCAATAAAGCTACTTAGCGCCGGTTTCTCCTGAAGGCGCAACGATGTTGGAGCATCGATCGAAAACAGGCGATTGAGAAACAGAACTTCCACTTAACCGGATTTCCGGGATCCGATCACTTTTCGCCCCACTCAGGCTATAACGGGATGCTGGCAGCGCGGTGGGAGATGCCGCTGAGCTCGGCGGCGCGCGCCTCGGCATAAGCGGCGGCTCCCATGAGCGCGGCGCGGCTCTCCAGGATGACGCGCACGGGCATGTTGAGGAGAAGCTGGCTTAGGCGTCCTTTGTCGGTGAAGGCCTTGAGGAAAGTTCCGTCCTTGAGCTTTTCCAGGATGCGGGGGGCGATGCCGCCGCCGACGTAGAAGCCGCCGATGGAAAGCACCTTGAGGGCGAGATTCCCGCTTTCGGCACCGTAAGCGGAAACGAACATATCCAACGCTCGCTCGCAGATTTCGCTTTTGGCGGTGAGGGCCAGTTCGGTGATGACGGCGTTGGGGTCTTCGCTGGTGACTCGGTCGTGGAGCCATGCAGGCTCTTCCATGCCGCGGACGTCGCGCAGAAAATCGTAGATGTTGGTGAGACCCATGCCGCTGACGACGCGCTCGAAGCTGATGCGGCCCTGGTACTTCTGCTTGAGGTAGCGAAGCAGGTCGATCTCGTCCTCGTTGCGCGGGGCGAAGTCGCAGTGGCCACCCTCGCTGGGCATGGGGATGTGCATCTTTCCGTTCCAGGCGAGGATGCCTTCTCCAAGACCGGTGCCGGCTGCGATGAGGGCACGGTTGCCGATCTGGCGCGGGTCGCCCTCGGCGAGGGTATAAATCTGGTCGGGGGAAAGTTCAGCGATACCGTAGCCGTTGGCTTCGAGGTCGTTGATGAGGAAGACGTGATCAATTTTGAGGGCGTGGGCAAGTTCGCGGCTGTCGAGGGTCCAGGGAAGGTTCGTGAGGCGCAGGCGCCCGTCACGCACCGGACCTGGAACGCCGAAGCAGGCGCTGGTGACCGGCTCACCGGCGAGGAACTCGCGGACAATCTCTTCCAGACCGGAGTATTCACGGGCCGGGTAGCGGGTGTCGCGGGTGTGTTGGAGTTTGCCGTTGGAAAAATCGAACAGCGCCAAGTGTACCTTGGTGCCGCCCACGTCACCAGCAAGAATCATCGCGTACGCTCCAGTTGAACGATGCCGTTGGCATCGGGTGCGGGGAGTTGAGCCGCCGCAGCCTGATCGAGGATCATTGTGAGTATACCGCTGGCCGGCCAGATGAGCTGCGAAGGCAGGCGCTCGACATCGCCGGGACCGAGCAGAACCTCGTGCAGTACCGAGGATTTTTCTGCGCCTCCGATGAGGAAAAAGACTTCACGGGCGTGGTTGATAACGGGCCAGGTGAGGGTGACGCGCCAGGTGTCCTTCTGCGGGACGTGGTTGGCGACGACGA
>JAJZEA010000024.1 GCA_021851335.1 Acidobacteriota bacterium | reverse complement strand
CCGCGCGCGCTGGAGACGTTGCAAAAGCTGACGAAGACCGATCTGGCGGCGATTCGAAACTATCGGTTCACCTTCGGGCAAGCGGCGGGCGTGCACAATACGCTGATCGCGCGAACCGGCTACTCGGGCGAGGACGGATTTGAGATTTACATCCCATCCGATGTGGCGACGACGGAAAAGGTGTGGAACGCTGTGATGGAAGCAGGCGCCGAGTTTGGCATTCTGCCGTGTGGTCTGGGAGCGCGGAACACGCTGCGGCTGGAGGCTGGAATGCCGCTCTATGGGCATGAAATCTCGGATACGACGACACCGATCGAAGCCGGTCTGGAGCGCTGGCTGAAGCTGGACAAGGCAGTCGATTTTGCGGGACGGGCGGCGTTGCAGTCTCTGAAGGACGCAGGCGGACCGGCGAATCGGCTGGTGGGGCTGGAGATGGTCGAGCGCGGAATCGCGCGCGATGGGTACCCGGTGATGAACGAAGCCGGAGAACAGATTGGACGGGTGACGAGCGGGTCGCCGGCGCCGTTTCTGAAGACGAACATTGCCTTTGCCTATCTGCCAAAAGCCGTGGCGGAGAGTAAGGAAGATGTCTTCGTGCAGGTGCGTGCCAATCGCGTGCGCGCGAAGCAGGTGACGACGCCGTTTTACAAGCGGGCAAAAAAATAATGAGGTAAGGTGATGCAATTTCTTTCCTTGAGTCGGCGGAAGATGGAGAATCCTGCCGCGTTTACCGCGGAGCTGATGGCTGCGGAGACGGCGCGGGTGCGCCAGTTGTACTCAGCCGGGACGCTGCGGCAGATTTGGAAGCGTGGAGACCTGGCCGGGGCTGCCATCCTGTGGGAGGCGGCGACGCTGGCCGATGTGGAGGCGGCGATTGAGAGCCTGCCGATTCGGCAGGCCGGGCTGCTGGAGATTGTGGCGCTGGTGCGGCTGGAGCCGTATCCGGGTTTTGGCGCATAGGACCGTAGACCCGGGACCGGGCTTGCGATGGGGTCAACATGGCGGGAAGCGCCGGATTCTCTCCGGTGCGACGATTGGCTCATTCCATTTACACTGGAAGGGTATTTCGCGCAGTTGCTACAAGTGAAGAAACGGCGCGCGAAGAAACGAGGACGACGATGGCCTGCCCTGCTCACCTGCGTTACACCCAAGAACATGAATGGATTGCCCTGGAGGGCAAGATTGGCACGGTCGGGATTACCGATTATGCCCAAAGCACGCTGGGCGATATTGTCTTCGTCGATTTGCCGAAGGTGGGTGATCCGGTGACGGCGAACCAGACCTTTGGTTCGGTGGAAAGCGTGAAGGCGGTGAGCGATCTGTACTCGCCCGTCTCCGGCACTGTGACGGAGATCAATGCCGAGCTGGCGACGACGCCGGACAAGGTGAACGAGGACGCGTATGCCGCGTGGATGATCAAAGTGGAGCTGGCGGACCAGGCGCAGTACGACGGGCTGCTGAGCGCGGCTGACTACGAAGCGTTTATTGCGGAAGAGACCGGAAAGTAACGATGCGCTACCTGCCAAAATCGCCCGCCGAGCGCGCGGCCATGCTGGAGCGGATCGGTGTCCGCTCCGCCGACGAACTGTTTCACGCAATCCCGGAAGAGTACCGACTGCGGCGCGATCTGAAGATTCCGCGGCAGATGGGCGAGAGCGAGATCATCGAGTATTTTCGCAATGCGGCGACGCAGAATGGCTCCGGCTTTGCGAGCTTTCTGGGCGCGGGCTGCTATCGGCACTATCGTCCGGTCGTCATTGACTCGATCGTGCAGCGGGGCGAGTTCCTGACCAGCTACACGCCGTATCAGGCCGAGATTACGCAGGGTACATTGCAGGCGATCTTCGAGTTCCAGACGATGATCTGCGAGCTGACTGGGATGGATGTGGCCAACGCGAGCATGTATGACGGCTCGACGGGCGCGGCGGAGGCGGTGATGATGGCCTCGCGGATCACCGGACGGAGCCACTCTGTGGTGGCGTCGACGGTGCATCCGGAGTATCGCGAGGTGATGGCGACCTATGCGCAGCACCAGGGACTGCCCTCGTTGACGGTGGGCTATGAGGCGGAGACAGGACGCATCCGTCTGGACCTGCTGGAGGCCGCGATCACCGACGAGACGGCCTGTGTGCTGGTGCAGTCGCCGAACTTTTTCGGCGTCGTCGAAGATATTCCTGCAATTGCCGAGATTGCGCATGCCAAAGGCGCGCTGCTGATTGTCTCGATCGCTGAAGCCGTCTCGCTGGGCGTGGTGCGGCCGCCGGTGGAGGCGGATATTGTCTCGCTGGAGGCGCAGTCGTTCGGCGTAGCCATCAGCTATGGCGGACCGTTCTGCGGTGTGATCGCGACAAAGGAAAAGTTCATTCGCCAGATGCCGGGCCGCCTGGCGGGACAGACACATGACGCCGATGGCAATCGCGGATTTGTGCTGACGCTGGCGACGCGCGAGCAGCATATCCGGCGCGAAAAGGCGACCTCGAATATCTGTACGAATCAGGCGCTGGTAGCGCTGATGGCGACGGTGTATCTGACGGTCTATGGCAAGGAAGGATTGCGGGAGCTGGCGCTGCAGAATATGGCGAAGGCGGAGTTTGCGCGCAAGGCGCTGTCTGCGCAGCCTGGAGTAAAGGCTCTGTTTGAGGCCAGTCCGCGTTTCAACGAATTTGTGGTTGTGACCGAAGAGCCGGTGGCGGCAATGCAGGCACGGCTGCTGGAGCAGAAGATTCTGGGCGGCGTGGACCTGAGCAAGTGGTATCCGGAGCTGGGTCAGGCGACGCTGTGGTGCGCAACGGAGTTGAATACGCGTGCGCAGATGGAAGCGGCGGCGGCGACGATGGCCGCGCGCGAAGCGGTGGGAGCGTAGCAGGATGGCGACAGAGACATTGAATCCGGTGGGAGCGCCCACGCCGCGTAATACGACGCTGGGCAAGGTGCGCACGCATCCGACGCAGAACGAAGGGCTGATCTTTGAGAAGTCTTCTCCGGGCAAGCGGGCCGTGCGCCTGGCTCCGCTCGATGTGCCGGAAGTGGAGGCGGAAGCATTGCTGGGCGATGCCTTTCGCGTGGACGCGGCACCTCTGCCGGAGGTGAGCGAGATTGAGATCATTCGCCACTTTACGCGGCTTTCCACCTGGAACTACGCCATCGATCTGGGGATGTATCCGCTTGGCTCCTGCACGATGAAGTACAACCCGCGCGTGAATGAGTTTGTCGCGCGGTTGGAGGGGATTGCCGAGGCGCATCCGTATCAGCCGGAGTCTCTGACGCAGGGTTCGCTGGAAGTTGTGCGCGAGCTGGAGCAATGCCTGATCGAGATCACGGGCATGGACGCGATCACGCTGCAACCGGCGGCGGGCGCGCATGGCGAGTTCACAGGCATCCTGCTGGTGCGGGCCTATCACGAGTCGCGCGGCAATGCGCGGCGCAAGGTGATTGTGCCGGATTCGGCGCATGGGACAAACCCGGCGACAGCGGCGATCTGCGGCTACGAGGTGCAGAACCTGAAGTCCAACTCCCTCGGCATGGTCGATGTCGCCGAACTTGAACGCATCGTCGATGAAGACACCGCCGCGCTGATGCTGACGAACCCTTCGACGATTGGCGTCTTTGAGAGCGAAATTCACAAGATTGCCGATGTGCTGCACGCCAAGGGCGCGCTGCTGTATATGGACGGCGCGAATATGAATGCGCTGGTGGGCAAGGCGCGTCCGGGTGACTTTGGCGTGGACGTGATGCACCTGAACCTGCACAAGACGTTTTCGACGCCGCATGGCGGAGGCGGTCCGGGATCGGGGCCTGTGGCGTGCAAGGCGATTCTGGAGCCGTTTCTGCCGACGCCGGTACTGGCGCGGCGTGGCGATGGGCTGCTGGGCTGGAACTTTGATCGCCCGCAAACGGTGGGCCGAGTGCGCGCCTTCTATGGCAACTACGGAATGTTTGTGCGAGCGCTGGCCTATATTCTGGCGAACGGTCCGGACGGGCTGCGCCAGACGACGGAAGACGCGGTGCTGAATGCGAACTACATTCGCGCGAGCCTGGAGGATTTGTACGAGCTGCCGTACAAGACGGCATCGATGCACGAGGTGGTCTTCAGCGATAAGCGGCAGGCGGCGCGCGGGGTGAAGACGGGCGACATCGCCAAGCGAATCATTGATTACGGCTTCCATCCCTTTACGGTCAGCTTTCCGATGATCGTCTCGGGCGCTCTGATGATTGAGCCGACGGAGAGTGAGTCGAAGGAAGAGCTGGACTTGTTCATCGAGGCGATGCGGGCGATTGCGCAGGAAGTGGACGAGACGCCGGAGCGGGTGAAAAACGCGCCGCACTCGACGCGCGTCTCGCGGCTGGACGAGGCGACGGCGGCGCGCAAGCCGGTGTTGCGCTGGCGGCCCGTGACAGAGTAGCGGCGCGCGGAACGCTGCAAGAATTGGGCAAATGGTGCTTGATCCGGACCTGTGACTCGACGGGAGTGACTGGGCCATGCGTCGGATGATTGACTATATCTTGTTTATAATGAATGAGATATTGCGTTTTCCGGGGAAATTCGGTGTTGCCGGATCGATTACTGGCCAGTTACCACCCCCCAGGGGGGTATATTATTTTTCTTGCCAACGAAAATATGGCGAAATGTTAACTGAGTTGCAACTGGTCCTGACTTTGTTTCGGCGTCAGTTTGGCTCTGGGCTGGCTCTGGAGAAACGCCGGGGAAGAGCCAAAATCCGGACCAGGAACAGTATGGCATAAGGTAGAGGAAATGGATGCAGGCTGCGGAGGCGCGTTCGCGCGGTGGGCGCTCCCGGTGGTCGAGGGGCCGGAGTGGCTGGAGACGCCGAGGAGAAGCAGATTCCCTGCGGGAATGACAACAAGAAACGCAGAGGCAAAAGCAACAGCAAAGGCAAATGCAGAAGCAGATTCCCTGCGGGAATGACAAGCAGCGATGGATAAGTGTCTGGATGGGTTGGGCAAGCGCTTGGAGTGAGTCGCGCTGCTTGCTATGGAGTGTACTCCCACAGGTCGTTATACAAGGCTACATGGGGAATATCAAGATTAAATCCGCCGAAAAGCCATAGGTTTCCCGATCTATCCACCCAACCGCCAGCGGCAGTACGTGGCGGTGGCTCGTTACTGGATGATCCTATGCCTAACGTCCCAAAGCTTCCGTAGCCAGTTGTAACCTGCGGTCCATTCATCCACACCCACTGCCCGTTCGTGAACTCCCACAGGTCGTTGTAGTCCAACGCATTTTCATCGTCTCCACCGAAGAGCCAGAGATTGCCATGTGCATCCATCCACGATACGCAATTGCTTCTCGCCCCCGGGGTGCTGATGGGAGACGGAACCGATTTCTGACCATAGACACCTGACTGATCTGGCTGGTTGGAGCCAGCGATCCAAGTCCATTCGCCGTTCGAATATTTCCACAGGTCGTTCCCGTAGCCATCCGTATCTTCGCCACCATACAGCCAGAGATTTCCCTGTCCATCGCTCCAGAAAGCTGAGCCACTTCTCGCGCCCGGCGTGTTAGATGAGGAGGCAACGCCTTTCGTGCCGTAGGAGGTTGGTGCCACAACAGTGGAAGGCCCTCCCATCCACGTCCACTCCGCGTTGTTTGGAGTGAACCTCCACAAATCTCCAAGCAGCGCATCTTGACCATTGATGTCGTAGCCGCTGCCGCCATACATCCAAAAGTTGCCCAGGGAGTCCGTCCAGGTGATGGCATTTGTGCGCGGACCAGGCAGATTGGTTGCGGATGGTTGACCGGGTGTCCCGTAAACTCCTTTGGGTGGTCCGACGCTGAAGTTGCTCTGCGTGCTTCCTCCCATAAACGTCCAATAACCCGTGGAGGGGGTAAATTTCCACATATCGCTATAAAAGTTGGTGCCGGAGAAGAGCCAGAGATTGCCCTGCGAATCGGTCCAGGTCTGAGCCTGAACGCGGCCTGCTGGAATGTTATTGGGAGACGCGGCACCAGTGGTTCCAAAGACTGCGGGTTGATTTGGCTGCTGCGGGCCGCTCACCCACGTCCATTGACCGCTGGACGGCTGGTACTCCCAGAGATCGTTGAGCCTTCCATCGCTCTGTGTACCTGCCACGCCATACCCACTGAAGAGCCAGAAGTTTCCCTGACGATCAGTCCAATAGGCTGATCCTTGGCGTGATCCGGGAATGTTCTGAGAGGAAGGTTGCCCCTGAGTGCCGTAGTTTCCGGGCTGGGTTGGTGTCTGCGAACCGCCTATCCACGTCCAGTCGTGAGCTGCAGCGGCATGTCCGCCTGAGGGTCCCATCGAGCCGCCACAGCCGGTGAGGGCTGCGGCGGCGAGAAGGACAAATGCAAGGTTTAAAGCATAGATTGACGATTTCATCCCGTGCTCCTAGAAAGACATACTGACGGTCTGGCTCTGGCCGTATTTCGGCGCGACGGCGTACATGTAACCTGATGCGGACATGCTGGGACAGTTGTTGACGATCTGCAAGTAAGCTCCTGGCTGAGCCGAGGATAGCGCTTGTGGATTGCCGCAGATCGTGACCTGATAGTAGATTGTTGCTCCGGGTGTTGAGTCGCCCAGATACATGGTCGCTGTAATGCTCGTGGGGGGCGTTCCCTGCGTCGTCACGTTGACGTTGTATTCGTAGGGTGATGAGGCTGGCAACGGGGCGACCGGGGTTGTATTGATCAGGGCGTTAATTGTGTTCTGGCCGTTAGGCGAACCCCAACCGGTTACCAGATCATATCCAGGACACGCGTTATCTGCGCCATTGCTTCCGCTGGTTATATCGTGCATATCCTGCTGGTAGGTTGAACTGAATCCGATGGTGTAGATATACGGATCAATGTTGCCGATTGATCCTCCGGGAGCCATGCCGTTGTTGATCGCCTGCTGATTGGCTAATGCTGTGAACGCAGCCCAGCGAACGGCGGCAAAGCTTGTTCCGGATGCCGTCGTACTGCATGAGGGATATGTTGCTAGCACTGAACAAAGATAGTTATCGCCGTTGGCCTCCATGGCGATATCCGGGGCACTGCGGAGGGTTGTCGACGCATGATTGCAGGATGTCTCCACTCCGTTCTGATAGGACTGGAGCGGCAGATTGTCGGGACTGATGCCGCCGCCGCTGCTTGTCCATGCAGATTCCGAAGACCAGCCCCCACTTCCGTTTGTGGTTAATACGGTTCCACCGACGGCAATCACGTAAGGATCGTCTGCTGGAAAGTAGTTGTAATAGCCATTGATCGGCCAGCTTCCAAGGTCGCCTGTGCTGACGAAAAGGCCCTGCCCACCTCCCTCAAGATTCCGGAATGCCTGATCAAGATATGTTGGTTGGTCGTTATAGTATCCCGGACTCCATACAGCCCATGGCATCGCCGCTTGGCTGCATACGGGAAGTCCGGACGGAGGACTCATCATTTCATTCAGGATGTCTCCTGCGTCGTCGTAGAACTGCAGTGGAACCAGAAAGACCTCAATCTGGCTCATTCCCGGGGCCATCCCGATTGCCTGACTGATGTCTGCAACTACTTCTCCTTCATCCCCTTCGGATACTTGATGAATGTCAGTTCCAGGTTGGTTTTGCGGGTAGTCCGGCGTTACACTTCCGCCGTCAATCGACACGTTATCCAGGGTGATGGAGTATGGAGCATTCGCACCCGCCGGAGTATACGAGACAACGTAGTTGCCATTCCCCGTAGTGGTATAAGAAGCCTGCGCACGGCCTCCCGCTTGCAGGGTTTGAATGACATCTTCGATGTTGTAGCCCTGAAATTCGCCGAGCGCGAGGCATTGTCCATTGCCCGTTAGCGATGTGCCTCCGTAATATGCAGTTCTCATGCTATCTGGATAGTAAACGGGCGGATTGCCGCTTGATTGGTATCCTCCCGTTCCGCTGCCAAACCCAATCATGGGCTTGGCGATAAGAAAGTTGGACATGCCGCTGACGTGAAGCACCGGAACGCTGAGGGCGATGGAAGGTTCACGGTCTGGCGCATAGAAGTTGCGTTTGTCCTGACGGTCGCTGTAGAGATTCATGTGTACGTGGAAGGCTTGTTCGACCTGCGCGGCGGTGCCGTCCATGGAGAGGATCATGCGGTTGGACGGCATGTTGGTGACGGTGAAGCCATTGGCGTGGGCGAAGTCGAGGACTTTTTGATAATCGCTTTGCGCGGGGCTGAACTGTTGCGTAAATTGCTCGGGCGCGAGAAACTGCCGGTATTTGGGGCTTTCGGGATCCTGTAGCTCTTTGAGTAGTTGATCAAAGGCCGGCTTGTTGCGAATGGGCAGCCCGATGCTGAGATGCATCTTTTGGTTGGAGGGTAGGATGCTGACGAGCGGTGCCTGTCCGTTTTTCACGATGTCAGGCACATGGCCTTTGAGTTGTTGAAGCTGTGCGCTGGCTGGTATTGCAGCGCAGATCGCTGCGAGAAGCAGGCCAAGTGTTACGAAAAGTAAGTGGGACGGTGGGGGGGGGGGTAAATCTGACTTTCATGGGGGAGGGGTATCCTTTCGACGAGATTTTCCAGGCAAAAACAGACTTGCATTTGCGCGGCGAGCAGCGCGTGGAGCCTGGAGAAATGGATACCGTGCAATCCTCGTGCATCAGCAGGCGAACGAGAGGCTGACCGAAGCAAAAAATCAGTCAAACGAACAGTAGCGCGGGCAAACGGCGAGCGTCAAGTGATTTTTGCGAGTTGTTTGAGTTGGAGGCTGTGATCGTTGGTTGCGTTTCCTTGGGTTGCGGGGTGGTTTGCTGCCAGCGGCAAGGGAAAAGCAGGTTCCCTTCGGGAATGACAACAAGAAAAGCAAGAGCAAGGGCAAAAGCAGAAGAAACAGCAAAGGCAAAGGCAGAAGCAGATTCCCTGCGGGAATGACAACGAACAGGAAAACACAACGGTGGATTTGTGTTGGAGATGGGAAATTTTCCAGTAGAATTGCGGGCAAGATTCACACTCAATTCGCAGAAACTGGAGAACTCGTAGCGATGAAGACTTTTTTTGTCCGGATGAGATGGGCTGCGGCAACGACGCTGGCGGTCTCGCTGTGCTGGTGCGCGATGCCGACGACACAGGCACAGAGCACCGATCCTTACGCGGAAAAGCAGCCGGCGGCGGAGAAGCTGGACATGGGGATGTACCAGCAGATCCGCAACGAGGGGCTGAACAACTCGCACGTGATGGATTTTGCCTACGCGCTGATGGATGGGATCGGGCCGCGGCTGACGGGTTCGCCGAATCTGGCGAAGGCCAATGCCTGGACGCGCGACACGCTGACGAAGATTGGGCTGAGCAACGCGCATCTGGACGACTGGGGCGAGTTTGGCATGGGCTGGCAGCAGCTCAATACCTGGGCGCGGATGACGAGTCCGGATACGGCGGTGCTGATTTTGCAGGCGACGCCGTGGTCGCCTTCGACGCCTGGCGCGGTGACGGGCGACGTGGTGTGGGTGAATATCCAGACCGAGAAGGATTTTGACCAGTACAAGGGCAAGCTGGCGGGCAAGATCGTGCTCTACGGGCCGATGCGCCCGACGCCGCCGGTGGATAAGGCTCTGTTTGAGCGCTATACCGAGCAGCAGCTTCAGGAGATTGCCAAGTTTCCCATCAGCGACAGCGCGGGCGGAGGGATTCCGCCGGCGATGCAGGCGCGGCTGGCGGCGTATCTGGAACGGCGGAAGCTGATCGACAAGGTGGCACAGTTCTTTGCCGACGAAAAGGCGGCGGCGGTGATTGTGCCGAGCCGGGATGCCAGCGATGGCGGCGGCTCGGGTGGAACGTTCTTTGACGACAACGGCGCGGCGCTGGGGACGGCTCCGTACAAGGCTGAGCATCGCGTGAAGGTGCCGGTGGCGGTGGCGGCGATCGAGAGCTATGGACGGCTCTATCGGCTGACAGAGGCGCATGTGCCGGTGCAGGTGCAGATCGATATCGAGACGAAGTTTACCGGCGAGCACGAGCATGGCTACGACACGGTGGCCGAGATTCCGGGCACCGATCCGGCGCTGAAAGATCAGGTGGTGATGGTGGGCGGACATCTGGATAGCTGGGCCGCCGGCACCGGCGCGACCGACAACGGAGCGGGCACCGTGGTGGCGATGGAGGTGATGCGCATCCTGATGGCGCTCCATGTGCATCCGCGGCGCACCATCCGCATCGCGCTGTGGACCGGCGAGGAAGAGGGCATCTTCGGATCGAAGGGCTATTGCACGGAGCACTTTGGATCAGCGAAGCTCTCGACGGCTCCGGATCAGGTGGCGCTGCCGGAGTATATGCGCCGCGCGGCAGGGCCGCTGGAGGTGAAACCGGAACAGAAGCTCATCTCCGGCTACTTCAACGTGGATAACGGATCGGGCAGGATTCGCGGCATCTATACGCAGGGGAACACGGCGATTGCGCCGATCTTCGCGCAGTGGATTGCGCCGCTCAAGGATCTTGGCGTGACAACCGTGACCAACCGCAACACCGGCGGCACGGACCACCTGAGCTTCGATGCGGTGGGCATTCCGGGCTTCCAGTTTATTCAGGATCCGCTGGACTATGAGACGCGCACGCACCACTCGAACGAGGACACGGTGGAACGGTTGCAGATTGCGGACCTGAAGCAGATTGCGACGGTGGAGGCGATCTTTGTCTACAACGCGGCGATGCGCGACCAGATGCTGCCGCGGAAGCCGCTGCCTGATCCTGTGGCCGCGGAGCAGGACCGCAAGCCGATCGAGGGGATTTATCCGGGAGTGGTGGCTGCGCCGGGAGTGGTAGCTGCGCCGGGAGCAGGCAAGTAGCGACTCGTCAGGCCCGGGAGCTGCAAGCGTGGACGGTCCTAGAAATTTGCGCGTGATGGGACCATGATCCCGGCTTTTGGCATCCAAGTGCCAGAGGCCGGGATTCAGTTTTGGGTCGAGCGCTGTTTGTGTCCCCGGTTTGCCATCCAACCGTAACCGTGGCCGAACTATAATTCGAGTGGCCGACAACTTCTGCGCGAAGGGCACGACTGGCGCGGCTCGAGCGCTGAGGACCGGTACAGAACGCAGGTAAAGACCACGCAGAAAAGACCACGCAGGAAAGACCACGCAGAAAAGACCACTCAGAAAAGACCACTCAGAAAAGACAAGGAGAAGACGCATGACAAGGACTCCGCTCAAGGAGATGGCGGCCTGGAAGGCGCTCGAAAGCCACGCTGCATCGATGGGCACCCGGCATCTGCGGGAGTTGTTTGCCGAAGACCCGAAGCGCGGCGAGCGCATGACGGCTGAGGCCTGTGGACTGTTTCTGGATTACTCGAAGCACCGGATCGACGCAGAGACGCTGCGGCTGTTTGGGGCGCTGGCTGCGGAGGCCGGAGTGGTGGAGCGCCGTGAGGCGATGTTTGGGGGAGAGAAGATCAACCTGACGGAGAATCGCGCGGTGCTGCACACGGCGCTGCGCGCGCCGCGCGAGGCGGTGATCGAAGTCGACGGGAAAAATGTGGTTCCCGACGTGCATGAGGTGCTGGACAAGATGGCCGCGTTTGCCGAGCGCGTGCGCAGCGGCGCGTGGACGGGCTACACGGGCAAGCCGATTCGCAATGTGATCAACATTGGCATTGGCGGCTCGGACCTGGGGCCGGTGATGGCCTATGAAGCATTGCGCCATTACTCCCAGCGCGAGCTGACGATGCGTTTTGTCTCGAATGTGGATGGCTCGGATTTTGCCGAGGCGGTGCACGATCTGGACCCGGAAGAGACGCTGTTCATCGTCTCTTCGAAGACTTTTACGACGCTGGAGACGATGACGAATGCGCATACGGCGCGGGTGTGGGCGCTGGGCAAGCTGAAGCACGCCGAAGCGGTGGCGAAACACTTTGTGGCCGTCTCGACGAATGCGAAGGAAGTGGCGAAGTTCGGCATCGACACGGCGAATATGTTTGGCTTCTGGGATTGGGTTGGCGGGCGCTACTCGATGGACGCGGCGATTGGTTTGTCGACGATGATCGCGATTGGCGCGGAGAATTTCCGGCGGATGCTGGCGGGTTTTCATGCGATGGACGAGCACTTCCGGACGGCTCCGCTGGAGCGGAATCTGCCATTCCTGATGGGTATGCTGACGGTCTGGTATACGAGCTTTTTTGGCGCGGAGACGGTGGCCGTGCTGCCCTATGACAACTATCTGAAGCGCTTTCCGGCGTATTTGCAGCAGTTGACGATGGAGTCGAACGGCAAGCATGTGACGCTCGATGGGCGGCGCGTGGATTACCAGACCTGCCCGATCTTCTGGGGCGAGCCGGGCACGAATGGGCAGCATAGTTTTTATCAACTGATTCATCAGGGGACGCGACTGATTCCCTGTGACTTCATCGGCTTTGCGCATTCGCTGAATCCGCTGGGCAATCATCATGATCTGCTGATGTCGAATATCTTTGCGCAGGCCGAGGCGCTGGCCTTTGGCAAGACGCCTGAGCAGGTGAAGGCCGAGGGAACGGCGGATTGGCTGGTGCCGCATCGCACGTTTGAGGGCAACCGGCCCAGCTCGGTGATTCTGGCCGAAAAGATGACGCCGGAGATTCTGGGCCAGCTTGTCGCGCTGTATGAACACAGCGTCTTTGTCCAGGGCGTCGTCTGGCAGATTGATTCGTTTGACCAGTGGGGTGTGGAACTGGGCAAGGTGCTGGCCGTGCGGATCATTCCGGAGCTGGAAAGCGCAGTCGAGCCGGAGCTGAAGCATGACAGCTCGACGAATGCGCTGATCCGGCGCTATCGCGCGATGCGGCGCAACGAGGCGTGATGGAGCCGAGGACAGAGGCTGTGCGGCGGCCAGGGATGACCGAGCGCGCCGGACGTACAATGAAGACAAAGGAGCGATGAACGATGGCTTACGAACTTGCACCTCTTCCCTATGATTACGCGGCGCTGGAGCCGTTCATTGATGCCGACACGATGCGCTTTCATCATGACAAGCATCATCAGGCCTACATCAACAACGTGAATGCGGCGTTGGCCAATTCTCCGGAGCTTGCGGCAAAGAGCGTGGATGAGCTGGTCGGCAATCTGGAGGCTGTGCCGGAGGCGATTCGCGGCGCGGTGCGCAACAACGGCGGTGGTCACTCGAATCACAGCATGTTCTGGTCGATCATGGGTCCGGTGGGTACGCCGGGAGTGGGCGGCGAGCCGACGGGCGAGCTGGCGGCGAAGATTGCCGCGGACTTTGGCAGCTTTGCCGAGTTTCAAAAAGCCTTTAACGATGCGGGCGCGAAGCAGTTCGGATCGGGTTGGGCGTGGCTGATTCTGGTGGACGGCAAGCTCAAGGTGACGAGCACGGCGAATCAGGATACGCCGCTGAGCCAGGGGCATTATCCGATCCTGGGCAACGATGTCTGGGAGCATGCCTACTATCTGAAGTACCAGAATCTGCGCCCGAAGTACCTGGAGGCGTGGTGGAACGTGGTGAACTGGAACGAAGTGGCGAAGCGCTTTGAGAAGGCGAAGAAATAGAATTGGCTGAAATTCTGCTGCAAGAGGCTGCGGAGTGAGATCACTCCGCAGCCTTGTTTTGGACAGCGGAAACTTTGCGCCAGCGGGTGACGAGCAGGTTTTTGGCGCAATGCATGGCGAACGTGATGGTAGCGAAAAGGAACATTCCAAAGGGAAGCATCCAGAGATGGACGAGCGTGTCGATGTGGCCGTCGCCGGGGTTGGAAGGCGGATATCGGACGGGGATGGACTGACCGACCACGAATTCCGGTGGAGACGAGGCGAAGCGAGAGGTGATCGTCCATTGCTTGCCGTCCGCGGAGCGATAGGTGAAGACGGGGGTCCAGGAGGTTTTGCCCTTTGCGTCAGTTTTGGCATTGAGTCGGACGATGGTTCCGGTGGTGCGTGTGCTGCGAGCGAGGAAATGTACTGTTGTCCAGGTGGTCAAGCCTGCGAAGAGAAGAAAGAGCAGGCAGATCCAGAGCAGGAAGCGGCGTTGTCGAGGAACGGCAGGGGATGTCTGTTCGGTTCTCATCTGGCAGCGATGATAGCCTGAAACGGCTTTTCAGTGGAGGAGATGGAGATGCGGGTGCGCAACTCTTTTGTGCGGATGTGGTCTGAAGTAGCAGGAGAGTGGACGATGAGACTCCGGATGTGGGCAATGGCGGGATTGGTGGCAGGGCTGACAGGCGTGGCCTCGGCTCAGACGTTTCTGATCAGCCAGAATGGGAAGTCGGTGGGAAGCGCGACGATGACCTGGACGCGCAGCGGCGCCGGATACGGGATCAGCTCGAATGCATCGATCAACATGACCGGGTTGAACCTGAGTTTTTCCGAGACGGGATACCTGGGCGCGCATCTGAATCTGAGTACGATGCAACTGAACGGACAGGTGAACGGGACGCCGGTGACGGTGGGGACGCAGCGAAGCAATCAGCAGTTTCTGATGAAGATCTTTGCCAACGGGCAGCGGATGAATACTCCACTGGCCTTTCATTCGCGCACGGTCTATCTGCCGGACTTTGATCCGGCGGGATTGCAGGCGATGCTGCGACTGGGAGCGGCGTATGACAATGCGCGCATCTGGGCGGTGATTCCGAAGCAGACCGGGTCAGTGGCGCCGATGGTGATTGCCACGGATGTCGACATGCAGGGGACGCTGAATGGGAAGACGATCACGGTGCATCACTTTACGGTGAACGTGAATGGTGGCGTGATTGAAGTCTTCAGCAGCATGGCGAGCGACCTGCTGCAGGCGGAGTGGACGCATGAGGGATTTGCGCTGGTGCGGCAGGGATTTGTGTTGACTCCGCCGAAGCATCCGATTGGCGCTCCGCCACCGCCACCATCGCCTGCTTCGCAGCAGAGCGGGCCTCCGAACGCGCCGCAACCGCAGACGCAAGGCCAGCCCCAGTAAGCTGACCCCAGTAAGCCGGTCCCAGTAAGCGATCTTCGCGCGCTGGTTGTTACGCTTCTGCATTCGGAAGGAAATCCAGAAGCGTGAGCGTGGCTGGCCACGACGCTCTATTGCGCCGGAGCGGGCTGTGCAGCAGTCTGGACGAGCGCTCGAATGGGCGCGACGATGGGCAGGATGAGCACGGCCTGCGGGGTTTCGGCGGCTTTCAGTTCGGCGAGCCATTCGGTGGTCATCTGGGCGTTGGAGTGCTGGCCGCTTTCGATCTCAAGCATGGCGTCGAGGCCAATGGCGGCGACGCGGCTGAGGGTTGCGGAGACGGGCGCGAGTTCAGCGGTGAGCGGAGAGCGGTCAAGAGTGGGAGCAAGTTTTTGCTGGTTTCCGCGCCACTGAGTGAGCATGGAGCGCGCCTGTTGCCACTGCGCCGGGGTTGCGTCTCCGGCGGCGATGGCGGTGGCGAGCGACCGGAATCTGCGAGCCTCGTCGCTCTCCGGCGGAATGGCATCGACGAGATGATTGAGCGGCGTGTAGGTGAAGGCGGGACGCAGGCCGCCGCGCTGATATCCCTGAGGCGGCTGCACGGCGGAGGCGAGCACGCGGAGCGCGGCGGGATGGGGATCGCCGGAGATGCTTTCGAGCATGGTTTCTGTGGTGGCGCGCGGGTTGATGCCCCAGGCGGCAAGTTGTGTGCGGAAGGTGTCGAGCCGCTGATACATGCCGGGAATATCGGTGACGGTTGCCGGGGACCAGAGGCGCTCGGCGATGGCGGCCAGACGGGGCCAGAGGCGCGAATCGATGGTCTGGCCGTCGACGTACTCGCTCCACATGGCGGCTTCGCCACCGAGAATATTGTGCTGCTGCGCGGCCGTGAGTTTGTCGGCGATTCCGGCGAGAGGATCGACGCTGTAGTGCTGGGCCGCGCTTTGATTCAGGTCGAGATAGTAGCCGGTGGAGAGCAGCGCGCGATAGCCCTGTTGCGCGGCGTTGAGTAGCGATTCACGACCGCGCCAGGACTGGATGACGACCTGTTTCGGCGTGTTGGGCTGGAGCACCTCATCCCAGCCTTCGACGATTTTGCCGTGCGCCGCGACCAGCTTTTCGACGCGAGCGGTGAAGTAGGCCTGCAGCGCCGCGTTGTCCTTCAGGCGATGGAGACGCATGAACTGCTGGATGCGTGGATTGGCATCCCACTCCTTGCCGTTGCACTCGTCGCCGCCGATGTGGAAGTAGGCGTCGGGAAAGAGCGCGGTCATCTCGGCGAGGAAGCGGTTGAGAAAGAGATAGGTGCTTTCGCGCGTGGGATCGATGGCGCCGTCGAGGACGCCGAAGCGGTCGGCGATGGAGTATGGACCCTTTGCGCTGCCGAGTTGGGGATAGCCGACAAGCCAGCTTGTGGCGTGGGCGGGCATGTCGAACTCCGGCACGACGCGGATGCCGCGATCACGGGCGTAGGCGATGACCTCGCGAATCTGGGCCTGAGTGTAGAACTGGCCGTTGGAGCCTTTGCCCTGCAGGAGCGGAAAGACTTTGCTCTCGGCGCGGAATCCCTGATCGTCGGAGAGATGCCAGTGAAAGACATTGAGCTTGACGGCTTCCATGGCGTCGAGATTCTGGAAGATGACGGGAAGCGGGATGAAGTGGCGCGAGCAGTCGATCATGAGTCCGCGCCAGGGAAAGCGCGGCTGATCGGTGATGGTGGCAAAGGGCAGGGCAAAGCCTTGAGGCGTTGTCTGGACCCTCTGAAGGAGGGTCTGCAAACCGTGCATGGCGCCGAGTGGATTGGCGGCGGTGATTCGTGCTCCGGCGGAATCGATGGTGAGCTGATAACTCTCGTCTTCGCCGAGCTTCTGCACGGGTGCGCTGGGCTTGTCGGTGTGGATGACGAGCGCTGGAGAGTTGCCTGCCGGCTCGAGTCCGAAGAGGATGCCTGTCTGGGCGGTGAGGTGCTCGAGGAAGCGGTCGCGGGCGCGGTCGAGGCGCGGCTCGGTGTATCCGGTGAGCTGGACGTGGAAGCGACCATCGAGCAGCAGGAATCCGGAGTGAAGCTGGACGCTGGCGGGCTGCGGAATGCCTGGTTCTGCGGCAACGGGCGCGTGTGGCTGCGTGTTGCGGGCCAAGGAAGGAGTGAGCGCGGATGCGCAAAGTGCGAGGGCAAGCAGAGGACGACGTGAGAGGGACATTGCTGGCTCCTGAAGACGAGGCACCGACTGCACGGTTTAGCGCGCAGGGTCGTACAAACTCAGCCTGTATCTTAACGTGATTGGCGGGCTGCGGGGCGTGATTGGCGGAAGTCGGGGCGGATGGGCGGCTGCGAGGCGCGGTAGAATCGGTGTGCCTGGCGCAAGCGGCCCAGGCGGTCGCAAAAGGACAGGGGAGGATGAGAATGGCAAAGAGCCATGCGGGTTGGGCGAGTTGGATGCGGGGTTCTGTGGCGGTCTGCGCGGCGCTGCTGGGGTGCATGATGACGGGTGCGGTGGCACAGAGTTCATCGGGCGCAAAACAAGCCAGTGGCAAGCTGCGGGTGTTTTTCATGGACGTGGAGGGTGGGCAATCGACGTTGTTTGTTTCGCCGACGGGCAGCAGCCTGCTGGTGGACACCGGATGGGCGGATCACGATGGCCGCGACGCGAATCGCATTGTGGCCGCGGCGCACCAGGCCGGGCTGAAGCGCATCGACGTTGTGCTGATTACACACTTCCACGATGACCACGTGGGCGGCGTGCCGCAGTTGCTGGCGCGGATTCCGGTGGGGGAGTTTCTGGATCATGGTCCGTATCGTGAGCAGACCAAAGACGTGTCGGGAAACTATGCCGAGTATCTGAAGGCGCTGGAGCAGCATCACGTGAAGCGCGTGGTGATGAAGCCGGGCGAGAAGCTGCCTGTGCCGGGATTTGAAGCGACGGCGGTGACGGCGGATTGGAAGGTGATCGACCATCCGCTGCCAGGAGCAGGCCAGTCGAATCCATATTGCGCCAACCTGCCGAAGTATCCGCATGACGAGACGGAGAACTCACGCTCGCTGGGCATGGTGCTCCAGTTTGGCAAGGTGCGGATTGTGGACCTGGGCGACCTGACGAGCGACAAGGAAGTGGAGCTGATGTGCCCGGTGAACAAGCTGGGAACGGCGCAGATTCTGGTGGTCAGTCATCATGGCTGGTATCCCAGCTCCAGCCCGGCGCTGGTGGACGCGCTGCATCCTCGGATAGCGATTATGGACAATGGCGCGTTGAAGGGCGGTTCGACGCCGACGTTCAAGACGCTGAAGGCCGATCCCGGGCTGGAGAACTGGTGGCAGTTGCACTACTCGATGGAGGGTGGGGCGAAGTGGAATGCGCCGGATGCCTATATTGCGAATCTGGATCGCGCGAAGGATCCGCAGGCGAAGGACGCCGGGTACAGGATCGATCTGACGGTGTCGCGCGACGGCAGCTTTGCGGTGACGAACCAGCGAACGGGTGTCACGAAACGCTATGCCGCGCAGTAAAGCCGGCAGAGAATGGGAAAACGAATGGGAAAACGGGCTACGCACTCCGCGTAGCCCGTTTTTATGGGCGCCGGGTCGATTCTGCCGAAGGGTGAAGCCAATTCTGACGGAGATGGAGGGGTGCGGAAACGGGTTAGGGAGAGATCAGGCAGCGCCGAGGGCGGCGCGTACGGGCAGCAGCATGCCTGCGAGCTGAGAGCGTCCGCGACTCATGCGGGATTTGACGGTTCCGGCAGGAATGCGAAGGCGTCTGGAGATCTCTTCGTTCTCCAGCTCGTCGAGCAGTCGCATGCTGACAACGGTCTGCATCTCCGGCGCGACGTGACGGATGGAGCGGGAGACGATCTGGCGCAGCTCGGCGTGTGCGGCGGCCTGCTCCGGGGAGGGTTGTGGATCGGCGATGCGCTGGCCGATGGACGGTTCGTCCTCGTGAACCGGCGCGTCGAGGGAGACGGTCGAGCGCTGCATCGAGGAGCGCCGCCAGGTATCCACGCACAGGTTGCGCGTGAGGGTACCGATCCATGCCTTCAGCTCACCGCGCGAGGGGTCGTAGTCTGCCAGGCGCTGCCAGATGCGGAGCAGCACTTCCTGAACGAGATCATCGGCGTCTTCGGGCGAGGTGGTGTATTGCGCACAGATGGAGTAGACCAGGCCGCGGCTGCCGCGCAGCAGCTCGGACCAGGCAATGTTGTCGCCCTTTCGGCAGGCTTCGATGAGTTCGTGGGGGGAAGATTTCATCCGGATTCTCCTTTTGAAGTCAGATCGACTTGATCCCATCGGTTGCGCATCCACCAGCAGGGCAACACGCCAGCGCAAGGGTGAGCCTGAGCAGAAAGATCGGGGATGGACGGGCACATGAGACTCGCGATCGGATGTGCGGAAACAAACAGAAGATGAAAGCCGAACTTCCCCGCCGGAAAAAACTGCATGTCCGGTACTTTCAGTGAAGCACCGGGGGATGGTGAGCGCGGTCACGAAACGTCACGAATTGTAACGAAGTGTAAAGCGGGTCATCGATGTCGTGTTACAAAGTGTTACGGCATTGCGGGAGCAGAGGGCGTAGAAAGAAAAGGGGATGAGCGCAGAAATCATGGAACCGATCCTGCTGATTGACGACGATACGGAACTGTCCGGAATGCTGGAGGATTATCTGAGTCGTCATGGTTTTGCGGTGCGTACGGAGCATCGAGGCGAAGCCGGACTGGAGCGCGCGCTGAGCGAGCCGTTTGCGCTGGTGCTGCTGGATGTGATGTTGCCGGGGATGGATGGCTTTGAGGTGCTGCGGCGGCTGCGGTCGCGTTCGCAGGTGAGTGTGCTGCTGCTGACAGCTCGCGGGGAGGATGTGGACCGGATTGTGGGGCTGGAGATTGGCGCGGACGACTATCTGCCCAAGCCATTCAATCCGCGCGAACTGCTGGCGCGTGTGCGGGCGATTCTGCGGCGAAGCGCATCCCATGCGCTGGCGGAGTCTGGCGCCGCGTATCTGGAAGCGGCCGGCATTGCGATGGATACCGGTGCGCGCACGGCAAGCTGCAAAGGCGTTACGCTGGAGCTGACGGATGTGGAGTTTGAGCTGTTGCGCGCTCTGGTGAGTGCGCCGGGACAGGTGCTGACGCGCGAGTCGCTGACGGAGGTGGTGCTGGATCGGAAATTTCATCCTTTTGACCGCAGCCTGGATATGCATGTGAGTCGGCTGCGCCGCAAGCTGGAGGACGCTGCCGGCGAGGGCGAGCGGATCAAGACGATTCGCGCGATTGGATATCAGCTTGCCATGCCCTCGGCGAGTGTGCGGCGCGGAGCCTGAATCGATGCGAAGCACGTTTATCAAGCTGTTTCTGGCCTTCTGGACGATTGAGGCGCTGATCTTCGTTTCGACACTGCTGTTTTTGATGAACCAGTTTCGAACGACGGAGGCGGTGTATACGTCGGCCTTTGCGCAGATGGAGTCGAATGCGCGGCTCTCGATTCGCGCCTATGAGACGGGTGGCTGCGTGGCCCTGAAGGCTGTGCCGAGCATCTTTCCGATCGATACACCGGCACCGGGCGACCAGCCGGCGCTGCTCTTTGATCCGCAGAATCATCTGCTGTGTCAGACGATGGACACGACGCCCTATGCCCGGCGAGTGGCCGAGGTGCGCAAATACGGTTACATGGTGCATGGGCAGGGTTCGGCGAGCTACATGCAGGGTGTTCTGGCCGACAATGCGAGCGGCAAGCATTATGTCTACATTCTGCGCGGCAGCTATCCGAGGCAGATTTACATTCCCTATCGGGAGATGTTGCCGCGTCTGGCGATCAGCCTGATCGTCTCGCTGATTGTGACGTTTTTCATCACGCTGATGATGACGCGACCGATCGGGCTGCTGCGTGAGGCGGCGCGCGAGCTGGCCCAGGGCAATCTGCGCGCGCGTGTGAACTGGCCCAGGCGGCTGCGGCCCGCGGTGCAACAGGTGGAAAAAGACGAGCTTCGGGGCCTGGTTGTCGATTTCAACGAGATGGCCGAGCGGCTGGAGCAACTGGTCGATGCGCAGAAGCTGCTGCTGCGGGATGTTTCACACGAGCTGCGGTCGCCGCTGGCGCGGCTGAGCGTGGCGCTGGAACTGGCGCGCGAGGAGGCGGATGAGGCGGCGATCCAACTGGAAGGCACGGAGAGCGAAAAGAACTGTGGACTGCTGCGGGATCAACTGGATCGAATCGGGCGTGAGACGGAGCGGCTGAACGACCTGATCGGACAGTTGCTGAGCCTGTCTTCGCTGGAGTCGACACGCAAACTGCCGGAGACGGCGCCGGTGTCGCTCCGAGAGCTGCTTGGCGGACTGTTGCCCGATATGGAGTATGAGGCGAAGCGGCGCGGCTGCAGCGTGGTCTTTGAGGATGCGTGCGGAACAGGGCCGACCATTCTGGGTAGCCCGATGCTGCTGGCGCGTGCGGCAGAGAATGTGATCCGCAATGCAATCGCCTATACCGTGGAAGGCAGCGTGGTTACGGTTGAGCTGCGGCTGGAAGAGTGGTTGCAGGGCGACTTTGCCGTGATTGCCGTGAAGGATTGCGGACCTGGAGTGCCGGAGGATCAGTTGCAGGCGATCTTTCGCCCGTTTCATCGACTGGACCTGGCGCGGCAGCGCTCGACCGGAGGCTATGGGGTGGGATTGGCGATCACCGAGCGGGCGATCCGGCTGCACGGAGGTCAGGTGAAGGCGCGCAATGCGGTCGGCGGAGGGTTGACCGTGGAACTGTGTCTGCCGCTGGCGGGGTGAAGCTATTCGGAACGGCTTTGGGATTGTAGCTGCAATTGGATTTGGGCAAGTGCCTCGGAGAGTGTCTGCGGATCGTCTCCGAAGGCGTGGATCCAGTGCATTTGAGGTTCGCGGCGAAACCAGGTGATCTGGCGCTTGGCGTAGTTGCGGTGACCCTGCTGAGCAGCGGCGATGGCCTGCGGCAATGCGAGTTCACCGCGCAGGAGTGCCTGAGCCTGGCGATAGCCGAGCGCATCGAGCGCGCGGACGGGACCGTAACGGGCAAGCAGCGACTCGGTCTCCGCAACCAGTCCATCGTCGAACATCTGCGCGGCGCGTGCGTTGATGCGCGCATAGAGCGCCGGGCGCGGTGGGTCCAGCCCGATCCAAAGCAGACGAAAGCCGGTGAGCGGGTCACGACCGTCGGCAAGCTGGGTGGTCATGGGTCGCCGCGTAGCGAGAGTGACCTCCAGGGCGCGAATCAGCTTGGGCGTGTCGTTGGCGTGGATGCGCGCGGCAGCGACGGGATCGAGGCGTTGGAGCAGGCGATGAAGCCAGCCTGGGCCGTGTTGCGCCTGTCGCCGGGCAAGGCGCTGGCGCAGATCGTCGTTGCGTTGCGGACCGGCAAAGAGACCCTGCACCAAAGCGCGCAGATAGAGTCCGGTGCCGCCGGTGATGATGGGAACGGCGCCGCGCGCGGCGATGGCCTGCATGGCGACGCGAGCCAGGCGCGCATAGTCGCCGGCGGAGAAGCTGGAGTCCGGATCGGTGACGTCGATGAGGTGATGCGGGACGCTATTGCGTTGGTCGGCGGTGGGCTTGGCTGAGCCAATCTCCAGGCCGCGATAGACGGCGACCGAGTCGCAACTGACGATCTCAGCGGGCAGGCCAGGAGCGAGCGCCAGAGCCAGGGTAAGAGCCAGTGAGGTTTTGCCGCTCGCGGTGGGACCAGCCACAACGAGGGCCAGCGATTCAGAGCGGGAATCGGGCGTGGGATGGACTACCACAAGCGCCACCAGCCAGCCGGAAACCACCAGCCGCGCGGCACCTGCGTGAGCCGCCAGAGCAGGACGGCGAGCGCGACCAGAAGCAGACCGAAGCGCTGATGGCGACGGAATGTTGCGAATGGATCGGGCTGGCGAGGTGGTCTGGGAGCGGGGGTCATGAGACGAGTCGGGAACGCAATGGCAGTATAGCGAAGTTGGAGTGGAAGCCGAGTAAACTGAGATCAGCCGGCCCGCGAGATCGCAGGTTGAGATGGGAGTGCAGGCATGAAGGTGCTGGTGATTGGATCGGGTGGACGGGAGCATGCTCTGGCCTGGGCGCTGAAGCGAAGCGCGCAGGTGACGGAGGTGGTGTGCGCGCCGGGGAACGGGGGCATGGCTCAGATTGCGCGAATAGCTCCGGTGGATTTGTCTGATCTGGACAGCATGGTGGAGCTGGCGTTGCGGGAGCAGCCGGGGATGGTGGTGGTGGGTCCGGAGCTGCCGCTGGCGCTGGGGTTAGTGGACGTGCTGCGGGAGCGCGGCCTGCGCGTCTTTGGACCGACGCAGGCGGCGGCGATGCTGGAGACGAGTAAGTCCTTCGCCAAGCGATTTCTGCAGCGCCATCAGATTCCCACTGCCAACTATGCAGTCTGCACGAGTGCCGAAGAGGTGGAAAAGGCGCTGGAGCTGTTTCACGCGCCGATGGTGGTGAAGGCCGATGGCCTGGCAGCGGGCAAGGGAGTGGTGATCTGCCAGACGCGCCGCGCGGCGCAGGAGGCGGCACAGGGATTGTTTACCGGCGAGCTGCTGGGCAGCGACGGCGAACGGCAGGTGGTGGTGGAGGAGTTCCTGACCGGCGATGAGGTGAGTTTTCTCTGCCTTTGCGATGGTACAACCGCGCTGCCGCTGGTGGCCGCGCAGGACCACAAGCGGATTGGCGAAGGAGATACCGGGCCGAATACAGGGGGGATGGGCGTCTATTCGACAGAGAGCATCCTGGACGCGAAGACGCGGGAGTGGGTGGTGCGGCACATTGCCGAGCCGACGCTGCGAGGCATGGCTGCGGAGGGAACGCCGTTTACCGGAGTGCTCTATATCGGGCTGATGATGACGCCGCGCGGGCCGCAGGTGCTGGAGTTCAATGCGCGCTTTGGCGATCCGGAGACGCAGGCGATTCTGGCGCGGCTGGACAGCGATCTGGCGGAGGCTCTGAGTGCGGCGATCGATGGCCGGCTGGCCGAGATCAAGCTGCGCTGGAAGCCGGGTGCAAGCGCCTGCGTAATTGCGAGTTCGGGCGGCTATCCGGGCAGTTATGAGACGGGCAAAGAGATTCGCGGGGTGGACGCCGCCGAACAGGTGGCAGAGGTGGTCGTCTTCCACTCGGGTACGGCGCTTCGCGCAGGCCACCTGTTGACGGCAGGCGGACGCGTGCTGGGCGTGACGGCGGTGGGCGAAAATCTGCGCGAGGCCCTGGCGCGCGCCTATGAGGGCATGCGGCGGATTCAGTTCGAGGGCATGTATTTTCGCCGCGACATTGGCCATCGAGCGCTGCGAAAAGAGGGTTGATGTGGCGATACGTTGCCGTTGTCCGGGGTTGCGGCGCGGTTGCCGGAGTCGACAGGGTGATCAAGCCCGATGTCAGGGCCAATCAGGGAGGTTTGGAATGCGTCGAGTTGCGGGAATATGTTTTGTCCTTTTTGCCGGAAGTCTGGTAGCCGGAGCGCTGCCCCAATCGCCAGCGCCCGCTGCGACGGATTGGCAGACGCAACATACGCGGCAACTGCTGGAGGATTTTCCCTGGCTGGCGCGCTTTCGCGCAATGGACGCCGCGCTTCCGCAGCCGACCGCCGATGTACCGCGCGTGGTCTTCATGGGCGATTCGATCACGGAAAACTGGCAGCATGATGGGGTGCCGTTTGTGCCGCAGATGCCTGCGCATCCCTGGGAGAAGATCAATCGCGGGATCAGTGGGCAGACGACGCCGCAGATGTTGCTGCGTTTCCGCCAGGATGTGATCGACCTGAAACCGTCGGTCGTGGTTCTGATGGCGGGGACGAACGATATCGCGGGAAATACAGGCGTGATGACGCTGCAGGATACGGAAAACAATCTGGCTTCGATGGCGGATCTGGCGCGGGCGCATCACCTGCGCATGGTGCTTTGCTCGGTGTTGCCTTCGGTGGATTTTCCGTGGCACCCGGGATTGCAGCCGATGCAGAAGATTCGCACGCTGAACGAGTGGATAAAGAGCTACGCGACGAAGCACGACCTGGTCTATGTTGATTTCTGGACGGCGATGGCGGATGCCGAGGGCGGATTGCCTTCAAAGCTGAGCAAAGATGGCGTTCATCCGAACGATGCCGGATACGCGATCATGAATCCGCTGGTGGATGCGGGGATTCAGAAGGCTCTGACGCAGCCTGCTCCGTAAGAGTCGGGGATTCCGACAAGCGACAGAAACGGGCCGGAGGATGAACTCCGGCCCGTTTTGCATTGCAGCATGGATGGGTAGTGCGGGTTGATTGGGTTGACGCGTGCTTACATGGTTGGGTGATCGATGCGGACCAACAGCACGTCGTGACCCTGGAGCTCGATGGGCATATTCTTCGTGAGGGTAATGGGCTTGCCGGTCCACAGGTCGGTGCCCGACTGCGCGCCGTGCAGGCCGAGCGGGGCCAATTGCAGATGGAATGGGTGGGTGGAGTATCGGCTGGCGCCGTTATCGATGATGCAGATGGCCATGGCTCCGCCGGAAAGCGGCCGCTCCCAGACCTCAAACTCGCCCTCGGCGTAGGCGCGATGCCCCTGCTTGCCGAGCTTGTCCTGGTCGATGGCAATAACCGCTTTGTTGGTGAGAATGGCGCGGACTTCCGGCTTCATGTTGGGCAGATCGTTGCCCGCCAGCAGCGGCGCGGCGAGTATGGCCCAAAGCGAGAAGTGGCTGCGATTCTCGGCCATGCTGAGCTTTCCGTTGCCAACTTCGAGCATGTCCGGATCGTTCCAGTGACCTGGCCCGGCGTAGCGGTCGAGTCCATCCTGGCTGAAGCCGATCTTGGCGATGCGGTCCCAGGTGGGATTGATGTCTCCGGTGGTGCGCCAAAGATTGCCACCAACCTGAGCACCCCACTCCCAGACGGCGTCCCAGCCGTACTGGCACATGGAGAGGACCATCGGGCGTCCTGTGGACTGGATGGCGCGGCTCATTTTGGCATAGGCAGCCTGCATGAGCTTCATCTGCGCCGCCGGATCGTGCGGCGCCTGCTTCATCATGACGGCGGGAATGAAGCTGCACAGATCGTACTTGACGTAGTCGATGCCCCAGGCCGCGTAGGTCTTCGCGTCCTGATCCTCGTGGCCGAGCGAACCTTCATAGCCGGCGCAGGTCTTTGGTCCCGGAGAAGAATAGATTCCGATCTTCAAGCCCTTGGAGTGGACATAGTCGGCGAGAGCTTTCATGTCGGGAAATTTGCTGTTGGTGTGGATGACACCGTCCGCATCACGCTGTCCTTCCCAGGTGTCGTCGATGTTGACGTAGACGTACCCGGCGTCTTTCATTCCAGTGGAGACGAGCGCATCGGCAGCGGAGCGGACATCGGCGTCGTTGACTCTGCCGGCAAAGAAGTTCCAGCTATTCCATCCCATGGGCGGCGTCAAAGCCACCGAAGAGCTTTGAGCGCCCGCCGAGCAACCCAGGGCGAGGAGTAAGAGAATTCCAGACAAGTGACGAAAGCGCATCGCAAGACCCTCCGGGAAAAGGTTTTCATACCGCCGCAGAATTGTAGCATTCATCCCCTGCACCGTGCCTGCGCGGTGGAGGGGATGAATGCCTGCGGGGGAGTTACTCGCGCTGACGCGATGGTTTGAAGAGAGTCCGGCGCGTTGCCGTGACGGTGTCTCCGAGTAGCTGGAGCAGAACCGGGTTCGACGGTCGCGAGACTTTTCCGATAAACTTGGGTTCTCACCTAGCAGGAAATGGATGTGAATCAAGCGTCCTAGGCCAGTAAGGAGCACGACCATGCGTAGCCTCAAGTATTTCGCTTTGATTGCAATCCTCGGATGTTTCCTGATGCCCACGAGATCGGCGCAGGCGCAGATCTCGTTTGGCGTCAATATCGGCGGCGGTTATCCTGAAGGACCGCCAGTTTGCCAGTATGGTTACTATGACTACGCGCCCTATACTTGCGCACCCTATGGCTACTATGGGCCGCAGTGGTTTAACAACGGAATTTTCGTTGGCGCAGGCCCCTGGTATGGCGGCGGCTGGGGAGACGGTGATGGCTGGCGTGGCCGCGAAGGCGGTGACTGGCGCGATCGGGGCGGCTGGGGTGATCGAGGTGGCTGGGGCGATCATCGCGGCTGGGGTGGTGACCGAGGCGGATTTCGTGGCGGACGCGGCTTTGTCGGGGGTGGTTTTCACGGCGGTGGCGGCGGGTTTCATGGTGGCGGCTTCCATGGGGGCGGATTCCACGGCGGCGGGCATCGCTGAGTTGAACCTGATCGGTAAAAAGAAAACGGCTGCCTGATGGGCAGCCGTTTTCTTGTGTGATCTTTGTGCTTCTGCCGTTTGGGCCTGTCCCTGTCTGAGCGAGGTCGGGACAGGACTACTTCTGCGCAGCGGCAGCTTTCTTTGCCGGAGGCGCAGCGGGCGGCGCGGGCGCCCAGAAGTCGAGATCGTCCTTGATCCAGGGAGCCGGCAAGCGGCTCATATCGGGCGTGAAGACGAAGAGGTTTGAGGTTGTGCTGTCATAGTTGGCGCTCTGAAACTCCAGGATGTGTTTGTAAGCCTCTTCGCCAAGAGCCTGCTGATATTTGGCAATCAGCGCGTGGTGCTTATCGAGTTCAGCCATAGACTGAACCGCGATGAGTACGAGATAGCAGTCGTCTCCGGAGTTGCCGAGGATCTGCCGATAGAGCAGGTAGTGGAAGTTGGGGTCGGTCTTCAGCCAGCCAGCCTTGATCTGCTTCATGATCTCGACAAACTCCGGGTTGTGGCCGAGCTTGACATGAATCTGGGTCAGCTCCATGAAACGCATCTTCCCCAGCGTCGCGGTGTCAGGATGGCTCAACTCCGGTCGCAGCCGCCAGATGTCCGTATCGACGCCGGTCAGGGTCGCACTGTGAGCGCTGTCGATCTTGTCCAGCTTGTCGCCGAGTGTGGTCTCGTTGTAATCGTGGACGTCGGCCATCTCCTCGAGCGAAGAGTAGCCGGAAAGAAAGATCATCTGCTGGCTGCCGGAGATTGCGCCCATGCCCAGGTAGTATTCGCTGCCGTGGTTCGCATTGAGCACGGCGGTATATTCGGCTTCGAGCCGGGCGTGCGCGGCCTCGTCGCCTGGCCTCAGGGACTCTCGCGCGGTGACCAGCACCTGGGCTGGACCGCCGGGAGCTGCGGGGTGTGCCTGAGCCTTGGCGACACCGGTCGTTGCGCAGGCTATGGTGATCGCCATCGACGCAACAGACAGGCGAATTCGAGGTTGAACCATGTTCATGGAATCTCCTATGCGGGGGAAACAGACAACAGAAGCAGTCTAATCGAATGCGCAGCGAAGAAGATAGCCTGCCAGAATAGCCTGTTTGGGCGGCGAGTGTTTCATGGCACGGCGAGCTTCAGCTTTGTCGCTGATACTCGCCGCTTTTGCCGCCGGACTTTCGCTCCAGTTGCACGTGACGAATGACGATGGACTTATCGAGCGCCTTGGTCATGTCATAGACGGTGAGCGCAGCGACGGAAGCTGCGGTCAGCGCTTCCATCTCGACGCCTGTCGGCCCGGTGGTGGTCACGGTGGCTTCAATTCGCACGCCGCAGTCGACGCCGCGTTCGATGATCTCCGCGTGAACATCGACGTGGCTGAGGGCCAGCGGATGGCACATGGGAATGAGCAGAGATGTTTGCTTGGCGGCCTGGATGCCGGCGATGCGGGCGACCTCGAGCGGATTTCCCTTGGCGTTGTCGGGCAGCGCTCGCAGCACCAGCGGAGACAGCTCGACAAAGGCGGAGGCCACGGCCGTGCGCCGCGTTGCCGCCTTGTGGGAGACATCGACCATCGAAGCGCGTCCCGCCGCATCAAAATGGCTCAGCGAATTTTCTTCACCGGGTTTCATTCGGCTCACCCCGCAATCTCATTCCCGCTAGTATATGCGTCGGCTGGCGGCGAGGATGGCCCCGTGCCTGTTCATCGTGCCGACTCCGCCGTCGGTGTACTTCGGGGTGCTGCGAACAGGCACGAAAATTCTTATATACTTTTTGCAGGAATACAAATCGTCCCCAATCGGGGCACACAGAGGCAAATGCATGAAACTTCCCCTGTTTCGTACACTCTCTGCGGTGCTGGTTCTGACCAGTACGTTCGCAGTTTCCCACCCAGCGTTGTCACAGCAGCAGGACCACATCCTGCCACCCACCGCGCTCCAGCAGGATATGACACAGTCCTCCGCGGCGCGCCAGCGGAACGAGCAGCAGATTGAGTCACTGTATTCGCAGCCCAGGGTGCAGGATGCGCTGCGCGCGGCGGATATGGATCCGCAGCAGGTTACGCGCGCTGTCAGCCAGTTGAGCGACGCGGATATGGCTTCGCTGGCGGCACGGTCCGCAGCGGCACAGAAGGATTTTGCGGCGGGCAACATCAACGATCATGACCTGCTGATTATTCTGGTCATCATCGCTGCGCTGTTGCTGGTGATTGTCGCGGTCCACTGAGGATGCTGGCCTTGCTGTCGACGCTGATCCTGGGCGCGATGCTGCATGCTGCGGGATGGCTGACCGGGGAACAGCCATCCACACCGAAGACGCAGGACGCGAAGAGCGCGAGCAGAAGCGCAGCAGCGGCAAGAGAGCCGGAGTGGCTGGATGTTCCGTTTGTGGCGCAGACGACGGATGGCTGCGGCTCGGCTGCACTGGCGATGGTGATGCGCTATTGGCAGCGTGAGCAGCATCAGCCGATGACGGTCGATCCGGTTCGACTGCAGCAGCAGCTTTACTCGCGTCATGGTCACGGCATCTATGCCTCGCGGATGGTCGATCAGCTTCGCCGGTCGGGCTTTGCCGCATATCCTTTTCACGGCCAGTGGAGCGACCTGGCGCACCACATTGCGCTGGGGCGTCCGCTGCTGTTGGCGGTGCGCGACGGTGGCGCTCATGGTCCGCTGCATTATGTTGTTGCCGTAGGAGTCGGAGCGGATGCGGTATATCTTAACGATCCCGCGCGACAGCGCATGCTTCGCCTCTCCCGCGCCGCATTGGAAGCGGAGTGGAGCGCGACGGAGGATTGGACCCTGCTTGCCGTTCCTGAATCCAGCTCGACAGTTACGCCGATGGAGACAAGGTCTGCTCGCGCTGCTGGTACTCGCTAGCGCGTCTGCCTGGGGGCAGAAGGTTGCGAGTCCGCTACCGCTGAGTCCGAAGAGTTCAATTCAGGATTCGAGGCTGGATTCGATTCAGGAGCTGTATCACGACCACCAGTGGAGCGCTGTGGTGGCCGCTGTTCCGCTGCCAGTTTCAGCGCATCGGGGTGCTGTGCAAAGGACATCGGCAATGCCCGCCGCGGAGCTGCTGCTGTTGCGCGCTCTGGCGCAGGGACAGCTTGGGCAGCTCTCCGCGGCTGCGCAGACACTTCGCTTTGCCGCGCGCGCCTATCCGGGCGATGCACGCTTTCCCACGGAGCTGGCCGGGGTTTTGTATCGCGAGAAGCGCTATGGTGCAGCGATTCGGCAGCTTCACCGCTCGTTGCATCTGAACGCGGGCGACGAGTACAGCCGCAGCTTCCTCGGTACGGTCGATTTTCTTCAGGGCAACCTGGCGGCTGCGCTGGCTGACTGGAATCCGATCGAGCGTCCTGTGCTTGCGGACCAGCGACTGGAGGCTCAGGCGGGTCTTCCGCCGTTGCTGCTGGACCGCATCGCTCCGTTTGTCCCCGGCAGCGTCTATACGCTTGAGCAGTATCGGCGCACGGAGGCCGAGCTTGCGCTGCAGCCGCTGTTTGCAGCGACGTCGTTTGAGCTGCGCCCGCTGCCGGATGCGCGCTTCGATCTGATCCTCCACACGGTTCCCCATCCGGCGTGGAGGACGGCGCCGTTTGCCAGCCTGCTCTCCACGCTTCGCAGCCTGCCATATCAGGCGGTTGATCCGGAGTTTTGGAATCTGCACCACTCCGCGGTGAGTTTGACCAGCTATCTTCGCTGGGATGCGCAGAAACGCATGGTTCTGGCTCGGCTTGCGGGGCCGATCCATTCCCCGGATCAGCGTCTGAGTCTGAACCTGGATGCGCGCAATGAAAACTGGAATCTGACCCGCACGCTTGCGCCGATTCCGACGCCTGCGCAGATCTCTGCCAACGCAATCGGCCTGAATCAGGAGCGCATCTACGCCAGCCTTGGTCTGGATGAACTCTTTGGCTCGCGCCTGCTTTTGCGGACCGCTGCGGGATTCTCTCGCCGTCGTTTTCGCTCGGAGACTGGCCTGCCGGGGAGCAGCGCGTTTTTTACCGACACCTCGGCGATCGAACTGGACTCGGCACTGCGCGCGACGCTGGTGGATGCGGTTGCGCATCGCCTTACGCTGAGGGCCAGGATGGGCGCGCAGGTCAGTCACTACTTCGCACGACCGCTTGGGCACTCAGCGCGCCTGACGGCGGCGCTCGACAGCGAGTGGCTGCCGCAGGCCTCGGGAGAACCCTATCGGCTGCATGTGCAGGCACGCGCGGGAGAGACGGTGGGTCAGATTCCCTTTGACGAGCTTTGGATGCTGGGATTTGATCGCGACAATCCGTTGTGGTTGCGGGGTCACAACGGCCTGGTGAACGGGCGCAAAGGCAACGCTCCGCTGGGCACACGGTATCTGCTGGGCAATGTAGATTTTGACCGGCTGCTGTGGCGCGACCCGCTGGTCTCTGTGCGGGTGGGTCCGTTTGTGGATACGGGCCGGATCTACGCGGCTGATGCAGGTCTGGTGGCTTCGACCGCTGGTTCATCGGTCAATGGGTCGCCAAGCTCGCTCTTCGGCTCTCCGATCTGGCTCACCGACACAGGTTTGCAGGCGCGTGTCCATCTGTTCTCTGGCTCTGCGCTGATCCTGGGCTGGGGCCATGATCTGCGGTCGGATGGCAATACCTTCTACTCCGCGATCAGCCACTGAACGCTTCTTCCTTTGAGAAGGATGGCGTGGAAGGCAGGAGCGTAGGTAGTTGGCGGGATTGCTTTGCGAATGGAGCGATATGGGACATATGCCTTGCCAAAGGTCACGTGCAGGGCAGCGCGGAGTAGCCGATAAAGAGAGTGTGTCCGAGGAGAAAACAAACTCCGGTGTCTATCGATTCATCACGCGTAGAAACAGCGCGTCAAGTTGAGTCGAGGCAGTGGCCTTTCGGGAAGTGCACGAAAGAACGATAGATCAATTGAGAGAGACCGACGATGAGTCGAAGTAAAGCATTTGCCGAGCGTTGGATGCCGGTGCCCATTGCCGGGCATCCGACCGAAGAGCAGCAGGGACGACTGCGAGTAGCGCTGGAGCGGGCGCTGGCCGAAGCAGTGCCGGAGATCGTGCGGCAACTGGATCGGGGAGGCATCTTGCGGTTGCTGGACGATGAGGAGCAACTTACGCGCGAAATGAGCGACCAGATCGGGCAGCTTGTACGTTCGCAGGCGCTGCGCCGGGAGCTGTTTCCGGAGGAAGAGATTGCCAGCGATCGGGTGTATGGAGCGGGGTATCGCGAGAAGCCGCTTCCGGGGCAGGTGACTCTGTTGCGGGAGCTGTTTCCGGAGCTGAAGTCGGCAAAGTGCAATGAGATGCTGGCGCGATACGATTTGCCGGAGGGTGCGGAGATGTGGCTGGCAGTGCCGCGATGGCAGGTGTTGGGGGCGACTTATGCCGAGGCAGTGGGGCGCGTCTTTGCCGTGATTGCAAGCCGGCGGCGATTTGAGAATCGCATCTGCGAGAAGATGGGTCCGGAGCATTTGCGGGAGTCGGATCGCGCGATGCAGGCCTGGGATTTGATTGGTCGCTCGCAGGATGGAGCAGAGATTCTGGTGATTCCGGCTCAGGCGGGCATGCGGCATCGAGGCCGAAGCGCGCGCCGAGCCGCGGCGATGATGGATTCGAATGAATTTGGACTGGGAGCGTTTGCGACGGCGATTCTGCTGCTGCTGCATCCGGAGCGAGTTTCAGGCGGAGAGACGCTGATGATTGACGCGAGCGGCGATGAATATTCGCTGCACGGCAACGGCGAATATTCGCGGGTTCCGCTTTTTGATTTTGGCCTATCGGGTCTGGAGTTCAGCATCTTTCATCGGGATCGTGCTCGGGGAATGTGGAGTACGCCGTCGGGCTTTGTGGTGCGCGTTGTGGCGTAAGGCAGTTTGCCGGAAACCTTCGCGGCGGGCGATCATCTTCTTGAGCGAGCGATGGCTGCGAGGAGAAGGAACGATGGACGCGAAGGAACTGCACAGGCACAAGAAGGCGGATGTGGAAGGGATGCTGGAGGCGATTGCGCATCGTTGGAGTCCGCGCGCATATGCTGACCGAGCGGTAGAGATGACCGAGCTGAAGCTGGTGCTGGAGGCGGCGCGATGGTCGGCTTCAAGCAGCAACGGGCAGCCCTGGCGGTTTCTGGTGGGGCAAAAGGGCGATGCCACGTATGAGCGGATTGCGGAGACGCTGGTGTCGTTCAACCGGGCATGGGCTCTGAGCGCTCCGGTGCTGATGCTGGCCTTTGCTGCGGGAAAGACGCCGCATGGACGCACCAACCACTATGCGATGTTTGACCTGGGCCAGGCGGTGGCGCAGATGGCGGTGCAGTCGGTGGCACTGGGATTGGCGACCCATGCGATGGGCGGGTTTGATCGCGAAGCGGCACAGAAGCTGATTGGCCCGGCGGAAGATTTTCTGCCTGGCGCGGTGATTGCACTGGGCTATGCGGGCGATCCTGAGAGCCTGACGGATGTTGAACTGCGCGCGCATGAACTGGACCGGCGCGAACGCAAGCCGCTGGCAGAGATTGCACTGAGCGAACCGGGCAAGCCGGTCCTGTTTTGAGCCGATTGTGCGAGCGAGCAGCAGGCAACGGAGACGGACCGGAGATGAAGAAACGAAAGCGAGCGGCAGGCAGCGGCAGGCGGCATCCCCGTCGTGTGGGCTGGTGGTTGCGCCTGTGCTGCGGCGGGTTGCTGGTCATCGGCGCTGTGCTGGGGTGGGCCGTGCTGGCGCGGCAATTTGCACCGCGGGGAGACGCTGGCGCGGGTCTCGTGGACGTGCTGGTGGTGCTGGGAACGCCGACGAATCAAGATGGTGATCCAAGCGCCGCGATGCTGGATCGTGTGAACGAAGCAGTAGCCGAATATGAGCGTGGAGTCTCGTCGCGGATATTGTTTACCGGCGGGGCAGCGCACAATCGCTTTGTGGAGGCGGACGCGATGGCGCGCGCGGCCGAGGCGGATGGCGTGCCACAGGCGGCGATCTATCGCGAGCGCGCGGCGCAGAATACCATGCAGAATCTGAGCTATTCGCTGGCAGTGGCGCAGGCGAATGGGTGGCGATCGATGGAGGTGATCAGCAGTCCGGCGCATCTGCCCCGCGTCCGAAGTATGCTGGCAGCGCTGGAGGCGAACGGCGTTCGGTGGCGGGTTCATGCCGCGCCTGAGGTGGATACGCCTGCTTATTATCGTGAACTTGCCCCGGCGGTGGAAGTGCTGAAGATGGCGCATTTTCTGCTGTGGCCGCATTGACGGGGTCAATGTATGGAATCACTGAAGCTGTAGACTGCCGCACGTGCAGCGATGGTTTGCGCGCCGTGTGAGCGTGGGCGTGCGCGGCGGAGTTTGACGACAAGTGGCAGCAGGATGAACCGAGGATCTCTTACGTGTGGCCTTTTGTGTCTGCATGCAGCGACCTGGGCTGGTCGGCTATCTTTTGCAACTGTTCGAGGTCCGTCACGGTGATGCGATGTCCGTGGATGGTGATGGCGTTCTGTTGCACCATGCGCTGCAGGCTGCGTGTGACGACCTCACGCACGGAGCCAAGCCGGGAAGCGATCTGACTGTGAGAGAGCGGAAGCGAAAACGAGTCTCCGTTGCGCAGTTGGGGCCGGGTCTGGGTGGCTGTTTCCAGCAGCAGGGAAGCCAGACGCTGGCCAACATCCTGAAGCGCGAGCCGCTCGGCCAAGCCGGAGATCTGGCGCAGTCGTGAGGCCATCATGCGCAGGGCCTGGAGCGCGGCTGGAGGATGCTGCAGGAGGAATTCCAGCACATCCGCGCCGGCAAGGAAAAGTACCTCCGCATCGGTTTCGGCAATTGCGGTGGAAGGATACGGTCCACCATCGAGGACGGCAACCTCGGCCAGCATTCCACCCGCAGTCTCAACGTGAATGGTCTGCTCTCGCCCCTCAAGATTGACACGCACCGCGCGAACGGCTCCGCGGGCAACAACGAACAGTCCCTGGGGAGCGTCACCGGCGGCGAAGAGGATATCTCCCGCTGCGATGCTGCGTTCCCGTGCACGACTTGCCAGCTTGAGCAGCGTGTCCTTGTCGAGGCCGCGGAAGATGGCGGCCTGCGAGAGAAGCTCTGCTTTCTGTCGAGGTGTCATGAGGAAACCTGCCGCCTGGAGCGAGGGGTTGTGATGCTGTGGGTTGCGGTGACCCAAGTCACTGCCTTCGGTGCTTCTTCAGCCTACCATCGGTGCTATTCAGGAGGTTCCAAGATGTCCATTCGATCGCAAGCTTCAACGATTCAAGAGATTGCACTGCAAAGACTGACCCCGGAAACACAGGTGCGAGAGATCGTGCTGGAAACGCCGAGCGCCATCCCGCTGCTGGAGAAACTTGGGATCGACTATTGCTGCGGTGGAGCGCGTTCGCTGGCCGCTGCGTGCGATGAGAAAGGGCTGGAGGTTGCCGCTGTTCTGGAAGAACTGGCTGGCCTGCAGCGTGAGCCAGCGCCCGCGCAGGAATCGTGGAGGACGGCGCCGCTGCCGGATCTGATTCGTTATGTGGTGGAGCATCATCATGCCTTCGCACGGGAGCAGATGGAGATGATCCTTCCACTGGCGGAAAGGGTAGCGAAGCGGCACGGGGCGAAATATCCAGACCTGCCCGTGATCGCCGAGCGGCTGAGCGCGCTTGACACAGAGCTGGCGCATCACTTTGCCTGCGAAGAAAATATTCTCTTCCCGGCGATTCTGCGCCTGGATGCGGGACATTCGCCACTGTTTCCGCCAGTCTTTGGCAATCTTCGCCAGCCGATTGAGAGGATGCTTCGCGACCACGATCTGACAGGCGAGGAACTGCGGACGTTGCGCGCGATGACCGACGATTTGCAACCGCCCGAAGAGGCATGCTTCAGTTGGCGCGCACTGTATGGCGCGATTTCGGAACTGGAAAGCGATCTGCATCAGCACATTCATCTGGAAAACAACATTCTCTTTCCGCGCGCCCTGCAGAGCGCACAAGGTGTGGCATGAAAGAGGGAATGGCATCCAATTCGCAGCGAGGATCAGACGTGCATTCAGGCGCAGCAGCAGAAACTGCAAGCCAGCGACTGGTGATAGCGTTTACGGTGTCTGGACTGCTTTTTCTGCTGCTGCCGGGGACGTTCCTGGGCGTGTGGAATCTGATCGGAATCGCGCGGGAGCAGACGCTTGTGAGCATTGCGCCGGCCTGGATTCAGGCGCATGGTCAGGCGCAGATCTTTGGCTGGATCGGCTCCTTCATCCTTGGAATCGGCTACTACTCCCTGACGAAGATGAAAAGCCAGCGCGGATTTCCGGTGGTCTCCGGATGGCTGACCTGGTGGGCGTGGACGGGCGGCGTTTTGCTTCGCTGGCTGGGCGGAATCACGGGTTGGCACTGGAGAGTGCTGCTGCCGTTGGGAGCGCTGTTGCAACTGATCGGATTTTTGATCTTCTGGCGAGCGGTTCGCCGACATCGACCGGCTGTTTCCGAAGCCGAGTCTGCCGCGATGCCAGCGTGGATGCTGGCGGTGGTTTATGGAACGGCGATGCTGTTTGTGGTGCTCGCGGCGCAGCTTGTGGTGTTGGGTCGAATGGCGCTGACCGCGTCCGCGCCGGCAGTGCCGCACGTGCTGGATCAACAGCTTGTGGTGCTGGTGGTGTGGGGCGTTCTGGTTCCAACCATCTGGGGATTCAATGCGCGCTGGTTGCCGATCTTTGCGGGGTTTGACCAGGCCAACGGACGCGAGCTGATGGTGGCCTGCGCGCTGGTTGCCGCGGGTATTCTGGCGACATTTATGCCGTGGCTGGGGGTCTCGGCTTGCTTGTTGCTGACGGCTGCGGTTCTCTCAATTGACGCTCTTCGCGTCTGGGATGCAGCCGTGCAACCGGCCAGGATACAGGGCATCTCCGCGGGGTTTCCACACTTTATCCGATGGGCGTATGTGTGGCTTGTGATCTCTTGTTTGCTGGATGCGCTGGCCGTGGTGCAGGATCGATCGGGAGGCATCTGGGGCGCGAGCCGTCATGCACTGACGGTTGGGTTTGTAGCGGGAATGGTCTTTGCCATGGGTCCGCGCATCCTGCCTGCGTTCTGCGGAATGCGCGTGCTTTGGAGTTCGTCGCTGATGACCGTATCTGTGGTGCTGCTGGAGGTGGGGTGTGCGTTGCGCGTGGCGATGGAGCCGCTGGCCTATGAGCATCTGTGGTCGCCGGCGTGGCGGCTATTGCCGGTCTCGGCATTCATTGAGCTTGCCGCGGTCTCGGTCTTTGCGCTGAACCTTTTTGCGACTCTGCTGCAACCACCGGCGCATCTGTCAAAACAGACGGCGTGATGAGGACTCTGGCGGATTCATTTGGAGTGCGGAATGCGGGAGATTGGCTCGCAGCCGCAGGACTGACGGACAATCAGCTCAGTGGGCAAGACGATGCGGGAAGGCATGCGTCCCGTGCCATTGCCTACACGCAAGCTGTCAATGAGCATGCGGGTTGCGTGGCGACCCAGCTCGGCTGCGGGCTGACGAACTGCGGTGAGCGGAACCGCCAGCAGGGAAGCCAGGTCGAAATCGTCGAAGCCGATGATGGCGACCTGCTGCGGGATCCGAATCTCTTCGCGTTTTAGAGCCGTAAGCACGGCAACCGAGGTGACGTTGTTGAGTGTGAAGATGGCGGTGGGCGGTTTGGGGGAGCGGAGCGCGGCGATCACCCGGGGGCCGATGGCTACGCCTCGGTTGACGAGCAGATACTGCGGCTGCAAGCTCGCATTCTGCACCGCTTTTTTGAAGCCGTCGATGCGCTGGCTGATGGAGTTGTACTCGCGGTCGTAGCCGACGCAGAGGATGCGTTGGTGGCCGTGGTCGATGAGGTGATTGGTGGCGCGCAAAGCGCCTTCAATGTTCTCCACCATGACTTCGCCGACATCAATGCCGGCAAACGTGCGGTCGATCATGACAACCGGCATGCCGTTGCGACGCAACTCCTGTAGCTGTTCGAGGGAGTTTTCGCTGGAAGGCACGATGAGGATGCCGGCGATGTTGCGGGAGCGCATCTGGGAGAGTTCTTCGGCCTCGACGTTGCGATTGGCCTCGCAGGCAAAGAGCATGGTCATGTAGCCCTGTTCGGCAGCGACCTGCTGCACGGCGTGGGCGCACTGGGAAAAGAAGGGGTCGCTGAGACTGGGCACGATCAGCCCGATGGTTCTGGAAGTGCGGCCTTTGAGTGTCCGCGCAGCTTCGTTGGGCTGATAGTTCAGCCGTGCGATTGCTTCTTCGACACGCTGGACCATCTCGGGGCTGACATGCTTCTTTCCGTTGATGACGCGAGAGACCGTCATGGTGCCGACACCGCAGGCGCGAGCCACATCGGCGATGGTGACGACGGAACGTGAGCGGATGGCCATTCGCCTCTATCCTAACCTGCCCGGAGCAAAACGGTGGAATGAATCTGAAAAGCCCCCGACCTGAAGCAGCGATTTTGAGAACGATATCACATTGGCACGGTCATACGCGCTTCGCGCCTGCACCGGGAACGCGGGGGCACCGCGGAGATACCATTCGCGCATATCGATATAAATCGCTATTAATGATGCAGATATGCGACAAATGCATGGATTGCAGGAGCGGCAAAAGGCGACGGCGCGAAAAAAAGATTGACAGGCATGGAAAAACTCAGCTATAACTTGTCGGACTGATAACGATATCAATGTGTATCAGCGTGCTGAGAGTTTGCACCTGAGGAAGCGATGGTTGTGGGTGCGGTGCAGACCCTGAGTGCTTTTTTGTGGAGGCCCCGATGAAACGAATTCTGCTTGCCATAACGATGCTTTGCCTGACACTGACGGCGATTGCGCAAAGCCCAACCGGCACCATCCGCGGCACGGTCCTGGACACATCCGGGGCGGCCATTGCGAGTGCAACGATCACCATCACCAATGTGCCGACGAACGAGGTGCGAACGACGACCTCCGACAGTCAGGGACGATATATCTTCAACTTTGTGCAGCCTTCGGAGTACACGGCTGTGGCGACGGCGCCGGGATTTGAATCGGTGAAGCAGGACCACATCATCATCCGCATTTCGGTGGGTACGCCGATTGATTTTCGGATGCCGGTGAGCAAGGTGACGCAGCAGGTAGAGGTAAACAGTACGACGCCTCCGCTTGAGGTGGACTCATCGAGCCTGAATACGGTGATTCCCGGACGGACGATTCTGGATCTGCCGTTGAATGGACGAAATCCCACTTCGCTTGAGGTGTTGGTGCCGGGCGTGAACACGACGGGCAACGCGTCAACGCCGCATATCGCGGGCTCGCGCAATGCGAACAACGAAGAGCAGATCGACGGCATGACGAACATCCTGCCGGAGAATAACGTAGGCAACAACTCGACAGCGTATACGCCCATTGTGGATTCCGTGCAGGAGTTCAACGTGCAGACGAGCGTGTTGCCTGCGCAATACGGTCGGTTCTCTGGCGGCGTGATCAGCCTGGTAACGCGATCGGGAACGAACGATTTCCATGGCAGCCTGTTTGATTTCACGCAGACGAATGCCCTGTATGCCAAGCCGTATTTTTCCTCGGGTCCGGTGCCGAGTTCGCATCTGTATCAGTACGGTGGCGTGATCGGCGGGCCGATCTGGATTCCGCATGTGTACGATGGTCACAACAAGAGCTTCTTCTTCTTTGCGTTTGAAGACTCGAAGAATTCGGTGGCGCAGACAGAGCTGGACTCGGTGCCGACGGCGGCGGAACGGACGGGAGATTTTTCCGCGCTGAGCACGGTAATCTACAACCCGTATTCGGCGACGCTGCAACCGGATGGCACGTATGTGCGTCAGGCGTTTCAGGGCAACAAGATTCCCCAGGGCATGATCAGCCAGGTGGCGACGGCGGCGATTCAGTATTACCCGTTGCCCAATACGGGGCCAGCCGGTGCGCAGTTCAACAACTACACGGCGAATGGCACATCTATAAACAACTACTATCACTTTGATCTGCGGCTGGATCATGACTTTGGCACGCGAGACCACAGCTTTGTGCGCTTCTCGCATATCAACAATCCGAACACACCGTTCAGCGACTACAACAGCGCTGCATCGCAGGGTTATGGCGGTCCATCGATTTCGACGGCGTACAGCGCTTCGATCGATAACTCGATCACACTATCTCCCTCGTTGATTCTGGATCTGCGCGGTGGGTTCAGTCGATCGACCTATGTGCGCTCAACCTTTGGCCAGCCGTTTGATCTGGCGAGTCTGAAATTTCCGAATTCGTATCTGACGGTTGCGGATCGCGAACCGAATGTCTTTCCGCAGTTCCAGTTGAATCAGGGATACTCGGGAGTGGGTTCGGGCGGTTATGTGCCGCTGCAGGAAGATCCGTCGGCAGTCGATATCGATCCCAGCATCGTGAAGGTATACAAGGGCAACTCGATCACGATCGGTGGCGAGTGGCGCAAGCTCTTCCTGAATTTCTATCAGTATGGTTATCCGTCGGGTCAGTTCGGCGGCATTGGGCAGGACTGGACCGAGAAGACGGTCAACAACTTCGATGGGTCGGGCGACTCGTTTGCGACGATGCTGCTGGGTCTTGCCGATTATGGCCAGATCACGCACGACATCTCGCTGGCCACCTCCAGCGCATACGCTGCGGCCTACATTCAGGATGACTATCAGGCTGCGCCCAATCTGACGTTTAACATTGGCCTGCGCTGGGACGTGGATATTCCGCGCACGGAACGACACAACCGGCTGGATTACTGGGATAACAGTCTGCCCTCCCCCATAGCGGCGCAGATTCCATCGAATGCCTGTTTGCATTGCGGCGACCTGGTGGGCCAGATGGTTTTTGTGGGTACGCCAGAGAGCAAGTATGGACGACATCAGGGCCCGACGCAGTGGAAGGACTTTGCGCCGCGCGTCGGATTTGCGTGGAGTCCGGATACCAAAACGGTGGTACGTGGCGGTTACGGGATTATCTTCCAGCCGTCGGAGATGCAGGCCGCAGGCACGACAGGCGGAGCGGGCACGGATGGCTTCACCAGCCAGACGGGCTTCAACTTTACGTTGAACAACCAGCAGACGATTGCGACAACCTTTGACAATCCCGCGCCCGGTGGGTTCAATCTGCCGCAGGGTGTGGCTGGTGGCCCGAATACATTTCTGGGACTTGGCATCGCCGATACGTTCTTTGATACCTATCGAAACCCGTACTCGATTGAAGGCAACCTGAACATCCAGCGGTCGATTACGCCAAGCACGGTGGTTGAAGTCGGCTACATCTATAACGCCGGTCACTTTCTGATCAACGGCGACCCGGGTGTGCCGTTTTCTCAGGTGGATCCGTCGTATCTGAGCCTGGGCAACAAACTGTTGGCCAGCGCGCCGAACCCATTCTATGGAGTGATTACGACGCCTGGCTCGCCGTTTACGTCGCAGACGGTTCCGTATGACTATCTGCTGCGGCCCTACCCGCAATATAACGGCGTCTCCAGCTATCGCAAGGCTGATTCCGGCTCGCATTACAACGCAATTACCGTGAAGGTCGACAAGCGTTACAGCAACGGCTTCTCGCTGCTGATCGCCTTCACCGGCTCGAAGCTGATGGATAACGCAGCCAGCGTCGTCAGCTACCTGGGGCCTACGAGTCAGACATACGCCAACCAGTACAACCCCAAGGCCGAGTTTGGCCTGTCGTCGCAGGATATTTCTCGGACCTTTGTGGCGGGATATGTGTATGACCTGCCGTTTGGCCGTGGAAAGATGTTCCTGAATCATGGCAGCACGCTGGTGAATGCACTGGTGAGCGGATGGCAGACCAATGGCATCGTGCAGTGGGATACCGGAACGCCTGTGGTGCTGGGAGCGGTGAACAACGAGACGGGGTTACTGGGATTTGGCCAGCGGCCGAACGAGGCGCCGGGCGACCCGAATATTGCGCATCCGACACGCCAGCAGTGGTTCAACACCAGCCTGTTCTCGCAGCCGGCACCGTTCACGATTGGCAATGCGCCGCGCGTGCTGCCCAATGTGCGTGTGCCCGGCTATGTGGATGCGGATTTGTCGGCGTTCAAGAACAACTACTTCGGTTCGAACGAGCGATTCAATGTGCAGCTTCGGCTGGAGGCTTTCAACGCGTTCAACCACCCAATCTTCAATGGGCCGGATGCGGGCGTAAACGACGGAACCTTTGGCCAGATCAACTCGCAGTCGAACACGGGCCGCGAGGTGCAACTGGCGGCAAAGTTTATCTTCTGACCTTCCAGAAGGTATCAGGCCGGGTGGAGCGTTGCTCCATCCGGTTTTTTTCGCTTTTATGGGGAGTTGAGTCAGATGTGGCAGCTTGCCAGGCCACGCTTTTCAAGATAGCGCTGGTGATATTCCTCGGCGCGCCAGAAGGTCTGCGCTGGCTCGACCTGGGTGACAATGCGCTTGGGAGCGAAGCGTCCGGAGGCATTCAACTCGGCGATTTTTGCCTCGGCCAGTGCTTTCTGACTCTGGTCGTGAAAGAAGATGGCCGAACGGTATTGTGTTCCCCAGTCCGGGCCTTGTCGATTCATCTGCGTGGGATCATGCAGGGCGAAGAATGCGTCAAGAAGCTGGCTGTAGCTGACGCGTGTCGGATCAAATTCCAGCTCGACGACTTCCGCATGTCCAGTCCGATCGGTGCAGACATCCTTGTATGTGGGAGCCTCGGTTGCTCCACCCTCGTAACCGACGGCTGTGGCGGTGACGCCGGGAGTCTGGGCAAAAGCTGCTTCGACACCCCAGAAACATCCCGCACCAAAGGTTGCCTTTTCCATACGAATCCTCCTACTGGCTCTATCCTAGAGCAAAATCAGAGCGGGTATACCCAGCGGATGGGAGCGCCAGGCTGGGTGGTAATCGTGGGCTGCGGCGGCTGGATCGACTTTGTAGTGCTCCAGAGCCGCCGCAGCCCACGGAGAAAACCATAGCGAGCACAGGTACAAATTTTCCTCAAGACGCTGGCGATGATTGAGTTGAAAAGCCTGTGAAAATCATAGTTTTTCCTTTTATATGTGGACACTCTGATTCGTTGCATGGAGCACCTGGCTCAGGAACCTGAAAGGCAAAGGAAGAAAAGAGTGTCCTCGTATAGAGCCACTTCCTGATGACAATTCAAAGAACTTGTCTTCAGCAAGATTTGCCCGGAAAGCAGTGTGGCTCGATCGAATCTTTGGCCAGAGTTGGGCGGGGTGATGGGAACGCTCGCGGGTTGCGTGGAGTTGGGGCAACTGACGGAGTCGAAATCCTACGCGACGACCTGTTGCGCGTCGAGAAAATGTTGCGAAGGCAGAAGGCAATGCACTAGGGAACCTCTGCGCAGGTTCGTGATTTTGTAGCGGAGGCGTGAGCGCGGATAAATTCTTAATTGTGAAGCGGATTTCTGTCAAAAAGTGCGGGGTGCGGCTTGCCTTTTTCGTCTCTGTGAG
>JAJZEA010000087.1 GCA_021851335.1 Acidobacteriota bacterium | reverse complement strand
AGGCAAGCAGTTCCTGCCGGACGCCAACAAGGCAACGGATCTGATTGTCGGCGGCTGGGAGCTTTCCGGTACGTACAACATCGCCAGCGGTCTTCCGTTCAGCCTGGGCGTCAACTGCTCGACTGCGATCGGTCCTGGTGGCAAAGAAGAACCGGACCTGCCGAATGGACCCAGCACGGGTGCTCCTTGCTATCCGGACATTGCGCCGGGGATCAAGCTGCACACGAAGCTGACGTCCTTTGTCCCGGGACAGGGCTGGACGTTCTATCAGCCGGTGACCCTGGGCAGCAGCGGATTTTCGGATGCGGGGCTGGATCAGATCGGCAACGGTGGACGTAACCAGTACTTTGGACCCGGCTTCTACAACGCCGATCTGGCGCTGCTGAAGAACATGAACGTGTGGCACAACGTGCTGACTCAGCTACGTATGGACGCTTACAACGCGTTCAACCACATCAATCCAGGCAACCCCGGCGGTTACCTGCTGAACGTGGGCACGATCACCGGTGAAGCACCAGGACCTGGCCCGCGCCAGTTGGTCTTCTCGGCGCGCGTTCAGTTCTAGTTCACTCTTGCCTACAAGCAACATCAACCCTCAGAATGGGGAGCTTCGGCTCCCCATTCGAGTTTGCGGAATAGACTGAAGCTATGACGGAGTTGCGTTTCTTGGGAGTGTTTTCAGAGTTTGCCGGAGCGATTGCCGCAGTAGGCGTCCTCGGTTGTGCCGCGCTTTTACCCATGCAGGCGCAACAGGTCGCGGGCACGGATCGAACGAACGTCCCGACGGCGCCCGCAACCTTTAGCCAGGCTGAGCGGCTGGCGGCGCGTGGACATCTGGAGCCGGCAATGTCGCTGCTGGAGATTCTGGCGCAGAAACAGCCTGAGCCGGAGGGCGTGGAGCGGCTGCGCGGCGAGATTCTGTATCAGAAGCAGATGCTGGTGCAGGCTCAGGCCGCATTTTCCAAAGCCTTGCAACAGGATCCGACGGATCGCGAGGCGATGGAGATGAGCGGAGTGACGCTCTATCGGCTGGCGCATCCGGAGCTGGCGATTCCGTTGCTGGAACGGGCCAACCGGACGGTCAGCTCTGCAAACATTGACCCGGAGTATGTGCTGGGTCTGTGCTACATGGATGTAAAGCGGTATGACGATGCGCGCCATGCCTTTGCCGCACAGTTTGGATTTCCTCCGGATTCGCCGGCGGCGTATGTGGCAACGGCGCGGCTGCTGCTTCGTCGCGAATTCACCGATGAGGCAACAACATTTGTACAAAAGGCGCTGGCGATCGATCCCAGGCTTCCCATGGCGCACCAGTTGCTGGGCGAGATTGCCCTGGCCCGCGCGGACCTGCCCACTGCGATTCGCGAATTGCAGGCCGAAGAAAAGCTGAATCCGTTGAATGGGACGCTCTATGAGCATCTGGGCGATGCTTATGTGCGAAACGCGCAATATGAACTGGCGCGTAAAGTGCTGAATCGGGCGGTGCTGCTGGAGCCGAACGATACCGGCCCGTATATTCTGCTGGGTGAAGCACTGACGCGCATGGGGAATCCTGCCGAGGCGGTGCATTATCTTGTTCACGCCGAACACATGGACCCCGGAAACGCGGTCACGCACACTCAGCTTGGGCAGGCGTATCGAGCGATGGGTGAGATGGAGCTGGCGGCTCGCGAGTATCGAATGTCCATCGACATCCAGCATCGCAATGATCCCAAGCCTGCGCAGAATCCTCCACAAGGACCGGGAAGGTAGCTGTGAGGAACGTCATGCGATCCGGGATCGTGTGGGCACTGGCAGGTGTGTCTGCATTCGGACAGCCCGGCAATTCCAGCGCAGCACAGCAGGCAGCGCACAAGCTGAGGCAGGCAAATCAAGCCTTCCATGCCGGTTATGCGGCGTTGGAAGCGCAGCATCTGGATGAGGCTCGCGCAGACTTTATACGCGTGGTTCGACTGGCGCCTCAACTGCCGGAGGGGCACATGGCGCTGGGAGCGGTGCTGGTGCAGCTTGGCCATGCGGATCAGGCGATTCCGGAGCTGAAGCAGGCTTTGGAGCTGAAGCCGGATGACGCGGGAATCCGGAGCAATCTGGCCCGGGCGTATGCGTCGCTGGCGGGAACTGCGAACAACCCGGCTGCGGCCGAGCAGCAGTTGCGAGATGCGGTCGCGGCGGACCCTGCCGATCCGACTCTTGACGATCAGCTTGGATCGCTGCTGGCGCAGCAGAAGCAGTGGCCGCAAGCCGAGGCAGAGTTTCGGAAAGCGCTTGGCATCCTGGGAAGCGCTCCACTGGACTCGGCAGAGGCCGCGCTGGTTCACATGCATCTGGGCGTTGCGCTGGAGCAGGAGCAGCAGCTCACGGATGCGGAGCAGGAGATGCGAACAGCGGTTCAGATTGCCCCGGAGAATGCGGAGATTCAGTTGCAGCTTGGACTTCTGCTGGCAGGGGAAGAGCGTGACGATGAAGCACTCACCCCGTTGCAGGCCGCGGTGCGCACAGAGACCGCCGCGCCCCCGGCGCCAGCGCCGGCAGGCGCGGATATGGCCTTGGCAATGAGCCTGCAGCGACTTGGCAGACAGACAGAGGCGATCCCCTATTTTGAGCGTGCCGTGGCCGAGGATGCAAAAAACGCCTCCGCGTTGAACAATCTGGGGCTGGCGCTGACAGAGACGGGGAAGGCGAAAGAGGCAATGCCCTATTTCCAGCGCGCGCTGGCACTTCAAGCCGAGAATCCCGTCTTTCACGAGGATGCCGGCGTAGCCGACCTTCAGATGTCGGATTTCAACGCGGCGATTCGCGAGTTTCAGGCAGCGTCGAAGCTGGATGCGAAGAATCCTGAGCTGCACTACGATCTGGGTCTGGCCTACAAGCTACAGGACAGGATGGACGACGCGGTGAAGGAGTTGCAGACAGCGGCGGCGCTTGATCCGCGGCTTCCTGATCCTCCGTATACGCTTGGAATCTTGCAGATGCAGCTCGGCAAGCTCGACGAAGCAGCCGATTCTCTGCGTACGGCGCTGATTCTGCGACCGCAGAATGGCGATGGATGGGCGATTCTGGGCAGCGTGCTGAACCAGTTGCATCAGTTCAAGGAAGCGGAACGAGCGCTACACCGAGCGATGGAGCTGTTGCCGGGGCAGCCCGGACCGCGGATTACGCTGGCCTCTGTGCTGACTGCGGAGGGCAAGCATGACGAAGCCGTGGCGCTGCGGAAAGAAGCAGCCGCCCTGACGCGCGTTGCTGTCAATCGACAAAAGGCGCAGTTCAGTACGAATGCTGGAAATCAGCTATTGCTCCGCGGACAGATCGCCGATGCTGTGAGCCGGTTTCAGGAAGCTATTGCCGCAGACCCGGGTTATGCCGAGGCGCATCGCGAGCTGGCGGTCGCCTACGATCGCCAGGGGCTGACTGCGGAAGCGGCCGCAGAGAAGGCCAAGGCGGAGTCGCTGGAGACAACGACGAATCCGGTGCAGCACGGAACGGAGCAGCCCTAGGGCCTGTTGACACTCCCAGGCCCTAAGAAGCGCCTCCGGTGTGCGATACCTTGTGAGCCGCGCCTCAGAGGCGCGGCTCAGTCCGGCAATGCTCAGGCTTGCAACAGGTCTTCGATCGTGATGGGCAGCTTGCGGACGCGTACTCCGGTTGCATGATAGACCGCGTTGGCGATCGCTGGAGCCACGCCAGCCAGTCCGATTTCGCCAATACCTCGCGCGCCGTATTCGCCCATGGCGAGGTCCGGGTAATCGAGGAAGTGAACGTCAATCTTCGGGCAGTCGGCTGCGGTACTCACCAGGTAATCGGCGAAGTTATTGTTGATGGGATGCGCGGTATTTGGCTCGTAGATTGTTTGTTCCAGCATCGCCATGCCGACTCCCATCACCGCCGCGCCCAAAATCTGATTCGCGCCTGCCTTGGGATTGAGGATGCGGCCGGCATCGATGACGCTGACAATGCGGCTCACGCGCAGCCGTGCAATCCCCGCATCCCAGGTGACTTCGGCGAAGTGAACGCCGAACGAGTGAGTGGAGACGTTTCTGGCCTGCGGCAAAGCGTAGAGCGGAGCCGACTGGCCCTCCCCATGAACCGCTTCCACGTTGGCCAGGCGCAGCAGAGATTGGAAGCTCTGTCCGGAAGAAGCCGGCTGGGTCTTGATGTGGACCATGCCATCGGTGAAAGCAAGCGAGGAGACGGGTTTGCCTTGAAACGGCGATCCGGGCGTGTTTGCGGCCAGCTCCAGCATGGTTTGCATGGCTTTTTCCGCGCCGTCGGCGATGGCCGGGATGACCGTTGCTGTAACCACCGAGCCGCCGGAGGTTGGGCCGGGAATCAGCGAGCTGTCCCCGAGGATGACCTGAATCCGGTTGAGCGGAATGCCGGTCTTGTCGTTCAGCACCTGAGCAAAGATGGTGTAGGTTCCTGTTCCAACGTCCTGCGTGGCACAGCTTGCCCGCACGGAGCCATCGTCGAGCAAGGAGACAACGGTCTGCGCGCCGCCACGGAATGCTCCCCAGCTTGCACCCGCAACACCCCAGCCGAGCACCAGGTCGCCCTGCTTCATCGAGCCGACGGCAGGCGTGCGTTTGGCCCAGCCAAAGTGCTCTGCTCCCACCTGCAGGCATTCCTTGTAGTGGCGCGAGGAGAACGGCTTGCCATTGCTCTCGTCCGTGAGGGTGTCGTTCTTGATGCGCAGCTCGACCGGGTCCATGCCCAGCTTGATGGCCAGCTCGTCCATCGCCGATTCCAGCGCGAAGAGGCCCGGCACAGCGCCCGGACCGCGCATCGGTGTTGGTGCGCCGATGTTGCGGCGAACCAGAGCCGAGGTCACCAGAAGATTGGGCGTGCTGTAGAGCAGCGGGGTGGCTTCGCCGCAGTTTTCGCGGAAGTCGTCGCCCAACGAGGTCTGGTTGCGGTAATCCTGATGAATGCTGACGAGCTTCCCGTCATGCTGCGCGCCGATGCGGATCCGCTGCTGCGTCTCGGGTCGATGGCCAACGGCAGTGAACATCAAGTCACGCGGGACATATATCTTGACCGGGCGCACCAACTCGCGGCTGGCAATGGCGGCCATCAGCGAATGGGGCCACGGAAAGAGCTTGCCACCGAAACCGGAACCCATGAAACGGCAGATGACCTGAATGTTTTCGCGGGGAACGCCAAGCATCTCCGCCATCACGTTGAGATGGTTGACGACGCCCTGGGATGACTCATAGAGAGTGAACCGCGCGCCGTCCCAGACGGCGACGGTGCCGTGCATCTCCATGGGATTGTGCGTGACGGTGGGCGTTACGTAGGTGGCGTCGATCTGCACGGGCGCGGAGGCGAAGCCTGCCTCGACGTCGCCACGTTTGCTCTCGGTGTGCAGCGGCAGTTCAGGCGTCTGCGGATCGTTGAGTTCGGTGGAGACGTTGGGCTTGTCCGCTTGATACTGCACTTGAATGGTGGCTGCGGCAGCTTGTGCCTGTTCGAGGGTTTCAGCCACGACCATCGCGACATATTGACCGTAGTAGCGCACGACGTCATCGGCAAAGAGCGGGCGCGACTCGCCGGCGCGGCCGCTGAAGCTGCCCGGACCGACGCGATAGAGCGAGGCAATGTTGCCGTGATGCAGGACCAGCAGTACGCCGGGCATCTTTTGCGCTTGTGCTGAGTCGATGGAGACGATCTTGCCGCTGCCAATGGTGCTGGAGACAGGCCATGCGTAGGTCATGCCGTGGAAGTGATAATCGACGGCGTATTGCGCGGTGCCGGTCGTCTTCAGCGGGCCGTCGATGCGCGGCGTAGGCTTGCCGAGGACGGAACTGGTATTACCACTTTGGCTGGATGAGGGCTGGATTGCGTCAAGAATCGCTTCAGGCATGAAGATGCTCCATGTGCGCCGGGCGTGCAGAATGCGCTCGCAATAACGATAACCGAGTTGTGCATCGATGCGAAAGCCCAAAATTTCAGGAAATCGAGGTCGATTTTGGTGTGGTGAAGCGTGGCCGTAGCGGATGCAAGGCAGAATGGCCAGAATTCCGCGGCATGGTTCGAGAGACTGCACGGTTTGAGCGGTGCGTGAAGAATCCCCACGGCTTAGCCGCGAAGCGAGGCAAGAGCCGGATAGAGCCTGCGCCAGCGAGCGTAGCCTTCGCGATATGCGGTGAGGGCGGGTGGATCAGGCGCGATGCGCTCAGCGACGGTGATGGCGTCACCGCAGGCATTGTCGAGCGAAGCCCAGTGACCGACTCCCACGCCGGCCATGAGAGCCGATCCGAAGGCTCCGCCTTCTTCGGCGGTGAGAATTTCAACGGGCTGACCGTAGACGGCGGCCTGGATTCTGCGCCAGAGCGGGCCGCGCGCGCCGCCGCCGCCGAGTC
>JAJZEA010000086.1 GCA_021851335.1 Acidobacteriota bacterium | reverse complement strand
CTCTTACGACCATACTTCGCAAAACTGGACTGCGATGCAAACGTCTGCTGAAAACGCGCCATTCGCTTCATGCTTCCAGTTTATTCAAATACGACGCGGCTTGCAGACTTGTGCAGAGGTTCCCTAACTCGGCTGCGGGTGGGATAATAGCTCGTATGTTTCTGGTCTTGTGGCAATTCGATGTTGCGGAAGACAAAGTCGCTGCCTTTGAGGCTGCGTATGCGCCCGGCGGCACCTGGTCCACGCTCTTTGCGCGTTCGCCGGAGTATTTGGGCACGGAACTTCTGCAGGACGCCTATATTCCTGGCCGCTATCTGACGATTGATCGCTGGATGAACGAAGAGGCATTTCGCAGCTTCCGCGCGGTGCATGATGCCGACTACGAAGTGGTGGATCGCGCTTGTGACGCACTCACGTCCGGCGAGTCTCGCATCGGGGCGTTCATCGGCTGAATCCCCCGGATTTTCTTCCGTTGCCCCGCGATACACTGCTTGCAGAACGTTGCGCGGACATTGCGCGGCAATTTGTTTTTCCTGGAGCATGGATGCGCGCCCTGACACTGACCGCGCCGGGTCAAGCGGAAATCACAGATATCCCTGAGCCTCATCCGCAGGAAGGCGAATTGCTGCTGCGCGTGGAGACTGTTGGCCTTTGCGGCACAGATCTGAATTCCTTTCGTGGTCGCAATCCGCTCATCACGTATCCACGCGTTCTGGGCCACGAGATTGGCGCTTGTGTGCAGGTGGGCAATGCCGGTATTCCAGCGGGAACGCGCGTGGCGGTCTCGCCGTATACGAGTTGCGGCGCGTGCCCCTCGTGTCGGCGTGGGCGTGAAAATGCCTGTCAGAAGAATCAGACTTTTGGGGTGCAGCGAGATGGCGCGATCACGGAGTTGCTGGCTGTGCCCGCGGCGAAGGTCTATCCATCCACGCTGCCGTTTGATCAGCTTGCGCTGGTGGAGCCACTTACGGTGGGCTTTCATGCCGTGGCGCGCGGTCGTGTTGCGGCCAGCGATCGTGTAGCCGTCTTCGGATGTGGCGGCATCGGACTGGGTGCGATTGCCGGTGCTGCGTTTCGTGGAGCGCAGGTGATTGCGATTGATCTGGACGATCGCAAGCTGGAGATTGCAAGCATGGCCGGAGCTACGCATCGCATTCACTCTGGACGTGAGGATGTGGCTGGGCGATTGCGCGAACTCACAGACGGTGAGGGTCCGGATGTGATTGTGGAAGCGATCGGGTTGCCGGAGACGTTTCGACTTGCGGTGGAAGAGGTCGCCTACACGGGTCGTGTTGTGTACATCGGATATGCCAAAGAGCCGGTTGCCTACGAGACGAAGCTTTTTGTCCAGAAAGAGTTGGATATTCTTGGCTCACGCAATGCTTTGCCCGAGGATTTTTTGCAGGTGATTGCGATGCTTGAAGCGGGAAACTTTCCGGTGGATGCGGTGATTACCGCGACCGTCCCGCTGGATCGTGCGGCTGCGAAACTGGCTGAGTGGTCGGCCAATCCAGCCGCGTTTACGAAGATCCTGATCGATATGCAGGGCGAAAGGTAAACGGACGCCTATGACTTTGCCTTTTCGATCGTCACCGAAGGAAGAAAACGTTGCGGACGAGCATGCGCGGATTTTGCCTGCGGGCACGGCATCGCTTTTTGTACTGATCACGGGACTGTTCTTTCTGTGGGGCGTGCCCAATAACCTGAACGACATCCTGATTCGGCAGTTCATGAAATCCTTTGTGATCTCCCGATTTCAGGCAGGACTTGTGCAGTCTGCCTTTTATATGGGCTATTTCGTGCTCGCGCTTCCGGCGGGATTTCTGATGAAACGGTTTGGCTACAAGTTTGGTTTTCTGACAGGACTGATTCTGTTTGCCACGGGCTGTTTTCTCTTTTTGCCTGCCGCGATTGCTGGTCGCTACGCATTTTTTCTGGGCGCGCTCTTTGTGGTTGCAAGCGGCTTGTCGTTTCTGGAGACGGCTTCCAATCCCTTCATCGCTCAGCTTGGTCCCACGCGCACCTCCGAGCAACGACTCAATCTCTCCCAGGCTTTCAATCCGTTGGGAGCAATCACTGGCGTACTGATTGGCACGGTCTTCATCTTTTCCGGTATTGAACTGACACCGGCTCAGGTGGATGCCATGCAGGCTGCCGGAACCTATGCGCATTATCTGCATGGCGAGGTGCTTCGCACTGTAACTCCGTACCTTGTTCTTGGCTGTCTTGCTGTCTTATGGGCGGTGATGATTGCTTTCAAGCGCTTCCCTGCTTTTGTTCAGATGCGCGAGCAGGCAACGGAATCGAATGGACGTTGGCAGGAGTTACTTCACCAGCCACATTTTCTACTTGCCATCTTAGCCGAGTTTCTCTATGTCGGCGCACAGGTGGGTACCTGGAGTTACTTCATTCAGTATGCGCAGGACTATGCTCACACCACGGAAAAAAGAGCCGGATTTCTGCTGACGGCCACGCTGGTTGCCTTTGGGGTGGGACGTTTTGCGGGTGCCGCGCTGATGCGCCGCATCTCACCCAGTCGGCTGATGATGAGTTATGCGGTTGTGAATGTTGGACTGCTGCTTTTTGCCGTGATTCATCCGGGCACGATGGGTGTGCTTGCCATCCTGCTTACCAGTTTTTTCATGTCGGTGATGTTTCCGACAATTTTTGCGCTTGGCCTGAAAGATTTGGGACCGAATACCAATATAGCCGGCTCGTTTCTGGTGATGTCGATTGTCGGAGGGGCCGTGCTCACGCCGTTTATGGGTCTGTTCGCGGAGTGGTTTCACAGCACGGCAAGCGCTTATATGATTCCGCTTGGCGGATTCTTTGGCGTTATGTTATTTTCGCGCTACATGACGCACTATCACTCTCGGAAGCAGAGTCTTTCGACCTTTGAGATATAGGTTCTGGCTTTCAGCGTGAGTTGCGCTTTGCATGGCGCGCAAGATGCGCGCTGAGGCGGCGCGCGGCAAACCTGGCGCCACAGGCAAAACGGAAGAGCGGTCCGAAATGATTCGCTGCCGCCAGTCCGATCATGTATAGCCCGGGCACGGAACATTGAAAATGAGCATCCAGACGGGGCGAGCCGAACTCGGTTGCAATGGATTCCATCAGCGATGCTTCGAGGAAGCGTAGCCGGTTTGTGCGCGGAGCAAAGCCGGTGGCGGCAATGACGTGATCGAAGCGAAGGAGGCGATCGGCGCCTGTGGTTTGGCGACAGCGAACCTCGACGGCTGCATCCTTTTCCATCATCGACTGCACATCCAGCCCCAAGTGAGCGGGGATGCGCCCTTCAAACTCGACACGAGTGGTCCAGTTGGGCGCCGGGCCAAGATGCCGAGCCACGACGCGATGTCGCAGCCGCAAGGGGAGAGCGCGAAAAAGCAGCGGCAGTTCTGCGACCAGCCAAGACCGCCAGCCCAGTCCAAGGGTCGAGCGCGGGTTCCTGACGCGCTCCAGCAGGGGTCGCTGCTTCACCGGGGGATCGTGGAAGACGATACGCTGGGCGCGAGCCACCAGCTCGATCTCGGCACCGTGATTCTTGAGGTCGATGGCAAGGTTGATCGCCGAAGCACCTGCGCCCCAGACCATTACGCGCCTGCCGCGAAAGTGGCTGACATCGCCGTAGTCGAAGCTGTGCGAGGCAAGCTCGGTCGGCAGATGCGCCATGACGGGCGGGATATTGGGGAATGGATGCAGTCCGACGGCGAGGACGACGCGCCGCGCCAGGATGGAGCGCCCGCTCTCTGTTGTCGCATGAAAGCCGGTGGCTGCTCGCTCGAGGTGCGTGACGTGCTCCTCGATGAGATGGGGAACGAATCGACGTTGAAATGCGCGTCCATAGTCGGCGAAGACGCTGCGAGGGACGGGCAGTCCGATGGGTTCATAGTGCAGGGAGTGCTCGCGACAAAACTCCGCCAGCGTGTAGCCTTTGCCGGGCGCGTAGAGATCCGAAGAGAACGCCTCGGACTTGAGCACCATAGCCGCTGGCATGTGCGCGATCCAGGCATCCATACAGCGACCGACGATGCAGGGATCGATGCCACGAGCGTGAAGATGCGCAGCTAAAGACAGCGCGTATGGACCTGCTCCTACGATAAGAACATCTGTTTTCATCTTCAACGCCGTTTGCGTAAGCGGATTGTCGCCGCGCGATGATTCCCGTTGTTGAGTTGGCGCGTGTTACGGCTCCCCATCAGCTGAAAGTATCTCTTTGACCATGAGCCGTTCAATCACTCTTTTGGGTCATACCCGATCCGTCATGCCCGATCAGAATAGATTCCCGGCCACCTGTTCGGCTGCCATCTCCGCGGCGAGGCGGCGATGATCGGCGTCCAGCTCCGCATCATGCCGCTGGCTGGTGGTGACGGTGATGCGGAACCACCTGCCGCGCACATCGCCCACGGCCTGTTCGCCGGTGCTCGTTGCGCACACTGCTGCGGCGTTGCCGACTCCGATCAGCGGCTCGGCTTTTGCGCCGCAGAGCGCCGTCGCAGTATCGGGTGTTGCCTCCGCAACGGCGACGGTCTGTGTGCTTACGCGAAGCTCGCGAGTGACGTTGCCGCTTTTGCGCGTGAAGAGGCACGCGCCCGGCTGCCGGGTCATTGTCGCTGCTCCGCCCAGCAGTCCGGAGGCCGTGGCCTGGTTCATCCACGTGCATGGATCGGCGGTGGTCATGCCGGCAGAATAATCGATGCGCGAGGAATACGAAGCGATGGCCGCCTTGGCGGTGGCGTCCGGCGTCGGCGCGATGCCCGTGTGAACGTGCCACGGCACGGTCTCCAGAGATATCTCCGGATGGGCGCGGATGTAGTCCAGCGCATAGGTGGGCGCACCGGGATCGATCTTTTCGTCGATGAGCATGGTCTGCTCACGCTCGGCTTCCGCCGGATGGCCCATGCGCCGGTTCAGCACGGCGAGGTTGTAGTGCGCGGCGAGGTCGTCGGGATCGATCTTTTGCAGCGCCTGGAATTGCTCGAAGGCCTGCGGCAGCTTGTTCTCCTGATAGTAGGCGATGCCCAGCTCGCGTCGCGCGTCGCGCGACTGCGGATACTGCTGGATCACCTGCTCGAGTTCGGCGATCTCGCGGTCGCGGTCGCCGGATCGTCGCTCCAGTTGCGCCTCGTAATAAAGCGCGCGGACGTTGGTCTTGTCCAGTGACAGCGCCTTGCGAATGGCCACGAGCGCGGAGTCGTTTTTCTCCCATGCAATCTCGGTCAGAGCCACATTGGTATACCCGTCGGGCGAATGCGGCTCAAGGTGGATGACGTGCGCGAAGGCATTCACGGCAGCAGCGTACTGGAACTGATCGAGCAGCCCGATGCCAAGATTGTTCCAGCGCTTCCACTCCGGATTCTGGTCAGGGCCTGGCGTCGTTGATCCGTTTCTGCCGATCCTGACTGTGCGGGTTTCCGTGGCCAGCGTGGCCACGGGATAGGCGGGATGATCCTTGCCGAGCACGCTGTTCAGATAGCTCTGGCGGAGGTGTCGATACTTCACGCTGGCGGTGATGGTGAGCGCGCCGCTGGTCTGCTGTGGCACGCGGAAGCGATAGCGCACCAGCACCGACCGGCCCGCGTCGACCGTGTTGTCATAGGCGACGGAGTGAACCTTCCAGACGGTGTGGTTGTCCACAAACTCGCCATTTGTGTCCACCGGGCGGTTGTTGAAGATGTGCGCATTCGGATCGAGCGAGCCGTCGGCACGCAGTTGCCCGCTGGTCTCGATGGCGTTTCCGTTTGCGTCCTTCACGGTGAACTCGACCCATGCCTGATAAAGGTCGCGCACCTCCGGCAAGAGCGAGTGTCCGATGGCCTTGTTCTGAATGACCACCCAGGCCTCCACCGTCTCTGCCGGTTTCAGCCGGAACGAGGTTTGCCCCAGCGGCGCCATCAGCTTGCCCGTATCCACATTGCGCAGCGCAAAAATATCCACGTTCAGGAAGCCGGAACGCAGAAACTCCATCGTCTTTTCCACCTGCTTGTCATAACCGTAGTAGAACGGCACGGCTGTATTGCCGGCGAGCCATCGATGCGAGACAAACGTTCCATTCTTGGCGCCCGGCTCCTTGCCAACCGCTTCGACACGCTTCATGTGGCAACCCTGACAGGTGTTGAAATCCGCCGTGTAAAAGGTCAGGGGATTGCGATGCGAGTACTTTGACAGTTGCCACTCGTCATACGTGGTGAAGGCGCGCACAAACTTGTAGTCGTTCAGCGTATTGGGCAGATTGGCCTTGTGGCAGGCGGCGCAGAACTCCGGCGTGTGCATGAAGTCATGCATCACCGCCTGCGCGTGGCGCTTGGGATAACGCAGGATCATGGCATAGGGCACCTCGCCCGGAATGCGCTTGCCGTC
>JAJZEA010000085.1 GCA_021851335.1 Acidobacteriota bacterium | reverse complement strand
ACGGCGTCGAGCAGGCGCTTGGTGTCCACGTGCGGCGGCAACGGCAACTGGATGAGGATGCCGTCGATCTCTTCGCGGCAGTTGAGGTCGTTGACCAATGCCAGCATCTCTTCGGTGGTGACGGTCTCCGGCGGCGTAATGAGTTCGCTGAAGATGCCGAGTTCTTCACAGGTTTTGACTTTGCTGCGGACGTAAATCTCCGAGGCCGGAACGTGGCCCACCAGCACCGCGGCAAGTCCTGGACGAATGCCGCGCTGAGCCAATGCGGCAACCTCCGCGGCAACTTCCTGACGAATCTCGGCGGCGATCGCCGCGCCGTTCAGAACCCTGTCCAGAATCTGCGCCATTCTCAACCCTCACTCCCACTTGCATCGTACCAAGTTGCCACAGAGGATTTCCCATCTGGAAACACTTTGGATCTTATCGAACCGGAAAGTCATCCTTTTCTCTGGAAAAGTCGTCGAACCTGATGACTGAGTAGCAAATCTCCGATAAGAGAAACGATGTCCGCCATGATTCAGATACTACGTCGCTTCTTCGCACTGTCTTCTGCTTTCACTTTAGCGCTGCTGCTGGTGGCTGGCTGCGGTGGTGGTTCGATGGCAGGCACAGGTGGTTCAGGCTCTGGCGGATCGGGTTCGGGCGGGTCAGGTGGCGGCTCGGGCAGTCAGGCGAAGCCGACGATCGTGGGGCTGGTCACGATGGGACAGGAGGATTTTCTGGGCAACGGCACGCTGCCCACCAACCGCCTGCTGGAAGCCAATGCGCATCCGGCCATCTATTCGGCGGCGGTGATTGAACTGACGTGGTCGCAACTGGAGCCGCAGCCGAACCAGTTTGACGATTCGGCGCTGATAGCGGCGTTGCAGAATGTGCAGAACTACAACCTGAAGTACCCGGCGACGCCGCTGGTGGCGAAGCTGCGCATCTTTGCGGGAAAGAACACACCGGCCTGGGTGATGCAGCAGGTTGGCTCCGTGGTGGTGACGGACAGCAGTACGAATACGCAGATCACGGAGCCGGATTTCTGGACGCCAGCCTACAGCCAGCTTTGGACCGCGTTGCAGAATCACCTGGCGTCGGAGTATGACTCGAATCCGCTGATCGGCGAGGTGGCGATCAGTGTTTGCTCTTCCATCACAGCGGAGCCATTTGTGTTGCCCGGAGCGGTCAACAATATCCAGGCGCTGGAGGCGGCCGGGTACACCGACGCACAGATGGAGGCGTGCCTGTCAAACGCGCCCAATGATTATGCCGCGTGGAAGCAGACGCCGCTCGATTACACCTTTAACCCGCTGTTTCTGGCGGCTACAGGGCAAAGCGACACCAGTTTTCCCATACAAGTGATGCAGGCTTTTCGCGCGGCGCTGGGCACGCGCGCCGTGGTGGCGAACCACGACCTGGACAATCCGCTGCCGAACGCGAGCCTGCCGACGATCTATGCCGAATTTCAGACGCTGAACACGGCTGCGCAGTCGGCTACACCGCCGACGATTTCGCCGCTGGAGTTTCAGAGCGATGGACAGTCTGTGAACTGGTCCTCGCTCGTTCCGTATGCGATTACGACGTATCAGCCGACGGAGATCGAGATTTGGAATACGACGGCGGTCGCTGGCGGACTGGCGAATATCACTGCGGCCGAATTGCTGCAGTGGGCTGGGCAGATCAAGGCCGCTTACCCGACAACGCCGTGATCGCCGACCGGGCGGACACAGAGGCAAGAGGAATGAGTGCGAGAGCGGGGAACGGCGCGCGAGGAACGTTGTCAGTTCGCGTCGGTGGCCATGTAAACCTGAACGGGCTGCGTAGTCACCAGCGGATCAACGACAAGCACGGTGCGCACTTCGCCGCCGACCAGTGGAAGCGCAGCCGAGACATAGATGCTGGTGCTGGTGGTGGTGAGCGTGGTGCCGGCGGCGACGATGACCATGTAAAGCGTCGATGATGGGATGGTGACGTAGCCGGAGGTGGCTCCGATGGCAAGCGAAGTGATGACAGGCTTGGCGGCGGCGTAGTCGGTGGCGGTGGTGCCGGCCAGAAAGTAGACATCAATGGGACCGGTGGACGGAGCCTGATTGAGAACTCGGAACTCGGAATGACCGCTTGGGGCCGGGGTCGACTGATCCTCCAGCAGCGTTGCCTGATAGGCGGCGTTGATGTCGGTGATGAGTACCGAGCTGCTCTGGCTGGCTTGCAGGGTTCCAGTGGTAGTGATCAGCGGATTGGTGTTCTGCGTACTGGTGACGACGATTTTTGCGCTCGGGCTGGGCGAGTAGGTTCCGTAAGGCGTAATCTGACCCTGACCAAGATTGGTCGCCACCAGGCTTCCCGCCACATAGACGTTGAGCGCCGGAGCGTTATAGGACGCATCAATCACTCGCACCAGACTCACCGGAGAATAGCCTTGCACGTGTTCGCAGCCCGCCAGCAGCAGGGAGCAAACGAGACTCAGGCCCGCAGCCAGCAGCAATCCGAGGAGCGGGAACCGACTGGCACGATGCGGCGATGAGCACGTAGGCTCACTGGCTAATTTCTCTTTGCGGATGCCTGCTTCGCCCACCTGTCTCCTCGTCTTCAACTCATCCGGCTTTGGCCGGCCTGCGGTCTGCGCTAACCCGCATCGGCGTTGACGCACACGATGCTGCCTTATTGTAAAGCGCAGCATGGCAGGTGCTGTCGGGAATTGTTCCGTGCAAATGGCATGGAACCAATCTGCGTACGTTCCATCACACTCGGCACATCGCCTGCTCTTTGGTCATGCACCGGAGAGATAGACGAACCGGACCAGAAATAATGCCGCAAGCAGATACAGCAGCCAGTCGCCGCGGCGAACGCGGCCTGCAACCAGATGAAGTATCGCCCAGGCAAGGATGCCAAAGCCAAGCCCGTTGGCAATGGAGTACGTGAGCGGAATCATGACGAGTGTAAGAAATGCAGGCACGGAAACGAGAGGGTCAGTCCAGGGAATTTCCGTGATGGTTGTCAGCATCATGGATCCAACGAGAATCAGCGCCGGAGCCGTTGCGGCCTGAGGAACGCCGCCCAGAAGAGGCGCAGCGAGCAAGGCGACCAGAAAAAGCATCCCGGTTACAACAGCCGTCACGCCGGAACGTCCTCCGGCAGCCACGCCCGCCGTGGACTCCACATAGCTGGTCACGGTCGAGGTTCCGGTCAAAGATCCGACAATTGTAGCCAGCGCATCGGCAAAGAGAATGCGGTTCAGTCGTGGGATCTCATGATTGTTCTGGATGAGTCCTGCCCGCTTGGTGACCGCCACCAGCGTACCCAGATTGTCAAACAGGTCGACGAAGAAGAACACAAAAATAATCTCAAACAGCCCCACGTGCAGTGCTCCGCGCAAGTCCAGTTGCATCGTGGTTGCGGTCAAACCGCTCAGGCTGGCCGAAGTTGGATGCCAGTGAGCAAGACCCAGCGCCCAGGCGAGCGCTGTCACCGTCAGCACACCGATGAGGATCGATCCGCGAACATGCCAGATTTCCAGAGAAATCATCAGCAGCAGTCCAAGTACTGCAAGCCCGGTTTGCGGATCGTGCAGATTTCCTAATCGCACCAGCGTTGCCGGATCTGCCACGACCAGGCCAGCTTCGTTCAGTCCAATGAAGGCAATGAACAGACCAATGCCGCTGGCTACTGCCGCATGAAGTTCATGAGGGATCGAACGCAAAATCAACTGACGAATGCCCAATGTAGTCAGCAACAGAAACAGCACGCCGCTCACAAAAACCGCTCCCAGCGCTGTTTGCCAGGGAATATGCATCTTCAGACAGACGGTATAGGTGAAATAGGCGTTCAGGCCCATGCCCGGCGCCAGCGCCAGCGGATAGCGCGCCACCACGCCCATCAGGATCGAGCCGAATGCAGCCGCCAGACATGTAGCCGCGGTCACGGCGGCAAGAGGCATCCCAGTCTGCGCCAGAATCGCCGGGTTTACCAGCACAATGTAGGCCATCGTGAGAAACGTCGTCGCCCCAGCCAGCGCTTCCGTGCGCCAGTTGGTGCCCAGCCGCTCAAACTCGAAATATCGTTCCAAAGATGCGCGCATGAATAGCCCCAGCAGAACATAGTAGAGGACAATCGCCAAGCACTTTCTGCAGACACGGAACGAGGCAGGCGCAGCGGGGCAAAAGAGGTCACGGCAATCGCCGGGGAATGCCTCTACAATCGGAGAAGTACTGTGCCCGGATGGCGAAACTGGCAGACGCAGCGGACTTAAAATCGTAAAAGTTTGTGCCCTTATTCCATCGAAATATCAGATAAATAAGTACTTAGATGAATAAGGCTAGAACCTCAAAGCTGACGCAACCCTTACACATTTTTGTGGTATTTATGGAGCGTATGGAGGTGAATGTTCATGCCCGAACGGTTCACGATCCTCGGCGGCAAGGTACACATCTACCGGCGTCCCAATAGCTCAAGCTGGCAGTGCGCAAGTTTTCTGGCAGGAAAGAATCGGCGCACAACCACCAAAGAAGAAAGTCTGTCGAAGGCCAAAGAGGTAGCTGAAGACTGGTACTTGCAGCTTCGCGGCAAGCTCCGCGATGGAGAGTTGCAGGGCGGCAAGCTATTTCGAGAGGCCGCGAAAGTTTATCTCCGCGAGTTCGACATCATTACGCAGGGACAACGTAGCCCCACATACACGCGAGGCCAGCACGCGCGTACCAACAACTATCTAGTTCCGTTCTTCGGGAATATGGCCCTTCCTGAAATCACAGCGGGCAAAGTGAGTGAGTACCGCATCCAGCGACTCGAAATGTGCAAGGCTCTCCGGGGCAAGCCTCCGGCGCGGAACACCATGCATCAGGAGATCGTCACCCTCCGCCAGATTTTCAAGACGGCGTTGCGGCATGGATGGATCGACCATTTGCCCGATCTGTCGGAGCCATATCGTTCGTCTCCGAAAATTTCCCATCGGGCATGGTTCTCTCCTGAAGAATACAAGCAACTTTACGAAGCCACGCGCAAGCGTGCGCAGCATCCCAAGCAGCCCCGCTTCCAGTGGGAAGCGGAACAGCTTCACGATTACGTTCTGTTTTCCGCCAACACTGGCCTTCGCCCCGACGAGGCGATGCGTCTCCAGTTCCGCGATGTAAAAGTAGTCGAAGACGAGGACAGCGGGCAGACCATTTTGGAGATCGAAGTTCGAGGAAAGCGAGGAGTTGGTTATTGCAAGAGTACGGCAGGGGCAGTGCGTCCATTCGAGCGCCTGAAGGCCCGTCCGCGTCCCGCAGGTGGGCCGGGGCGTAAAGGAAGCCGCAAAGACATGGGTAACTGGCAGAAGCCCGCAGCAACTGACCTTCTGTTTCCAAAATGGTCACGCGATTTGTTCAAGGCCATTCTTGAGGAAGAGAAGTTGCAGGTTGACCGCGAGGGCAACCCGCGAACCGCGTATAGCCTTCGTCACACGTACATCTGCTTGCGCCTTCTGGAAGGAGCTGACATCTACCAGATCGCCAAGAACTGCCGGACAAGCGTGGAGATGATCGAAAAATACTACGCTTCTCATCTGAAGACACAACTCAATGCTTCGGCCATCAATGTGATGAGGCCACGTCCGAAGAAAGCTGTATCCAAGAAGGGGCCGCGTAGAGTTGAGGCTCCGCCATTGGCCGATGCAATGTAGTGGCTTATCATAGGTTGTGGCGATTCATGCGGGCGTGGTGAAATCGGCAGACACAGCGGACTTAAGGAAATTGAGTGCCCGCCGGGAAACCGGTGGAGTAGAACTGCTCAAAGTCGGGGAAACCTGAAAAGGCAATCCCGAGCCAAGCCTGGAAAGATTTCCGGGAAGGTGTAGAGACTAGACGGGCAGCACCTAACCCTTGCGGGATGGTGAAGGTATAGTCCAGACCACGAACCCGCCGCTGGCGGGGCGGCGAAAGCCGAAGTGGTATGAAAATCCGCAGACCCTAATAGGTCGTGGGGGTTCAAGTCCCCCCGCCCGCACCACATACCTTTGCATCTGCCCGGATGGAACCATCCGGGTTTGCTTTTGCACCGGATCAGGGCCGCTCCGGCCCGCTTTGATCAGGTGCGTCTCTGCATACGAACGTATGCGATAGCTCCTGCGCACGCAGCATATTTGGGTTTCGACAGTGTGGCGCGGTGGTCGGTATCCTTGAGATGCAAAAGAGTTTGTCTATAGTGCTGGACTGATCGAAGCACCCAAGGAAGGTTTGCTCCGTTGAACGCGGTTGAAATTGAAGAAGCGATATCGCAGCTTGCGGAGCAGCCGTTCGATGCTGCGAACTTCCCGTATGCCTTTCTTGAAGCCTTCGGCAACAAGGAGACGACGATCAAGCGGTTGCGCGCGGGTGCGACGAACAAGTCCGACCTTGGCGGGGTCCTCCAG
>JAJZEA010000023.1 GCA_021851335.1 Acidobacteriota bacterium | reverse complement strand
CAGGTGACGCGTGTCAAAGTCCGACACGGCCTTGTTCAGCTTGGGGTTCCAGGTATTCTGGATCGCCGAGCCACCGAGGCTGTCGGCTGAAAATTCGCTCGCACGCTCAGTACCGGAGTTCAGATCAAGTGACTTGGAGAGTGTATAGCTGAGGTCGAAGCTGATGCCGTGCGCCGTCGGGTGACGGAGCGAAGCCTGCAACGCGTTGTAGGAACTGGTTCCGATGGTGGCCCAGGAATAGAGTGAGGAAAATTGGCTCTGCCAGAACTTGCTGGTACCGTTGGCGCAGTAGCCACCATACAAGCAATAGAAGTCGATATCTGCCAGAGAAGTCGTTTCACCGAAGGTATAGCGATACGGCGCCCACTCGTTGTTATAGATGCCTTCCGTGGCGGACTCGCCCTGAAAGTCCAGGTTGGCCATCTGCGGGAAGACATCCTCGAAGTATTGAATCGTCGGAACGGAGACAGGTGTGGCCTGGCCGTTGCTGCTTCCATATCCGGAATAATTCGAATAAAACGCGCCTTGATGCTCATCGACCAGCTTGGAGAGTTGTGAGGCAGCAGTGAAATAGTCCCCACCGCCCTGCGGGTCGTTCCAATCCACCGGTTCTGCGAGATCAAGCTGCTGGAGCAGGTGACGGCCAAAGCGACCGACGTAGGCCTCTTCAAAGAGGAAGCCTCCGGGCAACTCACGCTGATAGGAGAGGTTATACGCCTCGGAGTACGGCGTCTTTAGCTTGTTATCCACGCCAAAGGTAATCAAAAAAGCTCCGACTGGCGGCGTATAGGGATATTGAAGCACCGACCCAGCGGCCTGACTCGGAGCATTCGGAATTGGAATATTCGGCAGATTGTGCTCGCCAGTGAAGCGGGGAGCTGCACTATACCTACTACTGGAAGTATAGCTGTAAACTCCAGCCGGGTTGGTAGCTGTAGTCAACAAGCCAAAGGATCCGTTTGTGCTGAAGTTCTGGGTAAGCGCTTCGCCGTAGTGGTCGAAATAGATACCAGCGCCTGCACGGATGGAGGTTTTAGAATCCGGTGACCAGGCAACCGAGAATCTCGGCGCGAAGTCATTCTTGTTTTCCGGCCAGTAGCCTGGTGCATGATTGGCCTTACCAGCAGGAGCAAATTCCAGATTAGGCTCATAGATGGTGCCCGTTGAAGCTGCGGTGCCGCGCTGTTTGTACCACGCGTCTGTATTGACTGTGGGCGCAATCTCCTGTCCATTGACCTCGTAAGGTGTCTGAAGAAGCACGTACCGCACTCCAGCGCTCACGGTCAGGTTTGGCAGCATTCTCCAACTGTCCTGTACGAATCCCTCCATCTCGTTTGCCAGGAAGTGACGAGGGATGTTTGCGCCAATGCCAAGCACCGTTCCCTGGGTAGGGGAATTCACTTGATAGTTGTAGTTGTTTGTGAGCGATGGGACTGTGCCAAGAATGCTGGCGTAAGCAATCGCATAGGAGTTCGAAAAACCGCTGCCGACAGGTGCCAGTCCCGTTCCCAGCGAAGAAGGATCTGGCGGGTTGCCGCCCAACCAGTAGGGATTGGTGCTGGCCACATTGAAAGAAGTTCCATTTGTCACCGTCTCATCCTGAACCAGACGCCAGTTCACTCCGACAGAGATGGTGTGATTCCCCTTGGTGATGGTGAGCGTATCAACCACGTTGTGTACAGGCACAACATTGGTCGTATTGCGCGTCTGCGCTTCTGGCTGGGTCAGGAAACGGAAATCGACATACTGACCGGAGCCAACTCCCAGTTGAGCATAGCTTTGCCGGACATACCCGTATCGCAGATCGTTGACGATATTCGGTGTAGGATTCCAGGTGTGGCCAAAGGCCAGACCCTTGGTGTTGTATTCCTTGGTGAAGGAAGGAGCCTGACCGGGCAGGTTGGCATCGCCCGTGTATGTGTCCTTTTGGTAGTTGCCGCGAATGAAGACCTGCTGCTTCTGGGTCATATTGTAGTCCAGCTTCAGAATGCTGGTGTTCTGCGTAGTAGGCACCTTCACTGGGAAGAAGAGCGAACCGCTGTTCAGGCCATCACCCGAGGCCGAACCCGTGGCAACCGGAACACCTCCATAGTAGGAGAGGACGTTGGGGTTGACACCAGGTCCCCAAGGGCAAACCGTAGAACCGTCAAACGTGCTTGAAGTGCAATTGGCGTCCAGCGCGGCGATTTGTGAAGAGCTGATTGAGTGGTTATTGTTGCTCGCATCCTGATACTGCAAGGTGCCTGCCTGAAAACTAGCAGTGGGAACCGTGGCCGAAACGATATCGTCGATCGCCTGGCGCAGTCCCTCATAGTTGCCGAAGAAGAAGAGCTTGTCCTTCTTGATGGGGCCACCGAGTGCTGCGCCGAAGACGTTTCGCAGGTACTTGGCAGGAACGTTCGGCTCACCGCCAGACAACTGCGAATTCTTCAGGAACCAGTTGTTGCTGACCGTGTTGGTCGGTCGGTAGTACTCGTAGGCCGCGCCGTGGAAGTGGTTGGTGCCGGACTTGGTGACAAGCGAGACCTGCGCGCCGGAAGATCGCCCTTCGTCAGCGCTGCCGTCTGAAGTGGTGACGCGGAACTCCTGCGTGGAATCGAGCGTGGAACGAAGGACGCCGGTAAAGGCATAGCCGTTGATCTGGCTGTTATCATCCAGGCCGTCGAGGGTGATGTTGCCCTGGTCGGAACGGCTGCCGGAGACGGCGCCCTGTCGGCTGTCGGTCTGCTCCTGATTGCCAGTGGCGCTGGTGCCGCCGCCTTCACCGAGGAAGAGTACGCCCGGCTGCAAAGCCAGCAGCGAGATGGGATCGCGCCCATCCGAAGGAATGGACTGGATCATCTCATTCCCGATGGAGTTGCCCTCGGAAGCATCGGTTGTATTCAGGGTCTGCGCCGAGCCGCTGACGTCGACGGTGACGTTGCTGGCCTCGACAGACAAGGCGAAGTTGACGGTAGCCGGCTGGTTGACGAGCAGTTCAGCCGTTTTGGACTGCGCGGCGAAGCCGCTGGATGTGACCGTGATGAGGTATCGAGCAGGGGGGATCTGAGGAAACTGATAGTAACCCGAACTATCCGAAGTAGCGGTGTAGGTTTTGTTCACGGATTTGTCTAGCAAAGTAACCGTTGCCCCGGGAACGAGTGCGCCAGCCTGATCCTTGACGCTGCCGCGGAGTGAGGTGGTGGCAACCTGGCCGAATGCGGAGATACTTGCGATGAGGATGCAAAGAAGCATCGCTCCCAGATGGGATCGTTTCACGTCTCTTCCTCCAGAAAATGTCTGCCGATGCAAAAAGGTGCGAATCGAATGCAGATAAACGAAAGCTGCAATTGAAGTTCGATAGACCGTGCTTGTGCCAGTTGGGGAAACCGGAGCCAAGCGGCCTTCCCGTTTCGATGAGTGATCCCATTTTGCAATAAATTTTCCGGAGATTCAATAAAAATTATTCATTTGCGTCCGGAAGCGTAATTTTTTGCGGTATGCCGATGCGGTTGCCGCGCGCAAACCCTGAAGGGATCAACTCGCCCAGGCGTGTCGAATTCTGCGGCAGGTCGTCTCCATATCCTCAGGCAGGATGCGGGTCTCTGCGATCGTAGTCATGAAATTGGTATCGCCGGTCCAGCGCGGCAGAACGTGCATGTGCAAGTGTCCAGCGACACCCGCTCCGGCAGCTTCGCCAAGATTCATGCCCAGGTTGATGCCGTGTGGGCGATACAACTGGTGGAGCACTCGCTCCATTTTCTGAGCGAGATCGGAGACTTCATGGGCCGTGGAGACGGGCAAGGCCGCAAAACTGGCCTGATGCGCGTATGGGATGACCATGACGTGGCCAGCGGTGTAGGGGAAAGCATTGAGACAGACAAAGCACTCGTCGCCTCGATGCACAATGTACGCTGCGGATTCGGCGCGCTCGGAGTCCATGCCGGAGCGAATGGCAAAGTTCGTAGCTGCGATGAGGTTGCAGAAGACACATCCGTGGTCGCCGACCCAATCTGCCAGCGGCGCAGGAACCCCTTTGCGCGAAGCTTCTTCTGTGCCAGTGACATAACGGTACCGCCACGGAGTCCAGAGATAATCCATGGAGGTCAGTATAAAGCCAGAGCGTGTTTCATCGATCAACAGTGATGTGGTCCGAGGGATCAGCCAGGTGCACTATTTCCAGTGCACCCATGGGAATCATTCGCTGTCTGGGCGATGATTCAACAAGATTTCATTGACGATGGCCGGAATAGGTTGCTACGATCGTAGTGTAGCCCTGCGGCCGGATTTCAGCGTATGGGCAAGGTGGTTGCCAGCGATTCTCTCCAACCCAGAATCATTCAGGTTCAGCGCAAAACGAGTGAACGATGTCCTGTTCCTCGGTTCTGCTGTTGAGCCGGGAAAACTCCGGTTTGATGCTTCTGTCTGGCAGCGTTCTTCGCAGATCATTTTCAGGCATGCGGTTTCCTGGAGTGCAGGCTGCGCGGCCAAGTCGTTGCCCGTGTGGAATGGCTGGATGTATTGAAATCCGGAGCTGGCAGTTATGGCAGACGTCCTCAATCTTGAAACCGAGAGCAAACCCCTGAATACCGAATTGGAAACCCCTGAGCTTGAGCCTGTGACGGAGCAGCCTGTGCCGTCGCCCGAATCCACCGTTAACCCCGAAGTCGCCGTTGCGTCGGAACCCGATGCTCCGCACGAAGATGAAGTCGCTGCTGCGGTTGCAGACATTGAGCAGGCCACTGCTGCGTCCGAGGCAATGCGTCCCGCAGTGTCGGCAATCTCTGAGAAAACCCTGGAAGCTGCACCGGAAGCCGGACATGATCCTGAGTCTGCGGCTGATTTTGCCTCGTTGCTGGAAGCCTATGAGCGTGAGCAGGCCGCTGAAGCTGCGGCTGTGGAAGCTTATGGCGATAGCATCGTGAGTGGCAGAATCGCCAATCTGACTGACAAGCACGCAGTGATCAATGTCGGCCTGAAATCCGACGGTCTGCTGCCGATTGAGCAGATCCTCGATCACAATGGGCAGCCGCGATTCCAGGCTGGCGATGTGATTGACGTGGTGATCGAACGCGAAGAGCCGGAAGGCGGCTACCTGGTCAGCTATGACAAGGCTCAGCGTCTGCGCGTGTGGGACGAGATCGAAAAAGCAGCGAACGACAAGACCGCTGTAATGGGAACGGTTGTGGGTCGCGTGAAGGGCGGTCTGACGGTTGATATCGGGCTGAAGGCATTTTTGCCGGGTTCTCAGCTTGAGATGCGTCCGGTGCGTAACCTGGACGGCTATATTGGCCAGCAGATCCCGGTGCGCGTGATCAAGCTGAACAAGAAGCGCGGCAATGTGGTGGTGAGCCGCAAGGAAATTCTGGAAGAAGAGCAGAACACGCGCAAGGAGCAGACTCTGGAGCACCTGAGCGAAGGCTCGGTGTTGACCGGAACGGTGAAAAACCTGACGGACTACGGTGCGTTTGTTGACCTGGGCGGCATCGATGGCTTGCTGCACATTACCGATATGAGCTGGGGGCGTTTGACGCATCCGCGCGATCTGGTGAATGTGGGCGATGAGATTCAGGTGCAGGTGTTGAAGTTTGACCGGGAAAAGCAGCGGGTTTCGCTTGGATTCAAGCAACTGACGCCGGACCCGTGGCTAGATGCAGTCGAGCGATATCCGCTTGGCGCGCACGTCAGCGGTCGAGTGCTCTCGGTCACCGACTACGGAGCGTTCATCGAGCTGGAACAGGGCATTGAAGGGCTGGTACACGTCTCGGAGATGAGCTGGTCCAAGCGCATGAAGCACCCGACCAAGCTGGTGAAGCCGGGCGACGAGGTGGAATCGATTGTGCTCGCCGTGAACCCGGCGGACCGACGCATCTCTTTGGGCATGAAGCAGCTCCAGCAGAATCCGTGGGAAAATCTCACGGAGCGTTATCCGACCGGTACCGAGGTTGAGGGTCGCGTCCGCAACCTGACCGACTTCGGCGCCTTTATCGAGATCGAAGACGGGATCGATGGGCTGGTACACGTCTCGAATCTGAGCTGGACCAAGCGCATCAAGCATCCTTCGGAAGTGCTGAAGAAGGGTGACAAGGTGAAGGCTGTGGTGCTGGGCGTCGAGCCGGAGAATCGTCGGCTGTCGCTGGGTGTAAAGCAGTTGCAACCCGATGTGTGGGAGACGTTCTTCCGTCAGCACCGGGTAGGCGATGTGGTCCACGGCAAGGTTCTGCGCACGGCTCAGTTCGGAGCCTTTGTGGAGATCTCCGAGGGCGTGGAAGGTCTGTGCCACGTTTCCGAGGCGGTGGATGCCGAAGGACATGCGATGACCCTGGAACAGGATCAGGAGCACGACTTCAAGATCATCAAGATGAGCGTGGAAGAGAAGAAGGTTGGACTAAGCATTCGCGCCGTAGGTGAGGAAGCCAGCCGAAGCGAGGTGGAGCACTACAAGACTCCCACCAGCTCTTCTTCGTCCAGCTCGACTACAACGCTTGGCGATCTGGTGAACTGGTCAAAGTTTCGCCGCTAGGCGAAGGCTAGAGTAGTGACAGAAAGGACCGCCAAAATCGGCGGTCCTTTCTGTATCCGCAGAAAGTCTTTTGTTCTCCTCGGGACTGCAACATCAGAACTGAAATATCGGGTCTGGATGAGAACTGGCGCTTTCAGCGCAACCCGCGGATCGCCGCAAAGGATGAATGATGGAAGCTGCACGATCCACGATTCGCGTAACTCCAGAGACAAAGCTGACCCGCAGGAACCTGCTGCGCGGAGCAGCACTCGGTGCTGGCGCACTGGCACTCTATTCCGGTGAAATTGAGCGGCACTGGATCGATCATCAAAAGATTTCCATTCCCATCGCGGGTCTGCCCGAGGCGATGGATGGATTCCGGATGGTGCAGGTGAGCGATATTCACCTGGAGGAGTTCACCGAGCCATTCTTCCTGCGCGATGCTGTTCGCAGGGTGAACGCGATGAAGCCGGATGCCGTGGTGCTGACCGGGGACTTCATCACCACGTTAACTCGCTCGACGGATTTTCCAGAGAAAGCAGTCCAGCTTTGCGCTGAGATTCTAACCGGGCTGGAGTGCCGGAGTATCCACGGAATTCTGGGAAATCATGATGCTCAGGTGAATCCGGCAGCGGTCGCCTCCATTCTGGAAGCACATGGAATCCCGATTTTACGCAATCAGCATGTGGCCCTGGAGCGTGGGGGTGGGCGGTTGTGGCTGGCCGGAATCGACGATATGCTGGCCGGAAGACCCGATCTCGACAAGACGATTCCACCGCAGATTCGCAATATCCCGAATGAGCCGGTGATCCTGCTGGGCCATGAACCGGACCCGGCGCTGAAGATTCTTCGTCAGCCGGCTGGCACTTCTGTGCGGCTGATGCTGAGCGGACATACGCACGGAGGACAGGTGCGACTTCCTTTTTGGGGTGCGCTGACACTGCCGCCTCTTGGCGAGCGATTTGTAGAAGGCCTATTCACGTTGGGATCCATGAAACTTTACGTCAATCGCGGATTGGGTACGGTCGGACTGCCGTTTCGCTTCGATTGCCCGCCGGAGATCACGGAAATTACCCTGCGCGCCGTCTGAGAGTCCGGCGATCGCTACGTCTCCGAGCCATTTATTGGAAGCGATCAGACTTCAGCTCGGCGCATTGCCTGCCAGCCCGTCAGCAGGATAGCGACCAGAACGGCGCAAGCCGCGAACAGATACATCGCGGGAAATCCCCAGGCTCCAATGATCGCGCCCGCGACCGGTCCTGTAATCATCAGCGAAAAATCCATGAAGACACCATAGGCGCCGAGCGCCGTCCCTTTGTCCTGGGGTGGAATGGCTTGTACGGCCTCGACGCCGAGAGCGGGAAAGACAAGAGAAAATCCGAAGCCTGTGAGAGCCGCTCCACTGAAGGCCATCAGACGCGTGTGGGCCTGCCAAAGCAGAAGCAGACCGCAAGTCTCCGCCGCAAAGCAGACAAGCGCAACGCTGTAACCGCCGATTCTGTTGATCCATCCGGCGAAGAGTAGTCGCGCAAAGATGAACAATGCGCCAAAGAGTGTGAGCGCCAGAGCGGCTCCCGACCAGTGTCGATGTGCAAAATCCAACGTGATGAAGGTGGCCAGAACGCCAAAACCGATACTGCCCAGGCCGAGTCCCATGCCCTGCAAGGAGACGCGCCGGAAGACATGGTGATAGGGCAGTTTTTCGCCGTGAATAATCGGCGCTGCCGGTTGTCGCAGAGCCAAAAAAAGCGGACCAACTCCCAGCGCCAGAACCGCCAGACCCACCGAAGAAAAGCCAAAGCTGGTGAGCAGAATCACTCCAAGCGGAGCACCCAGCGCAACGCCGCCGTAGGTGCAGATGCCGTTCCAGGAGATGACCGCGGCAGTATTTTCCACGCCCGCGCCCCAGATGCCCCAGATCGTGGCTCCGGTCGCGACCAGACTCTCGCTGGCTCCCAGCGCCAGCCGAGCGGCAAAGAGCAACAACAGCCCCAGCCATGGCAGTCTGTGGGCAAATGCAGATGCAAGCGTGAGCACTCCACTGGCGCCGCACAGAAGCTGCCCGATGACCACGGAAGTCCGCGCGCCGCGTCGATCGACAATCCACCCGGCCCAGGGGCGTGTGAGCACGGTAGCCACGTATTCCGCGCTGACGATGAGGCCGGCAAGCATGGTGCTGTAGCCCAGCGTGAGGTGAACGTAGCCCGGCAGGACGGCAAGCTGAATCCCGATCGTCAGATAGCAGACCAGACTGTAACCGACGAAGGAAAAAATGCGCGCATTCAGTGCCGCGCCGGAGCGACTGAGAAGCGCATTCCGATGTACGTGGGTTGAGGAAGCTGCCGATCGAGCCATGCGTAGCCTCAGTATACGAAGACGAACAGGCGCATGCAGAAACAGTTGTCAGTCTTCGTTCCCGGAAGTGGAGGAATCCGGCTGCTCCAGCAGGGCATCGGCGATGGCGGCAGCCTCTGTGGCGGCGCGAGCGGAGTGGACACGCACAATGGATGCTCCGGCAAGAATCGCAGCCGTCATGGCAGACACGCCTGCATTTTCCATGGAAGATACACTGCGCACTTCCCTGCCCAGACGCGATGCAAGAGCATGGCGCAAAAACGACTTCCGCGAAAGCCCCACGAGCAGCGGATGACCCAGAGCAAGAAGCTCCGCCTGATGTCGCAGAAGAATGAAGTTCTCGCTCATGCGCTTGCCAAATCCGTAGCCTGGATCAAGCACAATCGCAGAGGGTGAAATGCCCACATTCAATGCATTCCGCAGTGAAGCGCTCAGACCCTCCCGCACGAGTGGAAAGATTTGATCTGAATCAAGGGACGGCTGGCGAAGCCACTCGTCCGGACGTCCGCGCGTGTGCATCAGCACCACGCCGCAACGCGCTTCGGCGCAGACCTGAGACATCGCCGCATCCCAGGCGAAGCCGCTGACATCGTTGATGATCTCTGCGCCCGCAGCGAGGGCGACGCGAGCAGTCGCGGCCTTGTACGTGTCAATCGAGATGAGCGTGGCAGGGCGATGGCGCAGCAGCATCTCCAGCACGGGCAACAGACGATCCTGCTCCTGCTGCGCGCTCACGGCGGCTTGCAGCGGCTCACCTGCGCGGGAGCCGGGACGAGTGCTCTCCGCGCCCAGATCGATGATCTGAGCGCCATGACGCAGCAATCGCAAAGCCTGCTCTACGGCGCGCTCCGGAGCCAGAAAACGCCCGCCGTCAGAGAACGAATCGGCTGTGATGTTGACCACGCCCATCACAATCGTCCGACGCCCAAGCTCCAGAGATTGAGTCCGCAGTTGCCATTGAGTCGGGACGCGTCGGGCGATCTTCATGGCTGGGTCATGTCTAAGATAGAGGCCGTCGAAGCCTCGGCCATTCCCCGCCCCGAGCGGCGCGTGGACTGGATGCGAATGGAGAGATGCACGAGGCTGAGAGCGGCGGGAGTTACGCCGGGAATGCGGCTGGCCTGGCCGATGGTGACAGGGCGCACGCGACCGAGTTTTTCCTGCATTTCGCGCGATAGCCCGCTGATGACGCTGTAATCGAACCACTCGGGGATGCTGACGGTCTCAGCCTCCTTCAGCTTCTGGATGGCGCGCTTCTGCTGATCGAGATAGCCCACAAACTTGATCTCCGTCTCGACGGCGCGCAGTTCGTTACGGCGAATGGCGGTGAGTTTTTCAGGGGAATTATCCAGCATCGGCGCAAGCACTGGATCGGCCACCATCGCCTCCCGCAGCGCGGGCAGCAGGCGATCGATGGTGATCTCAGGACGGCGCAGCAGTTGCGCCCACGTTTGTCCGGCGATCGCGCTCCAGGCAAGTTCGGGCGCAATGGCGGCAAGCTTTTCGGCATGGATTTTTTGTGTTTCCACAAGACGCTGAAGATGTCGCATACGCTGCTGTTTCTGCTCGTAAGCCCGCCATGTGTCATCGTCGATCAGCCCCAGTTTGCGCGCATGAGGCGTCAGACGACGATCCGCATTATCGATGCGCAAATGCAGGCGAAACTCGGCGCGTGAGGTGAACATGCGATACGGCTCATTCGTGCCTTTCGAGATGAGGTCGTCGATGAGAATGCCGGTGTAGCCCTCGCTGCGGTCAAGTGTGAATGGCTCACGTCCACCGATCTGCAACGCTGCATTGATGCCGGCCATGATGCCCTGGCAGCCTGCTTCTTCATAGCCGCTGGTGCCGTTGATCTGCCCGGCAAGAAAGAGTCCGCGAATGCACTTGACCTGGAGGGAGCGATCGAGTTCGGTGGCATCGACGCTGTCATATTCAATTGCATAACCCGGGCGCAGCATCTCGGCGGATTCCAGGCCGGAAATTGAACGCACCATCTGCCACTGCACCTCCATCGGGAGCGAAGTAGACATGCCGTTGATGTAGACCTCGTGCGTCGAAAGACCCTCCGGCTCCAGAAAAAACTGATGCTGCGCCTTGTCGGGAAACTTGACGATCTTGTCTTCGATGGAAGGACAGTAACGCGGCCCCACGCCTTCGATCTGGCCGGAATACATCGCCGAGCGACCGACGTTTTCGCGGATGATCCGGAGCGTCTCCGGCGTGGTCCAGGCGATGTGACAACTGATTTGCGGCTGCACGATGCGCGTGGTGCAAAAGCTGAACGGAGTGGGATCGGCGTCGCCGGGCTGCTCCTCAAAGGCTTCCCAGCGGATGGTGCGACCGTCGAGGCGCGGCGGCGTTCCGGTCTTCAGCCGTGTGGTGCGCAGGCCGAGGCGGCGCAGCGCTTCTCCAAGCAGAACGCTTGCAGGTTCTCCACTGCGGCCCGCAGGATAGCGCTCTTCGCCGCAGTGAATCAGGCCATTCAGGAAGGTTCCGGTGGTGATGATCGTGGCCTCGGCCAGCAACTGACGGCCATCGCGGAGCTTCAATCCAAGCGCGCGTCGCAAGGGACGTCCCTCCGCATCCATGCGATGCGGATCCTCTTCCAGAATCAGGTCCACGGCTTCAGCCTGTCGAATATGCAGATTCGGCTGCGCCTCCAGCACTTCGCGCATCTTGACGCGATAGAGCGCCTTGTCGCACTGCGCGCGCGGACTCCAGACCGCCGGGCCGCGCGAGGTATTCAGCAGGCGAAACTGAATGCCGACCGCATCCGCGACCTGACCCATAACGCCGCCAAGCGCGTCGATCTCGCGTACCAGGTGGCCCTTGGCGATGCCCCCGATGGCTGGGTTGCAGCTCATCTGCGCGATGAGGTCGAGATTCATCGTAATGATGGCGGTGCGCAGGCCCATGCGAGCGGCAGCCATCGCCGCTTCGCAACCGGCGTGACCGGCACCGACGACGGCTACATCGTAGTGTTCCGTGAAGCTCATGCAATCTCTATTGTACGGAGAAGCAAAGAGCGTGGGAAACAACCGATGTCGGCGGGACAAGCTGGATGGGCTGCGCCTCGGCTACTCAGTGTCTGCGCAGTGCATGCTCAGCGGGTTCAAAGGTGCGAGTTCAGAAGTGAAAGATGAGGTCGCTGGCAGCGGTGAAGACGGTCGCGTGACGGCCCCCGTCGTAGCCCTTGAGGTCCCAGCTATGGTCGAGGCGAATCTCGGGGCGAAGCTGAACCGTCGAGCCGAACCAGTGTTGCCAGGAGAGCGTGTTTTCGGTGTAGCGCGTGGCGAATCCGGTGCGCTGCCCCTTCTGGTCATTGAGCATGTCGCTGCGAAACGAGAGTAGATCGTGCGGCGAAAACTGATGCTCGATGTAGTTCACGGCGGCGTACTCTGGCGCAGTGCAGCGCTGCACCCCCAATGCGCAGACCGCGCCGCTGGTTCCTGTTTCGATAGGCAGCGAGCCGGAGACGCTGGGCACCTGCGTCTGGTACATGTACCAGGCCTCGGTGGCAAGCAGCCATTTGCGCGAGAAGCTGTGATACCAGGTTGCGTCGTATTGCTGAAGATTGTTGTAAGCGTAATGGCCGTTGTTGATGCCATTGGCGCAGAGATACAGGTTGTCGCGGACCGATGCCGACGTATAACTGACGCATGCCGTAGCCGATGGCTTGGCATCGGAGGTCCACGGCGCAACGTCATGACCGGCGGTGATGCCAGCCTGGACGAGCCAGCGGTCGTTCAGCTTGACTGTGGCCACAGCTCCCGTGTCGGTGAAGGGATCGACGGAGTAGAGCAGCGAGTGGCTGTACATGAAGTTGCCCGGAGCAAGCTGCGCTTCGATGCCGGGCAGTGAGATGAAGCGCCCGATGCGCAGGTTCATGCCCTGTGCAACACGCGCAAAGTAGAGATCGACATACTCCATCGTGGGATCAAAGCCATACTGATGATGATCGACGTACCACTGGCGATAGCCGTAGCCCTTGTCGATGGTGTAACGATAATCGGTGCCGTAAAGCGCGGTGAGGTGATAGCCCCAGTCAAAGTGCTTTTGCTGAACGGTATCGGGCAAGCGTTCCAGATAGACGACGCCCTGGCCGAGTTCCACGCGGTTGGGATATGCGTCGTCGGCGATGGGATCATTGCGAAAACCGGCGGAACTGGCATCGACGGTCGGCTCAAACCAGCCATAGAGTTTGCTGCGCACAGCGGCAGTGCGAGCGTCGCCGAGCCAGGCGGTCATGAGCGGATAACTGTTGGTATCCGGCTCGCCGATCGTCGGTGAGCCGCCATAGCTCCAGTCAGAGCCGGGAAATGGCGGAGAATCGAGCGGCGAGGGTGCGCCCCGACGCGCTGGAGCAGGCGAAGCGGAGGATGCAGGCTGCGGATGCCAGTCGGCGCGATAGTAGGCTGCGAGCCGACGAAAAAAATCCGGACTGGTCTCGGATGGCTGAGCGGGGGCGGCCGATTGCGCACAGGTAAAAATGCCGCTGAACAGAAAGGTGAGAGCCAAAACAAAAATCAGGCGAACAGAAAAGACGGGAGAAGCAGGTAATCGATTCACTCGTATCTCGGATAGATATATTTTCTTACCGTTATAAAAGAAGCCTATCAGACGCTGGAGTGGCTCTGGTCTGCGCAGAAGAATTTTTTCTGGACAATCGCGAGCGCGACGCGCCACGGTCCGGAATGGAATCAGCATGGAACTTTGTGACGAAAAGGAACGTTCTATACTGCATACGAAGCCGCGCATGGCGTTTTTGCCGAACTAGTAACAGACCTGAGGCGGCGCGCGGGAAGGAGCGCTTTCATGCAGTCAAGAATAGTGGGAACCACGATGCCGGTGCTGGAGTTTCAACTGGATCATAACGATTGCGTGATCTCGGAGGCAGGCGAGCTTTCCTGGATGTCGAGTTCCGTGCAGATGACGACGCACACGCAGTTTGGCGGCGGGGGTGGATTTTTTGGAGCGCTGAAGCGAGTGGTCGGCGGCGGATCGCTGTTCATGACGGAGTATCGCGCATTTGGCGCGCCGGGAGAGGTGGCATTTGCTACGCGCGTGCCGGGCCATATTGTGCCGGTTGAGGTGCGTCCGGGGCAGGAATATCTGATCCATCGTCACGGTTTTCTGTGCGCAACAGAACAGATTCAGCTTTCGATTGGCTTTCAGCAATCGCTGGGAGCTGGCATCTTTGGCGGCGACGGATTTCTTTTGCAGCGGGTGGGCGGAGTGGGCACGGCCTGGCTCGAGCTTTCAGGCGAAGTGGTGCCGCGAGACCTGGCTCCAGGAGAGACACTGCTGGTTCATCCCGGACACGTCGGAGCGTTTCAAGCCTCGGTGGGATTCCAGATTACGACAGTGCGCGGGATCAAGAATCTCATCTTCGGTGGAGACGGAATTTTTCTGGCCGCGCTGACCGGACCGGGACGCATCTGGCTGCAGACGCTGCCAATTGCAAAACTCGCGCATCAGATCCAGCAATACCTGCCTTCCGCGCAGCAGGAGAGCGTGCAGGGTGGTGTGGTTGGCGGCATCGTCGGCTCCATACTGGACGGCATGCGATAGCGGTGCAACGGAAGAATTTACGTCGTGATAAATCCAACCATGGAGATGCTCTGGACAGCGCCCGGGCACACTTGCGATCTTTGCTGAGGCGAGGAAGTATGGGGCGTTTCTCTTTCCGGGTTCGAGCGGCTTTGCAGTGGCTCTGTCTGACGGCAGCTTGGGCACTCAGCATCAGCATCAGTCACGCGTTGCCGAGGGCGCAGCAGGATCACCCTGCGGCCAAGGCAGACTACATTGGCTCTGAATCCTGTTCGCGCTGCCATCTGGGGATTGCGCGCAGTTTTGCCAAAGCCAGCATGGGCCATTCGCTGACGACAATCACGCCCCGATTTCTCGCAACCCTGTCGCTGCCGGCCACCTATACCGACCCCAACACACATCACGCATACAGCGTGTATGCGCAGGACGGCAAACTCTGGCAGTCGGAATTTCAACAAGCACCTACGAACGGCGGGATGGCCAACTCAGCGCCGGGACAGGAAATCTTTCGCTCGACGCACCAGATTTCGTGGATCATCGGGACGGGGGAGAATGGCTATGGAGGACTTCTGGTGCGCGGCGGATATCTGTTTCAATCGCCGCTGTCCTACTACTCGGCTGCGCAGAAATGGCAGCTTTCTCCTGGCTACCAGCATGCTGACTACGGATTCAACCGCATCCTCCAGCCTGGCTGCATTTCGTGCCACAGCGGGCGGCCGAGGCCCATTGCCGGGTACGACGGAAAATACGAAGACCCTCCCTTTTCTCATGTATCGATTGATTGTGAAAACTGTCATGGGCCAGGATCGGTTCACGTGGCAGCGATGGACCAGGGCGAAGAGGTCAAAGGACGCGATGACACGATCGTCAATCCGGCGCGGCTGACGCGCGATTTGTCCGACGATATCTGCATGTCGTGCCATGAGATTGGCGATGCTCGCGTGTTGGAACCAGGCCGCACGTATCAGGATTTCCGTCCGGGCCAGCCGCTGAGCCAGACCGTGGCCATCTTCAACGTTGCGCCTTCGCGCCAGAATCCGCCGGACATGGATCATCTTGAGCATTACTCGTCCATGATCCTCAGCAAGTGTTATCGTGCGAGCCTGAACCAGCCCGCTGCTCACCAGATGCGCTGCATCACCTGCCACGATCCGCACGTGGAGCCGACCCATGCCGAAGCGCCTGCATACTTCAATCCAAAGTGCATGCTGTGTCACACGCAGAAGAGCTGCACGGAGCCAGTGGCGCTGCGACGCGCAACCACACCTGCGGACAACTGCATTGGCTGCCACATGCCTCGGCGCCCGATCACGACGATCTCACATACGTCCTCGACGAATCATCGAATTCTGGCGCGACCCGACGAGCCGCTGCCAGAGGCAATCTTCCAGCAGGTTTCTCCTCAAATGCCTCAGTTGATGTATTTGGACGCTCCCGCGGGACATCCACTTCCATCAATGCGGGCGCGCATGCTTGCGGATCGACTCTTGATGGACAAGCACCCGGACTTTGAAGCGGACTGGCGCACAACACTAGCGACGCTCGAGAAGTCCGATGCAGACGATGCTCAGGTGCAGATGAATCTGGGACATCGAGATATGCTGGACCAACAATTCCCGAGCGCTCTCGATCACCTGCAGCGTGCTTTACGCCTGGATCAGCGGCTGCCAGAGGCGTGGGTTGACTTGTCCTCTGTGCAGGCAAAACTCGGAATGAAGGATGCCGCGATCGCCTCCGCGCGAGCGTCTGTGGAGTTGAATCCGTACGCAACTCCACTGCAAAGGACGCTCATCACGCGACTCATCGATGCGCAGCAATATGACCAGGCGGTGTCGGCGATGAAGCAGTATCTGGCGCGCTTTCCAGAAGATGACTTCATTCGCAAGGCGCTCGCGATTGCAGAGCAATAAACGCTGTGAATATCTGTCGCGGAAGCGGCGATCCAGGTAGCCGAATCTGATGAAACTTTTCGGGTAATCCGCTCGTCATCTGAGCATGACAATCCGCTGGCTTCGCGGGCGCTGCCCCGGGAACCTTTCTGCTCGCTGTGAGCTGGAAGCCAGACAAATTGTACTGATGGGAGTTTGGTGTCTTCTGTCAGTGGTTATGGCTGCGCCGCGAACTTCGTTTGCGGCGCAGCCTGCCCATGAAAATTATTCTTCGCAATCAGCAACATATGTGGGTTCGGCTGTTTGCACGCCATGCCACTCGCAGGTTGCAGCCAGTTTTTCCGCCTCCAGCATGGGCCGCTCGATGACAGAAGCAAGTGCTTCTTCGCTGCGCGGGTTCGCACTGCCGCAGACATTTTACAGTGCTGTGCTGGATCGCCATTACGAGATTGCAACCGCGAACGACAAGGTGATCGAGAGCGAGTGGCAGACGGCTTCGGATGGCAAGGAAATCTTTCGCGAGACTCATTCCATTCGCTGGATAATTGGCGCAGATGCGAACGGCTTTGGCGGTGTCGTGGACCAATCCGGCTATCTGACCGAAGCGCCGGCATCGTATTACCCGAAGACAGGAAAATGGGATCTCTCGCCGGGTTATCAGCGCGGCGACTACGGCTTCAGTCGCATCATAGCGCCGGGTTGCATCTTTTGCCACAGTGGCAGACCGCGTCCTGTCAATGGCGCACTGGGGAAGTATGACAAGCCCGCATTCTCGCAACTAGCCATTGGATGCGAAAACTGCCACGGACCTGGTTCTGCGCATATCGTCGCCATGAATGCAGGCCGTGCCTGGCCACCGGGCAAAGATCCAAGCATCGTGAATCCGGAGCATCTGACCGCGGCTCGGTCCGACGACATTTGCATGTCCTGCCATCAGACCGGCGATGCGCGCGCTTTTGAGCCGGGTAAGTCGTATCTGGATTTTCGCCCTGGCAAACCGCTCAACCGTGTGCTGGCCATTCTGATGGTGCCGCCGACACCGGATCATCCACTGACGCGCGATCACGTGCAGCACTACTATTCGATGACGCTGAGCAAGTGCTATCGGGCCAGCCTCGGACAACCATCGGGAGAACGGATGCGTTGCATCACGTGCCACGACCCGCATGTTGAGCCGACCCATGCCCAGGCTCCTGCATACTTCAATCGAAAGTGTATGCAGTGCCACACGCAATCAAGCTGCACGGAACCGATTGCACTGCGTCGCGCCACAGCTCCCGCCGACAACTGCATTGGATGCCACATGCCCAAGCGCGATGATCTGGTGCTCTCACACAGCGCGCTGACGAATCACCGCATTGTGACCAGCAAGAATGAGCCGTTCCCTGCCGTCGCTTACCATCAGACGACGGCCGATCTGCCTGATCTGATCTATCTTGATCGCGAACCGACTGGACGGCAAAAGCCATCCTCGTTGACTCTACTGCAAGCTTACGATCAGCTCCGACGCGATCATCCTGAATATCAAGCAAGCTATGATCGGCTGCTCACACAACTGGCCGCGACGCAGCCAGATAACGCGGAGGTTCTTGCTCAACTGGGACACCGAGAACTGAAACAGGGAGATCGGGTTGATGCGGAAACTCATCTGAAACATGCGGCTTCGCTGAATACTGAGCTGCCACAGTTATTTTCAGATTTGTCCGCATTCAGTGCTCAGCAGGGTGACGCTGCATCGGCGATTGCCTTTGCACAGCGTGCCGCTTCGCTCGACCCGTTCAATGCCAATCGTCGCCGCGATCTGGTTGTCCGGCTGATTGATGCGCAACAATATTCAGCCGCTGTGGCCACGATGAAGCAGTTTCTGTCGGAGTTTCCCGAGGACGCTTTCCTTCGCAAAGCGCTCGCCATCGCCGAGCAACCATAACGCACCGGCGGCTGCGTTACTCGTAGTAGGTAGCGGTCGTTGTATCCGTCTCCCAGATGGTGCAATCCTTCACATGCACACGCCCCTGGGTCATTGCAATCAACTGCGCGCTGGTCTCTTCATAAAAGTAGCGGGCGAGGTTTTCTGCAGACGGATTGATCCGCGTGAACGGCTCCAGATCGTTGAGCATCTGGTGATCGATGCGATCAATGACCGGTCGCATCACCTGCTTCAGCAGCTTGAAATCCAACAGCAGCCCCGCTTCATCCAGCACAAGCCCGGCCAGCGTTACGCGGACCTTGTAGTTGTGTCCATGCGGGTTTTCGCACTTCCCGCGATAGTTGCGGAGAAAATGTCCAGAAGAGAATCCTGATTCCACAGTTACTTCGTACATGCTTCGACTTTCTTTCCAGCGCGTCCAAGCGCACGCGCATTCTGAGAGATTACGGTTTTCGTCTGCGGGCACGGTCTGCCAATCGTCGCTGCTCGCTGCGCCTGTCCACCTGCTCAAAAAGGTGGGTCAACATACCCACGAGCGCAGAAGCCAGTGCACCCACCAGCAGGATCAGCGAGAGCGTCTTCCACAGTGTGCCATTGGCCGGCAAGCCGGGCTGAAAGCTCGAGGGAACGAACGCCATGCCACAGGCGATCAGTGAGAACGCTGCCAATGTGGCCGCTAGTGCATAAAAATTGCGCGACATACGGTGCGTCTCTCCCCTTTATCTATTGTATGCGGGCAACGCTCCCGACGTCAGAGAATGACGGCTCCTGCTGAGCCTTGGCTATCGCCAGACGAAAAGCCCGAAGACAAAGCTCGACTGATGAACGGGTTGGCCCGACTGCCGGACAAAATCTGCTGCATCGCCAAAGCGGCCATTCCAGGCAAATCCGAGATACGGAGCAATCTTGCGAGTGATTTCATATCGAAGCCGAATTCCGGCATCGAGATCGGAGAGTCCGGAGCCAACGGCACGCGGCGCGTCGTCCTGGCTGTAAAAATTCAGCTCGGCCTCGGGCTGCACTATCCACCGCTGTGTCAGCAGCAAATCCTCCATGGACACAATGCGGCCCGCGACTCGTCCTCCGTTGCGCAGATAGAGCGTAGGCGCAAACTCGAAGTGATACGGCGCAAGTCCCTCCACACCCACGGCAAACCATGCTCGTGTCGGGTCAGAGTCGATATCCATGCGCAGCCCGGCCTGTGCATCAAAGTAGCGGAATCGCGAAACCGGCCGATCATAGAGCAGTTCATGATCGCCGTCGCTTACGGTAGCGCCATGGACAAAAGCCTCGGACTTGAGCCAAAGCCGATGGGTGTCGCCGCCGTGCCATGCTTCACCATCCCAACGCAATTCGCTGGAGTCTACACCTGTCCGACCTTCAAACTGATCCAGCAGGATGTGCGTGAATCGGTGTTCCGGCATTGCGGCAGACATGCTCGATTGCTGCGCGCAAAGCGTTGCCGATGCATGGCAGACAACGAGACAAACAAGGAGTGCAAGCAGACAATTCGAGGCTGGATATCGTCGCGCTTTCATGCCACCTCCACCACGCGAAACATGCCCGCCTCCATGTGGTAAAGGAGGTGACAATGAAAAGCCCATTTCCCCGGCGTATCGGCGGTAACAAGATAGCTGACGCGCTCTGCGGGCTTGACGATCACCGTGTGTTTGTATGGATTATTTGCACCGTATCCAGTCTCCAACTCACTCCACAATCCATGCAGGTGAATGGGATGCTCCATCATGGTGTCGTTGACGAGCACAATGCGCACACGCTCTCCCAGCGCGAGTTGAATGGGGTGTGCATCCGAAAACTTTTTTCCATCAAAGCCCCAGATATAGCGCTCCATATTGCCTGACAAGTGCAGCGTAATCTCACGCTGTGGTGGTCGCGGATCCACCCCCGGATATAGCGCGCGAAGATCGGCGTAGGTGAGCACACGCCGACCATTGCCATCCAGGCCATCGCCAGCCTGATTCAATCTTGCGTCAACACCATCGGCGATGTTGTCCACCTGCGGACCCAGCCGAAGCGGTGCACTCGCTCGATGAGCCGGGTCAATCTTCGGGACAGGCAGCGCTATGGGGTGTATGCCAGCGCCTGGCTGCGGCAATGGCTGAATCGAACTGTCTTGCGTCGACACGCTGGGCCGCGCCGTCATCCGATCAATTTGTATTTCACCCTTCTTGCTCATTCCATCTTCCATGTTCATCTGCATGTCGGCAGTGTCGTTGGTTGCTTTCATGCCGCGCATACTTTTCATCGAAGCCATATTCATGCCCATGTCCGTCATCGTTCGCACCGGTCGCGGGTCCATTGGCGGAATCGCTGCCGACTGACCAGGATGCGCAGCCAATGAGCCACGCGCAAATCCGGATCGATCCTCTGCCTGCGCAAAGATCGTGTACGCACGATCTTCACCGGGCTGTACGATGACGTCATATGTTTCGGCAGGAGCCAAGCGAAACTCATCCACTTCGACAGGTTGAACATCATTTCCGTCCGCCTGCACCACGGTCAACGTAAGGCCCGGAATGCGGAAATCGAAGAAGGTCATGGAAGAGCCATTGATCACGCGCAGGCGCACGCGTTCACCCGGACGAAACAATCCAGTCCAGTTTGAGCGCGGCGTCTGTCCGTTCAGCAGATAGGTATAGGTCGCGCCACTCACATCGGCAATGTCAGACGGACTCATGTTCATACGCCCCCACATCAAGCTCTGCTCCACTGCGGCATGCAACCCCTGCTCACGCGCTGCATGAACAAAGCTCCCGACGGTAGCACGGTGATAGTTGTAATAGCCGCTTTGTTCCTTCAGATTGCTGAATATCGTCTCCGGATTCGTGTCCGTCCAGTCAGAGAGCAGCAATACATGCTCTCGATCCGTCGGCATAGTCTCCGGTCGACTCCCCTCAACCACGAGCGCGCCATAGAGTCCCGTCTGCTCCTGAAATCCACTGTGGCTGTGGTACCAGTAGCTCCCCCGCTGCAAAACAGGAATGCGGTAGACAAAACGCTCGCCGGGCGCAATTCCCGGAAAACTCAATCCTGGAACACCATCCATTTCTGCGGGCAGACGGATTCCATGCCAGTGAATCGAGGTCGGCCGATCGAGGCGATTGGTAACAGCCACAGTGACCAGATCTCCCTCGCGCCAGCGCAACGTCGGTCCGGGAACCGATCCGTTCACCGCTGTAGCCATGCGCTGCTTTCCTGTGAAGTTCACGCGGTGCTCTGCAACTGTCAACTCAAAGTGTTGTCCGCGTAACTCCGTTGCAGACGACTCCGACGACGGCCTCGTGGCACTCCATCCAGGACTGCTCCACGCGGCCATCGAGCCGACAGCGCCGAGCACAAATCCGCGCCGCGTGATCGCTCTTTGAGCGTGGCTCAAATCGCTTCCCTGCTTGCGAATCTTCTTCGAATCTCCGTTCATCCTCTGATTCCTCTGCGCAGTAGATAGCCTGCGCGCAACTACATCATGCATACTTTGCGACATGTTCGCACAGAAAGAAAATGCGCCACGACCGCGACGGAAAATAGCCTTGAAGATTGCGGAAGGAAACAGAAGAAATCAGATGCGAAGAGGAATGACAAGTCGAGCGAGCGATGGCGGTCGATGCGGAGATGCCGATGAGCATGTAGTACAAAGATGCGCCGAAAGAAAGGGGCGCAAGGTAACTGCGGACTCTGCATCTGCTAGCACGCGAAGAGTTCGACGACGCGCTTGCACCACTTCCTGCTGCTGGCTACATGGACCCGCACACGGCATTGTCGATGAACCGGGTGGCATTGATGCGGCAAAGCGCTCGGAGGAAGCATCCTGAGTCATGCTCATCTCCGAACTCATGTCGGCGCCCATGCCCGCGCTACTGGCACAGCCGCTCATGGCCATACCATCCGTTGCAGCATGCTGCATGGCCGCGCAATGAACAGCGCAGCCAAGCGAAAAGGCCTGAGTCAAAGCAAAGACCAGCAGCATCGTGATGGCTAATCGACGCAACATCCTCTTCAGGGTAACTTGGCCGGTAGAACTATGCAATCACTTCATGCTGCTGGATGAAAATCACCCACGCGAACGTTAGACAGGATTTTTCAAACAGCACTGGACTGCTCTTCCAAAACCTGCATTGTCTCTTCCCAGTCCGCAATGGCAGCGGCAAGCTGCGTCCGCAAAGCTTCCAGCAAGTTGGACTGTCGCTGTGTTTCTTCCGCCGAGACAAAGCGAGCCAGTTCTGCTTCTGTTGTCGCGATGGCTGCTTCCAGGCGCGGAACTTCCTCTTCGAGAAAAGCGCACCGCTCTTCGATCTGCCGCAGACGAATCGGATTCAGCCTGCGCACAGCCGACTGAGGCAGATCGAGTGAACCACGCGTGGTCGCCACCGCCTCGGTTCGCATGGCTTCCGGAGCGTCCACATGCGCTGGTTCATGAGACTCCGCATCTTCTGTCGCCGCGCGGTCCCGTAAATACTCCGGAAACGAGCCGGGATAGCTTGTCACTTCCCCGTCGTTTACCTCGAGCACCCGCGTCGCCAGGCGATCCAGAAAATAACGATCATGGGAAACAAACAGCACCGTCCCAGAGTAATTTTCAATCGCTTCCAGCAGCACTTCCTTGGCGCGCATATCCAGATGGTTTGTCGGCTCATCCAGCAACAAAAAATTCGATGGAGAGACAAGAATTCGTGCCAGCGCGAAGCGATTTCGTTCGCCACCGGAGAGGACTCCAAGCGGTTTGAAGACATCATCGCCGGAAAACAAAAAACAGCCCAGCAGTGAGCGGAGGTCTACCTCTGGCACACGCAGCGCCGAGCGGCTGATGGAGCCAAGCAGCGTCTCTTCCGGATCCAGCACTTTGTACTGATCCTGGGCAAAGTACTCAGCCAGCACGTTGTGGCCCAGTTCCACCTTGCCCGCTGTTGGCGACTCCGCTCCAATCAGCAATTTGATGAGCGTGGATTTTCCAGCTCCGTTTTTTCCCACCAGAGCAATCTTGTCGCCACGCTCGATCGTGAACGAAACATCGCGCAGAATCTCCTTTGCGCCATACTGCTTGCCCAGCGCCTGAGCCGTCGCAACCGCGCGCCCGGACTGCGGCGGCTGAGGAAAGCGGAAATGCACCACCGGCTCTTCCTCCGGAATTTCAATGCGCTCGATGCGCTCCAGTTCTTTGATGCGGCTCTGCACCTGTTTCGCTTTGGTTGCCTGCGCGCGGAATCGCTGGATGAAAGCCTCCAGATGCTCGATCTGCTCCCGCTGATTGCGGTATGCCGACAGCAACTGTGTTCGCCGTTCTTCTCTGGCCTGCAAATATTTCGAATAATTTCCGGCGTAGATTTGTAGCCGCTTGTTCCACAACTCCACCGTACGATCCACCGTCACATCCAGAAAATACCTGTCATGCGAGATGAGAATGTAGCCAAAGGGATAGCTTCGCAGATACTCTTCCAGCCAGTTGCGCGTCTCCAGATCAAGATGATTGGTCGGCTCATCGAGCAGCAACAGATTGGGCTTTGCCAGCAGCAGCTTGGCCAGCGCGATGCGCATCTGCCAGCCGCCGCTGAACTCTTCCGTTCCGCGCGCCCAATCTTCCTTGCCAAAGCCTAACCCGCCCAGCACATTGCCCACCTGCGCATCCAGTGCGTAGCCATCAAGAAGCTGCACGCGACTCTGCAACAGCGAGAAGCGTTCGGCAGCCGCTTCATACTCGACACCCGCATGATCGAGCGTTGCCAGAGCGTCGGCCAGCTCCTCTAGCTCCCCATGCATTGAACGCAGTGCATCAAAGACGCTCAGGCACTCTTCAAAGACCGTCTTTCCGGTCATGCGCAAGCCATCCTGCGGCAGATAACCCATCGACAGTCCGCGTATTCGTTCGATGCGACCACGATCCAGCTGGCCGACCGACTCATCGTCGGCCAGCAGCTTCATCAGCGTCGATTTGCCAGCTCCATTGCCACCCACCAGCGCTGTGCGCTCGCGCGGGGTGATAAGCCAGTTTGCGTCTTCAAAAAGCACGCGCGGTCCGAAGCGCATGGACGCATTTTGCAGAGAAAGCATACTCTTCCAGAGTATCGCTTTCCGCCGACCAAAGCGCTTTTCGACAATCCGCTTGCGAATTGGAGCACTCATATTGCGCGCCCAAACGAGTGTCGAACGGGTATCGAGCGAACCGGTGCTGTCTCAGCTCAGAACAGGTAAAATCATTCCATGACCACAGCCTCAGCGCTTAGCCCGGAGATTGTCGCCAAATATGAACCGGTCATCGGCCTGGAAGTTCACGTGCAGCTTCTCACCACGACCAAGGCTTTCTGTGGCTGTGCTAACCGTTACGGTTCCGCGCCCAACACCAACGTCTGCCCCACCTGTCTTGGGCTGCCCGGCGCGCTGCCTGTACTCAATCGCCAAGCCGTTGAATTTGCCGTTTTGGCTGGCCAGGCTCTTCATTGCCAGATTCGTGAGCGCTCCATCTTTGCCCGCAAGAATTACTTCTATCCTGACTCGCCCAAGGGCTATCAGATTTCGCAGTTTGACAAGCCCATCGCCGAGCATGGCTTTATCGATGTGCCCACAGCCGACGGCAGCATCAAGCGGATCGGCATCACTCGCGCTCACATGGAAGAGGACGCAGGAAAAAGTATCCACGATGGATTTCCAGACTCTGCGACACGCACCTACGTCGACCTCAACCGCTGCGGCACGCCGCTGATCGAGATCGTCTCCGAGCCGGATATTCGCACGCCTGATGAAGCTTTTGAATATCTCACGCGCCTGCGGGAAATTCTTCTTTACGCCGGCGTCTCAGACTGCAACATGGAAGAGGGATCTCTGCGCTGCGATGCCAACGTGAGCATCATGCCGCGCGGTTCCTCCACCTTTGGCAAAAAGGTGGAAGTCAAAAACGTCAACAGCTTTCGCTTCATCCGCGCTGCCCTGGAATACGAGATCGAGCGCCAGATTGAGGTCGTTGAATCCGGCGGCGTCATCGCGCAGGAGACGCGCCTCTGGAATGCCAGTGAAGGACGAACCTATCCCATGCGCTCGAAGGAACAGGCGCACGACTATCGCTATTTTCCAGAGCCGGACCTGCCGCAACTGGTGGTCTCCGAAGCCTGGCAGGCGGAGATCGCTGCAAAGTTGCCAGAGCTGCCCGAGCCGCGTCGTCAGCGAATGATCGCGGCCTATGACCTAACGCCGCAGGACGCGCAAACGCTGACAGCAACGCGAGAGTTTGCCGACCGTTTTGAAGCCGCCGCGCATTCGGCCAAAAGCCCGCGCCGCCTTGCCAATCTGCTGCTCAGCGAACTCGGAGGTCGTCTCAAGGCTGCCAATCTTGAGTTAGCAGGGTCACCTGTCTCTCTGGATGGGCTGGTGCTCGCTGCTGACCTTCTGGAAGAAAACAAGCTTAGCTCAAAGCAGCTCAAACAGCTCTTCGATCTCTGCTTTGAACACGAAGAAGATTTTCCAGCTGTCTTTGAGCGCGAAAAGCCAGAACAGATTACCGACTCCAGCGCCCTTGAAGCGTTGATCGACGAGGTCATTGCTGCCAATCCCAAACAAGTGGAGCAGTATCGCGCCGGCAAGAAAACAGTCGCCGGATTCTTTGTCGGGCAAGTGATGCGCGCCTCCAAAGGACAAGCCAATCCCGCTTTGCTCAACGAACTCGTCGCTCGAAAGCTGGACGGCTAGCGAGGAATTGCATGCAGGATTCGGAGTGTCGCGCGCGACTCCTTGCCGCATCATCCACTCTATGACCACGAGTTCCCATCCAACGCTCGCCGCCACCGCAGCCGACGAGGATCTCCTCTGGCGTCAGCTTGAGCAGCGAGATGCCTCAGCTTCCTTCGTCTACGCGGTCATCACCACCGGCGTCTTCTGCCGTCCTGGCTGCGCCAGCCGTTTCCCTCTGCGGCACAATGTACGCTTCTTCTCCAATCCCGGTGAAGCAAGCGCTGCGGGCTTTCGGCCCTGCCAGCGTTGTCGCCCGCAGCAGCCGCCTGTCACACATCTGGTAGAGCAAGTCTGCGCCCTGCTTCATCAACATCACACCCAGGGCAATGCCGGAACACTTCCGCTCGCACGCCTGGCTCAGATGACAGGTCACAGCCCCCACACGATTCAGCGAGCCTTCCAGTCTGCGCTTGGAGTTTCCCCGGCACAATTTCTGCGTCGCCTGCGCGCCCAAAGTTTTGCCAGCGAACTTACTCGCACCGGCCAATCCATTACCGACGCAATCTACGCTGCGGGATACAGCTCCTCCAGCCGAGCCTACTCCGGCTATCCGCTTGGCCTCACGCCCGGCTCTCTGCGCCGTGGCGCCGCCGCCGAGCAGATCGAATACGCAATCGAGCCTAGCGACTTCGATCAAAATTCAGCGTTCATTCCCGGCCACGCTTTGACTGCGCGCACTCAGCGTGGACTCTGTTGGTTGGCCTTTGGCGATTCGCCCCAGGAACTGCTGGACGACCTCGCCAGACAGATGCACGCAGCTACGCTGGTGCTCAGCGCGACGCTGGGCACAACGCTTCGCTCCATTCTGGATGTGGCCCGGGCCGGTCGTGCTTTACCCTCACTGCCGCTCGATCTTCGCGGCACAGCCTTCCAGTTGCGTGTCTGGAATCTGCTGCAAAAAATTCCTGCCGGAGAGACTCGCAGCTACCGTCAGCTTGCGCAGGAGCTGGGCCAGCCGCAAGCGTCGCGCGCCGTCGCGCGGGCCTGCGCCACCAACTCCGTGGCGCTGCTTGTCCCCTGCCATCGCGTCGTCGCTGTCAACGGTGCGCTCAGCGGCTATCGCTGGGGCACGGAGCGGAAGCGCGCTCTGCTTGCAGCGGAAAAGTCTGGAAGCTGAAAGCATCTCGCTATCCGCGTAAATTCATCCGTGCAAATTCGTCTGCGCAACTGGGCCGTGCTTGCCCCGAGCGCGTTTCAAGCGAATTACCCCGTGGGCTTGTCTCCACGGCAAATCGCCACAATCGCCGCGCCGTAGCGCTCCACTTTCACTGGACCCATGCCATGAATCGACACCAACTGCGCCAATGTGCGCGGGGCATTCGCCGCCACTTCGCGCAAGACTGCATCGGCCAACACCAGGAAGGCGGGCTTGCCCATCACGGCTGCCTCGGCCTTGCGCCAGGCGCGCAATCGGCTTTCCAACTCCGTCTGCTCGGTCGTCAACGCTACACTCTTCGATATCTTCGTCGGCGCAGCACCAGACGACTTTCTATCCGCTCTTTTCTTTGGCGAAGCTACCGCGCGATCTCCTCCTTCAGATGGCATCCGCAACAAAACCGGCAGGGTATCCGCCTCCGACCAGCTCCGTCCTTCCTGCGTGAGCGAAACCTTGCGAAAGGTAATTTCCTTGCCTTCCGGATTGGTCCACGCCTCTTTGGCCACCGTCACCACTCCGGCGCGCGCCAGCCCATCCAGCAAGGCATCAAACGCTCGCCTGTCGTTCTCGAGTCCGCACTCCGTCTGCAGCCGACCGGCTGCTCGCGCTCCGCCCGCCTGCAACGCGCGAATCATCGTCCGCAGTTGCCGCGCTTCCTGTGGACCCGGCTCAGCAAATGGCACCGCAATCGCCGTCTCCGGCGAGCAGAAATCACACTGGCCGCATGGCAATCCCGGCTTGTCTCCGAAATGCCGAACCAGTGCCGACATCCTGCACTGCGCCGTCTGCGCAAAGATCACCATATCATCCAGTTGCGCTCTGCGATGCTCGCGTTGCGTCTCATACTCAGTTCGCCATCGTCCCATCGGACTTCCTGCCGAGATTCTGCGCACCCTACCCTCACTATCGAAGTCCACTACTCCCTGCGCCGCCAGCCTGTCGAGGGCTCGATTCAAAGCCTCGGAGTCCATCCTCAGCTTCCCCTGCAACTCTTCCAGCGGCACAAAATCCTCTCGCAACACACGCGCCACACGCGCCAGTTCATCCAGCCGAGGATAATCCCGCTCAAAGAAACTCTCGTGCATTTTGTGATCGGCAAAACTGTGCAGCAGCACAGCCCGTGAACGCTTGCCATCCCGACCCGCGCGTCCGATCTCCTGGTAATACGCCTCGACTGACCCAGGCAGCGCCGCATGCATCACGGTGCGCACATCCGCTTTGTCGATGCCCATGCCAAAGGCAATCGTCGCCACCACCACCTCAAGTTCACCCGCCAGAAAACTCCGCTGCACACGCTCGCGCACCGTTGGCTCCAGCCCTGCATGGTAGGCTGCGGCAGGAAAGCGCCGATTCATCTCCGCGGCCATCTCCTCTGCCGCCTTTCGCGACGGCGCATACACAATCGCAGGACGCGCCTCGGCCTCTGCCAGATACTGACCGATAAACTCGCTTCGTTGCGATTTCGACATCTCCACCACTTCCAGCGCCAGATTCGAACGCCGGAATCCGTGCACGAAAAGCGCCGGCTGCTCCAGTCGCAACTGGGTCACTATATCCTGCTGAACGCGCGGCGTTGCGGTCGCGGTGAGGGCGATAATGGGGGCCGGTCGCAGCCGCGGAAGCCACTCGCCCAGCATTCGATAATCCGGACGAAAATCATGCCCCCATCCGGAGATGCAATGCGCCTCATCCACCGCAATCAGAGCCGGTGTACGCCGCGCCAGCATTTCAGGAAATCCCGGTACACGAAGCCGTTCTGGCGCAATGAACAAAAACTGCAACGATCCGTCCAGATACTGCCGACATGCCTGTCGTGAGTCCTCGCGCGACAGTCCGGAGTGGATCCGCGCCGCTCGCAACCCGTGCATCGATAGCCGGGCAGACTGGTCATCCATCAGCGCAATCAAAGGACTGATCACCAACGCCGGGCCACCACGCGCCAACGCCGGCAACTGATAGCAGATGCTCTTGCCCGCTCCCGTCGGCATCACCAGCAGCGCATCGCGACCCTCTGCGACCGCGCGGCACACAGCTTCCTGATTCTCCCGAAATCCTGGAAACCCAAATATATCTCGTAACAGCGAAACAAGTTCCATGGCGTCTCTCCCATGGTGACACGTCCGGCAGCCTTCACTCCGGCGCACGGACGCATCGCTGTCTAGCGGCAAGGATTCTGCTGCTGCGCTGCCCCATTCCTGGAGCAGCCCATCTGCGTTGAGCGTCAGATATCCAGGTTCTTCACATCGAGCGCATTATCTTCGATAAACTTGCGTCGCGCCTCGACATCCTCACCCATTAGGGTTGTGAAGATGGTCTCCGTTTCCGCGTAGTCTTCAAGCTTGACCTGAAGCAGCGTGCGCACGGATGGGTCCATCGTCGTCTCCCAAAGCTGGGATGAGGTCATCTCGCCCAGACCTTTGTAACGCTGCACCTGATAGTCGCGCTTGCCCTGCTCGACGACAAACTCGAAGAGTTCGCGCACGGAGTGTTTCTCCACCGGCTCTCGACTGGCGCGCACGGCGCGTTTCGACGAAGTCGCAGGCGCGGATTCCGCCTCTTCTTCCGCAGGTTCTGCCGCTTCCATCGCAGCTTTGGAGGCATATTCAATCACGAACGGCGGCTCGATCTGGTCTTTAATCAGCGCAAATTTGGCCATCATCTGGCGAAACTCCGGACTCGACGCCAGCGTCCAGTCGATGCGGCGGATCGCTCCCTGCGCATCCGTAAAGCTGAACGACCAGGTGTGGTGCTCCTCATCCTGCTCAAGAGCGCTTATAGCCCGGAACTGAAACGTCTCCGCCACGGCAGCGATCTGTCCATGCAGCGCTTCCAGCTTGGCAGGGGCGGCTCCAGTGGACTCGAAATCCACACGGCGCGTCAACTCCGCTTTCGCAATCAGTTCGGTGATCTTCTCATTGCGAATGCGCTTGTCCACCTTGTCAAAGAAGCCAAGATATTCATCGAGGTGCGTCATGAAGCGCGTGAGCGTGGAACCATCCAGCAGCGAAGCAGCCTGACCGTGGCGGATCGTCAGACCCTCCGCGGCGCGTCGCACCATCACTTTCAGAAACTCGCGATCATCCTTCACATACTGCTCAAAGCGGCCCTTCTTGATTTTGTAAAGCGGCGGCTGCGCAATGTAAACATGGCCACGCTTGATCAGTTCCGTCATGTGGCGGAAGAAGAACGTGAGCAGCAGCGTCCGGATATGCGAGCCATCCACATCGGCGTCCGTCATCAGAATCAGTTTGTGATACCGCAACTTCGCCGGGTCAAAGTCATCCTTGCCGATGCCGCAGCCCAGGGCAGTAATCATTGCGCGGATTTCCTCATGGCCCAGCATCTTGTCGTAGCGCGCCTTTTCCACATTCAGAATCTTGCCCTTAAGCGGCAAAATCGCCTGGAAGCGCCGGTCACGCCCCTGCTTCGCCGTGCCGCCTGCGGATTCGCCCTCGACCAGATACAGCTCACAGCGCTCCGGGTTGCGCTCCGAGCAATCCGCAAGTTTTCCCGGCAATCCACCGCCATCGAGAGCGCCTTTGCGACGCGTCAGGTCGCGAGCCTTCCGCGCAGCTTCACGAGCGCGCGCCGCATCAATCGCCTTGTTGATGATGCGCTTGGCAATCGGAGGGTTCTGCTCCAGAAACGCGCCCAGCCGCTCGTTCACAAACGCTTGCACCGTGCCGGCGATGTCCGAGTTGAGCTTGCCTTTGGTCTGGCCCTCAAACTGGGGTTGCGGCAGCTTTACGCTGACCACAGCCACCAGTCCCTCGCGCACATCGTCCCCGGAGAGATTTTCCTTCACGTCCTTGAACAAACCCAGCGACTGGCCCACCGCGTTGATCGTGCGCGTGAGCGCCGAACGAAAGCCGGACAGATGCGTGCCCCCATCCACCGTATTGATGTTGTTGGCAAAGCTGAAAAGCGTCTCGGAGTAGCCATCGTTGTACTGGAGCGCAATGTCAATCTCGACTCCATCGCGGCTCGCCTCCATCGCGATGGGTTTGTCGTGCAGCACAGACTTGCCACGATTCAGATGGCGAATGAACTCCGAGATGCCGCCGGCATAGCGAAACTCTCCGCGACGCGGCTCTCCGGTCTTTGGATCGATGTTGCGCTCGTCGGTGAGCGTAATCGACAGACCTTTATTCAGAAACGCCATCTCGCGCAGCCGTTGGGCAAGCGTGTCATAGTTGTATTCGGTGACGGCGAAGATGGACTTGTCCGGAAGGAAATGCACGCGCGTGCCTCGGCGTCGGCTGGTACCGGTCTGGCGCAGCTCCGTCGTCGGCTCGCCACAGGAATAATCCTGCTCCCAGGTCAGACCGTCGCGCCAGATCTCCACCGAAAACTCCTGGCTCAGCGCATTTACGCAGCTCACACCCACACCGTGAAGCCCACCGGAAACCTTATACGTGGAGGAATCGAACTTGCCGCCCGCATGTAGCTTGGTCAGAACAACCTGAACAGCCGGCATCTGCTCCCCATTGGGCAGCGTCTTCATGTCCACAGGAATTCCGCGGCCGTCATCGGTCACGGTGATGGAATTGTCGTAGTGAATGATGACTTCAATGGTGGTGGCATAACCGGCAAGCGCTTCATCGACAGAGTTGTCGACAACCTCGTAGACCAGATGATGCAATCCCATCTCGCCGGTCGAACCGATATACATGGCAGGACGAAGGCGAACGGCTTCAAGGCCCTCAAGGATTTTGATATTTTCGCTGGTATAAGTTCCGCCGTTTGCCGGGGTATTGCCGGAAAGCATGTTTTCAGTGGCCATATCGCTCGCAGAGGTCCTGTGTGCTGGAATACTCGGTTGAGGATCGCTGCGCAGGTCCGGAATCGATGTCTGGAAGGGCGCAGGATCGAATATCGGAAGGGATTCCGAGGCTTGATTTTGAGCCTGTTACAACTTTCATTTTAGCACGCTGGCATGATCGGCCCAAAGGAGCGGCTCACGGCCCAATTGGGTTACCTTTTATATACAATCTGGTAACTTACGGTGGTCACCCAAAAGATTGATTATTTTATAATTACAACAAAATAAATAGACTTAGCAGCTTTTCGCGCATATTCTGACTTTGCGACAGAAGCTCAATCCTGTCAATACCTTTTTTGTGGGAGTAACTATTTTATGAACAAGATTCTTCGCCTCGCCGCCCTCGTTGCCGTCATCGGAACCGCCGTCCTCAGCTACTCCCTCCCACAGGCAAAGACTGCGACGGCTCACACCAGCTTCCTCGCCCCGCCGTTCCCAACACCGATTGGAAGATAAGCTCTTTTTATCCTGACAATGGAGTCAGAAATAGCCTACCTGCTAACACTTTCGTGTTAGCAGGTAGGCTATTTCTATTATATTTTTCAAAAGATTTGGGTGTATGCTGATTTTATTGCGCGGATTGACGCAGCGGTGAGGTTGGCATGAGCTTTTCTCCATCCGTCTACATCGGAATCATGGTTGATTTCCTGTTCTCCATTGGAATCGCGGTAATTTTCCGTACCGGAGAACGAAAATATATGTGGCGAACGGTATCCGATCTGGCGATACTTCGCTGTATCTGCACCATCGTACTCTCTGTTATTTGCTTCATCGGGAACCGCTATCCAAGTTCCGCAATGCGCACGACATACTTCATTAGTTTTTACGCATTCTATCTCGCCATGACTGGCGTAACCTTCAAACTTTACTATGAAGTGTATCGGAAGGCCACCGTTCCATTCACAGGTTTTGCACGATGGGGTCGGATGATCTTCGCTTGGATTATCGTTGCGATGCTCGCCATGACTCTCATGAATCTCGGAACATCGAATGCTGGCCAGGATTTTTGGGCACGCGCTGGGATCAATATGGTTCGCTCGATCCAAACTGTCGAAGTGTGCGTGGCTGCACTCCTGTGCTTCCTAATCGGCTCTATGGGTTTGCCGTTGCGCAGTAAAGCCTTTGGCATCATGGCTGGGCTTGTTGTAAGCAGTTTTGGAGATATCCTGGAGTCTATCCGTCTTCAACTACACTTACAGATGACCGGCACAGTCATCACTCTTGTTCAGTGCTCCAGCTACGCATGTTTCCTAATCTGGATTGGCTATGCCTTCTTGCCCGAGCCGCTGCCCAAGCCGGTCACGGTTCCTGCCGACTCGCCGGTCTATCGCTGGAGCCAGATTGCCGCTGCGCTGGGAGCGAAGACTCAGGTGGCGATGCCCGAGCCTCAGCACAGCTTCTTCCTGGCCGATGTCGAGAAGGTAGTCGACAAGGTCTTCACGCGCCATATGCAGGAGACGCCGGAGTCGAACGGCTAACGCAGCGGACAACACTTCAGGGCTGAAAACAGCCGGGCTGGATGGGAACCCCATCCAGCCCGGCTGTTTGGGCCCGGCTGTTTTTGCACGCAGAATCAGAGTGCTGCCAGCGCAGCCTGCTGATCGGGAAAGAGATTGGCATACTTGGTGATGCCAACCATGGTGAAGACCTTCTGAAAATGGGCCGAGAGGCCAAAGGCGTGAACCTTTTGCCCGGAGTTGGAGGCCTCGATCATCGTCTGGATCACAAGCGCAATTCCACTGGAGTTGATGTATTCCACTTTCGTGAAGTCCAGAAGGATAATGCGCACGGTTTCTTTGGACAGGCTCTGGTATGCACCCACCACCGCATCGCGCGAAGTGCTGGAGATATCCCCTTCAAAACGGATCACGGAAACCGGATGGCCGGTGGGTGAGGTGAGTTGATCGATACGGGAACGGGTCTCTGTCTGCACTGCGTATTCTCCCTTGCAAGCGAATCAGTAAAGTGGCAGCCGCGCGCGTAGCGACGGCAATCAGTGTTTGTGAAGTCGGATGAGCAGGCGAACATAGCTGCTGCCGTGGCTGTCTGCAACCCATTCCACCTCATCGACAAGCGCCTGGATGAGGAACATTCCCATGCCACGCGGGTCTTCTTCGCCGTGCATCTTGCGATCGATATCGGGTTTGGGGGGGTGCACGTGCAGGCCTTCCCCATCGTCAATGACCTTGACTTCCAGGGCATCCTTGCCTGCGGAAAGGACGACGCCCACGGTGAGGTTTTCATTGAGCCGGTTACCATGCTCCATTGCGTTGATGCATGCCTCGGCAATCGCGGTCTTCAGGTCTTCGATGCGGTCTTCCTCAAAGCCCATCAGCTTGGCTACTGAAGCAGCCGTGCTCATGGCGACTTTCTCAAAGCCGAGCCGCGATGGCAGCTTGACCTCAACCGTGCTGGACGCAATCGCTTCCATTCGAGCCTCTTGCGGTCGGCCGGATCACTCCAGCCGACAATTCACGATCCTCTACGGCTGTGGCAGATGGATGATGGCAAGCGCCGTCATATCATCGGCCTGCGGGGAACCGGCAGCGAAGCTGAGCAGGCTTGCCCACAGTGTACTGAGGATATCACTAGAGTTATCGGTCTGGCTTGCAGAAAATTCATGCAAAAGGCGATCTTCGCCGAACTCTTCCTCGCCCTGAAAAACTTCCGTCAGGCCGTCCGTATACAGCAGAAGCCGACTGCCAGGCGGAAAGGACAGGGTCTGGCTGGAGTAGGTCATGCCCTGCAGCATGCCCAGCGGCGTACCCGAGGCATTGATCTTGTGCGTCGCGCCGTCCGGAGTAAGGATGAAGCCCGGGTTATGACCTGCGTTGAGCAGCTCAATCTGTCCGCCGACCGGGTCAAGCCGAGCCAGAATCGCCGTAACATAACGCCGACGCGCTTCCTCGCCCTCTTGCCAGTGGTGCTGGTTGGCCTGGCGAGCGAGCGCGTCGAGAGGAATGCCGCTCGAAGCCATGGCGCGGAAAGCCGAGCGAAAGCTTGAGGCCATGAGCGCGGAGGCTAATCCTTTACCCGCAACATCGGCAACGGCAAGCAAAATTTCCCCGCCTGAATGAGCGAGCACATCGACGTAGTCGCCTCCTACCTCGTAGCAGGTCTCTGAGCGGACTGCAAGCGAGAATCCGGGCAACTCCGGCAGATCCCGTGGAACAAGAGAACGCTGGATGTCGCGAGCCGCATCAAGGTCTTTTTGCACCCGCGCCCATTCCAGGTTGCGCTCAAAGTTGCGCGCGTTTTCGAGAGCTACGGCTGCTTGCAGGGTAAGTCCCTGAAGGAAATCCAGCTCATAAAACGTGAGCGCGCGCTGCTGCGGTGGAAAGACAACAAGGGTTGTGAGCGGATGATCGTCGTGATCGCAAAGGGGAAACGCACAGCCATCTGGAATGGCGTGTGCCGCCGGGTCTGCCAGCGTCGAGGGCACGTCGCCAAAGGTTGTTGGTGGCTGAGCGGAATCTGTCTCCGGAGCAAGAAACGCTGCGCCCGACATCTCCAGTTCAAGCACGACAATACGCAGCACAGCGCGGAGAACCTCTGCCTCGGATGTGGTGGCGTGAACCTGGCGCGAAACCTCAAGCAACGCCTGAAGACGCGCAACCTGTTGCTGCAGGTCGATCGTGGTTTCCACCGAGCCTACATCCGAAGCGATGGGTTCTGAGGTCACTAGTTTCTAATCTCCTTAAGCAAAGTTCAGGCAGTCAGAGTCCTGCGCGGCTTCGATCCGAAGAGACCATACCAGGCGATGAACAGATAGCATACCGCGGGGATCACAAAGGAGTGCTGGATGCCGGAGTGATCGGCAACCCAACCGATCAGAGCAGGAATGATGGCTCCTCCAACGACTGCGGTCATGATGAGGCCCGAGCCTTTGCTGGTGAGCGGACCCAGTCCTGCGATTCCCAAAGCAAAGATGTTCGGAAACATGATCGAGTTGAAGAAGCCGCAGAGGACCAGTGTCCAGATGGCGACCGAACCCGATGTGAACATTGAGGTGAGCACCATCGCCGTGCCAAGAATGCCAAAAATTCCGAGCAGCTTACCAGACTGAAATCGGGTCAATATCCACGAGCCAAGCAGGCGACCGATCAGCGCGCCAAGCCAGTAGAGCGAGACAAGGAAGGATGCGGTTTTTTCACTGGGAATGCCCTGCTGGTGAAAGTAGTTGACGGCAATGGAAGCAAGGCCGACTTCGACGCCCACATAGAGAAAGATGCCAACCGCGCCCAGCACGGTGTGGCTGTAGCTCCAGATGCTGCGCGCCAGAATCGGATCGCCCGCCTTGGCGGGACGGAAAGCCTGCGTCTGCTGAATGGCCGGCAGATGCATGAACATCACAGCAAAACCCAGAATCAGCAATCCTGCGGCGATAGCGATGTACGGGCCGCGGACGGTGTTTGCGATGGCGGCTGGCGTCGCCATTTTGGAGGGATCGGTGAGGATGTAAGCACCCGCAACCAGCGGCGCGATGCTGCCGCCGAGGGAGTTGAGCGCCTGCGCCAGCGTCAGCCGGACGGGCGCGCTGTGTTCCGGACCCAGGATGGCGACATAGGGATTGACCGAGGTCTGAAGAGCCGTGACCCCCGCACCCACCACGAAGACCGCAACCAGAAACAGCGGAAAGCTGACCAGGCGGGCGGCGGGCACAAAAAGCAGACAGCCCACAACCTGAATAAAGAGCGAAGTAATCATGGTGCGCTTGTAGCCGATGCTCTCAATCAGCCGAGAAGTGGGCGAGGAAAAAACAAAGTAAGCGAGAAAAAACGCAGACTCCGCCAGCATCGCCAGCACATAGGGCAAGCTGAAGATAGAGCGCAGATGAGGGACCAGCGCCATGTTGAGATTGGTGATGAATCCGAAGATAAAAAACAACACCGTAACGGTGATGAATGGACCAAGATAGCTGGGCTGCGCAGAGGTGGAGTCGGGCTGAGTAGACATGCGGTGCGGGTTCTTCCCTTCTGAATCGGAATCCGTTGTCTGCCGAGGGAATGCGCGTGGCATTACCCGGGATGCGCTCCATCGTGCATGCACTGCCGCATCAGGATGCGACGATCAGCCATGCGGGATTGGGTGCAAGAACACTATACGTTATGGAAGTGCCCAGTGAGCAGCCCGTCTTCATCTGGGCTGCGCTGGAGGCATGAATCGCCGTCACTTCCGAGGCGCTCGATTTGCTACTTCACGGATCGACGTATCATCATGCTCATCATGGAAACAATTCGTTGGGGCGTACTCAGCACAGCGGCAATCGGAATCAACAAGGTCATCCCGGCCATGCAGGCCGGCGCCTTGACCCGGGTCGATGCCATCGCTTCCCGCAGCATCTCCCGTGCCCAGGCATCTGCCACAGCGCTTGGCATTGCGCGCGCCTACGGCAGTTATGAAGAGCTGCTCGATGACCCTGAGATCGACGCCATCTATAATCCGCTACCGAATCCGCTACATGTTCCCTGGACAATTCGCGCTGCAGAAGCAGGCAAGCATGTGCTCTGTGAAAAGCCGCTCGGCATCAACGCCGCCGATGCTGCGCGATTGCTGGAAGTGGAGCGGAGAACCGGGGTCAGGATTGGTGAAGCCTTCATGGTGCGCACGGCCCCGCAGTGGCTTCGCATCGAGCAGTTGATACGCGCCAACACGATGGGTCGTCTGCTTTCGATCACGGGCGTCTTCAGCTATCACAACACCGATCCACAGGATATCCGGAACCGGCTTGACGCCGGCGGTGGCGCGCTGCTCGATATCGGCTGCTACATGATCCACGCCGCGCGCCACGCCTTCAGCGATGAGCCGCTGCGAGTTGTCGGAAGCATCGATCACGACCCGCAGAGCGGCATCGACCGACTCACCTCGGCGATGCTGGAGTTCCCTGCCGGGCAGGCGATCTTCACCTGCTCCACACAGATGATTCCCTACCAGCGAATTCAGTTTTTGTGCCAGGCGGGCCGCATGGAAATCGAAATTCCGTTCAACATGCCGCCGGACCGGCCCACACGAATCTTTCTCGATGCCGACGGCGATCTATCTGGCGACCATGTGCAGACCGAAACCTTCCATCCATGCGATCAATACACCGTCCAGGGCGATGCCTTCTCGCGTGCCATTCTGGACAACGCAGTGGTGCCGGTCCCTGTGCTCGATGGCGTGCGCAATCTCGCGGTGATTGATGCCATTTTTGCCTCTGCGCGCAATGGTCGATGGGAGACGCCGCTGCGGTTTTAGTGAGACATTCCGCGAAACCAAGACGCGACGCAGGCACAACGTCAGTCAGCCACGACACCAGGCGAGCTTGTCGAGTGGATTGCGAGTGCTTCCCGGAGCGTGTCTCATCCAAGACGCGTCGCAATCCAGAAGACGTCGCATCCGAAACGCGACCCGCTTCCATTGGATACGCAAACACGCTCTAGTAGAATGTCAGTGGTAGCATCGAGAGGAATCGAACATGGCGGCATCATTTATGGCATCCAACGCAGCGCTCAAGGATGTGCACGCGGACCTGAAGCGGCGTATGGACAAAGCAGTGGCAGACTTCCAGCATCATTTGGTTTCGCTCCGAACCGGACGAGCAACGGCGGCTCTGCTGGACAATGTTCGCGTCGACTACTACGGCACCCTGACGCCCCTCAATCAGGTTGCTCAGATCAGTGCGCCGGAGCCAAACATGATCGTCGTGGCGCCGTGGGATGCAGGTATGCTCAAAGAGATTGAAAAGGCGCTGCGCGCGCCGGAGCATGGATTCAATCCGCAAAGCGACGGCAAGCAGGTGCGTGTGCCCATTCCGCCCATGACCGAAGAGCGGCGTCGAGACGTGGTCAAGCAGCTCAACAAAGAGCTGGAAGATCATCGGACAGCGCTGCGAAATGTCCGCCGCGACGGCAACGAAACCTTGAAGAAGATGGCCAAGGACAAGAAACTGAGCGAGGATGAGGAAAAGCGCGCACAGGACGAGGTTCAGACGATGTTGAACGAAGAAATTCGACGCATGGAAGAGCTGGCAAAGAAGAAGGAAATCGACATCATGCAGGTGTGACGAAGTCAGAACAAATAGCATCGAAACGGCTGCGAACCATCGCAGCCGTTTTTGTTCCTCGGACCAGAATAGAATCCGTATCAGCGCGGGCGGAATTCCGCTACTGCACCAGCCGCGGACGCGGTGCGCCAAAGAACTCCTAGTCCTGCTGATCGAGGTAGCGAATCGCGAGGTGCGCAGGCAGCGGACGCCCAAAACGCCAGCCCTGGACAAGCATCGCCCGGCCACGTGCTCGCAGAAACTCCACCTGCGACTCCGTTTCGACACCTTCCACGATAACCTGCAGCCCAAGGGAGTGTGCGATGAAGAGAATTTGTGGCAGGATAGTTGCCGTGATCGAATCCGTGCCAGCGGTGCGCGTGAAACTGCGGTCAATCTTGATCGCGTCGACCGTGAGTTCGTGCAGATACGAGAGACTGGAAAAACCCGTGCCGAAATCATCGATGTGAACGTGATATCCGTGCGCATGCAATTCCTGAATTGCGCGGCTGGCAGTGGCCAGGTCCGCCGTTGAGCGCTCGGTGATTTCGAGTGCGATCTGCGCTGGCAGAACGCCTTCCATCGCTGCACAAATATCCAATCGCTCCAGCAGAATCGAGCTTGTCAAATCGCTGGGAGCAACGTTGAGGCTGAGTTGAATTTCCGAGCGACTGTGAAGTAGTGCGCCCATCTCTTCAAATGCGCGACGAATGACCCAATCGGTAAGTTCGTGGATAAAGCCGCGCTCTTCCGCAATGGCGACAAAAATTGACGGAGCGACCGGCAACCCATCGCGATCGCGCCAGCGAACCAGCGTTTCAAATCCTACGCACTGGTCCGTGGCGAGATTGACAATCGGCTGATACACCAGCGAAAGCTGGCTTTTGCGAATCGCCCTACGAAGCTGCTGTGGCAGACTGCGACGCAGCGTGACGGCGAAGACTACACCAAGCGCGATTCCGCCGCCAAGCAGAGCACCAGCGAGGGCTACGCTGGTCACCAGCACCTCGTTATGGTCGCGAATCAGCGCATCGGATTCTCGGGTGACCACACAGACACTGTTTTTCGCCGAACAACGCGTGAGCAGCAGCGCGTTTGCTGCACGCAGGTGCCGCTGTCCAAAGACCCAGTCTGGCTGAACCGGGATATTGTCTCCAGCGATACGGACCATCTGATGCGTGCGCATGTTGACCATGAGAACCATGAAGTCCATGCCCTCACGGCGCAAACCCTCAAACAGAGTCGGGGAAAGAACGATGTTCACCGAACGCATGCCAACGATCGTGCCGAACTGGCCAGGCGCCATCCGCAAGGGTACGGGCGTATACACCGATGTACCCAGCGTCGAGACCATGGCCGGCTGTTTCATGATGGGCAAGCTTGTGAAGCGACCGGCTACAGCCGTGCAACCAAGTTTGCCATCGCGTATCCGTCCAATATCCTTCACTGCGCTGGACTGAAATAAAAGTGTCCGCATGGAGGCGAGTTCGCTGTCCGAGCAGAAGTCCGGACCAACGTGATCAAACGTCCGGACAATCTTCATAAACTGGCTGGCGGCATCATCCGCCTGATGGACGATGCGCGAAGCAAAGTCATACAACACAAACTGTGCTGCCTGCTGCGCAGCATACAGTCCACCCAGAAATCCTGCTCCCGAGCCAATCGCCAACCCAAGAAGCAGAATCCCGGCGACCTTCAACGATTTCTGCCGAGCCAATGCCACCGATACGTCCTTCAAATCGAACTACACGGCCACGAACGCAACAGCATTTCCACTGGGAGAAATCGCGTTCTGGCCGAGCGCAGCCTTGGGAATCCATTTGAGTTAATGACGCCCAATGTACCGGGTGCCAAGCAGAAAATATCCGTACCAGCAAGGTAACACTTGTGTGGATTCCGAGCCAGTGTTTTCCACGGCAGAATCCCTGATTATGCCAGAAATCATCAGGGGAAAATGCGGTTGAGCGTTCGCGCAAATGGAATCGTCTCGCGTACATGGTCCAGACCGCAAAGCCATGCGACAACACGCTCAATCCCCATGCCGAAGCCGGAGTGCGGCACCGACCCGTAACGACGCAGGTCCAGATACCACTGAAAGGCTTCGATCGGCAGATTGTGTGCTTCAATGCGACGCTTCAGCAGATCGTAGCTGTCCACACGCTGCGAGCCGCCGATGATTTCACCATAGCCCTCCGGCGCCAGAACATCGACGCAAAGTGCGTATTTGTCGTTCGCCGGGTCCGGCTGCATATAGAAGGCTTTGACGTCCGCCGGGTAACGATGAACCATCACAGGGCGGTCAAACTGGCTGCTGAGCCAGGTTTCGTCGGGTGAGCCAAAGTCATTGCCATACTCAAAAGGCTGCTCAACAAGCCCGTCCTTGTATGCCTGTTGCAGCATCGCGGCGGCTTCGTCATAGCTGAGGCGAGGAAATGGAGCCTGAATCGCGCGAAGTTTTTCCGGATCGCGACCGATCGCCGTCAGGTCGGCAGCGCGACGCGCCAGAACCGACTGAGCGATATGCGCAATGAAGTTTTCCGCCAGTTCCATCAGCCCGTCAAGATCGCAGAAAGCAACCTCCGGCTCGATCATCCAGAACTCGGTGAGGTGGCGACGGGTTTTTGATTTTTCCGCACGAAACGTTGGGCCAAAGCTATAGACTTTGCCGAGCGCTAGCGCAGTTGCCTCGATATATAGTTGCCCGCTTTGCGTGAGAAACGCTTCCTCGCCAAAGTAATCGACAGGAAACAGCGTCGAGGTGCCCTCGCAGGCTGCTGGCGTGAGAATGGGGGGATCGGTGCGGGTGAAGCCGTTGGAGTCGAAGTACTCTTGTGCCGCGCGCATGATCTCGGCACGGATGCGAAGGATCGCTGCCTGGCGTGTGGAGCGAACCCACAGATGACGGTGCTCCATGAGAAACTCTACGCCGTGCTCCTTGGGCGTAATCGGATAGGGATCGGACTCCGGAACCCGCTGGAGAACCGTGATCTGCTCGACATCCAACTCAAAGCCGCCGACGGCGCGCTGGTCGGCGCGCACGCGCCCGATGACCTCGACGCTGGACTCCTGCGTGAGACCTTTCATGGCCTCGAAGACTTCGGCAGAGACGCCGGATTTGTGGGCAACACCCTGAATCAGCCCGCTACCGTCGCGAAAAATGGGAAAGAGCAGTTTGCCGCTTTCGCGGAGGTTATAGAGCCAGCCACGAACGGTGACGGTCTGGCCGTCGAAGCGAGCGATTTCAGCGATGGTGGCCAGAGGCGCAGAGGGTTGCACGAGTTGCATACCGCCATGATAGCTGGCGAGGGAGTACGTCTGTCAGCAGGGCGCGGGCAGCGCGCGAGCATGGGCAGCGCGCTGCGGCAACCACGATCCGCATCTCCGCAGGCTGGGACAGCCTTCAGCCATGAACTGCCGGAACCAGATTTATTTCTGCCAGTTTCATTTCCACCGGGCTTCATTTCCACCAGGAGTAGCCTGCCGCGAACTGAAGGCTGTAGTTGATGCCGGGATCGTTATCGCCAAGACCGGCGTTGGAGATGTGGATGACTTTGAGGCCAAAGTCGAGTGTCTGATGAGATCGAACCCGGGTGTTCAGGCCAAAGCCGAGCTGCGGCGTGAAGTTGATGACGCTGGTATCGCCTGTGGTCGGAAATTTGTGATTGGTCCAGAGCAGCCCGCTGCCCACCTGCGCCCAGGGCAGCGTCCGGCTGCCGGGATTTCTTTGAAAGTTCCAGCGATAGAGGAGCGGCGTAACCGATGCTCCGTACATGTTGATCGGACCAAAGTAACCAGACGAAACTATGGTGTTATTCAAGCTTGCGTGAGCAACTAAATCTTGGCGTGGGTAATGCGCCAGCCAGAACGGAATGATTTCCAGCATAAGCTCTCCGCGTCTGCGCAGCAGGCCGCGACCATGGTAACCGGAGAGCATGTGTCCGCCGAGAAATCCTGCATTCCAGAAGTACAGCTTCTCTGGCGCCAGCAGGCTTTCTGATTGACCAGAGGAGGATGTAGCAGTTCCTTCATTAATTTGATAGTTCGGTGGAAATCCTCCTGCTGCGAAGAATCCGAACTGCCAGTTACCTGTCGTCGTGGCAGCGGTTTCAGGATGCTGCGCAAACACTCGCCCGCCTGACGCGAAGAGAAACACGGCGAAGACCGAGAATGCAGCCATCCAAAAGCGTCGAAGGGACAGTGGATTCACTTGAAGAGCGAAACAGAAACGATGCAAGCGGTATCTCCTTCGGGAAAATGGTTCGCGTCCTGGACGCGAAGCTCAAGTCGATCCTACGACGGGAAGCATTGCCGCACAGTGCGAGACAGGCACCGACTACTTCCACCAGGAGTAGCCCGCGGCGAACTGAAGGCTAGCGACACCGGGATCGTTGTCGCCCAGGCCCGCGTTGGAGATGAGAATCGCTTTCAGGCCGAGGTCGAGCGTCTGATGCGGGCGAATGCGAGTATTGAAACCGAGGCCGACTTGCGGCGTGAAGTTGATGACGCTGGTATCTCCAGCATATGGAAATTTGTGGTTAGTCCAGAGCAGGCCTCCGCCCACCTGCGCCCAGGGCAGGATGTGGGTGTCAGGACGGCGCTGGAAGTTCCAGCGGATGAGAAATGGCGTAATCGAAGCGCCGTGCATGTCGATGGGGCCGTAGCCAGGTTGTGTTGCGGTGCCGTTTTGCAATTTGTCAATGAAGACCAAATTTTGTTTCGGGTATCGCGCCAACCAGAAGGGCGTAACCTCGAGCATGGTTTCCACGCGACCACGCAGCGCGCCAGGGCCGTGCAACGCGGAAAGCATGCGCCCACCGGTAAATCCGGCGTTCCAAAAATCAAGCTTGACACTTGCCGATGGCGCATCTAACTGACCCGTCGAAAGCGTAAACTGGTATGAAATCTTATAGTTTTGCGCAAAACCACCAGCAGTGAAGACCCCATATTGCCAGTTTGGGATGGCTGTGGCTGCATGGGTAGGATTTTGCGCAGAATCAACGGATTGCGCGTAGAGTGCATCCAAGTCCGCGAGCAGCAGGCTCAGCAACAGAAAAGTGAGCCAGAGTGTGGAGCGACGAGTTGGAGAAGAAGCCATGGATGGGAGCAAGGGATGAATCCTTTCGTGTATTCAATCTGGTGTCAGTTCACATTGGCTTTGCGTCGATGGGCGCGGCTGAATCGGAATTGGCACTTGAAATCAACGTGGCGAACAAAGAGCACAACCGCGCCCTTTGCGAGCATCTTCTTTGTGACCACTCTACTCAGCAGTTTCGTTTCGTGCCGCACGGCGTATAGATGACTTGGTTGACCGTGAAAAGCGCAGCTCCTACAGGTGCGTTAGTTTGTGGATCGTAGACTACCAAGACGGATTGGCCACTGTCGGTTGGTGGAGGTACAGGAACAAGAATAGACGTTGGATTCGAAGCGCTTCCTGAGAAGCTGTATCTCTGGGTTCCGGTATCACTGTAGTCCGATACGTTAAGCTGATGTGAAGTCGGCAGTACTCCGTCAGCAGACGTTAGAGTTATGGTCGACGGGCAATCGTTCGTCATTACGCCTGTAGCGTTGTTCAGAGTCTGCGTGCAAAATGCGGGACTGGCTATCAAGCTTCCATTCGCAATGCTGTTGCAAACGACTAAAGTCGGTGTGTAAGTCGTACTTGGCGTCAGGTACAGTATCTGCGAAGCCGCGCCTTGCGTGCAGTTCTGATCGGGTTCGATCCCGATCTGCCAATCGCCAGGAACCGCATCGGATGAAATCGTATAGTCCCCCATGGAGTTCGTGCTCCCTTGAAGGCTTAGAACACATCCCTGCGTGTTCGGTGTGCAAGTGTATCCATTTGGCCCATCTGGAACGGCCTCGGCCTGGACGATGGCATACTCCCATGGCACTATAGCTCCTCCGATCGAAGTTTGTGCTTCAATGACAGATTTGGGAGTGCTCGGACCAACTGTAACGGTGAGGCCGCTAACGCACCCGACAAATATCATGCATCCAAGCAACGAAAATAAGACGGTAACGAATGCAATCAGACTTCACCTTTTCATCGCGCACCTCCCGAGACGCCGGTGCTGGCGTGGTTTTGTGCGCCGGTTTCCCGACTGGGAGCGGCGGGCATGTTCAGGTCGTCGAAGAACAGGTTGCTGGCGTTGATCAGGTCGTGCCAGCTTACGCTGTCGTTCTGGCCGTGGAAGGTCTTCTCCAGCAGGGCCTGGCGCTGGATCTGCTCCGTCTTTCGATTGGCGACATCCGCCGACGCCTGCTGGGCAAGCTCGGCAGGGGTGAACATGTAGTCGGGGTTGTAGGCCTTCTGGTAGACGAGCGTGGTAGCGATGAAGGTCGCCTCGATCGGAGACATGGTTTCAGCCAGCGGCTTGCGATGGCCCTTGCTGTCTGGCGGCTGCGGGCTGGCAATCAGATGCGGATAACCGACCAGCAGGTGCATGCGCAGTCTGTGGACTTCGGGCAAGGAAGTGCTTGCCCACTGCGGCGCGGCGACGCCTTCCATCAGGTGGTTGACGGCCCGGACGATATCGATCTCATGCACTGGGGCGTGCGCGCCGGACTGGAACTCCGCCTCGGCGCGGGAGACGCGGTCGGTGAATCCCATCGCGTCGGCCACCGGATCGGGGACCGAGGCGTTTTCAAAGAGCATGTGCGTCAGCAGCAGCGTGGACGGCTTGTCTCCGGAGCGCGACCGGACGGCGAGTTGATCTATCTGGCGATAACGCGGAATAGTCCGCGGCGAAGTGTCGGGGGGGGGGGGATTTCGCGTCTGGGCTTG
>JAJZEA010000084.1 GCA_021851335.1 Acidobacteriota bacterium | reverse complement strand
GTGGAGACCCAGAATACCCAGCTTGAGCAGGTGGCGAACGCAACGGAAATCGAAAGCGTTCCGCTTGAAGGCCGTGACGCTTCAGGCTTACAGAAATTCCAGCCCGGTGTGGTGGAGTCTTCGGATCGCTTCGGCACCTTTTCCAGCAACGGTAGCCAGACTCCGCAGAATAGCTATGTTGCGGATGGCGTGGATATCAACGACGGCCCCCTGCAGTCTGAGGGGTTGGCGATCAACCCGGACGCCCTGCAGGAGCAGAACACCGAAACCAGCACGATGAACCCCGAGTATGCCCGTAACTCCGGCGCTGTGATCAACCAGGTGGTCAAAAGCGGCACCAACGAGTTTCATGGCAGCGGCTTCGAGTTCTATCGCGACACTTTTCTGAATAACGGCAACTACTTCTCACAGGTTCGTCCGGTCTTCCACCAGAACCTCTACGGCGGAACACTCGGAGGCCCCGTTCTGCACAACCGGCTCTTCTTTTTCATGGCTTATCAGGGGTTGCGTAACCGGACGGCCGCGACAACTGTCGCCAACACATTAGACGCTAACCAGATGAGCGGTAATTTTACGAGCGACACCAACTATGCGCGCGTCAATGCCGGTGACGCGAACACGTCCAATAGCGCGGGCCTGACGAGCAATCCGATTCCGTTTGCCATTGGCTCCTGCCCGAAGGGAACTGCGTGGAATCAGTGCTTCAACAATGGCACAGTCAATATTCCCACCACCATGTGGAATCCGCTTGCCTCGAAGCTGATTCAAACCTATGTGCCGCAAGCAAATACGGGAACCGCACTCTACACCTTCAATGCGCTCAATACCGCCGCTTCTGACCAGGGCATCGTCCGCATCGATTACACGATCACCCCAAGCGACACAATCTGGGCCTCGACGATCTTCCAGTCCGCACCGGCATATAACGCTCTCTCCTTCGGTGGTGGCAGTTTTCCTGGTTTCGCCGAAACTCAGGCGGATCACTTCAAAATCTTCAGCGCCGCTTATAACCATACCTTTAGCGCAAATCTGATCAATCAGGTCAGCGCCGGTTACTATCGCAACAACTTCCCGTCTGTGATTCCAGCCAATCCCCTTCAGCCAACCTCACTCGGCTTCTCGATCAACCCGCAGCTCTCACAGTCCGGCGTTCCGTACATGGGAATCGGGAACTACTTCAACCTGGGAAACAGCTACGAAGGTCCGCAGCCGCGTACTGACACCAATCTCGATTACCGCGACGACCTGACCTGGACGCGAGGCAACCACACGTTCAAGTTTGGTGGACTCTTCGAGCAGTTCCGGGTACACAATCCCTTCGGCTACTTAAACAATGGCCTCTACTCCTACAACGGTGGCGGCACTTACAGCTCGGGTGATCCGCTCATTGACTTCGCGCTCGGTATTCCCGACCAATTTGAGCAGGCCAACGACGGTTTCGTCGACGTGATCGCGCAGGAAGGTTATGCCTATGCGCAGGACAGCTGGCGTGTATCGCCGGACGTCACTTTCAACTACGGCCTTGCCTGGGATGTGGAAGGACCGAACCAGAACAAACAGTACAGCGGCCTCGGCATCGTCTGCTGGTCAAACAGCTCTACCACGTCAAACATCTTCAAAAATGGACCTCCGGGACTGACCTACAATGGCGATCCGGGTTGTAATGAAGCTGGAGGCATTCCGACTCGCTACGATCACTTCGCTCCTCGGCTTGGTCTTGCCTGGTCGCCTTCCAGCGGCCCTTCGAAGCTGATCGGCAATCATGCGCTCTCGATTCGCGCAGCCTTCGGCGTCTACTTCAACCGCGACCAGGAAGAGCAGTCTCTGCAAAACCTGACCGATCCTCCGGTCTTCTATACCTCGCACGGCGCGACGGACTTCGGTGGCAGCCCTGCTTTCGCCAATCCATATATGGACGTTTCCTCGGGACAATCGGAACCCAATCCTTTCCCTTACGCCACGCCCGGTGCAGGTTCCACAATCAACTGGAGTATCTACAACGAACTGGGACTGTCCACATTCACGCCGAACTACAATGTTCCGTACACCTACAACTACAACCTGAACGTGCAGCGTCTCTTCGGCAGCTCCACATTGGTGCAGATCGGATACGTCGGTTCAGTTTCTCACCGTCTGGCCAACTGGCGCGAGGGCGACTACATCACTCCATCCGGTCACGCAGCCTGTCTGTCAAACCCTACATGTGCGGCGAATCCGCTCTACATCCACCTTTTCTTCCCTCAGTACACGTCCGATCCTGCGATTGCCCCCAACGGGAATCCGTGGTATCTCTCCGTGGCCCGTCAGCAATCCGAAGGCAGTGCCAACTACAATTCCTTCCAGGCCAGTGTCCAGCAGGCGTTGGTTCACGGCTTCCAGTTCACGGCTGCCTATACCTACTCCCATGCGCTGGATGATGGTTCGGGATATGAAAGCGCGACTGGCGCGGCGAACCGCGTCTACAACTATGTGCCTGGATTCAAGTATCTGAACTATGGGTCTTCGGACTTCGATGCCCGTCAACGTCTGGCTCTGACCTATGTGTACGTTCTGCCCATTATGCATCTGATGCACGATAATCCTGTGGTTCGGGAGATCGTCAATGGATGGGGACTGAGTGGTGTCAGCGCCTTCCAGACGGGCTTCCCGGTGGGCATCAACTACGGAACTGAGAACTCATACTGGTGCGACTACTTCAGCTTCTTCGGTTGCGGCGACGTACCTCAGACTTCCAGCTTCCATATCGGGACGCATAATCCGCGTTCCAGCGCTGCGCATCAGTACTTCGACACCACATCGTTCTCTGGCGAACCGGCCGGAACGTTTGGGAACACTTCTCGTAACTTCTTCCATGGTCCTGGATTCGACTACACGAACATGAGCATCACGAAGGATATTCACTTCGGATCGAACACGACGCGTTACGTTCAGCTTCGTCTGGAAGGATTCAACGTCTTCAACCATGCCAACTTTGCCGGGCCAACTGGCACGTTCCTCAACCCGACCTTCGGTCAAGTGACGAGCGTGAAGCAGTCGGCTGATCCGAACGGCGATCCTTCACCCGGTCGCTCCATCCAACTCGCCGGCAAGTTCTACTTCTGATCCACTGCTGTAACTCGGGAGGCAACAAGAATGGGGTGACCGTGAGGTCACCCCATCACTATTGCTGCCCTTGTTTTTGCATTTCTGGTTGTCATTCCCGTAGGGAATCTGCTGTTGCCTTTCGCAGGCGTTCGCAGCAAGCTCACCCGAGCCTTGCGGAAGCGCCCACCGCATAAAGCGCGCAACCGACTGCTATCTCGCCTGCGCCTGAACTGCGTGGATATCCGCCGCCGCTTAAGCCTGGTTGTCAAACGGCACGCGCATATCTTCCCCCGTCATATCCCTGGGTGCTTCCAGTGCCAGCAGGCGAATCAGCGTGGGGCTGATGTCGCGCAGGCTGCCACCGGTGCGCAGCGAGTAGCGTTTGGCATCCTCCGCAATATAAATCAGCGGCACAGGATTGGTGGTGTGCGCCGTATGCGGGCCGCCTGTCGCCGGGTCGATCATCTGCTCGGCGTTGCCGTGGTCGGCGGTGATCATCCAGGCTCCGTTGCGTTCGCGCAGCGCCTTGTAAATCCGCCCGAGCTGCGCGTCCACGGCCTCCACGGCCTTGATCGTCGGCTCAAGCTGGCCGCTGTGGCCCACCATGTCGGCATTGGCAAAGTTGGCAATCACCAGATCGAAGGCCGTATCGTCGATCGCCTTCACGATGGTGTCGCCGATGCCTTCGGCGGACATCTCCGGCGCCAGGTCGTACGTCGCCACCTTCTGCGACGGAATCAGGATGCGATCCTCGCCCGGAAATGGCGTTTCGATGCCGCCATTGAAAAAATAGGTCACGTGCGCGTACTTTTCCGTCTCGGCCACGCGCAGATTGCGCAACTGCGCCGTGCCCAGCACGTTGGCCAGCAGGTTGTCCATCGACTCCGGCAGGATCACCAGCGGAAGCTGATATGCCTTGTCGTATTGCGTCATGCACAGATAGTGCAGTCGTCGCGGAATCTCGCTGCGCGGAATGGTCTCATCGAGCGACTCCCAGGAATCGAGATTGCGCCCGCCAGCAAGATTCAACCCGCTTTCGCGCGTGAGCACACGCGTGATCTGGCGCGCGCGGTCGGCACGGAAATTGAAGTTGATACAGACGTCCTCGTCGCGGACGACGCCCTGCGGCTTGCCTGTCTCATCAATAACGACAAAGGGAATCGTGAACTCGTCGGTGACGCCGTTGCTGTAGCGTTCCTTGAGCAGCGAAACCGGGTCATGCGTCGCGCCACCCTCGGCGCGGCCGGTGACCATCGCGTCAAAGGCCTTACGCTCGCGATCCCATTTGCGGTCACGGTCCATGGCGTAGTAGCGCCCGCTCACTGAGGCCAGTTTGCCCACGCCATACTCCGTCATCTTCGCTTGCAGCTTCTGCAGATAACCCGCGCCCGAAGTCGGCAGAGTATCGCGCCCGTCCAGAAACGCATGAACGAAGACGCGCGTCACGCCGTGCTCCCTGGCTGCGCGCAACAGGGCGTAGAGGTGTTCCTGATGCGAGTGGACGCCGCCGTCGGAAAGCAGTCCAAGCAGGTGAAGCTGGCGGTCGCTCTCCCGCGCACGCTGCATCGCCTGAGCGATGGGGGGATGATGCGTGAACGCGTCGCGCGCAATCAGGTCGTCGATGCGCGTAATGTCCATGCGCACGATGCGGCCTGCGCCGATATTCAAGTGGCCGACTTCGCTGTTGCCCATCTGGCCGTCGGGCAGGCCCACAAAGTGCTCCGAGGCGCGGATGAGCGTATTCGGATACTCCGCCATCAGCTTGTCATAGGTGGGTTTGCGCGCCAGCGCAATCGCGTTTGCTTCTCTTTTGTCGCTATGGCCCCATCCGTCGAGGATGGTCAGCAACACAGGGCGTCGTTTGTCAGCCACGGTGAAGTCCTTCCCGGTTGTATCTCGATAAATTTCCGCACAAAACAAAACAGGCTCCGTTTCCGGAGCCTGCCATTATGCGCTGTAGTTCAGGCTTTCCAGCCCCAGGAAACTTGCGCCCTGGCCAAGTTCCTCTTCGATCCGCAGCAACTGGTTGTACTTTGCGATGCGGTCGGTTCGGCTGGCCGATCCGGTCTTGATCTGCCCGGCGCCAGTGGCCACGGCAAAGTCGGTGATGAAGGTGTCTTCGGTTTCGCCGGAGCGGTGACTGATGATGCTCGTGTAGCCATAGCGGCGACCGAGTTCGATGGCCTCAAAGGTCTCTGTCACGGTGCCGATCTGGTTCAGCTTGATCAGGATCGAGTTGCCCACGCCCTCGTCGATGCCGCGCTGCAGCCGCTGCACGTTGGTCACGAACAGGTCGTCACCCACTAGCTGAATCTTGCCACCCAGCTTGTCGGTCAGCACGCGCCAGCCGCTCCAGTCGTCTTCGGCCAATCCGTCTTCCAGGCTCACAATCGGGAACTGCCGCACCCAGTCGGCGTAGAAGTCCACCATCTGTTCGCTCGTCAGTTCGCGCTTGTCGCTCTTCTTGAAGACGTACTTGTTCTTTTCCTTGTCAAAGAACTCGCTCGAAGCCGGATCAAGCGCGATGCAGATATCCTGACCCGCCTTGTAGCCTGCCAGTTCAATCGCTTCCAGGATGACCTCAATCGCTTCCGTATTCGACTTCAGCGACGGCGCAAAACCGCCTTCGTCGCCCACAGCGGTCGAGTAGCCTTTCTTCTTCAACACGCCCTTCAGCGCGTGAAAGGTTTCCGTCCCCCAGCGCAGCGCGTCCGAAAAACTCTCCGCCCCGACCGGCATCACCATGAACTCCTGAAAGTCCACGCTGGAGTCGGCATGCGCGCCACCGTTCAGCACGTTCATCATCGGCGTCGGCAGGGTGCAGGCATTCGCTCCGCCCAGGTAGCGATAGAGCGGAATCTCCAGCGTCTGCGCCACGGCGCGCGCAGCCGCCATGGAGACGGCAAGGATGGCATTGGCACCCAGCCGCGACTTATTCGGCGTGCCATCGAGCGCGATCATCGTCGCATCCAGCAGTCGCTGATTCGAGGCGTCAAAACCCTCCAGCTCCGGCGCAATCACCGTCTCCACATTCTCCACCGCTGTCAAAACGCCTTTGCCCAGGAAGTGGCCCTTGTCGCCATCGCGCAGTTCCACGGCTTCGTGTTCGCCGGTGGAGGCGCCGGATGGCACGGCAGCGCGGCCCAGTGCGCCGCTTTCCAGAATCACATCCGCTTCTACTGTAGGATTGCCACGCGAATCCAGAATTTCGCGCGCATGAATTTCAACAATCTCTGTCATTTCCGTCCTCGCAATATGGTGGTGCAGCCGGTCATTTAATTTGGGTCGACGATCCACAGCAAGAGCCTCACCGGCCGCGCTTTGAATGCTCATCAAAAGCTCTCGCACTTGTAGATTCCCCTGTTTTCTTCCGTCCTACGTGCATCTGCATTCTAACAAACCAGCCTCTTCGCTTCTGTTTCAGCTCACGCAACCAGGTTTGTTCCGCGGCATGCAGCATGTTGACCACCCTGATTCGTAACCCGCGCGGTGCCGACGGCAATTTCCGCGCGTGCCATCGGTTTGGCAGACAGGGCAGGGGACTACTCTGATAGCAGTCGGAGTTCTGCCCGCGTTTTTGTGCCGGGATCAGCGCGCGGCAAAGGAGAAATCGATGACGATG
>JAJZEA010000022.1 GCA_021851335.1 Acidobacteriota bacterium | reverse complement strand
CCGAGTAGCCGGTTCGCGCGATCAGCGTATTGTGCACGCCCGCCGCTTGCCCGAAGGTGAACCGATAGTTTCGAATCGCCGCCAGATCGGTCTTCGTCAGCTTTTGCAACGTCTCCAGCGCGCGCGGACCCTGCACGGCAAGCTGCGAATAGTAGCTGGAATAATCGCTGATGTGAATGCCGTGCATCGCGCCCACCCGCGAGCGAATCCACGCATAATCCTTGTCCTTTGTCCCGGCGTTGACCACCAGCAGATAGTCGTTGTCACCCAGCTTGTGCACCAGAATGTCATCGACAAAGGTGCCCTGATCCGTCAGCAATGCAGAGTACTGCGCCTGGCCAATTTCCAGCCTGGATGCGTCGTTCATCGTGATCCGCTGCACAGCCTCCAGCGATGCCGGTCCGCGAAACTGAATCTCGCCCATGTGCGAGACATCGAAGAGGCCGACGCCGGTGCGCACCGCCATGTGCTCGGCGATCAGACCGGAGTACTCGACCGGCATCTCCCAGCCGCCAAAATCCACCATCTTCGCCTTCAGCGCACGATGTGTTGCGTTCAGTGCAGTTTTCTTCAGCGTAGTCATCTCTTCGGCCATCGCATTTCCTTTTTCTGCGGCTTCGTTTGCCGCTCCCTGTCTGACAATAGGACCGTCGCGCCTGCCAGGTCAATCCATCTCTCCCATTCCTGCCGCGCACCACTTGCGATAGGATGAAATGCATCCACTGAAAGGAGCTTTTTGTGACCTATAAAATGCGCGGTATCCTGGCAATTCTCGTCGGCTTCATCGCTCTCTACGAGGGCTGGAAGCTCTATCAAATTCGCCCCAACCACTGGCAGACCTGGATGGAACTCATCCTCGGCCCTGTGCTGATCGGCCTGGGCATCTGGCGCTTCCGTCGCAATCCGAAATCCAAGCTCGACGAACTGCTCAAGTAGTCCGCGCGGTAGCGCCCGCGCCGCCCGCCGCTCACACGACCTCGCGATACTCGCCAAAGACCCCGCGTAGTATATCGGCAATCTCGCCCACCGTCGCCTCGGCTTCCACCGCGCTCACAATCGCAGCCATCAGATTCTCTTCTGTCCGCGCCGCATCCTTCAGCCCTTGCAGCGCAGCACGCCATGGCGCTTCATCCCTGCGCGCGCGATAGGCGCGGAGTCGCTCCACCTGTCGCCGCTCGCTCTCAGCATCAATCTTTTGCAGCGCAATCTCGGCCTGCTGCTCGTCCTGAAATCGATTCACGCCGACCACCACGGATTCTCCGGCATCCACCCTCTTCTGCCAGAGATAGGCCGACTGCTGAATCTGCTGCTGAACCCATCCGCTTGCAATCGCGCGCAGCATGCCTCCGCGCGCCTCAATCTGTGCAAACAACGCTTGCGCCTCTGCCTCCAGACGATCCGTCATCGCCTCCACGGCATACGCTCCACCCAGCGGATCGGCGATCTCCGCCACGCCGCTCTCGTATGCCAGAATCTGCTGCGTGCGCAGCGCAATCCGCGCCGCCCGCTCCGTTGGCAACGCCAGCGCTTCGTCGTAGCCATTTGTATGCAGGCTCTGCGCTCCGCCCATCACCGCCGCCAGCGCCTCCAGCGCCGTGCGCACGATATTGTTCTCCGGCTGCTGTGCGGTCAGCGTGGAGCCAGCCGTCTGCGCATGAAAACGCAGCATCCACGAACGCGGATCGCGAGCCTGAAACTCCTCCCGCATCCACCGCGCCCAGATGCGCCGCGCTGCGCGAAACTTCGCCACCTCTTCCAGCAGATTTGAGTGCGCATTGAAGAAAAAACTCAGCCGCGGCGCAAAGGCGTCAATCTGCAATCCCGCCGCCAGCGCCGCCTCCACATACGCTCGCCCGTCGGCCAGCGTAAAGGCAATCTCCTGCGCCGCCGTCGAGCCAGCCTCACGCATGTGGTACCCGCTGATCGAGATCGTGTTCCATCGCGGCGCATGGTCGCCCGCCCACCGCATCAGGTCCGTCGTCAGCCGCAGCGACGGCTCCGCCGGATAGATATACGTTCCGCGCGCGATGTACTCCTTCAGAATGTCGTTCTGCACCGTGCCGGAGAGCGCATGGGTGGCAATCCCGCGCCGCCGCGCCGCCACCGCATACATCGCCAGCAGCGTTGTCGCCGTCGCATTGATCGTCATCGAAGTGGAGACTTCACCGACAGGAATACCGTCGAACAAACGCTGCATATCTTCGAGCGAACTGATCGCCACGCCCACTCGCCCCACCTCGCCCGCCGCCATCTCGGCATCGGAGTCGTATCCGGTCTGGGTCGGCAGATCAAAGGCCACGCTCAGCCCGCGCGCGCCCTGCGCCAGCAGATAGTGGTAGCGGCGATTCGATTCCTCGGCATCGCCCATCCCCGCATACTGGCGCATCGTCCACAGCTTCCCGCGATATCCCTCCGCATGCAGACCACGCGTGTATGGAAATTCTCCCGGGCATCCATCTACCGGTAAATCGCTGTGATCCGCTTTCGTATAAAACGCCTTCGCTGTCTCCGTCAAAGCAAGCATCCCCGCGCGAATGAGTCTAGCTGTTCCGGTCCGCTGCTGACCACTGCGCCCTCACGCCTTGTCGCGAAAATACTCCGCCACTTCGCGCCAGTCGTTCACGCGATGAAATCCGCTCACCGTCATATTGTGCGGCGCAGAGTACAGAATTCCTGTCCCCTCAAACCGCATCAGGTTGCGCGGCAGATCGTCGATCAGATACTCCGCGCGCAGAATTCCCTTGTCGCCGCAGTAGACATAGCGCGATGGCGGCAGAAACGGAAAATGCCGCTGAAGCCACTGATACTTTGCACGAAACGAATTTGGCACCGACATCGCCTGCGTCGCAATGTACACATCGAAGCGCTGCGAAAGCTCTTCCAGAACCTCCCGCGCATCCGGAAAAACCGGCAGATCGGCAAAGAATTCCTCATCGTCCAGATATGCGCGCAGATGCGGCTGGCGGTCTGTCGAGACCACATCCCAAAGACCCTTGCCATAGAGTTCTTCGCGCGTCACCGCTTCGCCAAACTCATCGTTATACCGACGCAGATGCTCGCCGAGCGTATCGGCCATCACCTCGTCCATGTCCACGCAGATCCGTTTCATCGCTCGCTGTTGTCAGTGTGACACAGTGGCCAGTTGCTCCTCCACCCGCAGGCGCGCCTCAGCCGCCGCCGCGCCGCGATACCGCTGGTCCAGCGCATCGGCGGCAATCCAGCCCGACATCATCACCATCGGCATGCCTGGACCGGGATGCGCCGCGCCGCCCGCCAGAAACAGCCCATCCACATCCCGCCTGCGATTCGACGGCTTGAATGCGCCATTCCACTTTCCGTGGCTCGCCAGCCCATAGATCGCGCCATTCAGCACCTTGTAGCGCTCATGAATATCGACCGGTGTCAGATGCCGCTCAAAGACAATCCGCTCTTCCAGATCAGGCATCCCCGCCGTTCGCTTCAGCTTGTCCAGAATCACCTGCCGGTACTTCGGAAACATCTCTTTCCAGTCATGCTCCGGCCTCAGATACGGCGTATGCACCAGCACATAGAGCGCATCGCCACCCTCGGGTGCCGTCGCCGCTTCCGTTCGCGTCGTCGATGCCAGATAGCAGGTCGGATCGGGCGCCGGCTGGCCCAGGTCATAGATGTGATGAAACTCCTCATGCGCATCGCGCGAAAACACAAAGCAGTGGTGCGCCAGATGCTCATAGCGCTTCTTCAAACCCAGATACAGCACCACGCCCGAGCACGCAGGCTCATAGCCGCGCTCCTTGTCAAAACGCTTCGCCACTTCGCCGCCAATCAGCTCGCGATAGGTGCGCACCGCGTCTTCATTGGAGACAATCGCGTCAAAGTTGTGCGTCGCGCCATCGGCCGTCACCAGCCCCGCAGCGCGTCCGCCTTCCATCACCATGCGCGTGACTTCCGTCGACGGATGATACCGCACGCCCAGCTCGCGCCCCAGCTTCACCAGCGCCTCCGGCACGGCTCGCGTGCCGCCCATCGGATACCAGATTCCCTCTTCCGACTGCATATGCCCGATCGCGCAAAGAATCGCAGGCGAAGCATCCGGCGACGAGCCGACATACTGTGTGTAGTGGTCCAGCATCTGCGCCACGCGCGCATCCGGAATATACTCGCGAATCGTGCCCGCCACCGTCTTCCCCAGCCGCATCTTCATCACGTCGCGCAGAACGTCGATCGAGAATGCGCCCTTCAAGTCGAGCGTATCCATCATCGTCCCCACCGGACGCCAGAAAAAGAACTTGTTGCTGATGGTGTGCAACTGCTCGGAGAGCTGCTGGAACTGCGTGAATCCGTCACCCATTCCCGCCTTCAGCTCATTCAGAGAGCGAGCCATCGCCTGTACATCATCCTTCAGATCCAGCACCAGCCCATCGTCAAAGAAGCAGCGCCACTGCGGGTCCAGCCGGACCATGTTCAGGTAGTCTTCGAGCTTCCGTCCGGCTTCCGCAAAGATGCGGCGCAGCACTGAAGGTCGAATCAGAATCGTCGGACCCATATCGAACCGGAATCCATCCTCGCGAATCTCCGCCGCCTTGCCGCCCAGCCACGGATTTTTCTCAAAGACCTCAACCGCGTATCCGCGCGCCGCGAGCGTCGCCGCCGCCGTCAGTCCGCCCAGCCCCGATCCAATCACCGCCACCCGCATCTTCTCCGCCATCTGCTTCATCTCCTCGCTTGCTCTTTCTTTGGCAACTCTGCCGCCGCTTGCCCCATCTGCCGTACTCCGCGCCACCGCGCAGCCGCACCACTTCCATACACCGCGCGAACCATGCCCGCAAACAATCCGACATGTTCCTCACCCACCGCTTCATAACCTCGCAGCGAGCGCCCGCGCTGCACCTGGGTCACGCGCGGACGCGTCATTGCCAGCAAGCCTTCACGCCCGCGCGTCACGCCAAATCCGCTGCGACCCACGCCGCCAAAGCTCACGCGCGCGTCTGCCGTCGGCGCAATCAGGTCATTCACCAGCACATGCCCCACACGCAGATCACGCGCCAGCTTCTTCGCGTCACGCTCCGGACCAAAGACCGCCGCCGTCAGCCCATATTCACACCGCCCATGCGCCGCAACAGCCTGCTCCGCAAGGCTCACGCGCATCCCGCTCAGCACCGGAGCAAAGACCTCGCCACGCATCGCCCACATCTCCGGTCGCGCCTGCAAAATCAGCGTCACACTTACCCTTCCGTCTTCGCGCGCGCTTCCGTCCAGCGCAACCTCGGCTCCCGCCGCGCGCGCATCGGCCACCATCTCCGCCAGCTTGCTGCGCGCCGACTGGCTCAAGGACACAGCCTCCAGCCTGGCCAGCCGACTTCGCAACTGCGCCTCCAGCCAATCCGCCTCAGTCGCTGCAAAGCCAATCAGGAAGAGCCGTCGCGGGGCCATGCACGTAAACGACCCGTTGAATCGCATACCAAACGTAATCGCCTGCGCCACGCGCTCCAACTCCGCTCCCGGCAACACAAAAACAGCATCCCAGCCGGAAAGCTCCATCGTCGTCGGCGTCAGCGTTTCCGCCGTCTGCCGCAGGATCGCCTGTCCTGTCTCCGCCGATCCAGTCAGCACCAGATGATCCACGCCCTGGCGAATCGCCTGCTGCACCGCAGCCGCATCGCCGCCCATCACCTCCAGCAAGCCGTCCGGCAACCCACACTCCCGCAGCCATGCCGCGATTCGCGCGGCCACCGCTTCCGTTCCCGGCGCAGGCTTCCACACCACCGCATTGCCCGCCACCAGCGCCTGCAACGCCTGCACCCCGGCCAGCAGCAGCGGATAATTGCCCGCCGCCACAATCATCACCAAGCCCAGCGGCGCGCGCTCCATCTCCGCCGTCACGCCCATCATCCACAACGGACGTCCGCGCCAGCCCAGGCGCTGCGGCTTCAACATGCGCTCGGCTTCGCGTTCCAGAAACCGGCACGCCGCGGCCAGCGGCAAAACCTCCGCCACCAGCGTTTCGGCCTCGGTTCGGTGCAGCGCTCCCGGCAACTCGCGCGGAACCAGCCGCGCCACTGCTTCCGGCTCACGGGCCATCCTTGCGCGCAGGCCGCCGATCACGCGCAGCCGCTCCCGGATCGCCACACGCGCCCACCGCCGTTGCGCTTCTCGCATCTGCTCAAGACACGCCGGATTCATTCCCGTCCTGATTCATCGCGCCCAATCCTTGCACCCACCGCTCAACCCGCAACGTGGCGCTGGTTTCAGTGTGCCACTTCATACGCGGCGCGGCGATCCAGCGTGCGCGACTCGTTCCACCGCGGCTCCATCTTCAGGTCTTCCAGCAGCAGCCGCGCGCTGATCCGCGCCGACTCGAAGATCACCGGCAAACCGCTTCCCGGGTGCGTCCCGCCGCCCACCAGATACACCCCGTCCACATCCTCAAAGCGATTATGCGGACGCAGATGCAGCATCTGATCCAACGAATGCGCCATGCTGAACGTTGCCCCCAGATGTAGTCCAAACTCGCTCTTCCAGCTTTGCGGCGTCAGGCTTCGCTCCACGCGTATCCGCTGCTCCACATCATGCAGGCCCAGCTTTTCCAACTGCCGCAGCGCCGCCCGGCGCAGTTGCGGTTCCTGCTCTTTCCAGCTCACGTTGCTGCTTTCGTGCGTCACAGGAACCAGCACATACAAGGTACTCATCCCCTTCGGCGCCAGCGTCTCATCCGTCACACAGGCATTCTGCACATAGAAGCTCGGGTCCTCCAGCGTCAGCCGATGATCCCGCTCAATATCGTTCAGATTCTCGCGATACTTCGCCGAAAGATAAATCGTGTGGTGCGGCAGCTCGTCAAACCGTCCATCGATTCCCAGATACAGCATGTAGGTCGAGCACGAGTAGCGCTTGCTGGCAATCTTCGCATCGCTCCACTTCCGTCGCAGATGATTCGGAATCAGCCGCTTCATCGCCTGCGCAAAATCCGCATTCACCACCACGGCATCAGCCGGCAGCGTCTCGCGCTCCGTCTTCACGGCCACCGCGCGCCGGCCCTCGGTCACAATCTCTTTCACCGCACACTCACGCAGGATCGTCACGCCCATCTGCTCGGCAATCCGCGCCATCGCGCGCGTCACCGCTCCGCAGCCGCCGATTGGATGAAAGACTCCATGCTCGTACTCCAGAAACGAAAGAATGCTGAACAGGCTCGGACAACTGAACGGCGACATCCCCAGATACTTCGACTGAAAGCTGAAACCAAGCCGAATCCGCTCATCCTTGAAGTGCTTGCGCAGATCGCTGTCGAGCGACCGCCACGGACGCATCAGCGGCAGCAGCTTCAGCATCTCTACCCGCGCCAGGTCCGTCCAGCTTTCAAAGGGCGTCTGCAGAATCGGCGCAAATCGCTCCAGCTTTTTGCGGTTATCGCGAAAGTAATTCTCCAACCGCGTCGCATCGTCCGGACTGATCGCCGCAATCGCCTTCTTCATCCGCTCCACATCCGCCGTCGCGTCCAGATGCGTCGCCGCCTCGCCCTCTCGCCCGCCAAAGACGAGCCGATACTGCGGATCCAGCCGCTCCATCGGCAACTCTTCATCCAGCGAATAGCCACAGGCCGCAAAAATCTCCCGCAGCACCCGCGGATACAGAAAAAACGTCGGCCCGATATCGAAGTGGAATCCCTCCGCCTCCATCGTGGACGTGCGTCCGCCCACCGTCGCGCGCTTTTCCAACACCGTCACCTGCGCGCCCGCCTTGGCCAGCAACATCGCCGAGGCCAGCCCACCCGGCCCCGCGCCCACAATCACCACTCTGCCTGCGCCATTGTTTCCGCTCATCATCCCTCAACTTCAACATAACTGGGTCTATCCGCGATTCGTGCACACAGTTTCGGCATTGAGCGCGCCTGGATGACCTACTATTAAATGATTCCAGCTTTTCACCCGCGATTCTGTCTCATCACAGAAGATTTCAGCTCGATCAAAAAATCTCTGGCCTAACCTTGGCCCGATGCACACCCGGGAGATGCCCGTGCATCGGAACCACAGCCACGCACGCCAGACCGCGCCTTTGCGCAGCAATGTGGGTCGCCGATCGATTCCTGAGCATCGATCCATTCCTGAGAGTGTCGTTGGTGCAGCCATGATCCGGAAGCCGTCGCTGCGGCCGAGCGCAAAGCCGAGCGCAGAACTGGCCGCGCTTCAGAACAGGGCCTCAGAAAAGGGCGTTGGAACTGCATCCGACCGCTGTCATCGAGGAAACCAGCTCGACCGCGGCTCGACGTACCGGCTCATCCCGCTATGAATGTTGCAGGCCCTGTGTGGAACGGGCGATGCGTGAAATCAAGCGACAAGCAGTGCCAGTGATGGAGCTATAGAACGGCGGCTCAACACTCCATCTCCGCGTGTAGCGGCATGTTTTCCTGCGCCCACTGCAATGCCTCCAGATACTGCTCCGCCAGCCATGCCGGCTCCACTTCCAGCATGTCGGCGATCCGGTCGCACTGCGCCCACTCGCCCTGCTCATGACATTCCATCCAGCCGAGCGCGGCTCGTTCAGGATTCCTGGCTCCCAGCAGTGCCTGCCGCATCGCTTTGCTCAACGGCAGAGACTCCACCAGACTCTCCATCGTGATACTCAGCAGCGCCGGCACCAGGCTCAGCATGCCCAGCATGTATTGCTCGGATGCGTCCTTCCCTCGCGCTCGCGCCACCAGTTCGCACAGCCGTGCCCGATGCAACGCAAGCTGCAACAGCACCGGTGGATTGCCCCCCAGCATCTCGCCGGCAATCGCCAGCGTCGCCATCCGTCGAAACGTCGCGTCGCCCACCAGTTGCAGTGCCATCTGGATCGAGTGAATCTCGTTCCGCATTCCATACACCGGCGAGTTCACCAGCTTCAGCAGACGCAGCATCAGCGCAGGATCTCGCTTCAGCAGCTCGCTGAGCTGATGCTGATCCAGCGGCTCCTCCAGCAACGCGCGCAACAGATCCAGGTGCAGCATCCGATTCGTAGGAATCGTCCTGCTCTCCACAACGATCGGACGCGAAAAGTAGTACCCCTGAAACAGACCAAATCCTTCGCGGCGCAGTTGATGAAAATCTTCCTCGCTTTCAATGCGCTCGGCGATCAGTTGCGCCTTGCAGCGGCGTGCCTGCAGATGCGCAATCAGCTCAGTGCGAGCAACCACATCGAGCTGTTCGATATCCACCTTCACATAATCCACCAGCAGCAAAAACGGAACCCACGCTTCCGACCAGGAAAAATCATCCAGCGCAAATCGATATCCATCCCGGTGCAGACGCGTGCAGGCTAACAGCAACTCGGCATCCGGCTCCAGCGTCTCCAGCAGCTCCAGCACCGTCTTTTCCCGCGGCAGCACACGCACCTGCTCATCCAGAATTGCTTCGCGCGTGCAATTGATAAATGCTGCGTGCTCGCCCACAATCTTCTGCAACCCGTGCATCACCGTCTGATCCAGCACACTGCGGGTAGCCATCACATGGTCGCCGTGAAAACTCGCCTCGCGCCCGGCGCGAAACAGCAGCTCATACGCATGCACGTGCCCATGTACATCCAGAATCGGCTGACGCGCCAGATACTGGATCGCGGGCTGTCCCGCGTTTCTCGTTCCGTCTCCCATCAGCGGTCGCGAATCCAACCCCACCCCGGTCACGTTCACACCGTCTGGATGAGCTTCAACGTCCATACCAATTCCCTCAAAACGGTCATCGGCAAAACAGTACGAAACATGAAACCAATATCGTTGAATTCAACACGCCCGCGCTGCCTTGCTGCGATCGTCAATACATTCCAAACGCAGCCACTCGAAGCGACCTCGGCGCAATCGGTGAAACACGCTCAGCCGCCCATGTACATGCCGCCGTTCACGTCCAGCACGTGGCCGGTCACATACGCCGCGCCCTCGCTGGCCAGGAACGCGACCGCATGAGCGATCTCGGCGTCGCTTCCCGGTCGCCCCAGCGGAATGGAAGCCATCATCGCTGCGCGCTGCGCCTCATTCAGCACGGCCGTCATCGGCGTCTCAATATATCCTGGCGCCACCGCATTCACGGTGATCCCACGGCTGGCTACCTCGCGCGCCAGCGAGCGCGTCATGCCAATCATGCCAGCCTTGCTGGCCGAGTAATTCACCTGGCCCGCCTGGCCCGTCTGCCCCACTACGCTCGTCAGGTTGATGATCCTGCCCCAGCGATGCTTCAGCATCGCGCTCAGCAGCGACTGAGTCAGCAGAAACGCGCCCGTCAGATTCGTCGTCAGCACGTCGTCCCAGTCCGCGCGCTTCATGCGCAACACAAGCCCATCCCGCGTAATCCCGGCATTGTTCACCAGAATGGAAACCGTGCCCATCCGCTCCAGCACGGACTTGGCGCAACTGCGGATCGACTCCTCGCTGGCGATGTCGAGCGCGAATGCCTCTGCCTTGCTGCCCGCGGCCAGAATCTCCTCGCGCACCGCTGCCAGATTCGCTTCGTTGCGCGCAGCCAGAGCCACCGTCGCACCCTCTGCCGCCAGCGCCAGCGCGCATGCACGCCCAATTCCCTGCGATGCTCCCGTCACCAGCGCCACACGCCCCGTCAATCCGCTCATCGTCCGCCCTCAATCCTTCATTCCAGAGTCATCGGCCCCGCGTCACGCCGCAGCGCCCATCCCTGCTGATTATAAAAGCCGGATCGATTCCCTTCTGCGCGCCGGTCACCTGCCTTCCGCTGCCAGCCGATGCGGGCTTTCCGGCGGACCCAGATAGCTCGGCTTCATGCTTCCCGGCCTGGCCACCACCAGCCGCTCCATCACCAGTCCCGGATCCACCATCGCCACGTGCAGCGTGTGATACCCAACCGCTGCAATCTCCAGCGGCACCGTCACGTGCCGCGCCTCATCGCTCACCACCTTGCCCCACGTCTTCTCGGAGAGATCCGCAAGCGCATCCACCATCTGCGGCTTGCCATCGTCCACCCACACCGCAAAACGCAGCCCGCGACCCGGTACAAAGTTCAGCGACGGCCCCACCGTCACATCCAGATTCATCCGCCCCGCATCCACCAGATACATCCGATAATCCAGCCGCGGCGCTGTCTCCGGCGTCAGCGCGCTGGCCGCCGTCACTGGAAAGATGGTCATGCCGGAGCGCGTCAATCCATAATCCGGAATGCGTCCCCAGTGCACGGCGCCGTCCGCCGTCCGCGCCGAAGTGTCTTCGGCCTCAATCGCCACCACGCCATCGCTTTCCATGAACCCATCGAGCGTCGCAGGCGTCACGCCCGCGGCCACGCTCGCCTTCACGGCAATGCGATACACCGGCCCGCGCGCGGCTGGCCGCGTCTGCCTCACCGTGATCGTCCCGGTCGAAATTCCAGCCTGCAACTGCGACCAGTCCACCGTCACCTTCACGCGCTCGTCCAGATGCGCTCCGTCTGCCGCCACGCTACCCTGGGTCATGCTCAGATGAATCCACGGCTGGTCAGCCGATGCCGCAAAATCGAAAGCCTCTCTGCCTCGGTTAAAAAGATCAAAGTATCGCGTCTGCTGCGCGAAATTATCCAACGTCAGCACCTGCTTCTGAAACGGCGACATCGTTCCTTCAGCCAGCACGCTCATCCGAGCATCCGGCCAAAGCTGAATCTCGCTCACCGCCGGCATCACGTTCACCGGCGGCTCCTGCCACCACGTGTAGCCCAGATGCGTCTGGTCCATCATGTGGTCCCATTTGCCGCCGGCAATCTCGTGATTGTAGCGGTGGCGGATCACCGCATCCTCGGCAAACAGCGCGCGCGTCTCATCCGCCAGCGCATTCGTGCTCGCGCGGCCCTCCGCCGCATAGAGATGATTCCTTCCCGCCGCGATGTACAGCTTCGTCACCGTGCCCGACGCCAGAATCGGATGCAGCACCAGCTCAAAATACGCGTCCTGCGCGTTGGCCGGAAGCTTTTTCCCTACCTCGGTCGCCTCGTCCTCGAGTGCAGTCCACTGCCTCTCCACGCGATCAGCTTCGTCATAGTTCGTCAGGCTAAAGGTCGTCGGATCGATCAGCTCCGGCTTGCGCCACCCATTTATCTTCGTGTATTCGGCAACCATCGACGCAATCTCGTCGGCATGCTCCGGGCCAAACTCACGCGCCGCCCACTGTTGCGTGAACGACAGCAGACTGTCCTTGTCCCAGCGCTCCGGGTTGCGCGCATAGCTCAGGAAAAATTCAATCGGAAACTCCATCGGCTTCAGGTCGCCCACATTCACCACCCAGATGCGCGTCGCGCCGTACTCCACGGCCAGATGCATCTGCTCCCACACCTTCGGAATCGGATTCGTGTTCAGCCACTTGTAGTTGCGCGGATCGCCCACATAGTCGAAGTGGTAGTAAATGCCCGCTCCGCCTGGCCGCGCTCGCTCCGCCGTCGTCGGCAGCCGCCGGATGTTTCCCCAGTTGTCGTCGCTCCACAGCAGCGTCACATCATCCGGCACGCGCATCCCGCTCTCGTAGTAGCCCTGGACTTCCTTGTACAGCGCCCACACCTTCGGGTCCGCCTTCAGCGTCGGCGTGCTGTTCTCAGCCAGAATCGCCCTCTGCGCCGCCACAATCTTTTCAAGCAGCGCAATGTTCTGCCCGCCCGTCATCGGCATATCGCCGTCGCCGCGCATCCCCAGCGTCACCGTGCTCTCAAAGTTCCCGTTGCGCACAATGCCCTCGGTCCAGAACTTCTCCAGCTCCGGCGCATTCGTCGCAAAGTTCCACGCGCCCACGCCATGCCGCTTCCACTCCTGCTGCGCGCGCAACATCGGTTCGTGATGCGAGGTTCCCATCACGATGCCATACATATCAGCCAGCTTCGGATTCTCCGGATCATCCTCGTTGAATGCGCTGCCCCACATCGCCGGCCACAGATAATTCGCATGCAGCCGCAGCAGCAGCTCAAAGACATGAACGTAAAATTTGTGGTTGTAGCCGCCATAGCGCTCATTCACCCATCCGGTCAGCGCCGGAGCTTCGTCGTTCAGGAAAATCCCGCGATAGCGCACCGCCGGCTCGCCGGAGATGTGCGCGCCAGCCAGCACGTAGAGCGCCTGCTGATGCCGCACCGGCACGTCTGCCCACCAGTACCACGGCGAAACCCCGATCTGCTCCGACAGGTCATACATCCCATAGATCGTTCCCCGCCTGTCGCTGCCCGCAATCACCAGCGCGCGCCGCACGCCCGGCATCGGATGCTCGACGACCACCGTCAGCGTCGCCTCCCACTTGCCCTGGATCGCGGAAACATCGATCCTGCGCCTGCGCACCAGGCCATCGATCAGCGCGCTGTGCCCCAGCGTGCCAATCAGCACCATCTCCGCGCCGTCTGCGCGTCCTGTCGTCAACAGATTCGGCTTCACCCCGGTCACGCGAGCGATATCGTCGCGAAAATCCCCCGCTGCTCGCAGCACTCCGGCATAATCGCCTCCATCCAGCAGCAACGTCGGCGCCTTGCCCTGCTCAGCCAGCGCAAACGCTTTCGCCTCCGGTTGAAAAGCCACCATCTTCGGCTGTCCCAGTCCAAACGCCAACGTCGCGGTCATCCCGCACGCCATCAGAGCGCAAATTCGAAGCATCTTCATCGCGCACTCTTTCTATCAGCTAAATCGATTGATTGCAACCCGCCGCAACCCTCGCCATCTCGTCGAAGGCGATCCGCCTCAGTCCGTCTGCGTATCCAGATGACTGATCTGCCGCAGTTGCTCAAACCGTGCGTCGATCTCGGCGCGGCTCAGCTTCTGCAGCCGCTCCGTGCCAAACCGTTCCACCGTGAACGAACCCATCACGCTGCCATAAAACAACGCTCGCCGAAAAACCGCGGGGGTCAGCGTCGGCTGCGACGCAATGTAGCCATAGAATCCGCCGGCAAAACTGTCTCCCGCGCCTGTTGGATCCACCACCTCCGACAGCGGCAGCGCCGGGGAGCGGAACGGAAGCCGCACCGCGCCGTCAAAGATTCCCTCTCCAAAGTAGGCCGTGGCTCCATATTCGCCATGCTTCACAATCAGCGCTCGCGGCCCAAGCTCCAACACCCTGCGCGCAGCGCGCAGCGGATTCGATTCACCGGAGAGCAGACGCGCCTCCGTGTCATTGATCAGCAGCACATCCATCTGCGGCAACACTCGCAGCAACGCTTCTCGATGGTCGTTGATCCAGTAGTTCATCGTGTCTCCGCACACCAGCCGCGCAGCGGGCAAAGCCTGCCGCACGCGAAGCTGGAGAACCGGATCAATATTGGCAAGAAACAGAAATTGCGTATCCAGATACTCGCGCGGAATCCGCGGATTGAAGTCGGCAAAGACATTCAGATCAGTCTGCTCCGTCTTCGCCTCGCTCAGGCTGTTCAGGTAGTTGCCTGCCCAGAAAAACGACTTCCCCGCAGCCCGCTCCACACCGTTCAGATCAATGGATCGCGCCGCAAAGACGGCCTCTTCCGCAGCCGTGAAGTCTTCTCCCACAACGGCCACCACACGCACTGGGGTAAAGTAGCTGGCTGCCAGCGCAAAGTACGTGGCCGCGCCGCCCAGGCAGCGCTCGCGGCTGCCGGAGGGAGTGGTGATCGAATCAAATGCAACAGAACCGACGACAGTAATGGACATGAAGTGTGCTTTTCCCGTGTGTGAGATGGCCCGAAATGCGGCATGCGTCGATCAATCCAGGTATTGGCCAAAGATCAGCCGCAACCGCTCACGCGTTGCCGCGGGAATCCGGTCGCGCTGCGTCAGAATGGCGAACTGGGCAGCGGTTGCGCAGCCACATTTGCGCTCCGCTCCGGCAGGTGGCAAAGCTGCAACCGCGGCCCGCACCACTCGCGCCGCATTGGCCGCATTCTGGTGCAGAACGGCCACAATCTGATCCACCGTCACCGCGTCGTGCTCCGGATGCCAGCAGTCGTAATCGGTCACCATCGCGACCGTCGCATAGCAAACCCCGGCCTCGCGAGCCAGCTTCGCCTCCTGCAGATTCGTCATGCCGATCACGTCCGCTCCCCACGAACGATAGAGATTCGATTCTGCTTTGGTCGAGAACTGCGGACCCTCCATGCACACATACACGCCGCCGCGTTTGCCCACCACGCCTGTGTTCTCACACGCCTGAGCCGCAGCCTCGGCCACCACCGGGCAGACAGGATCGCCAAAGGCCACATGACCCACCACGCCATCGCCAAAAAACGTGCTTTCGCGATGAAACGTCCGATCGATGAACTGATCCGGAATCACAAAATCCGTGGGCTTGTGTTCCTGTTTCAGCGAGCCGACCGCCGAAACCGAAAGAATCCGCTCCACCCCAAGCGACTTCAGCGCATAGATGTTGGCGCGAAAGTTCAGTTCCGACGGCAGCAGCCGATGGCCGCGCCCATGACGCGCCAGAAAGACCACCCTGCGCCCTTCCAGTTCGCCCAGAACAAAGCTGTCGGAGGGCGCGCCAAACGGCGTTTCCACCGTCGTCTCCCGAATGTTGGTGAGGCCAGGCATGGAGTAGAGTCCACTGCCGCCGATGATGCCGATCTCTGCCTGATGCACGAGCGTTCTCCAGGGTCGGCGCAAAAAAGCTGTCGGTGCGCCGCAGAGACTTCAGTATATCGGGCACCTGCTGAGCAGAGCATCGGAATCCCTGCTCAGCAGATCGGCATTCATTCTCCAGCCGAGCACCGGTCATGCGCCCGGCGGCGGCGGCGGTGGCGCTTGTGGCTGCGCCGGATGCAGGAAGTGGCGGTAGCCATTGCGGAAGGCTCGGCGATAGTCCACCACCGCCTCTGGCGGCACCGGTGGATTGCGGAATCTTGGGTGTCGTCGCGGCATCGGCGGACGCCCGCTGGCAACATCCCGTCGCGCAGCCTCCATGCCGTCATGGAAGCCCATCTGCCTCACCTGCGCCAGGGTGAGTGGCGGCGGTGGCGGCGGTGGCACGGGCCGAGGCTGGGAACAGCCGACAAGAACGATCGGCGCAAGCACGCAACCGGCCAGTACTTTCGCCATGAGTTTGGGCAGCAGTTTGGCCCGAAGTTTCCGAAGAGCTTTCTTACCTGGTTCCATCGTGTCGAATCCCTCAGTCACGTTGGACGACAAACCCTTCGCCGCGCCGACACCCGCGCAGAAAATCCCCAGCGCATCAAACTCCCGACCCACAGCGCGAGCACACACAGCCGAGCGCTGCCCAGTGCTCCTCCAGAAAGCGCGCAATGCCCGCTCCTGGGCGATAAAGCGGATCAAGCCGCAGATAGTCCGCCCGCGCCGCGGCAAACGACTCCCGCGCCAGCACGCGGACGTGGCGAGCCAGCAGCAGCAGCGCCAGCGACGCCGACCGTGATTCGCCCTGATTGCAGTGAATCGTCACCCTTGCGCCGCCATCCAGACGCTGCGCTGCAAAGGCCAGAAACCGCGTGAATGACTCCGCCTGAAAAAGCGGCACCGGCGGATCGATCAGGTTCAGCCAGAGGTCATTGTCCTCAGCCAGCGCCAGATAGTGCGGATCCTCCGCAGGCAGGCTGCCGCGATAGCCCAACGCGCTCTGATGGCACGGCGATTTGCACGCATGCACCACCGCATGATCGCCGCTCCCCGGTCGACACGCCGACTGGCCCCCGACAAAAATCCTGGGATACACTTCGCGCAAATCGCTGCCAGGCTCAACGACTTTCATCATCGCGCTCCGACCTGCGGCAAGGCAGCTTTCATCCATCCGCAGGAAGCAAAAAAATGCGCAAACGGAGCGCTCAGCGTGGGAGCCATCACGGCGCGGGCCGGAATTGCATCCGTCGAACCAGCGCCGCGCGGCGCAGCCTCTCCTGCCATTCGCATTTCGCCCGCTCCCTGCGCTCCCAACAGCAGCTCCGCCAGCTTGCGAGCCGTATCCAGCTCAAAGCTCTCTGCCACAAACACCATCCGATCCTGAATCCGGATCAGCACCATCCCTTCGCTGGTCGAGTAGACGCGATCATCGCCATCCTGCTGCGGAATCGGCCGCGCGTTGTCATATTTCAGCGCCAGTTCCCGCGCCTCCAGCGAGGCAAACACGCGCGCCGCCGCCGCGCTCGTCCAGGCTGAAAGATACAGCAGCGCAACCGAGCCAGTCTGGCTCTGCTGCTGCGCCGTGGCCGAGCGCAACTGTCCCGCCCAGTAGATGCCGCCGTCCCAGGCCGGCGTCAGCTTCCGCGCCGCCGACGCGCCGCCATACAGCGTCGCCAGAATCCGCAGATCAAGCTGCCCAATCTGCCCAATGTCGATCGGGCGATAGCGCGCGTCCACCAGTGGATGGATATTCGGCATCAGCAGTACCGGAGGCTGCCGATGCTGCTCATAGTAGCGCGGGTTCATCACCTCCCAGCTCGAGGAAGGAGGATGATCCAGCGCTCCGGCAAACGCGGCATCGCGCCCCTTGTCCATCCACAGGTCCTGCGTAAAGCCAAGACCCTCCTGATACGGAAAGATCAGCGACTGGCTCAGCAGCAGCGGCGCGCGCGCCAGCACTGGCGAGTCCGCCGTCGAAGACATCTGATCCTCCATCTTCTGCACAATCTCCGGAGCCGTCAGCAGCGTCTGTCCGCTCGGCCGCAGCGCATAGTTCACAAACACCGCCATCGCCTGGCCTTCCGTCACCGCGTCCCGCGCCGTATCCATCTCGTCGCGCGCCAGATGCTCGTTGTCTTCGCTGGCGTTGTGGCTCACGTCCTCCGGCGTCTGGTCGCTCCAACTCTCCAGATGCACGCGCTGGTCCTGCAATGCATGGGTCAGTTCATGCACCAGCACCGGCTTCTGTGTCTCCGGATCAACCCAGTTCAGAATGTAGACCGTCTTGGTCTTGGGGTCGTAGTAGCCGGCAATCTGCTCCTTCAGCAGCTCCATCAGGAAGGGTCGCAGTTGAAAGTCGCGGTCGAGCAGCCCAAACTTCTTCAGGACAACCTCGCTTTGCTCCATCCGCTTTGCGTCCTTGTCATCGTTCAGCTTGTCCTGCAGATACGCTTCCACCTCCGCGCGGCTGCTCAGCGCCCGTTTCACCGGCGACTTGATCTCCAGTCCCGTCGTTGACGAAGCAAAGTGCAGCAGCGCATCCACGCTTTTGAAAAGCTCCTGCGCCTGATCCGGCGTAATCCGCTTCTCCGGCGTCTGCGCACTCGGCGGCGGCGTAGCGGGGGTGGATTGCGCAACCGCCGCGCATACCGGAATCGTCGCAGCCAGCACCAGCGCCGGCAGGCAGGTCAGGAAACAGGGCAAGGCGCGAGGCATGAATTCCTTTCGGCGGCACGGTCGCAAGGATTTGCGCCAGCGTTCGAGCGGCGTGCGGAAAGCCTGCTGGAGTGTATGGTACCTCGTTTGTCCCGTCCGGCCGCGTCCAAGCCACACCCGGCCCGCGCCCGGCCAGCCGTCACCCAGCCGCGGCAGACACATGCCGACGAAACCTCCCGGCGATGGATGCAACACGCTCTATAATCAAAGGTGTCCAAATCAGTGTCGAAAGCTGCGCGAAGTCGCCGCGTTGCGCGTTTTCTGCCACTGTGTTTCCGGCTCCGTCCAGCAGCCACACAGCGCTTTGCGGAGTCACCATGAGCCAGACGATGACCACGGAAACTGCACTCCAGCTCGCACCCACTCCGCTCGCCCAAACGCTTGCGTCCGCTGGCGCGCCTCTGGCCGAGTATCGTGGCGTACTCACCGTCGCAGCCTTTGCCGACGAAGCTGCGGAGATCACAGCGGCTTGGGAATCTGCCGTCGTCCACGATCTGGGCTGGCAGCAGCGCGTCGCCGTCACCGGCGAAGACCGCGTGCGCTGGCTCAACGGCATGGTCACCCACAACGTCGCCGCGCTCTGCGCCCATCCTCCGGATACGACATTCGATGGCCTCGGCAACTACAACTTCGTCCTCAACGCGCAAGGCCGCATCCAGGGCGATTGCCGCGTGTGGCGCATCTGGAACGACGGTCAGGACCGGCTCGAAATCGAGCTTGCCGCCAACCAGTCCGCCCGTCTGATGGCCCATCTCGAGCGCTTCATCATCATGGACGATGTCGAGCTGACCCCGCTTCCCGGATGGACCGCGCTGAGCCTCACCGGACCAAAGGCCGCCGCCGTCCTTCACGCTGCCTCGCAAGGCACTCTCGATCCGGCGGCCATTTTACCCGGCGCCGCGCAGGCCGGCCATCTCCGCGCAGCCGCCACCGGCCTCCCGATTTCCGTGCTCGTCCGTCGCTACACCGGCAGGCAGGCAAACCATCTCGCGCTTTGGTGCCGCAGCGAAGACGCCCACCCCGCATGGCTCGCCCTGCTCCACTCCGGCGCAACCGCCATCGGTGCTCACACCGTCGAGCGACTCCGCATCATCGAGGGCATTCCGGCTTTTGGCGTAGACTTCGGCGACGACACCCTCCCGCAGGAAACGGGCATCGACGACGCCCTGCACTTCACCAAAGGCTGCTACCTCGGACAGGAGATCGTCGAGCGCATTCACTCCCGCGGTCAGGTCCACCGACACATCCGCTCCCTCGAACTCTTTCCCGCGCAGCAGCCGCCAGCCCTCGGCCAGGAACTCGGCGACGGCGATTCCAGGCCCATCGGCAAGCTGACCAGCGTCGTTGGCGCCCAACTCGACGGAGCGCAGCGCTGGTTTGCCCTCGCGCTCGTCCGCGCTGAAGCCGAGGCCTCCGCCCGCGTCTGGACCTACCCCGGCGGCCAGGCCCGTTTACGATCCACACTCCCCGAGACAACGACCCCCTGAACCCAACGAAAGAAGACCATGAGCGAAACGCAGGATACACCCAAGTTCACCGTGATCAATCGCAGGAAGCTGCACGACGACGAATCTCCGGCCGCGGAGAACGCTTCGGAATCTTCGCCCGCTCCTGCCGCTGAACCCGCTCCTTCACAGCCCGGCGAAGCGCCCAGGCTCCGCCTGGTGGAGATGCCCGAGCCAAAGACGCCTCCACCGGCAACAGCCCAGCAAGATGCCGAAGCCGCTGAATCCGCCGACACCGAAGCGCCCGGCGATCTGCCACCCGGACCCACCTCCGAGGAGTCGCGCTTCCAGAAATTGCAGTACGACCAGTCCGCCGAACGGCTGGAAACGCTTGTCCGCGCCCAGAATCCAGGCGCTCCCGCCATGGAAAAGATCGGCTTCGAGCATCTCGTGCAGCAGTTGTATCTCTCGGCCATGATGCAGATGGGAGCCGGCACACCCGAGGGTCAGAGGCCGCGTGTGGACATTCTAGGCGCCCGACAAACCATCGACCTCATGGGCGTCCTGCAGGAGAAAACCGCCGGCAATCTGACCCCGGCCGAAAGGCAGACGCTCGATACCGTCCTCTACGAACTGCGCATGACATTCCTCGAGCTGACACGCATGATCTCCATGCAGCCGCCAACCCCCGGCGGAGCCAAACACTGACGATGCGCCCACAGGCCGCCCACTCCGCAACTGCTCCATCACGGGCGGCTCGGCCACGGGCCACGCTGCGTTTTCTTGGAACAGGCACCTCGATGGGCGTGCCCACGCTCGGTTGCGACTGCCCGGTCTGCCACAGCACCGATCCGCGCGACCGCAGACTGCGACCCTCGATCCTGCTTCGCTGGTCCGATCCTGCGGAAAGGACAGCCCAGCATCCCTCCGGCGTTCAGACAAGCGAACAGACCGGCGAACACTGCGTGCTCATCGACACCGGCCCGGATTTTCGCGAACAGGCCCTCGCCTGCGACCTGCGTACTCTGGACGCTGTCCTCTACACCCACTCCCACGCCGATCACATCCTCGGACTGGACGATCTGCGTCCGCTCAGCTATCTCCATCAGGATCGAACCGGCGAGCCGATTCCGCTCTTCGTCAGCGCGGAGACGCGCGCCGTCATGGAACACGTCTTCTCCTACACCTTTTCCCAGGCATCCACCTACTCGCATCGCGCTCGTGTCGCTCTGCGCGAGATCGGCACCGGAGTCACCGTCGGCCATCTCCGCTTCCAGCCCATTCGCCTCCTCCACGGCGCGCTGGAGATCGTCGGCTGGCGCTTCGGTCCGGTCGCCTATCTCACCGACGTCAGCGACATTCCGGAAGCCAGCTTTGAACAGTTGCACGGGCTGGATACGCTCGTGCTCTCCGCCCTGCGGCACAAGCCTCATCCCAGCCACGCCACCGTCGCCCAGGCCGTTCTGTGGGCACAGCGCATCGGCGCGCGCCAAACCTGGCTCACCCACATCTCCCACGATCTCGGACATCAGCAAACCAACCAGATGCTCCCGTCCGGAATTGAGCTTGCATGGGATGGTCTGACCCTCGAACTGGACCTCGACGCCCACCCGATCCGGCAGGCAGAGTGAGAGGCGCGATGCAGATCTTTCATGGAATCGACACGATTCCCTCCGACTTCGGACCCTCCGTCGCCAGCATCGGCAACTTCGACGGCGTCCACCTCGGCCATCAAAGGATTCTGGACGCGGTCATCACGCAGGCTCGCTCCACCGGCGCTCACGCCGTCGCCATCACCTTTGACCCGCACCCGCTCCGCCTGCTCAAACCGGCCTCCGCGCCTCAGGCGCTCACGCCCACAGAAGAAAAATTGCGGTTGCTCGATCAGTCCGGCATCGACGCCGTCCTCGTGCTGCCTTTCACCCAAGCGCTCAGCCAGCTCTCCGCGCGTGAGTTTGTCCGCAGCATCCTCGTCGATCGCCTCTCGATCGCAGCCCTGCACGAAGGCTCCAACTTCCGTTGCGGCCATCGCGCCGAAGCGGGCGTCGCCGAGCTGAGCGACCTCGGCACCCAGTTCGGATTCACCCTCATCGCGCACGAGCCAGTCCTGGTGCGCGGGCTTCCCGTCTCCAGTTCGCTCATTCGCTCTCGGCTTCAGGCTGGAGCCGTCCACTCCGCCCGGCACCTGCTTGGACGATGGTTTTCCGTGCGCTCCCATCCGGCTCGCGGACGCGGCATCGGCAGCCGCCTGCTGGCTCCCACCGTCAACCTCGCCGACTATGCCGCCATGCTGCCTGCCGCCGGAGTCTACGCCACACGGCTCGCCGTCGGCGATGGCCCCGCCCGCCGACGCTTCGACGCCGTCACCAACGTCGGCTGGCGGCCCACCGTCGGCGAGCCATCCTTTGCCGTGGAAACCCACATTCTCGACTTTGAGCCAGTCGAACTCGCCGAAGAGACGCCCCTCGAACTCGAATTCCGCCTCTGGCTCCGGCCCGAGATCAAGTGGCCGGACCTTGCGAGCCTGCGGGCACAGATTGTGCGGGACGTGCAGCGGGCGCGGCGCTATTTTTCCCGGGCAAAGCTCCTGACAGCCGCTTCTGAGGGGCTGTAACCGACTCCAACCCACCTTGCCGCTTCCCGTTTCCGCTCATCGGAGATTTGCCCGACCCAGCCACTTTCTCCGCGGAACTTCCATCTCCCGGAAAGCTCTCCACTGGATGCTCGGCGATTGCCGCCCGCATGAAGCCGGCCCAGATAGGCAGTGCCGCCCGCGCGCCCGTCTCCTTGTCGCCCAGCGACTGCCGGCTATCGAAACCCACCCACACGCCACAGGTCACCGAAGGCGAAAAACCCAGAAACCACGCATCGGTAAAGTTGCTCGTTGTGCCCGTCTTACCGCCCAGCGGATGGTTCAGCGCTGCCGCTGCCGCTGCCGTTCCCTCGCGCGTCACCGCCCGCAGCAGCAGCATCATCGAACGCGCCGTCTGCTGGCTGATCACCTGCGAGATCGTCGGCGAAGGCTGCCACAGCGGAACCCCGTCTGCGCTTGTCACCGACCGCACCAGATGCGCCTGCACCCGTATGCCATCGTTCGGAAACACAGCATAGGACTGCATCTGCTCGGCCAGCGTTATCTCCACCGCGCCCAGCGCAATCGGCAGATACGGCGGAATCGCCGACGTCACCCCAAACCGATGCGCCGTCTCGATCACCGTGCGGATGCCCACGCGATTCGCCAGCCGCAGCGCCGGAATATTGCGCGAATCCGCAAAGGCTTCGAGCAAACTCATCCGGCCTTTGTAGTTGTTCTCGTAGTCGTGCGGACGATAGCTCCCAAAGCTCACCGGCGAATCCATCACCGTATCTTCCGGCGTCATCCCGCTTTCCATCGCCGCCGTATACACATACGGCTTGAAGCTGGAGCCGGTCTGCCGCTCGGCCTGCGTCGCCCGATTGAACTGAGAGAGCGCATAGTCGCGCCCGCCCACCATCGCCAGCACGTCGCCCGTCGTATTGTCCATCGCCATCAGCGCGCCCTGTGCGCCGGAGTCCTGCTCCAGCGTCGCCCGCTCCGCGTTGCCTTCCATCCCGCTCGACAGGTGCACATAGATCACATCGCCCGGCTTCACCAGCGCATCGCCATGCGCCTGTCCGGTCCACTGCCAGTCTGCCGGCGTCATCACAATCCGCTGCTCGCCCACGCGTGCCCGAATCTCCAGCGGCAGCACCCGTGTCACCAGCGCATGGGTATAGTCGCCCGGCGCCGCGTGCGTGGCCCAGTCCGGATGCTTGTAGTTCTCCGGATCGATTCCCAGCGTCAGCACATTCATCGCCGCCCCGCGCCATCCCCGCCTGCGCTCATACGCCGCCAGCCCATCCAGCACCGCATGGTTGGCCGCCTGCTGCAAATCGAGATCAAGCGTCGTATCCACGCGCAGCCCCGACTCCAGCACCACATCCGCCCCAAAGTGCTGGTTCAGCTCTCGCCTCACCTCTTCCACAAACCACGGCGCCACCGGAACCTCAGGCTGCGAGATATGCAAACCCAGCCGAGCGTTGCGCGCCGCCTCAGCCTCGGCGTGCGAAATCGCGTGATCCGACTCCATCTCCGTCAGCACCAGATTGCGCCGCCGCAGTGCCTTCTCCGGATTCAGCAGCGGCGAATACGCAACCGGACCCTTCGGCAAGCCCGCCAGCAGCGCTGCCTGGGGCAGCGTCAGGTCACGCGCATGACAGGAAAAGTAGTACTCCGAAGCCGCTTCAAACCCGTAGTTCCCGTGACCCAGATAAATCTGGTTCCCATACAGCGTAAAGATCTGCTCCTTGGTAAACGAGCGCTCGATCTGAATCGCCAGGAATGCCTCCTGAATCTTTCGCGCATACGTCCGCTCCGAAGACAGAAAAAGATTCCGCGCCAACTGCATCGTCAGCGTCGAAGCGCCCTGAGATCGCCCATGCGAACGAAGATCGTGCACCAGCGCGCCCGCGATGCGAAACACATTGATGCCCCAGTGCGACTCGAAGTTCTTATCCTCAATCGAGATCACCGCCTGCCGCAGCACCGGGGCAAAGTCGTTGTATCCCACATCCACGCGATGCTCCAGCGCAATCGATCCGATCAAATGACCCTTGCGATCGTAAAGATCGGTCATCGACGACGGACGGTACCGCTCCAGATCGTTGATCTGCGGCAGATTCACCGAATACACCAGCATCAGCCCGGTCAGCGATCCAAAGACCGCAGCCAGCACAAACAGCACAATCAATGTGAACCGCCCGGCCAGCTTTCGCCGCGGTGCGTGCGCATACGACGGAACACGCGAACCAGGCGGCTGAAAGCCGCCTGAAGCTCCAGATTTTGCTTTGGGGGACACAGGCAAATCCTCGGGCAAACCCTGAGCCTGAGGCTAACACGATTCCAGATAGCCATCGCGCCGGAGATGCCGCCACTGCAACGGCGCGTTCCTCATTCGGCACTCCGAAAACCGCGCCCGGCACTCCGGGCACGCTGCATTCCGGCTCGCCCAGACAAGCACCCAGACAAGCCCGCAGCTCAGGCCGATTTGGCGCGCAGCACCGCCAGCCCTTTATCCAGAATCGCATCGCCCTTTGGCGGCGCGGCCGCGGTCTCGCCATCGAGGTTCTGATCGCTTTCCACGTCCACTGCGACCGTCGGCGTCACCGCGCTTTGCATAATCTTCTTCCCCGATGGCGTCTCATACTCGGCCACCGTCAGAATCACCGCCGCTCCATCCGGCAGCACCATCGTCTTCTGCACCGACTCATAGCCAAAGGTCCGTTCGCCCACCACATCGGCGCGCTTGTTGTCCTCAAGCGCCGCCGCCGTCAGCTCCGCCGCTCCGGCCGTTCCCCGATTCACCAGCACCGTCAGCGGCGCCGAAGTCACGTCCAGCTTCGGGTCCGCGCTGAAGGTCTGCGTCGCAAAGTGCTGGCCGCTCAGCGTCGCCAGTGTTCCTTTGTCCAGAAACAGATTCGCCAGCCGCAGGCCATCGGCCGGAGTTCCCGTCGTGACGTCGCGCAGATCCAGCAGAATCTTCTTCTCCGATGTCCCCTTCATCGCACGAATCCGCGCGGCCATCGTATCCACACGCGCTGCCGAAAGCGTCATCGGCTTCAGATACACAATTCCATCCGACGCATATGCCTGCACAAACAGATTCGGCGTCGCCACTTCCGCGCGTGTCAGCGGCACCTTATCCGGATCGCTCTTCCCCGGACGAATCACCGAAAGCGTCACCACCGTCCCCGGCTTGCCCTCCAGCATCAGGTTCAGCAGCGCCGCCGGCAGCTCGCGCGTCGAGTGTCCGTCGATGGCGATAATCACGTCGCCATCCTTGAAGTTTCCCTTCGCCGCCGGTGAATCCGGCTCCGTGCTGACCACCGCGGCATAGCCAAAGCGCTTGGCCAGCGTCATGCCCACCTGCGCGCTGCCGCCCGTCGGACGCTCGGTATAAATCTTGTACTCCGACGGACTCAGATAGCTCGACTCCGAATCCAGCGAATCCAGCAGCCCGTGAAGCGCCCCGTCTGTAACGTCCGGAATGCTTGGAACCGTCACATAGTCGGTCTGAATCTTGCGCAGAACCTCGGAGTAGACCTCAATCTGCCGATACGCGCCATCTTTGCCCGAGTCGGCTCCCAGCACACGCAGCCCATATTCGCCGCCCAGCAGAACCAGAAGCAGACAAAGGGAAAATCCAAAAACCAGGCGCCGAAAGAGTGGATGCATGCAGTCTCCAAGGCAAAAGCCGAAAACTCCGCGGCAACTGCCATTATTGGCAATCATAGCGCACAGGGCGCGTGGCAGGAGCCAAAACAGAGCGCCGAAGATGCCGCGCCGGGGCAGAAAATCTCCGTCCCGGCGCGATAAGCGCCTGACTACTGCCCGGAAGCGGCAGTGTCGGCCGCCGGGCTAAGCGCGTTGAAGTTCAGGATCGCGTTGAAGACCAGCGGATACGTCCCGATCGTCTCTCCGCGATAGATCGGATCGTTGCCAAACAGCAGCACGTTTCCCGTACCCAGATGCGCATCCACCACAATCGCCCGCTGCGCAATCGAGGTCGGCTTGCTCAGCAGACCATCCAGCAGCATGTCTTTCCCATCCGCAAAGCGGAGCACCACATCCGGTCGCAGATTCGTCGGAATCACCATCAGGTTGTTGCGCAGTTGATCCTCGTTCAGCGGACGCGCCTGCCACGGCTTGACCATCGGGAGCGGGTCTGCCGGCGTAATCGGTCGCGCCACCGGCTCATCGCTGTCGGCCACCGTTCCACGACCCGTTGGCCGCTCCGAATAGGGGTCCATCAGCGTCCTGAACCCCGCGCGGCCCAGCGTATTGCTCACGTTGAACGCCATCCCGCTCGCGCTATACACCGGCACCATCGCGCCAAATCCCCACGCCACCGGCGAGGAGCGATCCACAAACACGCTTTCGAGCACCGTACCCACCACGCGCGCATCCAAGTGTGGCGCAACGCTGACACCGGGCGCCAGTCCCGCATCAATCGCAAACTGCGCCGTGTCTTCTGACGTAATCAGCAGCCCGCCCTGCTCCACAAACTGCCGCAGATGCTCCAGCCCTGCATACCCCAGCCCCGGACGCATATCCGGCGTCGAGTCAATCCGGCCCAGATTTGGCGTCAGCTCCGATTTCTGCCACGGCATCGCATTGTTCCACATCGGGTAGCCGTCCACAATCATCTGCATGCTGGCCCGGCCTACCGGCGCAAAGACGATCACATCGTACTTCGCGCGCAGATCCGCTTCCTTCGCCGCCGTCTGCGTGCTGATGTAGTCAAAGGGAATCCCCAGATCGTCCAGCGCATACCGCCACCAGCCTTCGCTTTGCGTCGAAAGCCAGGTGTGCATCACCGCAATCCGCGGAGCCGCGACCGGATGCATCGCAACCGTCGGCGCGGCATCCACCCTCGCCGCGCTCAGCGACAGCTTGTGCAGCGCGGCCTGCAGCGCATCCGCATCCGCTCCGCGGATCACCAGCGAGCCTGCCGGATAGCTTTGACCACCCGCCTCAAAGGACTTCTCCGCCACCTGCATCTTCGCCGACTTCAACTGATAGGCCAGCGACAGCAGCGTCACCTGCCCCGTATTCGGCACAATCGCAACCGAACCGCTGCCCGTCGCCGTCGGCAGAATCGTGCTCGCGTCCGTCAGCGGCTTCATCGGAGCCTTCAGAATCGCCACATCCGTCACGCGATCCACCTTCAGGTTAAACAGATCCGTGAACGACCACCCCGTGTCGTCATAGGGATGCTTCTGCGGATCATCCGGCGCCCAGAACTGATGATCCAGCAGCGCGTCCGCAATGCGCGAATACGGCTGATCCATGCGCACCACCAGGCTGCCCGCCGGCAGCGTCACAGCCACCGGCTTATCGCCGCGCTTGGCGCCGGGAATCGTTGTCGTCACCGCGCCGGTCAACGTCTGCACTTCCACATGCTGCCGCGCCAGCGAGCGCAGCAACTCCGTCTGCCGATTCGCCTGCGCCGCATCGGCCGGCAGCACATACGCCGCCGGACCCTCCAGCGATGGCTTGTTCACCGCGTCCTTGCTCTTGATGTAGTAGTTCTCCAGGAAGTGATGCGTGTGCCGCGAAAAATAGCTCAGCGTCGTCAGCAGCGCCGTCTGCTCATAGTTGTTGTTGTCGCGCTGCGACCACATCACCTGCGGCAGCGGCGGATTCTGCCGGTACCACGTGCGCGAATACTCCTCCGGCGACAGAATCCGTTTCTCCGTATCCGCGCCGCCGTTGCCAAACGTCTCATACAGTCGGCTGATGCCGTTGTGCATCGCAGCCAGAAACATCAGGTAGCCAGGGTTCCACGTATCGAAATCGCCATGCGTAAACACCCCCGGCATCCCCAGCGACTGCATCTGCGAGATGTTGTTCCATCCCAGCTCCGCCCACTCGTCGGCCAGCGTCGGATCCACCCACGAGTTATACGGACCATCGCCCACTGTATTGTCATAGAGAAACGGCACCGACTCGTGCAGATCGTGCAGCACCTGCGCATGCCAGCCCACGAAGGTGTTCAGCACATTGCGTGACAGGTCCAGCGTCATGCCCATCGCGTCGCGATTGTTGTCATGCGCCACATAGTGGCCCCAGTACAGCAGCCGTGGATACTTCTCGTCCAGGTGCGCCCGATGCCAGCGATAGAGATCCACCATGCGGTCGCGCCCATCCACCTCCACCACCGGCGTAATCAGCGTAATCATGTGCGTGCGAATCTGCTGGATATACGGCGCATCATCCACAGCCAGCCGATACGCCAGCTCCATCAGCGCAGTCGGCGCGCCCGTCTCCGGCGAGTGAATCGTCCCCGTAATGTAGTACACCGGCCAGGACTCGTCCACCAGTTTGCGCGCCGCCGCGTCGTCCATGTGAATCGTTCGCGGGTCGGCAAGCTGTGCCAGGCGAGCGTCGTTGGCCGCCTGCTGATCCAGCAGCTTCTCGTCGGCAATCGCGACCGCAATCATCTCGCGGCCTTCTTCCGTGTGGCCAATCGTCACCACGCGAACTCTCGGCGAAGCCGCCGCCAGCATCCGGAAATACTTGTACACATCCTCGGCATAGGGCAGCATGTTCGGCGCGCCCGAAACATCGCCCAGCACCTTCTCCGGCGTCGGCACCGTCTTCGACGCTGGCAGATAGCTCACCAGCGGCGAAAGAAACTCCGGCTCCGTCGTGTACTTGTGAATCTGGTCGGTGTAGTGCTGGTCAATGGGCTGGCTCTGGCTGCGCGCATACGTCGAATCAAGCGGCGTCTGCGCGGCAAGCGCAAGGCTGAAAGGCAATGAGGCCAGAAGCGGCAAAAGCAGGGATCTTCGCGTATACAACCTGGGCATGGTGGACCAATCCTGAAGAGAGACAATAGCGCGCGCAGAGATGAGGCCGCGCGGCGTGAGTGCCAGTGTAGCGCAGCCCATCCGGCCCGCAAAGAGAATTTCATTCCGGCATTCGCGCCCGCTTCACTCTACTTGCCAATGCAGAACGTGCTGAAGATCAGTTGCAGCACGTCGTCGGTCGTCGTCTGCCCGGTCAGCGAATCCAGCGCCCACAGCGCTCGATACAGATCCAGCAGCAGCATCTCATGCGGCGTTCCGTCGGCCACGGCGCGTCGTGCGTCGGCCAATGCGGCCAGCGCCGTCTCCACGCTCTGCTGATGTCGCAACGTCGTCAACATGCCGGACTCCGCTGCCGCGCCGCCCGTCGCCAGGCGCACAATCAACGCTCGCAACGCTTCGACGCCCTCGCCGGTCACCGCCGAGGTCAGAACGCTCGGAATCGAAGCCTTCCACTCCGTCGACGCTTCTTCCGGCAGCAGATCCGCCTTGTTTCTCACCAGAATCGCCGCTCGTCCCTCCAGCTCCCCCAGCAGCGCTCGATCCTCCTCACACACTTCCCGCGTCGCATCCACCACCAGCAGCACCAGCGCCGCATCCGCCAGCGCCGCGCGGCTGCGCGCCATGCCCAGCCGCTCCGCCTCATCCATCTCCGGGACCGCTTCCCTCAGTCCCGCCGTGTCCACCAGCTCCAGCGGAATTCCCCCCATCGCAACCCGCTCGCTCACAACATCACGCGTCGTGCCGGGAATCGCCGTCACAATCGCACGATCCCGCTCCACCAGCGCGTTGAACAGCGAGCTTTTCCCCGCATTCGGACGCCCCACAATCGCCAGCGTCAATCCATCATGCAGCACACGCCCATGATGAAACGTAGCCGCCAGCTCGGCCAGCGGCCCGTCCACCCTCTCCATGCGGCTCAGAATCTCTTCGTTCGTCGCCACCTCCAGGTCATCCTCGGCAAAGTCGATCCCCGCCTCCAGCCGCGCAATCACTTCCAGCAGCGCGCCCTTCACCGGATGCACGCGTCGACTCAGCGCGCCGCCCATCTGGCTCGCCGCCACCCGTGCCTGGGCCAGCGTCTGCGCTTCAATCAGGTCACGCACAGCCTCGGCCTGCGTCAGGTCCATCCGGCCACTCAAAAAAGCTCGCTGCGTAAATTCACCCGGCTCGGCAAGCTGCGCACCCAGCGCCAGAGCATGACGCACCAGCGCATCCAGCACTACCGGCGAGCCATGCGCCGCAATCTCCACCACGTCTTCCCCGGTATAGGAGCGCGGCGCCTCAAACCAGGTCACGAGCGCTTCATCGATGCGCGCGCCCTGCTTTGTGTCCGGCTCCGCGTCCAGCACGTCTGCTTCGAGCACGTCCGCCAGGCACGCCGTCGCATGTTGCAGCCCGCCGCGCAATCGAACCAGCCTCGCGCCAATCTCTGGCGCGCGCGCGCCGCTTAGCCGCACAATCCCGATTCCGCCTCGTCCCGGCGGCGTCGAAACCGCGACAATCGTCTCCGTCAACGGCCCTTGTGCATCTGCCATATCTTCCGATTGTAGAGAATCCACGCGCCGCCTCCGGCTCGTGGCAGGATCGCGATCACGCATGTACTCTGGTAGCTGTGACGGGAGCACAAAACAGCATGCAATCAGGCTGGTCGCTGACGCGGCTCAGAGTCGTGGTCTACGCAGCCGCGCTGGGAGCGGGATATCTCGCTCCGTGGCAGTCGGCAAGCTATGCCGGTCCGCACACCCTGTGGGTGTGGCTGGGCGTCTGGCAAAGCACCTTCGGAATCAGTTCCACCTCAGGCATCGTGGTCGTCACCTGGCTCGCCATCGTGTTCAGCGGTCTGGGCGCGGCTCTGCGCCTGTGGGCCTCGGCCCACTCCCGCCCGCGTCTCCAGACTCTGGGATCACTTCTGCTGGCAGCCGCCATCTGTGTGCTCCTGCCGCCGGTCGGCGCGCTCATCGCCCTGCCCGTTCTGCTCGCCTTTGAGGCTGCGGGCGCAGCCAGCACGCGGCCCGCCCCGCAAAGTCACCCGCAGTGGACCGCGGCCTGGCTTCAGGAGGTCGCCTCCATCGGCATCTTTGTCAGCTTTGCCTCGCTCAGTTGGCAATACAACGCGCAACTGCTGGCCCGCGCCGTGCTCATCGCCTGCGGACTGGGGCTGGTCGCCCGCGCCGCACTGCCCAAGCCCGCCACCCAAAGCTAAAAACCCGCTTCATTCAATCAACAGGCGCTCGGCAAAAAAACAACAGGCGCTCCCGTGAGGGATGCGCCTGCCGCTTTTCCTGAGAACAATGAAACTACTTCTTGGTCGGCGCGATCGCGTCCTTGGCCGACTTCGCCACGCGGAACTTGACCACGGTCTTCGCCTTGATCTTGATCTGCGCGCCCGTCTGCGGATTGCGGCCCATGCGCGCCTTGCGCTCGGCCTTCACCAGGCGACCAATGCCCGGGATAATAAACAGGCCGTTCTTCTTCGTCTCTTTGATCGCGGTCTCGGCCAGAAGGTCGAGGAACGCTCCTGCCTGTTTGTTGGTCATCTCCAGCTTCTCCGCCATCTGGCGGATCAGCGCGGTTTTCGTCATTCCTGCTGCCATGTTTTTTCTCCTCCGTTTTCAGCCATTCCTCGGCTGTGAAATGCGTTGCCCGGCTTCCCGGATAAACGAACCGCCTGATCGCTGTGCACGGCAACTACGACACAGCTCCAGATGAGGAAATCCTCAATAGGGACGCGGCTCCGGAGAAACCTGTCGATGGTTACCTTGCGACTTTTCAGGGTGCTGTGTCAACCGCAAAAGGGCTATTTCCACAGGTTTTTGTAGTATTTGTCCGGAAATTAGCTATTTTTAGCCGTATTTGCCGGTTTTTGGCCTTGCCCAAATCCGAATAACACCCGCCGGCGCTCCGTCTTCGGCTCCGCGGACGGAGCCAGAATCGCCCCATTCAACGCCGCAACCACCGGCGACGCCAGCCGGAATCGCCGCACAATCTCCGCCGAAAATCCCGCCTTCAGAGCCTCCTCCACCGGCAGCGTGCAGGAGAGTCCCCACTGCCGACAGCGCAGCAGATCCAGCGCCGGATGGTCCGCCCCAAAACCCGCCGGCGGACGCGTCAGCGCATTGCCTTCAAACTCCTCAAACGTCTCGCGCAGCCCCGGCGCTTCCAGCAGCGCGCGAAACTCCTCGTGATGCACGGCCAGCCAGTTTCGAATCGCCGCAAGCTGATCCTTGCCCGGCATGTACGCCCCCGCCGCCACAATCACCTCGCTTGGCGAAACGTGAAAATAAAAACCCGCGCCCGAGGTCTTTTCCAGCTCGCGATGCGACCACCACGCCGCCACATGCTCCTTGTACGGACGCTTGTCCGCCGAGAACCGCGTATCGCGATAGATGCGAAAGAAGCTTTTTTCCGGCGCACGCACATGCTCCGGCGCAAACGACTCCATCGCCTCGGTGACGGCGCGAATGATGGCCAGCATCGGCTGCTTCAGCTCGCTCTCCCACTCCGCCTTGTGCGTCTGGAACCACTCGCGCGCCTCCACCGGATCGCGCCGGTTGGCGCGAATCAGCGCGCGCAGAAACTTCATCGCTTCGGGTCGAAGATGCGCTCCCGCGGCAGTGTTCGCGACAGGCTTCGCGGAAAGTTTCGCCGCGGGCTTCGACGCCCAGGCGGCAGACCTCGATGCAGCGGTCTTCGTGCGTTTGCCGGGCATAGTCCACCCTCCTTCAGCGTATCGTTTTGAGCGCGGCGCGAAACAGCCCATCAAAGTCCGCAGCCAGGCTTTCATCCTTGCTCACGGCAGCTTGCACGGCTTTTTCCGCCGCCACCCGTTGATATCCCAGATTGGTCAGCGCCGACAGAACATCCTCCACCGCAACGCCCTGCACCGTGGAAGCCACCGGCGCCGTGGCAAAGTCATCCAGCTTGTCCTTCAGCTCCAGCACCAGCCGCTCCGCCAGCTTCTTGCCCACACCCGGAATGCGCGTCAGCATGGCATGATCCTGCGCGCGAATCGCCGTCACCGCTCGCTCCGGCGTCAGTCCGCTCAGCAGCGTAATCGCCAGCCGCGGACCCACTCCGGTCACCCCGATCAGCCGCTCGAAGAGGCGCTTCTCGTCCGGCTCGAAAAAGCCAAACAACGCGATCTGGTCTTCGCGTACCTGCGTGTGAATATGCAGCGCCACCACCTCGCCCAACCCCGGCAGCGCCGTAAACGTGGGAATCGGAATCGTGACCTCATAGCCAACTCCGCCGCCGGTTTCGACGATCGCCTGGCCGGGTTGCTTGTGGATCAGTTTGCCCCGCAGATGTGCAATCACCGGAAGAATCCTCGTCGCCAGCATATCAATCCTGGCCGCCATCCGCCTCTGCCGCTACGGCCGCGCAACTGCCGCCTCGCTCACCGGCGGCCCGTTTGCGCGTCTCATCAGGAAGAGTTTCAGTCGCGAAGAAGCGGTTCCTGCGCAAAATTCAGCGCGCAAATCGGATTCCCGGCTCGCAATCCCCGTTTCGGCGGGCGGGCCGGATACAATGGTAAAACGGATCGTTTCCCAGCGAGAGTGATTTTTGCGGGCAGAGGACAGTTTGCGGGTGATGCATAGATGGATCATGCGCCGGATGGCGCGCACAGGAGCGGCTTTGCTCTGTGCTTTTTTGGTAGCCGGGCTAGCTTCCGCTCAGTCACGCACCTACACAACCATGTCGCCGGTTGCCAAGGATGCCGCCGGTCACAGCACCGTCACCGTCACCGTCACCGACGACACCGGTCAGCCGGTCAGCGGCGCGGTTTCCTTGGTCGACATCACCGGCAGCGCCACCCATTGGCTCTCCGGCGCGGCTCTTGACGCGCAGGGATCAGCCACCTTCCGCGTCGGCAATCTCCCCGCGGGCGACCACGCGCTTCACGCCGAGTTTGCAGGCACCCCCTCAGACACGGCTTCCAGCTCCAAACCGTTCACGCTGCACACCGAGGCGACCGCGGTGCCGGATTTCACCATCGCCCTTTCGCCCACCACCTTCACCGTCAAAACCGGCGGCACGGCGGCAACCACGATCACCATCACTCCGCTGAACGGCTTCACCGGATTCATCAGCCTCTCCTGTTCCGGCCTGCCCATCGACTATGTAAGCTGCAACAACACGCCGGCCAACATGGAGATCACCACGGCCACCCCGCAGACGGCGGTCATGAACATCCAGACCACTGCGACCGACTCCACCACCGCAGGCTGGCTCCACAAGCCCGCCATGCCAGGTGCTCCGCTCGCGCGCGGCAACGGCGCCTATCTGGCCCTGCTGCCCGGCATCGTCGGACTGGGCTGGCTCGCCCGCAAACGGCGCAGGCTGATGCGCAACCTGATGCTGATTCTGCTTGCTTCCGTGACGCTGATGAGCGCCACAGGATGCTCGGCGCAGTACTGGTACTACCATCTGGGACCGATCTTCGGTGGCACGCCGCCCGGAACCTACACCATCACGGTCACTGCGCAGACCAGCAACGGTGTCACGGCAGCGGAACACTCGGCATCGGTTGCCCTGACAGTCCAATAGTCGTCGCCTCTGCGACCAGGATGGTGTGCGCGTGAGTCTGTGGTCGGAGTTCCTCAACAATCGCCAGCGCACCATCCACAAATGGACGCACTACTTCGCCGCCTACGAACAGCACTTCCAGCGCTATCGCCATCGCCCCGTCCTGTTTCTGGAGATCGGCTGCGGGCGCGGCGGTTCCGCGCAGATGTGGAAGCGCTGGCTCGGCCCACACGCGCACATCGTCGGCATTGATATCAATCCGGAGTGCGCCCGGTTTGCCGAAAGCCAGATCGACATCCGCATCGGCAGCCAGGCCGATACAGCCTTTCTGCAAAGCGTCCTCGACGAGTTTGGAACGCCCGACATCGTCCTCGACGACGGCAGCCATCAGATGGCCCACGTCGTTGAAACCTTTCGCTTTCTCTATCCCCGCACGGCCCGCGACGGCGTTTACATGGTCGAAGATCTGCACACCGCCTACTGGGACGAATACGGCGGTGGCCTCGGCCGCGAAGGCTCCTTCATCGAGCTGTGCAAGCGGCTGATCGACGAGCTGAACGCCGACTGGACGCGAGGCCAGCTCCCTCCCACCGACTTCACCCGCTCCACGCTTTCCATGCACTTCTATGACAGCATCGCCGTCTTTGAACGCGGGCGACATGAAGTGGCACGCGAAGAGCGCATCAGCGGTCGGCGCGCTCTCATCAACAGCCTGCTGCGGCGCAAAAACTGATCCTTCTCTCGCGCCTACTCTGAATCCCGCTGTCGCGCCGGCTTCGTCTCGCTGTACTCCTGCTCGGTGTTGATCGCCCACAGCGCGGATTTGTCCGTGTTGCCCTCTAGAATCGCATCGACCGCGGCCATCGCCGTCAGCATCGAGTGGTCCTGGTTGTTGTACTTGTGCATCCCGTTGCGCCCAATCAGAAACAGGTTCTGAAAGCGGCTGACAAACTCGATGATCTCCGGAAAGCGATCATAGCTGCCAAAGTACGCCGGATAGCTCTTCGGCACGCGCACCACATGCCAATCCGTCACCGCGCTGCGTTGCAGCATCCCGATCTTTTCCGCTTCCGCTATCGCAAACTCGGCCATCGACCCATCCGTGCGACTCCACAGATCATCCCCCTCCTGGCAGAAGTACTCCAGCCCGATCCACGTCTTCGTCGGGTCTGCCACCAGATAGGGACTCCAGTTGTTGAAGATCTGCAACCGCCCCACGCGCACATCCGGCTCCTGAATATAAATCCACGTATCGCGCAGCCGCGAGCCATCCGCTTCCGTCAGGCTCAGCTTCTCCACCAGCAGGCCCACCGTCATGAAGTCGCGATAGACCAGACCCTCGCTCACGCTCCGAATCTCCGTCGGCGCAGGCTCGTCCATCGCGCGAATCAGATCCCGCACCGGCATCGTCGACAGCACATAGTCGGCGGAGATCGTCGTGGTCGCGCCGTCAGAATCCGAGACCGTGACCGCGTGAACCCGGTTCTCGGCGCAATGCAGACCCCTTACGGTCGAGTCCAGTCGAACTTCGCCGCCTTGCTGCTCCACCAACTGCGCCACATGCTCCCAAAGCTGACCCGGCCCCAGCTTCGGATACAAGAATCGCTCAATCAGTGACGTTTCCGTGGCCTTCTGCGCAATCTCCGATGCGGCATCGGGTCTGCGCTGCTGCCGCAGAAAATGAACTACCGCGGCGCGCAGGGACAGCCCCTTGATCCGGCGCGCGCCCCACTCCGCGCTGATGGATGAGCAGGAAACTCCCCACACCTTTTCCGTGTAATCGCGAAAAAACGTGCGGAAGAGTTCCCCGCCAAAACGGTTGATGAAAAAGTCTTCCAGCGTTCGCTCCGGCCTGCGCGGAGCAAGTTTTGCCGCCAGATAACTCCAGCCGATCCTCACCGTTCGCCTCACGCCCAACGCGCGCAGCGTCGCCCCATCGAGCGCCAGCGGATAGCGAAAGAATCGCCGCAGAAAATAGATCCGGCTGCGACGCGGTCGCAACAGCATCACACGCTCGCTCTCGACATCCGCCGTGGCCTCGACCGTGCGCTGCTGGTTCTGGTATCGAACCGTCGCCGTCGCTTCGTCCTGCTGCTGCGCAATCGGAAAAAGCTCCGTCCACCAGGCCATCACGCGATCGGAGCGGGAAAAAAACCGATGGCCGCCCACATCCATCCGGTTCCCTTTGTAGCGGATCGTGCGCGACAGACCGCCAATCTCCGACGTAGCCTCGACCACGATGGGGTGTATCGCCGACCGGCGGCAAAACTCCAGCGCCGCGGTCAGTCCGGCCGGTCCGGCCCCGATGATAACGGCAGTTTTCCTCGCGTTCATACTGCTTCCTGAAAATCGGTCTGCGCATCGTCGGGGAAAGAGATTGCTTCAGGCGGTCTCCGTGCTTCATGGCCAGAGGCTCAACCGCGACAGACGCGTGCAGCTATTGTTGCTGCTGCACAATCTGTGTCATTGCCGACTGCGCCGGTCGCGGTGGCGCTTCCCGCGCGCGCTCCACCAGCACAGTCCAGTCGTCCGGCACGTGCTGACGACGATCGAGAACCGGCGCGGTGCTACTGGCCTCCACCTGCACCGCCACGTACAAATCGCTGTCCGCATCCCCGCGGAAGATGCCGTGCGTCGGCGGCACATCGGCGTAATCGCGGCCAATCGCGGTGCGGATGTGGCGCGATCCCGCCACCAGATTGTTGGTCGGGTCAAAGCCAATCCAGTTCAGCCCCGGCAGCAGCGCCTCCACCCACGCGTGCGTCGCGTCCGGAGTGGACCGGTCATGGTCATCACTTCCTCGATACAGATAGCCGGAGACATAGCGAGCCGGGATGCCCAGCGATCGAAGCAGCGCAATCATCGTGTGCGTAAAGTCCTGGCAGACGCCTTTGCGGCTGAGAATCGCTTCATCGATCGGCGAATCCACGCGCGTCGAGCGCGGCACATACTCGAAGTACCGGTATAGCGATTCCGTCAGTTCTCGCGCAGCCGTCAGCGGATCCTCGCCTCGGCTGACGCGCAGTTCGGCGGCAAGCTGTTTCAGTGCGGCGGAGTTTTGCGTGAACTGGCTCGGCAAAAGCATCTCGCCGTAGTCGCCGTCCTCCACAAGATCGGCCAGCTCCTGCCAAGCCGAGGTCGCCAGAGCTGTTGGAAGCGGTTGCACCGGATGCTGCTCGATCAACGACTCGGCGAGGATGACAAGCTGACTGTGTTCGCCGGGAATATCAAAGTGCTGCACGTTGTTGCCATAATGGTCGCGATAGCTGAAGACGCGGCAGCGCGGGCTGACGGAAAGCGAAAACGAAAGACAGTGCTGCGCCTCGTCGGTGCGCGGATGCATGCGCACTTCCATAATGCTTTCGCTCACCGGCTGCGCGTAGCGAAATCGCGTGAGATGGCGGATGGAGTAGAAGTTCATGTTCGCCTCGTCTGCCGAAGTTCCGTGAGCCTGCCGCCCACGCATCCATGAGGAGATATCGCTGTACGTTCTCACTGCCACTGCCTTTGCTGACTGCCGATTACGGTTGATTCGCTTGAGTTGATTCGCTTGGGTTGATCCGCGCCTGGCTAAAGAGCCAGCGCGGCCTGAACGGAATACTGCATGTAATGACTGTAGAGTACCTCGTGAATCTGCTGGCACTGCGCCCGGATCGAATGAAGAAATGCGCCCGTATCACCCCGCAGAATCTCGTCAATCGTGGTGTAGCGCAGCATGGACTGAAGCCGCCCCACACACGCATGCAGAGCCTCCGGCGCGCGCCTTGCTCCCGCGGACTCAATCGCCTCCAGCGACTGGCGAATGCCGTCGATGGCGTAGCGAAGTGCATGAGGAAAATCTCGATTGAGCAGCAGAAACTCCAGAATGCGTTCCGGCACAATGTCGGCTGTATACACCTGGCAATACGCCTCGAATGAGGTGCAGCAGCGCAGCAGCCCCACCAGTTCCAGATAGCGATAGCCGCTGTTTTCGCCCTCCAGAACATGCAGCAGGGTCTCGCGATGCACATCCAGCAGAGTGGTCGTGGCGTAGGCGCGTTCCAGGTAGCGTCCCAGCCGGATGAACTGCCATCCGTCGCCATGAATCATCGTCGTGTCGGTCACGCCTTTGAAAAGGTGAATGCCGTCGATAATCGACGCAAGCAGGTCGCTGATGTTCCCGCGAGATTGGAGCTGCGCCTGCGGAGAGTGCATCTGGAGAAAGAGCCGGTTGAGCCGCTGCCACTGCTCGGTGCTGATCTCTTCACGCACCTGGCGCGCGTTTTCCCGCGCCGCATGGATGCAGGCGTTGATCGCCGCAGGGTCGGAAGTCTCAAAGATCAGCTTCCGCGCCATCGCATCGATATCCCCGCTCCACGCCATGCAATCCGTGCAGCCGAGCGAGAGCATCAGCCGGTTCCAGCGCGTCTCCGTCGACGTCTCGGAGGTATCCAGCAACAGGCTCAGCGTCACGTCAAGCTGACGAACGGTGTTTTCCGCCCGCTCCAGGTAGCGGCTCATCCAGTAGAGGCTGTCAGCAACGCGGGATAGCATGAATTCCTCCTGCTGAAAATTCTTTGGTGCATTCTGTGCGCTGGATGAGAGATGAAAGATCACCGTTTATTCCAGCACCCACGTATCTTTGCTGCCCCCACCCTGCGAGGAGTTCACCACCAGCGAGCCTTTTTCCAGCGCAACCCGCGTCAGTCCGCCGGGCACGATCTGCACCTTGTCGCCAAACAGAATGTACGGCCTCAGATCCACGTGGCGCGGCTCCAGCCGTCCGTCAAACAGGCACGGAGCACGTGAAAAATCCAGCGTCGGCTGCGCAATATAATTCCGCGGATTCGCCTCGATCGCACGCGCAAACTCTTCCCGCTCGGCCGTGCTGGCGTGCGGACCGATCAGCATTCCGTAGCCGCCACTTTCTCCCACCGCTTTCACCACGAGCTTGTCCAGATTGGCCAGCACGTGCCTGCGCTGGATATCTTCGGTCAGCAGATATGTCTCCACGTTGTTCAGAATCGGCTCTTCGCCCAGGTAGTAGCGGATCATTTGGGGAACATAGGCATACATGCCTTTGTCGTCGGCCAGTCCCGTTCCGAAGGCGTTGGTCACCGTCACATTCCCGGCGCGATATGCATTAAACAGCCCGGCACATCCCAGCGCAGTGTCCGAGCGAAAGGCCAGCGGATCGCTGTAGTCGTCATCGACGCGGCGATAGATCACATCCACGCGCTTCAATCCGCCGGTGGTGCGCATGTAGACGATGTTGTCATGCGTCACCAGATCGCGGCCTTCCACCAGATCGATGCCCATCTGGCGAGCCAGATACGTGTGCTCAAAATAGGCGGAGTTATACACGCCGGGGGTCAGCAGCACAATGTTTGGCTCCGGTCGACCCTCCGGCGCAAGCGAACGAAGCGTGCCCAGCAGAAGCTGCGGATAATGCTCGATTGGCTGCACGCCATAGCTTTGGAAGAGCCGCGGAAAGGTGCGCTTCATCACCCGACGATTCGTCAGCATATAGCTGACGCCTGAGGGAACGCGCAGATTGTCTTCAAGCACCACGAACTCGCCGCTGGGCAAACGCAGCAGGTCGCTGCCGACCACAGCGATGTAAACGTTGCGCGGCACCTCCAGTTCGCACATCTGGCGGCGATAGTGGCGGCAACTATACACAAGCTGACGCGGAACCACTTTGTCGGCAAGAATCTTCGCATCGCTGTAAACATCCCGCAGAAAGTGATTCAGCGCAACGATACGCTGCGTAAGTCCGCGCTCGATCGTCCGCCACTCTGAGGCTGTAATCAGCCGCGGCAGCAGATCATAGGGAAAGATGCGCTCCGTACCCTCGTCGCCACCATAGACCGTGAAGGTGATGCCCTGCATCAGAAACGACAGGTCCGCGGATTGCTTGCGCCGTTGCAACTCTTCCGGCGACAGCGTCGCCAGCATCGCGGCCAGAGCCTGGTAGTGCGGACGCAGACTGCCATCCGGCTCGCGCATCTCGTCATAGACCTTACCGACAGGGTAGTCGCCGAGAATGTGGTCCGGAATTTCCGGCATGCGGATTGTGAAATCTTCTGCCTGCTGTGAACTCATGGCCAGGACTGCGGCTACCTTTCTTGCGAATCGATCGGCTGAAAAACGAAAGGCGCAGCCACTCGACTGCGCCCTCCTTTTGTCTGCTCAGCGGCGCGTTTAGAACAGGTTCCAAAGCGCCTGGTTATAGACTTCGTGGTGATACTGCACCTCGGAGCCTTTCACAAATGTTCCAAGTGCACGTGGAGAGCGATCCGCGGCGCCGCGCTTGAGGTCCACAAAACGACTCTGCACGTCGGCGCCAAGAATCTCGGCAATCCACTTCGACTTCGAGAAGTCCTCGATGGCGGTGTAGATATTGTCCGGCAGATACCGCTGTGCCTGGCGCAGATTCTTGATCTTCGACACCGATCCGTCGATGCCCGTCTTGAACAGCGAATAGAGCGCCAGATACGGATTGGCATCCGGACCGACCGAGCGAACCTCGACGCGCATCGACTTCGAGTTCCCAATCGGAATGCGCACCATCGAACCGCGATCCGTGGCCGAGGCCTTGATCTGGTTGGGCGCTTCAAAGTGCGGATCCAGACGGCGATACGCATTCACGCTCGAGTTCAGAATCAGGCAGATATCGAGCGCATGGGTCAGAATGCGATCCACAAAATCCCATCCCGCGCCCGAGAGCTGTTCCTGTCCATTGGCATCCCAGAAGAGATTGGTCTTGCCATGCGTGATGGACATGTTGGTGTGCATGCCGCTGCCGTTCACGCCCACCACCGGCTTGGGCAGGAAGCTGGCCGTAAAGCCCATGTTGTTGGCGATCTGGCGCGCCAGCAGCTTGTAAAGCTGGATCTGATCGGCCGCGGCCACAACCTCGCCGTAGCTGTAGTTGATCTCAAACTGGCTCGGCGCAACTTCCGGATGATCCTTCTCATTCTGGAAGCCCATCGCGCGCTGCACTTCCGCCGCCGTATCGATGAAACGGCGCAGCGGATCGAGCGGCAGCGAGTGGTAGTAGCCGCCCGTATTCACGTAGGTGAAATTGCCCGTCTCGTGATACTTGCGCTCGGCGTCCGCACCCTCAAACAGGAAGCCTTCAATCTCGTTGGCCGCGTTCAGCGTATAGCCTTTTTCCGCGTGGAGCTTGTCGGCATAGGTCTTCAGCACGCCGCGCAGGTCGCCGGAGTAGGCCGTTCCGTTCTTGTCGATGACGGTGCCAAAGACCAGCACCTTGCCCGTGCCAAAGACGTCGGCGGGAACCCAGTAAAACGCGCTCCAGTCGATGCCCAGCCGCAGGTCGCTCTCCTTCTGCGCGGTAAATCCGCGGATCGAAGAGCCATCGAACGTCAGGTTGTCATAGCTCGAAAGCAGAAACTTCTTGTCGTAGTCGAGCAGGTGCAGGCGGCCTTCGAGATCCGTAAAAAGTACGGTGACGGCCTTGATGCGCTTTTCGTCGGTGAGGTACTTGAGGCGCTTTTCGCGAATCGCATCCGGCGAGACGCGGTTCAGACGATCCGCCTTGGCGGCCAGATTCAGCTCCTCCAGCTCGTCATAGCTGAGGGCAAGAAAATTGCGGAAACTATCAGACACGGAAGACTCCTTTTGGAAGGGTTCAATTTAGGTAGGTTCGTGCAGCGTGGGACGAACCTTGCGAGGCGATTTCGTTTAGATTAAACCGGAAAACCGGGCTGCGCACGCGAAAACGAAGAGAAGTTGAGCGGAATCTGCCGAAAGCCTGACCTCAGACGCCCTGCTAGGATGCCTATCAAGGAGAAATGTCTGTCTATGTTCAAGCCCTTGCCAGAAGGATTGCGTTCGCCCCGGGTCTTTGGCCGCCTGCTGACGGCAGCGTTCGTGCTCTGTGGAGTCGCAGCCACGCCGCCGCTTCAAGCACAGCCGATTCACATCACCGCCGACCTGACCGACGCCCCGCGTAAGCTCTATCACGCCGACATCGACCTGCCCGTCCAGCCCGGCGACGTCATGCTCACCACGCCGGAGTGGATTCCCGGCAACCATCGTCCCACCGGGCCGGTCAGCGACATTACCGGCGTGGTCTTCACGGCGAACGGCCAAACGCTGCACTGGCGCCGCGACGACACCGATATGTATGAGTTTCACGTGACCGTGCCGCAGGGCGTGACCATGCTGCACGCGCACCTGGATTGCATTGTGACAGCGCGCGTGACGCAGAAGATGGCCGTGCTGGAGTGGGAAAAACTGCTGCTCTATCCTGCGCACACGCCGGTCCGCGAGATTCCCATTCAGCCCGCGCTCAAGGTTCCTGCCGGATGGGGCGTCGGCACGGCGCTGCAACCGGTCGGCGGCGTGGCGTGGCCCGTTCCCACATCGGGCACAGTGACGGAGTTTGCCCCGACCAACGTCGAGCAGCTTCAGGATTCGCCGATCATCGCCGGCGAGTATTTCAAGGAATTTGCGCTGGCTCCGGAGATTTCTCCGAAGCACTATCTGGACGTGGTGGCCGACGATCCAGCGGATGCCAATCTGCGTCCGAGCGTACTGGCCGCGGTCAGCAACCTGGTGCGTGAGGCAAGCGTGGAGTATGCCTCGCATCACTACCACGTCTACCACTTCCTGCTGACGCTCTCTGACGTGGCTGGCGGCGAAGGGCTGGAGCATGGGCAGTCGTCCGACAATGGCGTAGGAGAAAAGGGCTTTGCCGACGACAAGCATCAGCTCGCCGAGTCCGACCTGCTGGCGCACGAGTTTACGCACTCCTGGAACGGAAAATATCGTCGCCCATACAACCTCTATCAGCCGGATTTCGCCACCATGCAGCAGGGTTCTCTGCTTTGGGTCTACGAGGGGATGACGCAGTATCTGGGCAACGTGCTGGCTGCGCGGGCCGGGCTGAAATCGCAGGCGCAGTATCGCGATGTGCTGGCGCTTTCGGCGGCCAATCTGGATGCCAAGCCGGGACGCGACTGGAGGCCGACGCTGGATACGGCAGTGGCGGCGAGCGTGCTGCGCGGAGGCAATCCGGCATGGTCCAACTGGCGGCGCGGGCAGGACTATTACCAGGAGGGCGAGCTGCTCTGGCTCGACGCGGATACAACGATCCGCAAGCTGACCGGCGACAAGAAATCGCTCGACGACTTCGAGAAGATCTTTCTGGCCAAAGGCGGCGACACCGGACCGCTGATCGTGCCGTACCACTTCGACGAGCTGGTGACGGATTTGAATCAGGTGGTGCCGTATGACTGGGCCAGCTTCCTGCATGACCGCATCGATGAGATTCATCCGCGCGCGGACGTAACGGGAATTGAACAGGGCGGTTATCGGCTGGTCTATCAGGACAAGCCGACGGACTCCGAAAAGACGCTGCTGACAACGGGACGCGGCGGCAAGCGCACCGACGTCTGGTATTCGATCGGGCTGCGCGTGAATCACGACGGACTGATCCAGGATGTGCGTTGGAATGGCCCAGCCGATCAGGCACAGCTTGCGCCGGGATACAAGATTCTGGCCGTTGACGGCAAGCTTTTTTCCAATGACGCGCTGCTGTCGGCCATTCGCGATGCAAAGGGCAAGACAACTCCAATCGACGTAATCGTGGCGCGGGACTCCTTTGTCTCCACCTTCCACATTCACTACAACGGCGGCGAGATGTATCCCTCGCTGGAGCGCGTGGCAGGCACGCCGGATTATCTCGACGAGATCACGGCTCCGCGCGTGAAGGAAGCGGGCGGCAAGCCGTAGCAAAAAAACGCAGTCGGAATCGAATGAGGATGGTGTAACCTGTTCGCTCAGGAGACACCATCCTCATGATGCAGCAATTGACTCAGCCTCTGGCCAGCGCTCTGCGTCGGCTCACCCTGCTGCTTGCCGCGCTGGCGGTTTGTTCCGCTGCTCTTCAGGCGCAGAGCAGCGATGCGACGGAGTTCATCAAGTCGCACTACACCAAGTACGAATACCGCATTCCCATGCGCGACGGCGTGCATCTCTTCACGGCCGTCTATGTGCCCAAGACCAGCGCGTTTGAGGATCACGGACCCTATCCGTTCCTGATGGACCGCACGCCCTACAGTGTTGCGCCCTATGGCGAAGACAAGTATCCGCGCCGCCTCGGCCCGTCGCCGGAGTTCATGCGCGGCGGCTACATCTTCGTCTATCAGGATGTGCGCGGGCGATGGATGAGCGAAGGCTCGTTTGTGGAGATGCGGCCGCACATTGATGTGAAGAAATCGCCGAACGATGTGGACGACTCCTCGGACACCTCCGACACCATCGACTATCTGCTGAAGCATGTGCCGAACAACAACGGCAAGGTGGGCATCTGGGGCATCTCCTACCCCGGTTTTTACACCTCGGCCAGCATGATCGACGCCAATCCCGCGCTGGTGGCGGCCAGTCCTCAGGCGCCGATGACCAATCTCTTTCTGGGTGCCGATGACGCCTATCACGGCGGAACATTCATGCTCGACGCCAACTTCGGCTTCTATGTCTTCTTTCATCCGCAGACCCAGCCGCAGGAGCCGAAGCCGGAGGTTCCTTTTGACTTTGGCACGCCCGATATCTACCAGTTTTATCTGAAGGCCGGGTCGCTTTCCGAGATGGAACAGAAGTATCTGCACGGAACCAACTGGCTCTACACCGACCAGATGAAACACGACACCTATGACGACTACTGGCGGCAGCGCGACCTGGCGCCGCACATGAAGAACATTCACTGCGCCGTGCTGGCCGTCGGCGGCTGGTTCGACGCCGAAGACCTGACCGGGCCATTCAAGACCTTCGCCGCCACCTCGAAGTTCAACCCTGAAACGCCGACAACGCTGGTCGAGGGTCCGTGGGTGCATGGAGGCTGGGCGATCTCTGACGGCGATCACCTGGGCGACGTCAGCTTCAACGCAAAAACCGCCGAATACTTCCGCCAGAATATCCAGTTTCCCTTCTTCCAGCACTATCTGAAAGGAACGCCGTGGACGCAGCCGAAGGCCATCGTCTTTGAAACGGGAAGCAATGTCTGGCGCACCCTGGACGCGTGGCCGCCGAAGGCGGCGCAACCGAAGATGATCTACTTCCACTCAAACGGCAAGCTGAGTTTCACGGCCCCGACGATGAGCGACTCGTCCGACAGCTACGTGAGCGATCCGGCGCATCCGGTGCCGTTTGTTGGATACGTGACCGACACCGTGCCGCAGCGCTACATGGTCGATGACCAGCGCTTTGCGCGGACGCGGCCTGACGTGGTGACCTATGAGACCGAGCCGCTGACCGAGGATGTGACCATCGCCGGTCCGATTGCGCCGAAGCTGACGATCGCCAGCACGGGCACAGACTCCGATTTCGTGGTGAAGCTGATCGACGTCTACCCGGAGAACTATCCGAATCCACCGGATGAGGCGACGGGCAACAAACGCATCCTGAGCGCGCCGCCGCTGCAAATGGGCGGCTACGAGCAACTGCTGCGCGGCGAGCCGATGCGTGCGAAGTTCCGCAAGAGCTGGGAAAAACCGGAGCCGCTGACGCCAGGCAAGATGACCACCATCGACTACACGATGCCGGACCTCTTCCACACCTTCCGGCGCGGCCACCGCATCATGGTTCAGGTACAGTCAAGCTGGTTCCCGCTGACGGATCGCAATCCGCAGACCTTCACCGATATTCCGTATGCGAAGCCGACGGATTTTGTGAAGGCGACGGAGACGATCTATCACCAGAAGGACGCAGCCAGCGGCGTGGAGCTGATGGTCATGCCGAACCCGTAGAGACAGGAGGCCGATCGATGGCGGGATTCAGGAAACATCTGCGCGAGCGATCGTTCGGCGTGTTTTTGCGGGCGCGTCTTGAGAACGGGGATTGCGCCAGACGAGTCTGGGGCTGGCCAGTCTGTGTCTGGACTTTGATTGGCGCTTTCCTGTGCTGCTGTCTCGGCCCCAGCGTGCCCGCGCAGCAGGCTCCCGATGTGGATCGTTTTGCCGGGAAGCCGCGTGTCATTGTGATCAGCGACATTGGCAATGAGCCGGATGACCAGATGTCGCTGGTGCGCCTGCTGCTCTATTCCAACGAACTGGAGATTGAGGGCCTGATCGCTGCGACCTCAACCTGGCAGAGGTCGGCGACGCATCCGGAGACGATGCACGATCTGATCGGCGCGTATGGGCAGGTGCGCGGCAATCTGCTGCTGCACGCTACAGGCTGGCCACAAGCCAGGGCGCTGGATGCGGTGGTGCGTTCCGGCCAGCCGGGTTATGGGATGGTGTCTGTGGGTCTGGGCAAAACTTCGCCCGGCGCGGCTGAGTTGGAAGCAGCGATCCAGCGCGACGATCCGCGCCCGCTTTGGGTGTGCCTGTGGGGCGGAGCCAATACGCTTGCACAAGCGCTGATGGACATCCGGCAGTCCGTCTCTGCAGCGCGATTGGATGCGCTGGTGAAGCGGCTTCGCGTGTATTCCATCTCCGATCAGGATGACGCAGGACCGTGGATTCGCAGACACTTTCCTGCGCTGGACTACATGGTTACGCC
>JAJZEA010000083.1 GCA_021851335.1 Acidobacteriota bacterium | reverse complement strand
GCGCTCGAGGCTGAAGCCCAGGAGCAGTGCGGATTGCTGAAGTAGACATTGTTCAGGTTCGGAATGAATTGGAACGGACTATTGTTGGCAATGTTGTAGATGTCGTTGCCCTGCATGCGTTCGTAAAACGTACCGAAGCCGCCGCGCAGCACCGTCTTGCCCACACCCGTCAGGTCATAGCTGAAGCCGACGCGCGGCTGCAGCGTGTTGTAGTCGTTGTTGACCACGCCATGTGGAATCCCGTTCGTTCCCGGGAAGACCATGCCGTTCAGGTAGAACGGAGTGGTGAATCCAGGCACCGTGTAGACGCCCGTGCTGCTGGGGGCGATCGAGCCGTCAGGATTAAAGATCGGAGCGATATTCAGATACTGCGATGGCTCGAAGTTCGAGACCTGATTATTGCGCTCCCAGGCATGCGGCAGCGCGTCGTAGCGCAGGCCAAGCTGAAGGTTCAGCCGTGGCGTCACCTTCCAGTTGTCGAAGACATACGCCGAGGTCGTCTGGTTCACCCAGTGCCGCGTCGGCAGAGCTTCCGCTTCCGAGTAGCTGGAGGCTAGGCCCAGCGCCATGCTCATCCACGAATCGCCGCTCTGGTTCGAGCTGAAGCTGTAATTGCCTTCCGGATCCGCCTGCAACTGCTGGTTCTTTGTGTATCGGTTGTAGCCGAAGCCGAACTTGAACTGGTGCTTCCCGTGGATGTAGGAGATATCGACCTTCGGATCGTAATCCTCAGCCGCGTTGTGCCACGTTCCGTAGCCAAGCTGCTCGGACTTGTATGTAGGTCCGTTCCAGTTCACGCCCGGGAACTGCGGGCTGCCGTTGTTGAAGAGCTTGTTCTGCGCAACTGTCCATCCGCTTGGGAAGTCCGCAACGCTGGAGTTCACAATGCCGATGATATTGCCGTCGTAGTTCATCGACGCCTCGAGCAGCAGGTTCGGCGTGATGTTGCCCGTGATCTTGATCACAGCCGAGTTCGAGGGGTTGGTCAGAGTGCTCGAAACCGAGTTGTACGACTCCCAGTTCCAGCCCAGATCCGCATCTGGATACCCCTGCGTCACGCTGTCGTGAATGTAATGCGCCAGCAGTTGCCACTTGTCGTTGATCTTGTGGTCCACGCGCGCCACTTCTTCCGTCACGTAAATCGGATTGGAGACGGAGGTCGTATTCTGGTCGCCGTTGGTGTTCACCGTCGGCACCAGCGGCGAAGCATAATAGATCACCGCATTGGGATCGATCAGCGTAACCGGAATGGTGTTGTTTGTGAAGGGCTGTCCCGGAGTCTGCCCCGCAGCGATCTCCTTCGCCGTGTAGTTGGGGTCCGCAACCTTCGGCGCAAAGATCGTCGTCTTCGGCGCATAGGCCGGGGCTACATATTGCAGCGGCTGGCCGGCCACCGGGCGATCCGCGTTCGGGATCACAGCCTCAAGGTTCGGCTGACTGCCCTGGATGATGCGGCGGCCTTCCATGTTATAGAAGAAGAACGTCTTCTGCCGGTCAGCGTTATACACATGCGGAATGAAGACCGGTCCGCCCAGGTTGCCGCCGAAGATATTCTCGTGCAACGCCGGCACTGGAATATTGGCGCCGTTGTGTTTGCTGAAGTAGTTGTTGGCGTCAAAGATATTGTTGCGGTTGAACTCATAGAGTTCCCCGTGATACTTGCTCGTGCCGCTCTTGATCGCCATCGAGAAGGTCGCGCCCGACGAGATGCCGTAGTCCGGCGGATAGTTGCTGGCCATCACCTGGAACTGCGCAATCGCGTCCATGGAAGGCATGATGCTCGAGCCGCCGCCACCGCCGCGGTCATCGGCTTCGCCGCCGTCGATCAGCCAGATGTTGTGGCTCTCGCGCAGACCATTCACGCTGATTTTGAAGCTCGACGCAACCGAGGTTGGCACGTTGTTTGAGGGCAGTGCCGAGCTGACGCCCAGACCCAGTGCCGCCAGAGCCGCAAAATTCCGGTTCTCCGTTGCAAGCTGCGTCACCTGGTCGCCGCTGATCAGCGTACCTACGGTGTTCGAGTCCGCCTGCACCTGCAGCGCGTCCGCCGTCACCGTCACCTGCTGCGTATCCGCGCCGACGGAGAGCTTCACATCCGTTCCCACCGTCGCCGAGACGTTCACCACAATCCCCGTCTGCAGATAGCTTTGGAAGCCCTTTGCCTGGACCTGCAGGTTATAGGTGCCGACGTTCAGACCGCCAAAGACGTATCCGCCCGTTGCGTTCGACACTCCGTGATAGACAAACCCAGTCTCGTTCTGCGTTAGCGAGAGCTTGGCTCCCGCAACCGCGGCTCCGGTCGGGTCTGTAATCGTGCCGATGATCTCCGAGTTCTGCTGTGCAAGTGCTGCGACACAGGCAAACACGAAGAACAAAGGCACGAGTAGAAATCGATATTTCGCGAGTCTCATGTGACCTTCCTTTAGGTAAAAATTCGTTACTGTCTTGGTGCCTTCGAGTCCTGCTCTGCGGATCGTCTGGTATGAAGTCCAATTTTCCGGCTTCGCTTTGCCCGCAGCTTGCAGTTCCTGTCCCGGTCTCGTTCGGCATCCGATCTACTTCTTTTCCTTGGCTCCGCCTGCGCTCGGCTTCGGTTTTCGCATTTTTGGCTGGCCTACATCTCCAGCCCAACCCGGTAAACTGATTTACTCTGGAACGAAAATCCATTCATCGTCCATCGCGCAAGGATTAAACATGCACCGCAAAAGAATTGTCAAGTGACAAATTTCTCCTTTGTCTCGTCCATGCATCCGAGTCGCTCATCGCCCGTGAGAACTGCAATCGTCTCCCCCGTTCGATGGACCCGACCTACCCTGCTCCGGCCCGTCTCCGCCCTACGTGCATTGCAGATACACGAAGAGCGCAAACGCTTGCACAGCGCCGTCGAGCATTAAAAGCCAGCAAACATACGTTTGTCAAGATAGAATCCAACACCTCGGCAGGATTTTTTCGCACTCGACAAATGGTTTGCCCACTGCCCCCGGACTGACCGCCCACGATCCGCGCATCTATTTGAAAAAGAAAGTGTTGAATGCCACTACAAACGCATCCAGGAATGGAAACGCTTACCAAATTGGCGCACTTCCGCGCCGTGGTCAGACCAGTCCTTCAGGTCATCCAGCCAGACGCCTCGCGTTGCATCCGAAACCCATTCGCATTACCCTGTCTCCACCATGCGCAACCCCTTTTTTGCCGTCTTGTTCGCCATCCTGCTCCTCTCTGCCTGTTGCCACGGCTCCCGCTTCGCGGCCTCAGCCGAAGCTCCCACACAAAGCTCAGCCCAGTCATCGGAGCAAAGCTCCGCCCACAGACGCACCCCCGCGCCCATGCTCACCCCCGGCCTCGACCACCCCGGCGAACCGTTCTCGTACTTCGCCCAGCCCACCGACGAGATCGGCGTCATGGACGCCCAGGCCGCCACTGAGATCACACCCGAGGGATATCTGCGCACCGGCTCCGCCGAACTGCTCTTCTACACCGGCCCCGGCCAGGATCGCCTGCTTGTCCCCGTCCACGCTCGTCTGCGCACACTCACCCAGGGTCATCTGCCCATCGACCACTTCGCCGTCGCCCGCAACGGCATCGACTACCGCTTCACCGTCTTCGCCGCCACCCTCGATGGCAGCTCCAGCGGCACGCTCGTCAACTTCGTCCGCGTACGACTGGTCAACACAACCTCGCAGCCCACGCGCGCCGTCTTCGCCGTCGCCACACGCTACGACGCCGAGCCGAACACCGCCGCCCAGCGTCACGGCCAGTTCCGCTTTGACCGCCCCGTCGCCGGTCGTTTTCCCGGCGACTATCGCCAGCCCGGCGAGACCTTTGACCCCCACTGGGTCTACTCCTTCGCGTCATCGCCCGGCGGCGGTTTCCTGCGCTCCGGGGAACTGATCTACACCTTCCCGTCCGTGCTGCAAACTTCGCTCGGCAGCGCCAGGGTCTATCGCTCGCTCACTTTCGCCACGCGCTACAACGAGCCGCCCAACCTCTCCCCGCGCACCCTCGCCATCGATCCCACCACCGCCATCGGACTCACGCGTTGGATGCCAGTTCTCGCACCCCATGCCTCGCTCACGCTCGACCTGAAGATGCCTGTGATGCCCACCAGCAACGCAGCCACCATAGCCGCCATCGAAGCCACGTCTCTCGACCAGGCACGCGCGCAGATCACCGCCTTCTGGCAGGGCATCCTCGCCCAGGGCATGCAGGTCACCCTGCCCGAGCCGAAGGTCACCGACACCTTTGCCATGAGCCTCGTCTACGACCTCATCGCCCGCGACCACATCGGCCCCAACTACATCCAGACCGTCAACAAGCTCCACTACCACTCCTTCTATCTGCGTGACGGAGCCGACATCGCACACATGTATGACCTCACCGGCTACCCCGCAATCGCCCGACAGGTCCTCGATTTCTTCGCGCTCTCCCAGAAACCTGACGGCAATTTTCTCTCCCAGCCCCAGCAGTACGACGGCTGGGGCGAAGCGCTCTGGGCCTACGGTCAGCACTACCAACTCACCCATGACCGCGCCTTCGCCGCCTGGGCACTGCCGCAGATCGACCGCGCCGTCAACTGGCTCGTCGCCGCCCGCCAGCAGGATCCGCTTCACCTCATCCCGGCCTCCAACGTCCTCGACAACGAGTACATCCCCGGCCATCTCACCGGCTACAGCTTCCTCGCGCTCAGCGGCCTCCGCGTCTCCATTGCAATGGCCCAGGACACCGGACGCGACGACCTCGCGCGCAAGTGGCAGCCCGTCTATGACAGCTACCGCTCCACCTTCCTCGCCGTCCTCGACAAACAGGCCGCCGCCAACCACAACGTCATTCCCCCTGCGCTCGACGGCGACAGCAGCGGCCAGTTCTGGGGCAACCTGCTTGCTGTCGTCCCCGAGCCAACGCTTGATCCCTTTGATCCGCGCGTCACCGCAACACTCCGCGCCGCTCAGGCCCGCTACGCCGAAGGCATCATGACCTACGGCGACGGGCGTTTCCTCCACCACTACCTCACCATCAAAAACACGCTCACCGAGGTCGTGCGGGACGACAACCAGGACCAGATCGAAGCCACGCGAGAACTCTACGCGCTGCTGCTGCACACCAGCTCCACGCAGGCCGGTTTTGAGTTCGCGATGCGTCCCTGGGGCGAGCGCAACTTCCAGGACAATCTCGCTCCGCACGGCTGGTTCGCCGCCGAATACCGCACCCTCCTGCGCCAGATGCTGCTCCGCGAAGACGGCACCGATCTCCACCTGCTCAGCGTCCTCTCGCCCGCCTGGATCGGCCCCGGCAAAACCATCGCCATCGCCAACGCGCCCACCCGGTTCGGCCCCGTCGCCTTCACGCTCACCCAGCCCGGCGCAGCGCACGCCACGCTCACGCTCGACACGCACTTCACCGCCGCACCGCACCGGCTCATCCTGCACATCCCCTGGTTCCTGCGCATCACGGCAGCCGAGGCTGATGGCAAACCCATCGCCGTCTCAAACGGCACCCTCAGACTCTCGCCCGACACCCGCGAACTGCACCTTCAGTGGTCACACATCCCCGCAGCGCCCGGCGCAACCCTCAGCTATGACCACGCCGTAACCGCCTACAAGACCGAATACGCCCGCCGCTACGCCGCATGGATGCAAGGCCAGGCTCCCCAATAACTTCACCGCGCGCACAGCGCCCGCTTTTGTCCAAGCCCTTGTAGTTGCCTTTGCCGTTGCTTTTCTTGTTGTCATCCCCACAAGGCATCTACTTTTGCCGTAGCAGTTGCCTTTGTCTTTGCTCTTTTTGTTGTCATTCCCGAAGGGAATCTGCTTCTGCCCTTCCCCGTCCTCTACCACCGTCGGGTGCCCCATTCTTGCCTCGCACTTTACGGCAAGGGTGGGATACCACCACAGCCCCGACCACCGGCAAGCTCCACCAACCTCACCCCCGCAACTAGCGAGCGCGTCCCCGAGCGCCCGCCCCATGCAATGTCAAGCATCGGGAAATCTCAAGGTATCAGATTTCATCTTTTTCGACCTCTCAGTATGGTTGGAATTCATGAGTCGTTGCGTCCGCGCCGCCCGCCATATCTGGAACGCATCATCAAAAGGGGATTAGATCAAGATGGCTTCGCGATGGGAAAGGTATCGGGCTGGCCCATCTAAGCAGCGAAGACCATTCTTTAAAAGCACTTCAATGAAAATGACTTTTCAGGCGCATAGACCTCCTAAGAGCCTGTCCAGAAACTAAGTAGATCGTCGTAGTAGCAGGTGAGCGAAGGCGACGTGGATCATGGTTTCAGCCGAGGTGTGGCGGAGTTCGTAGTCTTTGCTGAGTTTACGGCTCCAGTTGAGCCAGGCGAAGGTATGTTCGACGATCCAGCGCTTGGGCAGCACCTTGAAGGTATGCAGTTCATTGCGTTTGACGATCTCAACGTCGTAGCCGAACATCTCTTTGGCCCAGCCGATCAGCTTGCCGGTGTAGCCGCCATCGACGAAGATCTTGGTGATGGTGTCGAAGGTGCAGAACAGGCGCATGAGCACGGCGCGCGCCGCTACCCGGTCCTGGATACCCGCCGAATGCACGATGACCGCAAGCAGATTACCTTCCGTGTCTACCGCGATGTGGCGCTTGCGGCCCTTGATCTTCTTGCCCGCGTCGTAAGCAAGCGCGTTATCAGCAGGCCGCCCCCTTTTAGCGCCGTCTTCGCAGACTGCGAATCGACGATCGCAACGCTGGGCGTGGCGTTTCGTCCCTTCGCCGAGCGCCCCTGCTCGCGCAGCGTCTTGCCGATCCGCTCCCACACGCCGCTGTCCCGCCACCAGCGAAAATGCTCATGCACGCTCTTCCACGGAGGGAAGTTGCTCGGTAACTGCCGCC
>JAJZEA010000082.1 GCA_021851335.1 Acidobacteriota bacterium | reverse complement strand
ACGGCAATTTCCGCGCGTGCCATCGGTTTGGCAGACAGGGCAGGGGACTACTCTGATAGCAGTCGGAGTTCTGCCCGCGTTTTTGTGCCGGGATCAGCGCGCGGCAAAGGAGAAATCGATGACGATGCGATGGATGCAGAAAATCTTGCTGGTCGTCGGGTGCGCAACGCTCGCGCTCTCTGCAATTGCCCAGCAGCAGTCGGTCCCTGCCGATCCCTATCAGGGAGTCGCGCATCCTCCGTCCGAGGCGATCCTGACCAACGAATCCGCGCCCGAGCCTCAAATTGCGCCCCAGACCACACCGCAAGCTGCGCAGAAGCCGTCCGCGGCGCACGCGGCACCCATAGCCGCGCCAGCCGTGCTTTTCGCGCCTGCGCCCAGTTCAACCGATCCCGCAACGACATTTCCCGCAGCGGACGCACACGTTGCTGCAAAGCCCGCAGCAGATCCCGACGGCGACATCGTGCATCCGGAGAATGACCCTGCGCCAGTCGTAGAGATGGCGGCAAAGTCAGCCGCTGCACCAGTGCTTGCGGCTCGCCCCGCGGCCCCGGATTCCGAAGGCATTGCTTCCGCTGACCCGGACGGCGACATTGTGCATCCACAGACTGTGCGCCCCGGCGAACTGGCGGAGGGAACCATGTTTGAAGTGGAACTAAGCGAACGACTCTCCAGTGCTGACAACGAAAAAGGGGATCGATTCCACGGCAAAGTTCTCGCCGACGTGATGCAGAATGGCAAGATACTGATTCCTGCTGGCTCCACTGTCGAGGGGCGCATCAGCGCGATATCGAGCGGGCATTTGGCCGGACATGGCAGCATGCGGCTCACTCCGCAGACGCTGATTCTGCCGGACAGTACGCGCATTGTGCTTCGTGCCGAGGTCAGCGGAACCCCTGGCTCCAACAATCGAATCGACGATGAGGGTGGAATTGATCCGGGATCGCGCAAGGAACGGGCCGGGATCGAATATGGAGCAGTGAGCGGGGCGGGCGCAGCGACAGGAGCCGTCTTTGGCGGTCCGGTGGGCGCACTCGCCGGAGGTCTGATTGGAGCGGGGATGGTAACTACGCATCTGATGGTCAGCCATCCACAAACTACGCTTGATCAGGGCACACGCATCCTGTTTACGCTGACGGAGCCGCTGAACCTGATGCCTTCCAGAGTAACGCAATAAAGGCTGCGCACACTGGCTGCTCAATATCCAGCCGAAGGTTGGATATTGAGCAGCCAGTGAATGGAAGCGCCGGGCTTGGTTACACTGGAAATCATGGACTCCCAGCCCTCGATTGACGCACTGCGTACGCTTCTAGCCACCATCAGTTTTCGCCTGGGCAGCTTTACGCTGTCCTCCGGCGCCACCAGCGACTACTACATCGACTGCCGCACCACCACGCTCCATGCCGAGGGAGGCCGGCTCACGGGTCTCGCCATTCTGGAGACGCTGCGCCAGCGCGGATTGCTCGATGGCGCTGCCGCTCTGGAAGCTGTTGGCGGCCTCACGCTGGGCGCAGACCCGATTGTCTCGAACGTGGCTACGGCCAGCGCGACACTAGCTCACGCTGCTCGTCTCGCGGGAGAGCAGCCAGGCTCATTGCTGCACGGCTTCCTGGTGCGCAAAGCGGAGAAGACGCACGGCACCGGTCGCCGCATCGAAGGTTTTTGCAAGCCCGGAGCCAATGTGCTGATTGTGGATGATGTCTGCACCACCGGAGCCTCCACGATCACGGCGATTGAAGCTGCGCGTGAGGCCGGAATGCACGTACGAGCCGTCGTCTGCCTCGTCGAGCGGCAGGAAGCCAACGGACGTCCCGTTGTAGAAGCTGCCGCTGGCGGCGTGCCGTTTCTTGCACTCTTTACCGCTAACGACGTCCGCGCCGAACACCTCCGCCTCCACTCTACGGCTGAATAATACCCCGTTATGCTGGCCGCGACCGCGCATGGTTTGAAGTTGAACCTGAAGAACGGCATGCCTGTCCCAGGTAACTAAGGTATATGTTTTTTGGGTGTAGGCTGCGTAGATAGTTTTCTTGATCTCGGGCCAGACGCGCGCTACGGTTCTCGCACTGTGTTTTTATGCAGTCAGCCTCTCGTGGGATTGAGGATGCAAGGTATCCATCTTCGACAGAGCAAGTGTGCTGTTTCCTGCACAGATGCAAGTCCTGTGACCTGCCACGTTTTTTTGTTCCTCATCGGCCAACCCCTTCGCTATGACAGCGGCTCAGCTAAGGGATACGTTTTACGCGGGCAAGGTCAGACTGCCATCTACTGGCCTACTTTTACCTCGCCAAACTGGTATGGTTTTACTCCGCCGTTGACACTATTCCTATATCGGCTATACTCTCTAAGTTACTGATATGCAAGCCTCGGTAGGGCTTTCCCCGTTGGACAAGCTAGATAGCTTTACTGCCTCGCTCAAGAGAAACTTCGCGACGCTGTTGGCGGACCTGGAATCGTTGCAGGATATTAACCTGCTCCCAGAGCCAACCCCGGGAAGCGATCCAAGCTGGTTCAGATTCCCTATTGCCGTCAGACCGGAATCGAGTGTTACGAGAAACAAGGTTACCCATATTCTCGAATTGCGGAAAATGGGAACGCGTTTGCTTTTCGCCGGTAATCTGGTACTGCAGCCCGCTTGCAAGGAGGCAGAACACCGCGTTGTCGGCGATCTGAAGAATGCCGACTATGTGATAAATAATGTGTTCTGGATAGGGGTGTATCCGGGCTTGAGCGAACCCATATTGGAGCACATGCTCTCATCTTTGAGCGAGGCGGTAATGAACGAATGCGCTGTCTGGTAACGGGTGCTTCCGGATTTCTGGGTTCGCACCTGGTGCGGGAGTTGCTTGAGTGCGGACACTCATTCACAGTTCTGCTGCGTACTGGTTCGGATGCGGAGCGGTTGCAAGATTGTTTGTCACAGGTTTCCATTGTCCGCGGCAGCCTGCAGGACTTGACCGCGTTATCGCAGTTCCTCCGAAATAGCCCAGTCGATGCTACCTTCCATCTAGTGTGGTCCGGAGTTATCAGTGCTGCCCGTAATAACACAACGCAGATTACCGACAATGTCAACGGCAGCCTGGACCTCTGGGATGTCTTACGCGCCACCGGTTGCTCCACGTTCATCGGCGCCGATTCCCAGGCAGAGTACGGACCCTATTCGGGAATTCTCCATGAGAATCTTCCAACAGCTCCGGTTACCGCTTATGGATCTTCCAAGCTTGCGCTGTGTATCTTGCTTAAGCAACTCTGCGCGCTATCCAAGATGCGTTTTGTCTGGTTGCGCCTGCTTTCCGCATATGGGCCGGGGGATGACGAGAGCCACATGGTTCCCAGTCTCATTCGGGCTTTACTGCGGGATGAGAAACCTGCTCTAACCGCGGGTGAGCAGATTTGGGATTTTCTCTACGTGACCGATGCCGCTTCTGGTTTTTGCGCAGTCCTGGAGGGCGACGTAGATGGGATTTTCAATCTTGGATCGGGAAGCGCCGTTGTTCTACGTGAGTTTATTGCAAAAGTCAGGGGCTGTATCGATCCGTCGCTTCTACTCGGAATTGGCGAGGTGCCTTATCGCTCCGACCAGTGTACTGCACCTCGAGACGAACATATCGCGCCTCCGTGCCGCGACTCAAGTGCAACCCGTGGTTCATATCTCCGAAGGTATAGAGCGAACGATCCAGTGGCACAAAGATCGATACGCGGCCTGCTCAGAGAACGAAAACATCTCAAATGGATGACAGTGCGTCCGCAGAAGAAAGGGAGTTGCAGATGCAAGTAGCAGACTACATCGCCGAATTTCTTAGCGAAAGACAAGTACCAGCCGTGTTTGAACTTGTCGGCGGCATGATTACATTTTTGATCGACGCCGTTCATCGGCATGGTCAAACACGAATTGTGAGCATGCATCACGAGCAAGGAGCGGCATTCGCGGCGGAAGCTGCCAGCAGAATTACGCGCATTCCAAGTGTCGCCATGGCGACTAGCGGCCCCGGAGCAACAAATCTCCTGACAGGGATAGGTAGCTGTTTCTTCGATTCAACTCCAGCAGTCTTCATCACAGGTCAAGTGAATCGCGACGAACAAAAGGGCAACAGCGGTGTTCGGCAATTAGGCTTCCAAGAGACCGACATCGTCAAGATGGTGCTGCCCATCGTCAAGCGCGCATGGGCAGTTGACGACCCAGAACAGATTCCGGCAATTCTCGACGACGCTTTCGAACTCGCTGTTAGCGGCCGCCCCGGTCCGGTTCTTATCGATATCCCCATGGATGTTCAGCGGGCGCAAATCAACCCTCCCAAGCGCGCTGTGAAGAAACCCCTTGCTGACGTCTTGCCGGGCATGGAAACAGCAGATGCCATTTTTATTCGTGACGCTCTTCTTGAGTCCCGCAGGCCGCTGATCCTTGCCGGCGGGGGCATTCGCACCGCCGGTGCCATCGACGCGTTCCATAATCTCGTCAAAATCGCGCATATACCAGTTGTTCATTCTCTGATGGCAGTCGACGTCCTACCTTCGGCTCATCCCCTGAACGCTGGCCTGATCGGCAGTTATGGAAACCGCTGGACCAATCTCGCGGTATCGGAGTCGGATTTCCTGCTCGTTCTCGGCAGCCGACTGGATGTGAGACAGACTGGTGCGGATACCGAGAACTTCAAGGCAGGCCGAAGGATATTTCATGTCGACTGCGATCAAGCCGAAATCAATAATCGCATCAAAGGCTGTCTCGGCGTAGTGTCTCAATTATTACCGGCCATTGAAAAGCTGCGCGAAGTATTTGCTCCCGTAGCAGAGCAGTTAGCCCGGTCTTCGCACCAATGGATGTCTACTATTGACTCCCTTCGGTCTGAATGGCCTGATACAGCAGAGCTTAAAGGCACCGAAGGGATCAACCCCAATCTATTCATGCACCAGTTGGCCCAAGCTAACTCTGATGCGGCTGCATACGTTGTCGATGTAGGTCAGCACCAGATGTGGGCGGCCCAGTCACTCGAGATTCAGCCCGGTCAGCGTTTTCTTACTTCGGGCGGAATGGGATCGATGGGATTCGGCTTGCCGGCTGCGATAGGAGCGTCGATCAGCCAGCCTGATCGGCCGGTTGTGATGATCGCTGGAGATGGATCATTTCAATGTAATATTCAGGAACTGCAAACCGTCACTCGCCTCGCATTACCGCTCAGGATGGTCGTGATTAACAACCAATGTCACGGGATGGTTCGGCAATTCCAGCAGAGTTATTTCGCTGGACGTTACTATTCCACGATGTGGGGCTATTCGGCACCTGACTTCAGTGCTGTCGCATCAGCCTATGGGATACAAAGCCGCACAATTCACGAACCTTCGCAGGTCTCCGATGCTGTCGACTGGCTGTCCGAAGCTGATAAGGGACCGGCGCTCTTGCAGGTGATGGTATCCTCGCTTGCGAACGCCTACCCGAAGCTCGCCTTCGGCAAAGGGATGGCATCGATGGAGCCGTTGGTTCTTTCCGAAGAGATGGAATCAACGTAGCGCTTATCCGTAAATAGAAGTAGTTTGCCTCAACAGAGCATGACGGTTGCCAGCGATAGATGAGCAACGTGGGTGTCCTTTGTTTTCTCGAAACTGACCAGTAATTCGCCGAAGCGGTTCAGCTACGAGTGGGTTCGCTCTACCACCCATCGGCGAGCTTTGTATCCCGGTTCAGAGCGCTTCAAACGAGCATCTTCACGGCGTTGTTTGAAGTGTGGCTGATAGTTGTGTGATACCACGGCATTCCAGGCTGGCACGCCTTTATAGCCCGCATCTGCACTGAGATTCTGCAGCGCCTCAACGCTCGGCGACTCCATCACAACCCGATCCAGTATGGCATCCAGCAACTTGACATCATGCACGTTCGCTCCGCTGGCGGCGAGCGATAGCGGGACGCCAAGCCCGTCGACCAGTAGGCTTCGCTTGCGCCCATTTTTCCCCCCGATCCGTAGGGTTCAGCCCTACGGATTCGGTGGCCAGGCGCGCTTTGTGTATCGCTCCAGCCTTTCCTCTTCCGCTTCTCTTCGTTCCAACGGTAGGAGGACTCCCTTCCCTTGTGCTTATGCCGCGGATGCCCTCGGTGAGATGTTTGAGCCTACGCCGCCCAAAGGCGGCTTATAGGAACCGCGTGCAGGTTGGTACCAAAGGGAATGACCCCTGTGCCGGTGTAGAGCACCACCCCGCGGACCCATTGTTTGCCGGCAGCAGTTGCCATTGCCTGCAAGCCGCGCACATCGCTGGCGCTCAACGTTGCGGCGGCCTTGACTTCCACACCGGCAACTCGTCCCGCGCGATCTTCCAGAACGAGATCCACCTCTTGCCCCGACGCCGTGCGCCAGTAGAAAAGCTCAGGCTGCGTCTCGCTCCATGTGGACTGCTTCCGCAACTCCATGAAAACGAAGTTTTCGAGCATTGCTCCGGCCAGGTTTCCCTCTGCCGTCAGGCGGTCGACGGTGGCTCCCAGCAAGTGAGCCAATAATCCCGTGTCATTCAGATAGACCTTGGGCGTCTGAATGATTCGCTTTCCCAGGTTCTTTGCCCAGGGGCGCAGCAGTTGCACGAGGAAGGTCGCTTCGAGCAGGGCGAAGTAGCGTTTCAACGTCGTCTGCGGAAGGGCGACGGACCGCGACAGGTCAGCGAAATTCAGCAAACCGCCAGCATGTGCAGCCACCACAGAGAGCAGGCGAGGAACGGACGTCATGTCGGAAATATTCGCCAGATCGCGGATGTCTCGCTGGAGGATTGTCATGATGTAGGATTGAAACCAGGCGTTGCGGCGCGTGGCACTCTGGCGGGCAATCGCGAGAGGATATCCACCGCCAAGCACAGTCTCCATCAACTCTTCCCGACGAGTAGTGGCGGTTTTTCCTGCCCATCCAACGGGCTTCCGGGAAAACAGGGTGTCGACAAAGGTCTCTTTGAACTTATCCGTAAATAGAAACTGTTTGTCTCCAGCAGATCATAGCGGCGGCCAGTGATAAAAGAGCAACGTAGCTGTCCGCTGTTTTCTCGAAGCTCACCAGTAGTTTGCGGAAGCGATTGAGCCA
>JAJZEA010000081.1 GCA_021851335.1 Acidobacteriota bacterium | reverse complement strand
TCCGAAGATTTTTCGTGTGCAGTCATATCGGCTTCTGACCTTGCCCTCAGGATGTGTACTCCATAAGCGCTCAGGTTGAGTGGATAGTCCAGTTGTAGTTATCCAGTCAACTCGCACTATAGAGGGACGGTTGATTTCAATCCCAGATAACTTTCCCATTTATAGGGAATTTACCCATTTATACGCCAAACTCCCAATTCTTCGATAAATTCCCTATAAATGACCAGTTCTCGCAATTTGCTCGCGTAATCTGCTCGGCGGATCTCCCGCTCCCTCATCCCCGCCGACGCAGCACTTCCTCATACACTTCCACATACTCCCGCGCCGGGTGCTCCCACCCGTAGTCACGCGCCATTCCGTTCCGCATCAGCGTCTGCCAGCCTGCGGGATCGTTGGCAAAGACCCACAGCGCGCGGTCGATGGCCCATAGAAAATCGCCCGGGTGATAGCCGGAAAACTTGAAGCCGGTGCCCGTTTTCTGGTCGGCATTCCACTCCTCGACCGTATCTTCCAGTCCGCCCGTCGCTCGCACCACGGGGATCGTCCCATACTTCATCGAGTAAATCTGGTTCAGCCCGCACGGCTCATACCGCGACGGCATCAGGAAGATATCCGCGCCGGCTTCGATCTTGTGCGCCATCGCGTCGTCGTATTTCACCTGCACGGCCACCTTCTCCGGATATCGCGCCGCAAAGCTGCGGAAGAAGCTCTCGTAATACGGCTCGCCGGTTCCCAGCGCAATCAGTGCAATCTCCCGCTCGGCAAGCTGGTCGCTGATCGCCGCCAGCATGTCAAAGCCCTTTTGCGTCGCAAAGCGCGAAACAATTCCCAGTATCGGAGTGGTCTCCGCGATGTGCTCCAGCCCAAAGGCGTGCAACAGGTCGCGCCTGCACTCCGCCTTACCCGTCAACTCCTCCGCCGTGTAGTGCGCCGCCAGATGCGCATCGCAGGCCGGGTTCCACTGCGCATAATCCACCCCATTCAGAATCCCGCGCAGATCCCAATGCCGTCGGCTGAAGATCGACTCCATCCCCTCGCCAAACTCCGGCCCCTGTATCTCCCGCGCATAGGTCGGGCTGACCGTCGTCATGTAGTCGCTCACGACCAGGCCGCCCTTCAGAAAGTTGAAGGTGTCGTTCTGCTCCACCTTGTCAAAGGTGAACAGATCCCACGGCAGCAGCAGCAACTCCGTCGTCCGCGGCGGAAACCAACCCTGATAGCCCGCGTTATGCACCGTCAACACCACACCCACATTTCGCAGCACTGGGTCAAAGACATACAACGTCCGCAGCAACACCGGCAGAATCGCCGTCTGCCAATCATGCACATGGAAGACATCCGGCACGCCCAGCAGCTTGGTCGCCTCCAGCACTGCGCGCGAAAACAGTCCGTAGCGCTCCGCATTATCCGCATAATCTCCACCACCGCGTGGACCGTAAAAGCCTTCACGATCAAACAATTCCGGACAATCAATGAAGTAGTATTGCACTCCTTCGCGCTGGCCGCCGTCCACCACCCCCACAAACCGGTTGTAAAACGGAAACGGAATTGTCAGCGAACGCACCGCATAGGAGCGCGGCTCCGGCACAAAGGCCTGCGCCGACCGATACAGCGGCAGATACACCGTCACACGATGGCCCAGCTTCACCAGCTCCGGCGGCAGCGCTCCCACCACATCGGCCAGGCCACCTGTCTTGGCAAACGGCACACACTCTGAGGCAGCAAATACAATATGCATCGGAAGACTCCTGCGTTGTTGCGCTGCCGCTTTGGCTCACGCCGTCCGCGGCATCGCTCAAAGGCCAAGTCTACTACGCTCGACATACTCCATCCTGTGCCATTGAAAGCGAGCCACGCCCTGCCGCCCAAATCCAGACTCGGCCAGAACTTCCTCCACGACCACGCCGCCATCGAGCGCATTGTCGATGCCCTTGGACCGCTCGACCAACGCACAGTCGTCGAGATCGGCCCCGGTCGCGGAGCCATCACTGATCTGCTGGCCACGCGCGCCGAGCGGCTGATCGCGGTCGAGGTCGACCCTGCCCTGGCCGCTGCGCTCCGTGAACGCTTCGCCATGACGCAGGCCCAAATAATGCAACCCAGGGTAGAGATCGTCGAGCAGGATGTGCTCACCTTTGACTTTGCCGCCGCTTCACGCCAGATCGGCCAGCCGCTGCTGGTCGTTGGCAACCTGCCCTACTACATCACCTCGCCCATCCTGCTGCACCTGGCAGCCAGTGTCGTCGCGTCAGAACCGTCGCCGCTCGATGCCGCCGTTCTCATGGTTCAGCGCGAGGTCGCCGACCGCGTGACCGCGCAACCCGAAACACGCGACTACGGACTGCTGACCGTACTGTGCGCGCTCCACGGCATAGCCACGCCGCTCTTCACGCTTCCGCCTGATGCTTTTTCGCCACCGCCGGAGGTCCACTCGACGGTCTTCCGCTGGAGATTTGCGCCGCGTTTCCAGGCTCTGGATCTGGATGCCGCATCATTCTCCAGACTGCTCAAATCCGCCTTTGCGCAGAAGCGCAAAACGCTGTCCAACAATCTCCGCGCTGCTGGATACACCGCAGCCCACATTGCACAAGCTCTGCACCAGACCAGCACACCGCCCCAGGCTCGCGCCGAGGAGCTATCGCTCGACCAATTCGCTGCGCTCCATCACGCATTGACCGCCGCTCAGTGATGCGAGCTGCCCATGCTGCCATGCGGCACCCCACCGCCCATGTGCATCGCTCCGCCATGCATTCCACTGTAGTAGGAACCATGTCCCGTTGTGGGCCGCGTCCCGCTCATCGATGTCGCATGAGAGTAAGGCGAACGGATGCCGCCCGGAGCATACGCCAGCCGACCGCCATCGATTCCCTGCTTCACCGAACTCGGCGTCCGGTCGCTCAGATACGTGTACGAGCGCAAATACGAGGTTCGCGCCGCAATCGTCTTCATGGGCGAGATCAGTTGACCGCCTGCCAGCATCGGCTGTCCAGGATGAAATCCCAGATACGCATTGACGCCGCTCGATGGCCTGCGGTCCACCAGAACTGGCTTGTAGCGCAGCGGCCTGGCTGTACCCGGCAATCCGCCCGTCGCCACCACCCGCGCTACGCCCGTTCCCGTTAGCCCGCGTGGCCTCATCGGCAGACGATAATCACCCGGCACATTGCCCATGTTGGCCGCCCAGCGACGGCGACGCCACCACGGATTGCATCCTCCGCGTGGATTCCACCCCCACCCAAAGCCGCCATAGAAATTCCAGCTTCCGCAGTTATACGGCGCGTAACCCCAGTTATAGCCAGAAATCCACACGTAGCCTGCGCCCGGATAACTCGTCCAGTAGCCATATCCATACGGGTCCCAGTTCTGCCCTGCTCCCTGCGCGTCATACGGCGACCACACATACCCTTGTCCCGGCACGTCATACCAGTTGCCGTTGGCATCGAGATCGCTCACGCCTGTCGCTTCCTCGCCGCTCAACTGCACGCTTGCCGGTGTCTTCGCCGACTCCGCAGCCATCGCTGCGTTGTCGCGATCGGTATTCCACTGGTCCCACGAGTCCTGCTGGATCGAGTCTGCCAGGTTATACGCCGTCGGGTCGTTTGGGTCCAGACTCAGCGTCTGCCCTCCATGCGCGTCCACCGCCAGACTATCGCCACGCGTCACATGCACCTGACCGGAGAAGACAGCCATGACCCCAGGATCGGTGTCATAGTTTACGCGCACCACACTGAACGCGCTGGGGACGACGCTTGTTGCCCCGAAATCAATTCTCACCCGGCGACTCTCTGTGCTCGGCTGCAACTCACAGTACACCTGCCCGGCATTGACCACGACTTCCGTCTTCGTATCGCCTTGTGATCCAGCCAGCGCCGTCAGGGTCACCGTGCTATTCGGCGTCACGCGAATAATGTTGCCGTCGTCGATCTGAATTTCGGCTCGTCCGTCATTGCGCGTCACCACTTGGGAGCCTTCAAAAAGCGGCAGATTCACATATGCCGGGTCTGCGACGATCTGGCCATCGACCACCACCTGCACTTGTCCATCCACGCTGCTCAGCCGTGCCGCGCGCGCGTTGCCACCACTTGCACCACTACCATCAGGGCTTTGCGCCAGGCAGGCCGTGGTCAGCGCCACCGCCGAAACAAGTGCATAAGCTCCCGCGCGCCAGCAAACCATCTCGATGCAACTCTTCCCTCTCATGCATGCTCCTTGTCGCCGTATTGCCAGCCGCGGCGCGCTATCTCTTTGCTCAGACCGGAGTTTCCCACGAAAAGTTGCTCCGAATCACACGAAATCCTGTCTTCGCGATCCACGGCAATCTGTCATCCTCGATCCGCTCAAAATCCATTCGTTCAAAATCGATCCGCACAAAAAATATCCCGCTCGCTGCAAGGACGCAGAATTCAGCCGCTGCGCTCTCCGATTTGTCCGCCTCGCAATTCCGCCTAATTGCGGCTCGGCAACCGCTGCATCGCCTGCGTTTCCGCCGTATGCAGATGACAGATCGCGATGGCCAGCGCATCGGCGGCATCGGCTGGCTCAGGAATCTTGTCCAGCGCCAGCAGACGCGCCACCATGAACTGCACCTGCTCCTTGCCCGCCAGCCCATAGCCCACTACGGCGGATTTGATGCTGAGCGGCGCATATTCGGCCACCGGCAACCCCGCCACGCCCGCGGTCAACAGCGCCACGCCACGCACCTGCCCCAGCTTGAGCGCGGACTTCGCATTCACCGAGTAGAAAACCTCTTCAATTGCCACCACATCCGGCGCAAAATGCGCCATCTTTTCTGAGAGTTCCTCAAACACCTGCCGCAGCCGCAGAGGAAGCGACTTCGGCTTGGCCAGACGCACCACCCCGTAGCCCCGGCACAACAGCATCGGCGACCGGGCCGTCGGATCGCTTTCCACCACGCCCCAGCCCGTCACTTCCGTTCCGCAGTCGATTCCCATCACGCGCATCGCCTCTGAGTGTATCTGATTGCTGCGCGGTGGATCCGACTCTCTGCACACCCTCCCAACCGCAGGCGCGGTCATCCTTGTGCGCCCTCGCGCGCAATCGCTTTTCTACGCACGATCCTGCACTTCGGCTTCCGCGCATGTATTGCAGAATTCCTTTGTCAGCCCTCTCTGCCTGCGCGTATACTCGACCCGCAAAACCGGGCTTCGATTTCCCTGTCTTCAAACTCATTTCGCCTCATGCAAGGAGCGCAACATGTCCCTCACACGCCGCCAGTTCACCATCGCCAGCGCAGCCGCCATGGCTGCGCGTTTCGCGCCGCCGCTCATCGCCCAGCCTGCCGACAAACCCGTCGGCTACGCCATCATCGGCCTCGGGCGCATCGCCGATCACTTCATGGACGGCATCCAGCACAGCCCCAACTCGAAGGTCACTGCCCTCGTGAGCGGCCATCCCGACAAGGCCGCGCGCTACGCCGAAAAATATGGCGTTCCCAAATCCTCCATCTACAACTACGAAAACATGGACAGTTTCCGCGACAACCCCAACGTCGATGCCGTATACGTCGCGCTGCCGAACAGCATGCACGCCGAGTACACCATCCGCTCGGCCAAAGCCGGCAAGCACGTCCTCTGCGAAAAACCCATGTGTATCAACGTGACCGAAGCACACGCCATGATCGACGCCTGCAAACAGGCCAACGTGAAGCTGATGATCGCTTACCGCTGCCACTATGAGCCGACCAATCTCAAGGCCGTCAGCCTCATCCGCAGCGGAGCCATCGGCAAAGTCGAGAGTATCCAGAGCGCCTTCGGCTTCAACATCGGGGCCACCGAGTGGCGGCTCAACAAGAAGCTTGCCGGCGGCGGACCGCTGATGGACGTCGGCATCTATTGCCTCAACGCCACGCGCTACCTCACCGGCGAGGAACCCGCCGACCTTCATGCCTACGCCTTCAGCGATCCCGCCGATCCGCGCTTCCGCCAGGTGGAGGAAAATCTGGTCTGGAACACCAAGTTTCCCTCCGGCGTCGTTGCCAGTTGCAACACCACCTACGGTTCCAACATGGACGGCTACTTCCACGTTTACGGTTCCAAGGGCTGGATCGAAGCCCGCCCGGCCTTCAACTACGACGGCCTCCGCCTGCGCGCCGAGTACCAGGACGCCTCGGGCAAATGGATATCGCTCGACGAACCCAACATCCAGAAAGACCCCTATCAGTTCACCGCGGAGGCCAATCACTTCTCCCACTGCGTGCACCACAACCAGACGCCGAAGACGCCCGGCGAAGAAGGCCTGCGCGATATGGAATACATCACGCGCCTTTACAGCTCCGCAGGCATCCAGATGCTTGCCTGAGAGCGCTCAGGAACCACAAAGCATCGGGGCGGATCAACTTCGATCCGCCCCGCCGTTGCCTCGCACATTACATACGCCTCAGAAGCTCACCTTCCGCGTCGGGAACCACGTCAGTTGAATCGTTGTCGCGGTCACTGTCTGCTCTCCGGCCCGATAGACCGGCGCTTTGTATCCCTCATAAGTGAACGTTCCATCCAGTTCGATCTCCGGCGTAATGCGCTTGACCACCTGCACTCCGTAGTCGTCCAGCGTAGTGCCACCGGGGATGAAGTCCTTGGCGTTCTTCTGGCGTCGCCAGTTCACCGTGATCCACTCCTTCGGATTAAAGTGCCACGTCGACCAAGCCTCGCCGCCTTTACCTTCGCGCCCCATCCAGTGGCCGAAGATCTGTCCCTGGTTGGTATATCCCTGCGGCACTTCGGCTTCGTAATACGTAAACTTGCCGCCGACGCTGCTCGAAGTGGATTGATCATCCATGATCGCCTCGGTGCGAAGATCCAACTTCGGCAATCCCGGCACGTGCGACAGATAAAACCCGGTCGTAAAGTCCGCCCGACGTGGCGCCGAAACCGGTGACACATCGTCGTGTGCCTCGGAGTCCACAATGAAGGTCAACCAGTTGCGCAGAAAAGGCATTCGGTAATTCACATCAAAGGCGCCAAAGCGAGCACCGGGATCGTTGCGTGAAAACTTCTCCGCATAGCTCACATTCTGGAAGCTGAAAAAGCTCTTCAGGAACGAGTGGATCGTAATCGGCACATGACCTTCCCCACCCCAGATCACCGTTCGCTCAAAGCCGACCTCGAAGTTCCTGGTCGGTTTCATGCTGATCTTCTCTGCATGCACCCACGGATCGTTGAAATCCGTGTGCCCCTTGAGCGAGCCGACGATGAACTCATACCGGAACGGCCC
>JAJZEA010000021.1 GCA_021851335.1 Acidobacteriota bacterium | reverse complement strand
GCTCTTACGACCATACTTCGCAAAACTGGACTGCGATGCAAACGTCTGCTGAAAACGCGCCATTCGCTTCATGCTTCCAGTTTATTCAAATACGACGCGGCTTGCAGACTTGTGCAGAGGTTCCCTAGGACAAGTGGCGGGAGATAGAAGTTTCATAGGGAGGGTATCCTTTCGGCGAGATTTTCCTGGCAAAAAATAGACTTCGATCTGCGCGGCGAGCAGCGCGTGGAAGGTGGAGTGTGGAGAAATGGAAACCGTGCAATCCTCGTGCATCAACAGGAGAACGAGAGGCAGGGCGAAGCAAACAATAGTTGCGAGAAAAGTAGTGATGAGGAAAGGCGAACGTTAAGCGAATTTTTGCGAGTTGTTTGATTAGGAGGATGGGATCGTGGGTTGCGCTTCACGGGGTCGCGGGATGGTTTGCAGTGGGCGGCAACTGCAACAGCAGATTCCCTGCGGGAATGACAACCAAAAAGCAAAGGCAAAAGAAGAAGCAGATTCCCTGCGGGAATGACAACCAAAAAGCCAGGGCAACGGCAACGAAAACAGCAGATTCCCTTCGGGAATGGCCGCGAAAGAAGCGAGAGCAGATCCCCGCAATTGTGCGCTGCTGGTAGAATAAGATTGCGGGATTGCGCGGTCAGAGGGCGCGATCCGGCGCTTCTGTTCGCGCGATGAGCCGGACAAAACCTGTTGTGCAGCGATTGCCGTGTGGCGTTTGCTGTGCAGCGCCCGTTGCGCAGCCGAGAATGCGGGCTGCGAGGCCGGATTTGCCGGGCAGCGGGGATCGAGACGAACAACCGATCCGGCAGTGGCGCGTGAGCGCGCGCCTGCCTGTGTGAACCGGAGAAGGAAATTTCTTTTGAGCCAGACGATTCGCAACATTGCCATTATTGCCCACGTGGACCACGGCAAGACCACACTGGTCGATGCCATGCTTCGCCAGTCCGGAACCTTTCGCGCCAATGAGCAGGTGGCCGACCGCGTGATGGACTCCAACGACCTGGAGCGGGAGCGTGGGATCACGATTCTGGCCAAGAATACGGCCATTTTCTATGGCGGAGGCAAGATCAACATCATCGATACGCCGGGCCATGCCGACTTTGGCGGCGAGGTGGAGCGCGGGTTGAAGATGGTGGACGGCGTGATGCTGCTGGTGGATGCGGCGGAGGGTCCGTTGCCGCAGACGCGCTATGTGTTGGCGAAGGCGCTGGAAGCGAAGCTGAAGCCGATGGTGGTGATTAACAAGATCGATCGCCCGGATGCGCGCGCGCAGGAGGTGTTGAACGAGGTGTATGACCTGTTCATCGACCTGGACGCGGAAGAAGAGCAACTGGATTTTCCGGTGCTGTATACGGTGGCGAAGACGGGGACGGCGACGACGGATCTGCAGACGCCGGGGACGGATCTGGAGCCGCTGTTTCAGGCGATTGTGAAGACGATTCCGGCGGCGACGGGCGACCCGGAAGCACCGTTGCAGATTCTGGTGACGAACCTGGATTATTCGGAGTACTTTGGCCGGATCGCGATTGCGCGGGTCTTCCAGGGGACGCTGAATGTGGGCGACGAGGTGGCGGTTTCGCGGCGGGATCTTTCGCTGCAGAAGACGAAGATCACCAAGCTGTTTACCTTTGCCGGGCTGAAGCGGACGGAGACGGCGACGACGGAGATTGGCGATATTGTGGCGATTGCCGGCATTGAGGGGATCACGATCGGGGAGACGATTACGAGCCTGGCGAATCCGGCTCCGCTGCCGCTGATTGTGATCGACGAGCCGACGATTGCGATGCAGTTTTCGGTGAACAACTCGCCGTTCTGCGGCAAGGAAGGCTCGCTGGTGACGAGCCGGAATCTGCGCGAACGTCTGGATCGTGAGCTGCTGACGAATGTCTCGATTCGCGTGGAGGAGGCGGATTCGCCGGACAGCTTCAAGGTGCTGGGCCGCGGGGAGATGCAGCTTGGGGTGCTGATCGAGATGATGCGGCGGGAGGGCTTTGAGCTGAGCGTGGGCCGTCCGGAGATTGTGACGAAGACGGTGGACGGCGTGCGGATGGAGCCGGTGGAGCATGTGACGATCGACGTGCCGGAGGAGTATACGGGCGTGGTGATCGAGAAGCTGGGGCCGCGCAAGGGCGAGATGACGAAGATGCACAATCACGGATCGGGGCGTGTGCGGATGGAGTTTCGCGTGCCGAGCCGCGGGATCATCGGGCTGCGCAGCGAGATGTTGACGGAGACGCGCGGGACGATTGTGATGAATACGCTGTTTGACGGCTATATGCCGTATCAGGGCGAGATTCCGCAGCGGCCTTCGGGGGTGTTGATCAGCGACCGGCAGGGCGTGACGACGACGTATTCGCTGCACGGATTGCAGGATCGCGGGGTGCTGCTGCTGGGCGCGGGCGTGGATGTGTATGAGGGAATGATAGTCGGTGAGCACTCGCGGGACAACGACCTGGACGTGAACGTGGTGCGGGAGAAGAAGCTGACGAATATGCGGGCGTCGAGCGCGGACGATGCGCTGCGGCTGGCTCCGCATCGGCTGATGAATCTGGAGCAGGCGATCGAGTTCATTGCCGAGGATGAGCTGGTGGAAGTGACGCCGAAGAATCTGCGGTTGCGCAAGAAGATATTGCAGGCGAACCAGCGTCCGAAGCGGCGCAACGACTGAGAAGAGTCGCGCGAGCTTGCAGGGCGGTCGGTTGTGGTACGTTCCAGAGAGACGCACTCGGTTCGCAGGGCATCGAATGACAGAGTCCAGCTCCAAACCGGTATTTCCTGTCGGTCCGCATGAGGCCTCTGCGATCCCGGCTGGGCGTGGGAGCGTGGTGGCTGTGCCGCGATGGCTGCGGCAGACGGAACTGATGATTGCGGTGCTGGTGCGGCTGTATCTGGGACTGGCGCTGTGTTTTGTGCCTTGGTTTCGCCCGCTGTGGGATAACAATCCGCTGTTTCTGCACGCGCCTGCGATGCTGCCGTTTTTGACAAGCGGCGCGGTGCGGGGGGTGGTCTCCGGGCTGGGGCTGTTGAATCTGTGGCTGGCTCTCGATGGGGCGATTCGTTCGTCTAAGGAGTGGGAGCGGTAGCGGAGAGGTCGCCGAAGATATCGCGCACCGGGTAGACTGTTCTGTCGCATCGGTTCGAATTGCGACTTCGCACGAACAATCTGGAAATGGAGCCTAAGAATGGCAGAGCAGCAACCGCCGACGCCGCTGGAACGGGCGCCGCTGGCCTATGAAAATCCGGAGTTTTTGAATAGCCCGGAGGGTCGGCTGATTCGGATTCTGGCCGAGTATACGGAGCCGCTGGCGCGATTTCGGCGAGAACGGATTCAGGACACAATTGTTTTCTTTGGTTCGGCGCGGTTCCACAGCCGTGCGGAGGCGGACCGGGCGCTGGAGCTGCTGGACAATACCGGTTCGGCGCAACTGGCTCCGCCGGAAGAGCAGCCGGCGACAGCGCGGTCGATCGAGGAAGGTTCCGCGAGCGAGTTGCAACGTCATCGAGCGGTGGCGGCGGTGGAGATGGCGCGCTACTACGAGGATGCGCGCAGACTGGCCGGGATGGTGACGCGGTGGGCGGCGACGGTGCCGTCGAATCCACCGGGGCGACATCGTTTTGTGATCACTTCAGGCGGCGGACCGGGGATTATGGAAGCGGCCAATCGCGGGGCGTATGAGGCGGGCGGCAAGTCGATCGGACTGAATATCCGGCTGCCGTTTGAGCAGCATCCGAACCCATACATTACGCCGGAGCTGAACTTCGAGTTTCACTACTTTTTCATGCGCAAGCTGTGGTTTGCGTATCTGGCGAAGGCGCTGGTGGTTTTTCCCGGGGGATTTGGGACGCTGGACGAGATGTTTGAGCTGTTGACGCTGTCGCAGACCCATAAGCTGGCCAAGAAGATGACGGTGGTGATCTATGGGTCAGAGTACTGGAAGCGTGTGATCAACCTGAATGCCCTGGTGGATTGCGGATCGATTTCGCCCAAGGATGTCGAGCTTTTCCAGTTTGCCGATACACCGGAAGAGGCGTTTGCGATGTTGCGGGACGGTTTGACGGCGAATCATCTTTCGGCGGAGCCTGTTCCTTCGGCAGAACCCGCAATCAATATCGAAGCATTTCTTGGTCCGGAATTTGCCAAAACCAACGTATAGTGGACGATAGGACTCGGTCGCAGGCTGAGAAGTTGTGAGTGTCAGAATGTCGGAGAGACCCGAAAAATACGTGCTTAGTCCGGCTAAAGTCCGGAGAAACGCCGCGATTGAACGGAAATTCGCGGGGTTTTCACGGTCTGTTGATGAGTGGACGGCGATACTGAAGCCGCAGATTGAGCGGATCAGGAGGACGACCGACCCTATGCCATCAACCTCGATCTCATATCTATGGCGCGACCCTCGCTCCGTTGAAAAATACTCAACAGGCGTTTCGCTGCACAGCCACACGAACCAATCCCAGGAGACGCTTTCCTTTGTGGCGGACTGGACGGCGCAGTATGGGTTTGTGCGTCCGCTGATGCGGTATCTGGATCGGCGATCGTGGGATCGTCACGGCATCCGCATTGACTGGCTGCGCAGCTACTGGACGCCGCCGCTGACGCCAAAGCTGGCGTGGGATCTCGAAAGCGGCCAGATCGAAAAGCTGGGTCTCCGCTCGCTGGTCTCGATTACGGATCATGATGACATTCGCGCACCGTTGATGTTGCGGACGATGGACCGTTCGCGGCATGTGCCGATCTCGGTCGAGTGGTCGGCACCGTATAGTGATGTGCAGTCGTTTCACATCGGCGTGCATAATCTGCCGAGCGCGCGGGCGGCGGAGTGGATTGCCCGGCTGAACGCGTTTACGGCGAATCCGGCGGATGAGCAACTGGGCGAGATTCTGGCCGAGCTGAACCAGGAGCGCGATGTGCTGGTGGTGCTGAACCATCCGATGTGGGATTTGTATCTGATCGGGCGAGATCGGCATAACTTTCTGGTGAATGAGTTTCTGCTGAAGTATGGCAACTATTTTCATGCGCTGGAGCTGAACGGGCTGCGGAACTGGGCGGAGAATCGCGCGGCGCGGCGGCTGGCCGAGCAGTGGAATATGCTGCTGGTGGCGGGCGGCGATCGGCATGGCGTGGAAGCGAACGCGAACATCAACCTGACGAACGCGAGCAGCTTCACGGAGTTTGTGCATGAGGTGCGCTACGAACGGCGCAGCGAGGTGCTCTTCCTGCCGCAGTATGCCGAGCCGTGGAAGATGCGCATTCTGCAATCGACGATCGACGCGATTCGGGATTTTCCAGAGTTTCCGCTGGGTTCGCAGTGCTGGGATGATCGCGTCTTTCACCCGGATGCCAGAGGCGAGATTCGTCCGTTGAGCGCGATCTGGCCGCGGGGTCAGGCGCCGCGCTCGATGCGGATGATTTTGGCGACGGCACGGTCGCTGGGCCGACGTCCGCTCAGCTCGAGTCTGCGCTATGCGTGGAGCGATGCCGACGAGCTGCGCTTTGAACTGGGCGAGCGCGAGACGGCGTAAGGAGCAGTCGCGGGGAAACAGCAATCTGATAGTCAGGGAAGTATCCACGCAAGGCCCGAACCGCAGGGGCGCGGCGTTTGTGCGCCTGTTTGCAGCAATCAGGAGTCCGCAATGTCTTCTCACTCCCTCTCCGCGCAGTTGCCGCGCGTGGCCTATTTTCCGGATTCGTTTCATGAGGTGAATGGAGTGGCGCATACGAGTCGCCACTTTGAGGCTTTTGCGCGGAGGCGAAATCTGCCGTTTCTGTGTGTGCGAGCCGGGGACAGCAGCCCGGCGCTGCGGCGGGAAGGCAATGTGTGGACGCTGGAGCTGCCGCGCGGGGCGCTTTCGTTTGCGCTGGAGAAAGACCTGAGCTTTGATCCGGCGTATGCTCGCCATATTCCGGCGATCGGCGAAGTGCTGGAGGAGTTTGCGCCAACGCTGATCCACATTACCGGGCCGAGTGAACTGGGAATGCTGGGCGCGGCGGTGGCGGCGCAGTATGGTTTACCGTTGGCTGCAAGCTGGCACACGAATGTGCATGAGTATCTGGCGCGGCGATCCGAGTGGCTCTTCAAGCTGTTGCCGGGCGAGCAGCCGCGCACGGCGAGCCGCATTGTGGAAGAGTGGACGCTGGCGGCGACGGCGCGGTTTTATGCAAGGGCACAGGTGCTGTTTGCGCCGAGCGGGGCGCTGTGTGAGCAGTTGACCGGGCTGACCGGACGACCATGCCATCGGATGCCGCGCGGCGTGGATACGAGCCTGTTCACTCCGGTGCGGCGGCGGCGCCAGACGGGAGCTTTCACGCTGGGATTTGTGGGTCGGTTGTCGGTGGAGAAAAACGTGGCGCTGCTGGCGGCGATACACGATCAGCTGCTTGCGAGCGGGCTGCGGAATATTCGGTTTGTGGTGGTGGGACAGGGAAGCGAAGAGACGATGTTACGCGAACGGATGCCGGATTCGGAGTTTGCCGGGGTGTTGCGCGGCGAGGCGCTGGCGGCAGCGTACGCGGCCATGGACCTGTTTGTATTTCCGTCGCATACCGATACCTTTGGCAATGTGGTGCTGGAGGCGCTTGCCTCGGGAGTGCCGACGGTGGTGACGCCGGATGGCGGCCCGGCGACGATCGTGCGCGAAGCGGCGCGCGTGGTGGGAGGGCCGGTGGGGTGCATTGCGCCGGACAGGGAATTTGCAGCGGCGATTGAGGCGCTGGTGGAAGATCCTGAGCGGCTGGCGGCGATGCGGGCGAATGCGCGCAGGTTTGCGCTCACAGCAACCTGGGATGCGGTCTTCGAGGGAGTGTATGCGGGCTACGGCGATGCGCTGGGAGGGGATGCGGCGAACCATGTCGAAGCGATGCCGGTGAGCCAGGCAACGGCGCGGCTCAGCGCATGAAGTCGAGGGCGCGAGAGATGTAAGCTTTGAGTTCGGCGCGGGGAACGACGGCGTCGAGGAAGCCATGCTCGAGCAGGAATTCGGAGCGCTGGAAGCCTTCGGGGAGCTTCTGGCGGATGGTCTGCTCGATGACGCGCGGTCCCGCGAAGCCAATGAGCGCGCCGGGTTCGGCGATGTTGAGGTCGCCGAGCATGGCGAAGCTGGCGGTGACGCCGCCGGTGGTCGGGTCGGTGAGCACGCAGATGTAGGGCAGGCCGAGATCGTCCATTTGCGCGAGGCCGGTGGCGATCTTGGCCAGTTGCATCAGGCTGACGACGCCCTCCATCATGCGCGCGCCGCCGGAAGCGGCGAGGATGATAAGCGCGCTGCGCGTCTCCAGGCAGCGGTCGATGGCGCGGGCGATGGTTTCGCCGACGACCGCGCCCATGCTGCCACCGATGAAGCTGTATTCCATGGCGCTGACGACGACCGGATGCGGGCCGATGTGGCCGACGGCGTTGACGATGGCGTCGCGGAGTCCGGTCTGGCGCTGAGCGGCGACGAGGCGTTCGCGATAGGGCTTGCGATCGACGAAGTGGAGCGGGTCGGTGGATTCGAGGTTGCCATCGACGAGGGAGTAACCCGGCTCCAGCAGCAGCGCGATGCGCTCGCGCGCACCCATCTTGAAGTGTTTGCCACATTTGGGGCAGACGTGGAGGTTGGCGTCGATGTCGGCTTTGAAGAGGATTTGTCGGCAGCCGTCACACTTGCTCCAGAGGCCCTCGGTGCGGACGCGCGACTCTTCGCTGTCGGCGGCACCTTCCACGCTTGACTCTTCTCGCTTGAACCAGGACATAACCATTTCATTGTACCGGACGGGCGCTGCGGGATGGGGATCGAATGCGGGGCGGTTCGGTGTCGGGGTTTCGGCGGAGGCAGCAGAAGCAAACGGCATGGCGAGCAGACAAAAACCGAGAAGTGCGGCAAGTTGGGGAGAATGGGGCATCACGACAAGAGAGACCGCCGCTGTGCAGGAGCGATGTTTTGGCAGAGGGCCAGAAGTGCAATTCCAGTCGATCCAGGTCGGCCGTGAATATCGGACTGGACGCCGGGCCACGATTTTTAGAAGGATGGCTGCGGCGCAGATTCGACGGTCTTGTTCTGCTGCTTTGTCAGACGAGGGTCGCGTGCTACAGTTATCGGATTTTCACTATATCAAAACCGAATCGGGGTGCGTGGCTGAGTCTGGCCGAGTGCGCGGAAGGCCAGTGGGTGAGCAGCGGCCGGAGTCCGGGCCGGAAACCGGTCATCGTCGGAGATAGGCGTCGGAGCCGTTGAGCCAGTCGGCGCGAGGCGGCTGGAAGATGTCGAGATCGACGGTGTCTTCGAGGGCGAAGGCTTCGTGGGGCAGGTTGGGCGGGATGCAAAGCACTTCCCCGGCGTGAACGGTGACTTCACGGTCGTCGAAGACGAAACGAAGCGCGCCGGAGAGGACGTAGGTGATCTGTTCGTTGGGGTGGCTGTGACGAGGTACGTGCGCGTCCTTTGCCAGCAGGATGCGAGCGAGCATGGTGTCGGCGCCGACGACGAAGTGGCGATCAATGCCGGTCTTCATGGCTTCGAGCGGCAGGTCGCTCCAGCGGTAGTGTCGAGCTTGGTCCATGTATCTCCTCCTGATTTCAGTATTCGATGCCGCGCTGGGCGAGAATGCCCTTCTGATAGGCGTGCTTGACCTCGCGCATCTCGGTGACGGTGTCGGCGATCTCGACAAGCGAAGGGTGGGCGTTGCGCCCGGTAAGGATGACGTGGACCATCTCCGGGCGTTGGGTGAGGGTTTGGACGACGAGCGCGGGATCGAGCATGCCGTAGCCGATGGCGTAGTTGATTTCGTCGAGGATGACGATATCCCATTCGCCGGAGAGGATGGCGGCGCGCGCTTCGTCCCAGGCAGCCTCGACCATGCGGATGTCTTCCGGGTCGGTTTCAGCGCCGCCAACTTTAACGAAGCCGCGGCCAAGCTGTTTGAGGATGAAGTTGTCTCCGAAGGCTTTGACGCCGTCGAGTTCGCCGTAGTGCCAGGAGCCTTTGAGGAACTGGAGCATGAGGACGCGCATGCCCAGGCCGACGGCGCGCAGGCCAACGCCGAGAGCGGCGGTGGTTTTGCCTTTGCCGGGGCCGGTGTGGATGAGGATGAGACCTTGTCGAGATTCGCTCATGATCGGCTCAGGGTTCGCTTTATGAGATTGACTTCAGTGGCCGCCGTGATAGGGGTGTCCAGCGAGAATTGTACATGCGCGATAAAGCTGCTCGGCGGCGACGAGCCGTGCGAGTTCGTGAGCCATTGTGATGGCGCCAAAAGAGAGCTGAAGCTGAGCGTGAGAGCGCGCAGCTTCGGACCAGCCGTCGGGCGGTCCGATGGCGCAGACGAGGTGCTGCGCGCCGGAGTCGCGCCGAGCACCGAGCCAGGCGGCGAACTGCTCGGAGCTGAACGTGCGGCCGCGACTGTCGGCCAAAGCAAGAGTGGCGGGGGAGCGTGCGTGCTGGCGTGTGAACCAGGTGAGAAGTTCTTCCTCGGTCCGGAAAAGCTGGGTGCTCGCGGGGTGGTAGGGCTGGATGCGCTCGACGTAAAGGGCGGTGAGGGTTTCAAACGCGGCCTTTGCGCCGGTGCGCTGGGTGCGCGCGCCGATGTGGGCGAGAGTGATCTGCATGGCAGACTCAGTGTACGGCGAATGCGGCTGGCCGGGGCTGTGAAGACAGGGAGCGCTGCAATTCGATAGACTGCGCTCATCGCGTGCGGAATCGTTTTTGTACTGGGAAATGCGCGAGCAGGATTGTGAGGATGGAATGCCCATCGTAGCAGGAGTGGATTTTGGGACACTGAGCGTGCGCGTGACGCTGGTTCACAGCGAGCGTGGCCCGATTGGAACGGCTTCGGCGGAGTATCCGCTGCACCGCCAACGTGAAGACCCGGATTTTGCCACGCAGTCACACGACGAACAGATGCGCGCACTGGTGCGGGCGATGCGCGCCGTGCTGGAGCAGACAGGAATTGCCGGCGAAGGTGTGGCGGCGCTGGCACTGGATACGACCGGGTCAAGCGTGATTGTGGTCGATGGCGAGATGCGTCCGCTGGACGACTACTACCTGTGGTGCGATCATCGCGCCCATGCTGAGGCGGCGGAGATTACCGCGAAGGCGCACGCGATGAAGCTGGAGGCGATCGACTGGTGCGGAGGCGTCTATTCGCATGAGTGGGGATTTGCCAAGCTGCTGCACTGGCTGCGACACAATCCGGAGCAGCGCGCGAGACTGGGTACGGCACTGGAGCACTGCGATATGGTGGCGGCGACGCTGTGCGGTGTGACCGAGCCAGCCAGGGTTCGGCGAAGCGTATGCGCGATGGGACACAAGTGGCTGTGGAATCCGCGCTGGGGAGGATTTCCGCCGGAGGAGTTTCTGGTGGCGGTCGATCCGCTACTGGCGGGTGTGCGGGAGAAGCTTGCAGGAGAGTTTCTGACGTCGGATCATCTGGCGGGACACCTGAGCGCGAAGTGGGCCGAGGCGCTGGGCCTGCATGCCGGGATTCCGATTCCGGTGGGCGCCTTTGACGCGCACTGGGATGCGGTTGGTTCGCATATTCGCGAGGGCGATGTGGTGAATGTAGTGGGCACATCGACGTGCATTATTGCGATGGCGCGCGAGGCGCGGCTGGTGCCGGGTGTCTGCGGCGTGGTGCCGGGCAGCGTGCATCCGGAGTTTACGGGGATTGAAGCGGGGCTTTCTGCGACAGGCGATATCTTTGAAGCGATTGCGCGGCGGGCGGGATCGACGGTGGCTGCGCTTTCAGAGGGATTGAACGCGTATCGCGCGGGGCAGACAGGTCTGCTGCGGCTGAGCTGGGACAACGGCGACCGGACGGTGCTGGTGAATCCGGAGCTGGGCGGCGTGACGCTGGGCTGGAATCTGCTGCATACGGCGCAGGATGAGCTGTTTGCCGCGATCGAGGGCACGGCGATGCATACGCGGATCATCCTGGAGCGGATGGCCGAACATGGGGTTCCGGTGACGCGCGTCATCAATGCAGGCGGCATTCCGCAGAAGAACGAAGTGCTGAACCAGGTGTATGCCAACGTGCTGGGCAAGCCGGTGCTGGTGCCCGCGGGGGTGCCGACGAGTCTGGGTTCGGGAATCTTTGCGCTGCTGGCGGCCGGAGTGTATCCGACGATTGAAGCAGCGCAGGAAGCAGTCTGCCTGCCGCTGCGCGAGGTGCATCCGGAGCCGACGGCGAAAGCGGTCTACGACGAGTTGTACGCGCTCTATCGCAGCGCCTACTTTGCACTGGGCAGCGCAAAAAGCGAACCGACAGCGCTGGGTGGCATCCTGCCCGCGTTACGGCGGATTGCGGCGAAGGCACGCTGAGCGTTATCCGCAGTCGAACAAGCCGAAAAGCAGGCTTCGCGTTCATGGATACGTGATTGAAGGGATGAGTGATCGAGGGGGAGGGTGATTGCTCTGTCTGTGATTGGATGCGAGTCTTCGTCCTGGGCGCGCTCCGCCAGGCAGATGCACGGACAGAGAAGATGAACGCAGGGTGACAGCCGTCACTGAATTTTCCACAGGCAGGCTCCTATCTTCAAAGCGTGGTGGAAGAACCACCCACTCAGCCGCTCCGGCTGGGTGGGGTCTCCACCTAGTTGCGGGGAGAGCACATGCGATCGTTCACTTTTCTATCTTCCTTGCCCATACGTCTTTCGTTGACCATTCTGCTGGGTCTGTCGTTGTTGGCCATGGCTCCAGCGCATGCCGCGGCAGCGCAGAAACCTAAGCCGCAAAAGTCCTCAGCACAAGAGTCCACATCGCAAAAGCTCACGGAGAATGGTCCGTCCGCGGCGGCGCATCGGGTGGGCAATGACACCTGCGCGACATGTCACACCGACGAGTCGAAGGCAATCGACGGGAATGCGCATGCGCGTCTGGCGCTGGAGCACGGCGGCAAGGGCGACACCTGTGAAAGCTGTCATGGCGCGGGGAGCGAGCATGTGGACTCCGGCGGCGACGCAACGAAGATATTCTCTTTTGCCAAGGCTACGACGGCGCAGTCGGATGCGGTCTGTCTGTCGTGTCATGCGTCAGCCCATCCCAACTTCAATCGCACGTCGCATGGGGAGGCGGGTGTTGCGTGTACGAGCTGCCATAGCGCGCATCACTCGAAGACAAGCGAAGCCATGCTCAAAGCGCCGCAGCCGCAGCTTTGTTATAGCTGTCACACGGATGTGAAGCCGGCTTTTGAACAGGCATTTCATCACAAGGTGAACGAAGGGGTGATGAGCTGCAGCGATTGCCACGATCCGCATGGCAGCTTCCAGAAGAACAACCTGCGCGCGGCCGCGGACCAGAACCAGATCTGCATGAAGTGCCACTCCGATACGGCGGGTCCGTTTGTCTATGAGCATCCGACGATCAAGACCGAGGGCTGCACCAGTTGTCATACGCCGCACGGCTCGCAGAACGCGCGCCTGCTGACGCAGAACAATGTGAACAACCTGTGCATGCAGTGCCATACGGCGTCATCGTTGTTCACCACGCCGGGCACGCCATCGTTCCACAATCAGGCCAATCAGTTTCAGGCCTGCACCGTCTGCCACACGCAGATTCATGGCTCGAATTCAAGCAACGTCTTTTTCAAATAAGGGGGAATTATGAAGCGCTCTTTCGTCTTTCATTTACCCCTGATTGCTTCCCCGTCAGGAAAATTGTCTGCCATACTCAGCGCTGCTCCGGCGCGCAGGGCAGTACGCGGTTGCGCGCTGGGCGCGCTGCTTGCAGCGGCAGGCTTGATGTTGCCCATGGCCGTGGCCACTCCGCCGCCGCCGACCGCGGGTGCGGCTTCAGGTTCTGCGGCAGCCGTTGGCTCGACGTCGAGTTCCAGTTCGAGCCAGGGAAGTGCAAGTCCTTCCGGATCGAGCAAAGCGGCAGCGCGCAATGCGGCCAATAACTACAATCCCTTGCCGGAGCAGGCTCCGGAGACGCAGGAAGAGGCGAGCCGGAAATTTGCCGCCGAGTACAAAATCCATAACGAGATTGAGGTAGGTGGCCATGTTGCGCCGTACGGTGGCAGCGGAGAAAGCTACGACACGATGGTGAATCTGCATACCGGGCCACGCTTCCTGAGCGAATCGACGGATATGCGCTCCGTGCCGGGAGCGAAGCCGCTGCTCTTTGACAGTCTTTCGAGTAACAGCTTTGGCTACGGCGGCGACCCGTACAGCGCGACGTTCCTGAACTTTGCCAAGGGTCGCGCCTATACCTTTGTAGGCAGTTTTCGGCGTGGACGCAGCTATGTGGACTACGATCTGCTTGCTAATCCTCTGATCCCGGCGGGGGTGGGCAATGTGCCCTATCTGACGTCGCCGCACCTTTTTAACACAGTGCGCAGGATGACGGATACGCTGCTGACGGTTGCGCCGCTGTCACCGGTGAGCCTGCGCTTTGGCTTCAGCCAGAACAACAGCGAAGGCCCGTCGCTGAGCACCGCTCACTTTGGCGCAGAGGCGCTGCTCAACCAGAACTGGGATATTCAGACGCAGAACTGGACGCTGGGCATCGATGTCAAGCTGCCGCGCCAGACCAGTGTCAGCTATGACCACCTCATTACGTACTATCGCGAGTTCACGACGTGGAATCTGGCGCTGCTGAACGATGCGCTGCCGAACGGAACACCTGTGAGCGGTGGCATTGATTTTGTGCCATCGTGGAGCAATCCATGTGCTTCGCCTTTCCTGCCCGGCGGCGCGTATAACCCGGCCTGCAACGGCTTCACCGCCTATACTCGGCAGGCTCCGACACACCTGTTCACTCCTACTGAGGAGTTTCGCTTCCAAAGCGCGGCCATTCCGCGGTTAGCGATGAATGGTCGCTTTGTGTACAGCGGCAGCACGAGCACGCTGAACAATTTCAACGAGACTTTTGTTGGGAATGAGACGCGCACCAAACTGCTCGAATCGATTGAAACCGGCGAGGCGCGTATCCGTCGAGTGAACGTGAGCGGCGATTATGCCGTGATCTGGCAGGTGGCCAAACGTTTCTCCGTCTCGAACGTGGTCGATTACCAGTACTGGCGCATTCCAGGAACCAACAGCTACATAACAGCCAATTACACCGGCACGTCGATGCTGGCTACGCCGCAGCCGCCGGCCAGCGCTCCGGCGGCTGTTCCGGACTATCAATGGCTGAATCAGAAGTGGACGTCGGATACGGTGCTGGGAACCTGGGATGCCTTCAGCCGCGGCAATTTCTCGCTTGGCTATCGTTATCGGACTCGCACGATCACCGATGGTGGGGGCGATGTAATTCCCATTCACGAGCAGTGGCTTCTCTTTGGCAGCGTATTGCAGCCGACGACAAGCTGGCGCGTGAACCTGAATTTCGAGGGGATGTATGCGGACAACTCGTTCACGCGCATCAGCCCGCGGCAAACGCAGCATGGAATACTCCGTTCGAACTGGAAGCCGGAGAAGTGGATGACCTTTACGGGTGCAGTGAATATCTTCGAGAGCCGCGACAACATTCAGTATGTCCATTATCTGCAACACAACCGCAACTATTCGGCGGGCGCTGTGATTGCGCCGGGTGAAAACTGGTCGATCGAAGCGAATTACTCCTACGGCAGCATTTATTCGACAATCGCGGAGTGCTATACGGTGACGCCCGCGCCCGCCAACTCAGTACCGGCGCAAGATCCAAGCTGTGTAGCCAACGGAACGCCGTACCAGACGAACGATCTCTATAACGTTCCGACGCAGACGGGAGATATCGGGCTTGTTTACTCGCCCTGGAAGCGTGTGCATACGACGACCGGTTATCGGGCAACAGCGGTGAACGGGAACGTGACGACGATCAATGTCCGTCAGGTAGATGGATCGTTGCAGTCGGTCTATCAGACGCCCTATGTGACGGTGGCCTACGATCTGCAAAACAACTGGCAGTGGAAGGCGAATTACAACTACTACGGCTACAGCGAGGGCAGCCCGGTCGGACCTGCGGCGCCTCGACAGTTCCACGGCAACGTCTACACGCTTTCGGTGCGTTATGCGTTCTGATCAGGCAGGCAAAGTCGGGACGGAAGCGTGTCTTCCGTCCTGACATGCGAAGGCAGGAGTCACGTTGCGAAAGAATGCAGTGCAATTCAAAACCAAGGAAATACGGAGGTCAAAAACATGCATAACCATGCTTCTTCAACCCGCAAGTTGCGGTTCGCCACAATGGCCGCGGTAGCTCTTCTCTTTGTCGGCAGCTATTGCGCACAAGGACAAAGCTCAGGCGTGGATGTGTACAACGCCAAGTGCAAGATATGTCACGGCGCAGACTTGAAAGGAGATACCCCGGGCGGCAAGATGACGCACGCCCAGCCGCTCGATTCTCCGGAAGCAGTGAAAAAGTCTGATGCGGATATGATCGCCACGACCCGGAACGGCAAGAACAAAATGCCGGCGTTTGCGGCCAAGCTCAGCGATCCGCAGATCAAGGCGGTGATTGCGTACATCCGTACGCTTCAGAAGAAATAACGGGCAGCAAGGCCAGTAAAAGGAGGGCGTATGTCCGCATTCGAGAGATTCCGAGAGTCCTGGGTGCGTCCTGCGCTCTTTTTTGGCAATAACCTGTTGAGCCTGATTGGAGGCGCACTGACGAGCGCCTCCGCATTCGTGCTGACAGGCTTCTGGGTCGTCGATGCGGTTGGCCATGGAGGCACGCAAAATCCGTACATCGGCATCATTCTTGATTTCTTCCTGCCGGCGCTTTTTCTGTTCGGACTTATGCTGATTCCAGTCGGAATGGTGCTGCGGCGTTCGGCGCTGCGCAAAGTCGGCAGAATTCCCTTGGCCTTCCCCAAAATCGATTTCAACGATCCGATCTTTCGACACGGGATCGACATCGTTCTAGTGGCCACCTTTGTGAACTTTGTGATTCTGGGTACGGCGACCTACCGCGGCGTGGCCTACATGGACACGGTTTCGTTCTGTGGCCAGACCTGCCACGTAATGACTCCGGAAGGGACGGCCTATCCAGTTTCGACGCACTCCGGGGTTGCCTGCGTGGACTGCCACGTTGGCTCAGGAGTGGGGGGGTACGTCCATGCCAAGGTCAACGGGACCAAGCAACTGATCGACGTGGTGAGAAATCACTATCCAACGCCGATTCTGTCCAATGACATGTTGCCGCCCGCGAGTCAGACCTGTCTGCATTGCCATCGCGCTGACGGCTGGATTGGCGACAAGATTTTTGTAGAGACCACCTTTGACGATGACGAGAAGAATACCCGGACGCGCAGCCTGATTCTGCTCCACGTGGGAGGGCGGGCGATGGACGGCCAACTCTCCGGCATTCATGGCGCGCATCTGGGCCACATCGCTTATATTTCGACCGATACGACGCACCAGACGATCCACTACGTAGCGAAGACCGAGGCCAATGGTGCAGTGACGGAATATATGGACACGGATGCGAAACACGCCAAGGTGGGCGCGCTTCGCACCATGGTCTGTACGGACTGCCATAACCGCGTGGCCCACTCGTTTGAGACGCCGGAAAAGGCTGTAAACAGGAGTATGCTGGCTGGCGTTATCAGTCCGGACCTTCCTTACATTCATAAGGAATCGATCGCTTTACTGAAAGCTCCCTACGCCAGCAGGCAGCAGGCGCAGGAAGAGATCGCCGCCAATCTTGCCCGGTTCTATCAGACGAACTATCCGCAGATCTGGCAGGCCAACCCATACAAGATCACGCAGGCAGCCGGGCAACTGACCGTGTTGTGGAGTCAGAATGTCTTTCCATTCATGCAGGTCACCTGGGGCACACATCCGAATAATCTGGGCCACAACGACTACCCGGGGTGTACACGGTGCCATGATGGCAGTCATAACACGGCTTCGGGCAAGTCGATTTCAAGCGACTGCTCCACCTGCCATAATGTGCTGACGATTGACTCTACCAATCGCAAGCAGATTGCCGACCTGGGCGTACAGTAGTCGCGCTGCGGCTGGCTTGCGAGCCAGGGTTCGGGAATCAATGACGGGGTCAGTGTCGAGGCAAGCGTCGGGATCGGGTATTCAGCCATTGCCGGTCGGGATTCGGCTGGGGTCGGTGGTCTCCGATCAGGAATTTCGATCAGAATCGGACATTCCAGGCGCATTTTCCGCGCTGCGAGTGCATTGTCCCCGGTGCAATTGTGATGCTGCAATGAAAATGACAGCAGAGATGCAACGCTTTCCCAGGTCTGGGCATCGGAACCTTCAGCAAAAGAAAGCGGTTTGCATCGCGAAGCTCCGGCTATCCCGGAGGCGAACGCGGGCTTCCCAACGCAGAGCAGACAAATGCAGCAGGCCTAAGGTCCGGGGTGATGGAGTGGCCAAGCCTGTCGCAGCATGAACTGAGACAGCATATGAGCAGTGAGCGGGACCAGAGCGGCATGATGAGGATCACGACCGGGCGGAAAGTCAGCGGCCTGAGTGCATGGCGCGCTTTGGCGGTGCTGCTTGCGCTTTCGGTGGTGGCGTGGGGAGTAGCTTACAAGGCCTCTCTCTACTCTTCTCGGAGTGTGGCGCAGCACGCGATTCCGCCGACCCGGCTGTTGGCTCATCGGGCATGTCTGGAACGCAGCGGCGTGCTGGCTGGCCAGGTCATACGGCCTGCGCCTCGGGTATCCAGCGGAGTGGCTGAATCGGTGGTGGATCCGGGGGATCTGGCCATGCGGTTCCCTGCGGGTCTGGTTGCCGGCTCCGGCAGGATTTTCGATGTGCGCGTGGGGGCATATCGTCTGAGGCTGCCGCGCCCGCCGCCCGCACTGGCCTAGGTCGCCGACGGTTTGGCGTTCGCGGCCCTGGCGGATCAGGTATCTGCATCCAGTCGCATTGATTTCTGCAAATTTTCATTCCCGCTTTTGAAAGGTGGACACGTGTTTCGCAAGCGTTCTTTTTGGATTGTGCTACTGATTGTGTTGGCGATTGTGGCCGTAGTGTTGATACGCAGCCGCAAGCCTGCGGAAGGGCCAGAGAAGGCATTGACGGCTCCGGTTGCGGTGGCGAAACAGGGCGACCTGACGGCGCAGCTTCAAGTGGCCGGCCAGTTTATCCCGTATCAGAATGTCGATGTGCACGCCAAGGTATCCGGCTATGTGCGATGGATCAAGGTGGATATTGGCGATATCGTGCACACGAATGAGGTGATGGCGAAGCTGGAAGTGCCGGAGTTGCGCGATCAGTTGGCTGAGAGCAAGGCCGCAGTGCAGCACGCTCAGGCGCAGGTGATCCGCGAGAAGGATGAAGTGGCGCATGCCGATGCGGCATACCGCGCGATTCACCTGAACTATACGCGTCTGGCGGAGGCCGCCAAGGAGCGGCCCGGCCTGATTGCGCAGCAGGAGATCGATGACTATCAGGCGCGTGACCTGGAAGCGGCGGCCAAGATTGACGTGGCCAAGGCTGCGTATGAAGCCGCGCAGCAGCAGTTGAGCCTGGCGCGATCCAATCAGGACCGCGTGGCCGCGCTGTATTCGTATACCGATATCGTTTCGCCGTTCAACGGGGTGGTGACTTTCCGCTATGCGGATACAGGTACGCTGGTGCCTGCTGGAACAAGCTCGAGCGGAACCAGTACGAATACGGAGTCGATGCCGGTGGTGAAGGTCGCGCAGAGCGACCTGCTGCGACTGCGCATGCCGGTGCCGGAGTCCGATGTACCCTACATCGACATTGGCGGCCATGTAGATGTGCACGTAGACGCGACGGGAAAGGTGTTCCCAGGAAAGATCATCCGCTTCACGCGCGCGCTCGATCCCTCGACGCGTACCATGCTCACCGAAGTCGATGTGCCGAATCCGAAGCTGACTTTGACGCCGGGCATGTACGCGGAGACAACGTTCTTTTTGAAGACAAAGCATGATGCGATCTACGTTCCTGCGCAGGCGGTAGTGACGTCGGGCAACAGCTACTACATTCTGGTGTTGAACAAGACAAATCATGTGGAGAAGCGGATTGTGCATTTGGGCATCGAGACGCCAAACAGGACAGAGATCATCGATGGCGGAGTGAAGCCCGGAGAAAGCGTGATTGCCTCGGGCCAGGATAATTATCGCGAGGGGGATCTGATCGATCCGCGTCCTGCCTTTATTCCGACCACGGCGCAGGAGGACGGCAACTAATGTCCTCGTTTGCCATTCGATATCCCTTTTTCATTCTGATGTTCTGCTTGATGATCGTGGTAGTGGGCATTACCACGGTCGCCAGAATGCCGGTTGATCTGTTTCCCGAGATCAATATCCCTGTGGTGGTGGTTGCAACGTTCTACGCTGGCATGCCGCCGCAGCAGATCGAAGCTGACATCACCGATACTTACGAACGATTTTTCACGCTGGGCAGCAATATTGAACATATCGAGTCGCGCTCGCTGACGGGCGTGAGTCTGATCAAGGTGTACTTCCAGCCCGGCACGGATCCGAATGCGGCGGTGAGCAGCATCTCCGGTCTGGCGCTGGCGGATCTTCGGCGTCTGCCGCCGGGAACGCTGCCGCCGGTGGTGCTTCCGTTTGACGCCTCGAACCTGCCGGTATGTCTGATTACGCTGGAAGGCAGAGGGCTGAATGAGGTGCAGCTCAAGGATCTCGCTCAGTTTGAAGTGCGTAACCAGGTTGCCAACGTTCCGGGCGCTTCTGTGCCGCAGCCGTATGGCGGCACGTATCGCCAGATTCAGATTTATGTTGATCCGTTGAAGCTGGAAGCACACGAAATGTCCGTGATGGATGTGGTGAAGGCGATCAATGCGACGAACCTGATCCTGCCTGCGGGCGATGTGCGCATCGGCACGCTCGACTACAACATTTACGCCAACAGCCAGGAAGATATCGTTCAGCGGATGAATGACATGCCGGTGAAGAGCGATGTTACGTCCACGGTCAAGTCGGTCGTGCGTGTCCGTGATATCGGCAAGGCAGAAGACTCCGGCGCTTTGCAGTACAACATCGTGCGCGTGGATGGTCAGCACTCTGTCTATATTCCGATTCTGAAGCAGGGCGGAGATTCGAATACGATCTCGATTGTGAATGGCATTCGCGAAGCGATCAAGCATCTGCTCGATGTGCCGGAGCAGCTCAAAACAGCGGTAGTTTTTGACCAGTCGGTCTTTGTCAAGATTGCCGTGAAGAACGTGATTAACGAAGGCACGATCGGCCTGGTGCTGACGGCGATCATGATTCTGCTCTTTCTGGGTAACTTCCGCGCAACGATCTCGGTGATGCTTTCAATTCCGATCTCGGCGTTGACGGCGTTCATTGCACTGAATCTGGGCGGAAGCACGATCAACACGATGGTGCTGGGCGGCATTGCGCTGGCGCTGTCTCGACTGATCGACAACTCGGTGGTGGTGCTGGAGAATATCTTCCGGCACATGGAGCTGGGCGAGAGTCCGCGCGATGCGGCGGTGAATGGCGGCAAGGAAGTGCAGCTTGCGGTGTTGGCGGCGACGGCCAGCACAAGCATTGTCTTCTTTCCCGTGATCCTGTTGGTGGGCGTGAGCAAATATCTGTTTACGGCCCTGGCACTGGCGGTCGTGCTGGCCCTGCTTTCGTCCTATGTTGTGGCGATGACGGTGGTGCCGCTGTTCTGCGCCACCTTTATCAAGGGAGTGGGGCACCACGCGCACAATGTCGAGGAAGCGGAAGAGGGTATTGCTTCGGCCGAGCACGAAAACTCAAAGAAGATCGGCCTTTTCCAGCGTATCGTCAACGGCTTCAATGCTCAGTTTGATCGACTGCAACATGCCTATGACAAGGCCATTGTGGTTTGTCTTGATCGTCCTGTGCTGGTTGTTCTTGCTTTCTCCACCTTTGTCGTGGTCAGCTTCGGCCTTTTCCCTGTTCTTGGCAAAGCCTTCTTCCCGCGCACTGATCCAGGTCAGTTTGTGATCAACTTCAAGGCTCCTCCGGGCACGCGTCTGGAGGTGACCGACGAATATGCGGCGATGATGGAAAACGATATTCGCCACATTGTGAGCAAAGAGGATATGAACATGATCGTGACCAACATCGGAGTCACGCCAGATCTATCCTCGATCTACACATCGAACTCGGCCATGCACACCGGCTTCATCCAGGTAAGCCTGAAGGAAGACCACAAGGTCAGCAGCTTTGTGTATATGCAGCGCGTACGGCAGAGATTCCATCGCGACTTTCCAGAGATCGGCGTCTACTTCCAAACGGGCGGACTGGTAGATTCGGTGGTCAACCAGGGCAAACCCGCTCCCATTGACGTTCGTGTGGGCAGCGGCGACCTTGAGTCCGGTTTCCAATACGCTACGCGGGTTGCGGAGCGGGTGCGCAAGTTGGATACGGTCAACGACGTGCTGATTCCTCAGGACCTCAGTTATCCCGGTCTGCGGCTGGATATCAACCGCGAGCAGGCAGGCCTGCAGAACATCTCTGTCGAGGATGCCGTGGATAACGTCATCACGGCGCTCACCTCAGACTCACAGATTGCACCCACCTTCTGGGTTGATCCCAAGACGGGAAACAACTACTTTCTGAGCGTGCAGTACCCCAATAACCAGATCAAGACAATGACCGACTTCAAGGAAATTCCGCTGCGCGCGCGTGACAACAAGAGCTACGCGCCGCTGGAGTCGATCGCGAATATTGTGCCCATTGATACCCCAACTGAAGTTGACCATTATCAGCTTCGTCGCAGCTACGATGTCTACATTCAGCCGAAGAGCGAAAATCTGACGACGATCAACGATCAGGTGCATAAGATTCTGGCGAGTATGCCCGCACCACGCGGAGTAACGGTGCAAGTAGGCGGTTCCGTTACGGATATGCAGGAGGTCTTTGGAAGTTTTGCGATCGGACTGGTGCTGGCCATCGTGCTTGTTTACCTCATCCTGATGGCTCAGTTTGCTTCGTTCTCCGATCCTTTCATCATCCTGCTGGCGATTCCGCCAGGCATGTCGGGCGTTATCCTCTTTCTCCTGCTGACTCATACCACACTGAACGTGATGTCGCTGATGGGCGTCATCATGATGACGGGCATCGTGGTGTCGGACAGCATTCTGATTGTGGAGTTTGTCGGAACGCTGCGCGGTCTTGGACATCCGCTGAAGATCGCGCTTGCCGAGGCCTGCAAAGTGCGTCTCCGTCCGATTCTGATGACGACGATGGCCACCGTTCTGGGTCTGATTCCAATGGCTCTGGCGCTGGAGCCAGGCAGCGAACAGTATGCTCCTCTGGCCCGCGCCATTCTGGGCGGACTCACCGTCTCTGGAACTGTCACCGTATTCCTGGTGCCATCGGCGTATTACCTGATGCACCGTAAAGAGGAAGCACTCGAAGCGGCCGCGGCCAGCGGCACGGAGGTGACGCATGACTAAGCAACTCGCACTTTTGCTTGCCGTGGCGCTGGTGATAGAGCCTGGAATCTATGCGCAGCAGACGATGGATGTGCCGCTGCCGTCGGCTCCGCAGGATCAGTCCTTCACGCAGGGGCTGAAAGAGGCGCAGCAGCAGGCGGCGGCGGCAGCCAGCGCATTTGACAAGGAGTCGGAGCAGCGCGCTTCGCTGGTGAACGGGCCGACGGGCACAACGCTCACGCGCAAGGAAGCCGAGCAACTGGCGATTCAGAACAACCCGCGAATCAGCCAGTACAAGCTGTTAGCGCTGGCTCAGAATCAGGTGGTGCGGGAATCGCGTTCAGCGTTGCTGCCCACACTGGCTGTGAATGCAACCGGCGTTGCGGCCGAGCAGGCTTCTCGTCTTTCCTCGGGGACATTAGACTCCTCGCGCATGCTCAATCACATGGGCGCGGGCATCGAACTGACGCAGTTGGTCTATGACTTCGGGCACACAAACAACCTGGTTGCGACTTCGGCCTTGCAGGCCAAGGCGGCATCGGCCAATTCGATCGCTACGCTGGATGAGATTGTGCTGACCACCGATGTTGCGTTTTATAACGCGCTGGAGGCGCAGGCAACAGTTCAGGTGGCCAGACAGAACCTGACGGCTCGACAGGCTGTGCGCGACCAGATTTCGGCGTTGACAGCGGCCAAGTTGCGCTCGGATCTCGACTTGAGCTTTGCCGATGTGAACCTGTCTCAGGCGAAGCTCTTCCTGCTGGATGCAAACAACCTGGCGGACGTTGCGATGGCGCAGTTGAATCGCATCCTGGGTCTGCCGACGACAAAAAACTACAAGCTGATCGACGAGGCCGATCCGCTGCCGGAGATTTCTCTGACGCCGGATCCGCTGTTGCAGCAGGCGATGCAGCAGCGACCGGATTTGCAGGCCGACAGCTATACGCACCAGGCGGATGTAAAGTTCAGCAAAGCCGAGCGCGACCAGCTTTTTCCCACTGTTTCAGGGATAGGTCTGCTGGGCGCTACGCCGGTGGGCAGCTCGCAATACTACAACCCAAGCTGGTATGGAGCGGCGGGTGTCAACGTGCAGATCCCCGTCTTCAATGGCTTTCTGTTTCCGGCACAAACCGCGGCGGCTCGGCTGCAGGCGCGCGCCTCCGATGAACGAACGCGGAATCTGACGGAGCAGATTCAGCGTGATGTCAAATCGGCGTGGCTGAATGCCAACACCGCAAGGCAGAAGATGGTAGTGACGGCGGAGTTGCTGAAGGAAGCCAACATGGCGCTGGATCTGGCTCAGACGCGGTACAACCTGGGCCTCAGCTCGATTGTCGAGTTGAGCCAGGCCGAGTATCAGCAGACGCAGGCGGCCATTCAGAATACGAATGCGCGATTCAGCTATGAGTCCGACCTGGCCGCGATTCGCTACCAGACCGGCGTGCAGCCGTAACGGTAGGTTCAGAATTCAACAGTCAGACCAACCGCCGCTGGGATTGCCCGGCGGCGGTTCTGATTTGGATCGTGAGCCGGAGAAAGTAACAGGCAGGTTGCGTCCCGATATACTGGCCACAGCCCCTTGCGGCTTCATCCTCATGCGCCCAGAGATTGAACAAGCCGCCGCACTGCTTCGAGAACAAACGCCGGAGAGCGTCGCACAGGCGATTGCGTTGTTGCAGCGAACCGTCTATGGATTCAGCATGAAGGTTTGCGGCCATCCGGAAGATGCCGAAGACACGATGCAGGAGGTATTGATGCGCTCGTCGTCGCATCTGGCGCGGTTGCAGGATGCCAATGCACTTGCTGTCTGGTTATATACCGTGACGCGCAACCGCTGCTGGCGGATGCGCCGTAAACCCGCAGGCGCGCCAGCAAGGATGCTGACCTGGGATGAGTTGATGCCTACCGAGGCTGAGATGATCCGGCTAACGGAACGGGCAAATTCGCCGGAAGAAGCTGCCATCCTGAGCGAACAGCAGGAGTTGGTGCGGCGAGCTGTGCTGGAGGTTCCACCGCAGTATCGGATGGTACTGGTGCTGCACGATATGGAAGATCTGGAGATTGCCCAGATTGCGCAGGTGCTGGAGCTGAAGCCGGGTACGGTGCGTGTGCGGCTGCATCGCGCGCGGCTGGCAGTGCGCAAGGTGATGGCGGCCATGCTGACCGGGAAACGAATTGCGTTGCCTGCCGGAACTCAAGACAATGCGCTTGCAGCGCACGGTCGGAAGCGGGACCGCACAGCCGAATGCCGAAAGACCTTTGCGCAACTTTCGGAGTTGCTGGCGGATCCGTCGCGCCGATCGCCGGAGACTGAGGAGACGGTGCTCCCGCAGGCAGAGTGTGAACGCATGCAGCGGCATCTGGACGCTTGCCCGAAGTGCGTTTTGTTTCTGCGTGATCTGCGAGAGGCGATGGAGCGCTGCCGGGCGCTCGAAGTGGGCTGCGATGCCCAGGTAGGAGCCGCGCTGCGCTCCCAGTTGACGCGGGAATACCTGCGGCTTCTGGGCGAGTCAGCGGCCTGAGCCAAAGAACTTCTCAAAAAAATCGCATCAGGGTGTAACAGTTTGCCCGGTTTGTGGCTTTTCTCTGTTGACGGCGCCGAATGGCATGCCGGAACAGAGGAATTGAAACTGTGCGGACGAGACGATATTTACCCCTGGTGATCGTATTGGCGACAGGATGGGCCATGAGTGCGCAAGCGCCGCTGACCCTGAGTGAAGCCGTACAACGAGCGCTGGATCATAGCCCAGAGCGCAGGATGGCTACAGAGGATGTGGCTGCGGCCAGAGTGGCGGCGCAGAGTGCGCGGCTGCCGCTGTTACCCACGATTGGCTTGGATGAAGCGATGACGCGTGGCAACGATCCGGTGTATGTGTTTGGGTCGTTGTTGCGTCAGGAACGCTTTACGACGGCGAATTTTGTATTGAACAGCCTGAATCGACCACTGCCGCTGAATAACTTTGCCACGCGCTTCAGTGGCAACTGGATGGCGTTCGATTCATTCCAGACGGAGCTTGGGATGCGCGGTGCGGATCATCAGGCGCGCGCGGCTGCTGAGATTGCCACGCGAGCCGATCAGCAGCTTGCCTGGCGAGTGGCTGAAGCATACGTAGGGGCTTCGCTGGCGGTGCGCAATGAACAACTGACCGAGGAACAGACACGTACAGCAGAGGCCATGCTCGATGCCAGCCGGACGCGCGTCGAGGCCGGTACTGCGGTTGCAGCGGACGAATTGAGCGCGTCTACCGCGCTGGCTGCTCGCCGGGAGGAGCAGATTGCCGCCGAAGGAGCACTGGGCACGGCCTGGGCGCAACTGGAGCAAGCCATCGGAGCGCCGATTCCGGATGCGGAGCGAAGGCTGGACGTAATCGCGGAGAAGACAGACGATCTGCCATCGCTGGCTGATGCCGTGGCGCTGGCGCTGCGCACGCGCAAGGATCGCGCGGCGCTTGCCGAGCAGCTTGCCGCGGCCCGGACGGGTGTGACGGCAGCGCACGCCGCCTTTGGCCCCACCGTAGCTGCATTTGGAAGCTGGGAGCAGGATCGCGGCGCATTCACGGGAAACAGCGGAAACAACTGGATGGCCGGGGTGCAGGTCCATCTGGATCTGTTCCCGGCGGCGCGGCGGCAGCAGCTTGCAGCATCAAAGATTGCACTTACGCGTACGGTGGCTGCAAGCGAGTCAGCGGACAATCAGATTCGCATGGAAGTAACGCGCGCCTGGTATGCGCATCGGACAGCGAGCGAGCAGGTGCAAGTGGCGCGCGCGGCGATGAGCGAAGCCGCGGAAAGTCTGCGAATTTTTCGAGATCGCTACGACGCGGGATTGGCGACGATGACGGATTTGCTACGCGTCGAAGACGCAGAACGGCAGGCACAAAACGCATATCTCCAGGCGGTCGGAGGCAATGCATTGTCCTGGATTGATTTTCAATTTGCGATGGGCACGTTGGACCCATTGCAGCATGCCCTGGGCGTGACGGTGGCACAATCTGCTTCTGATCGACCGACCCATGTTTCTTCTTTGCAACCGACAACTTTGCACGAGGCTAAGCCATGAAATCAGCAACACAATTTCGCCACGCTTTTTCAATTCCGTCTCTGAAGCTCTCGCTTGCCGCGCTGTCTTTGGCTGCACTCGCGCCGCTGCTCAGTGGTTGCCATGATGAAGCCGCACCTGTGTCCACAGTCCACCCCACGGTGAACGGATTGACAGTGGCGCCGGTGGTTTCGGAGATGGTTCCATCGACGGTTCAGGCAGTGGGCAGCGTCCGCGCGGCGGAGAGCGCATCCGTTGCCGCCCAGATCTCCGGACGTGTGCTCGATGTGATGGTTCACGCCGGAGATGCAGTGCGAGCCGGTCAGCCGCTGGTACGGATCGACAATACGCTGGCAGCGAGCGAAGTGGCGCGTGCCAAGGCAGCCGTGGCCAGTGCAAGTGATGCCGCAGCCGCAGCCAAGGCCCAGGCATCGTTGGCGGCATCGACGCTTCAACGCTATGAGCTGTTGCGCGCACGAAAGAGTGTGAGTCCGCAGGAGTATGACGAGGTCAGTCGTCGCGCCGAGGCAGCCGAAGCGCAGTTGCGCGCGGCGGAGTCACAGCAGGCAGCGGCGGAAGCCGGTGCTGCAAGCGCAGCCACGATGGCAGGCTACGGAGTCGTTCGCGCGCCGTTTGCCGGGCTGGTGACGGCGCGGCTGGCAGATCCGGGAACTCTTGCCGCGCCGGGCGTTCCGCTGGTGATGGTCGATCGCCAGGGTCCGCTTCAGCTTCAGGTTTCCGTGGATGAGTCGCAGATTGCGGCGGTGCATCGCGGAGAGACGATGATGGCGACGCTCGATGGCTTGCAACAGCCGGTGTCGGCAAAGGTTGAGGAGATTGTTCCGGCTGCCGACGCAGCTTCTCACAGCTTTCTGGTCAAGCTTGGGCTGCCGACGGAGTCTTCGCTGCGTGCGGGAATCTATGGCTCGATAGCGATTCCTGTGGGCCAGCGCACGGCGACGTTGATTCCGGTTGCAGCAGTGGTCCATCGCGGCTCGCTGGCGACGGTGTGGGTGGGGGATGCGAATGGCATTGCCGCGCTGCGAACGGTGACGCTCGGTTCATCCATGGGTGACCGGGTTGAGGCTCTTTCTGGCGTAAGCCCGGGAGAGATGCTGGTGCTGAATCCGGCTGATCGCGACCTGGCGGGAAAGCGCGTGGAAGCATCTGCAAGTGCGACAGGGGTGAGCCGATGAAAACACATCCGGATCACGCTGCGCTGGGCCTGGCGGGCCGGCTGGCGCAGACGTTTCTGAACTCCAAACTGACACCGCTCTTCATTGCCGCTGCCCTGGCGCTGGGCGTCTTTGCCGTGCTGGTGATTCCGCGTGAGGAAGAGCCGCAGATTCTGGTGCCGATGCTGGATATTGCGACGTCAATGCCGGGAGCTTCGCCGCAGGAGATCGAACAGCGGGTGACCACGCCGATTGAGGCGCTGATCCATCAGATTCCCGGCGTGGAGTATGTGTATTCCACCTCGATGCCGGGTCAGAGTCTGGTGATCGCGCGCTTCCAGGTGGGCACGCGGCAGGAAGACGCGCTGGTCAAGGTCTACGACAAGCTCTACGCGAACCTGAATCGGATGCCGCCGGGAGCAACCCGGCCGATGGTCAAGGCGCGCTCGATTGACGATGTGCCGATTCTGTCGCTGACTCTGTGGGGCGAGCACTATGACGCAGCGCAGCTTCGCGCAATCGCTGCCGAGGTGCAGCACAGCGTGGAACAAGTGACGGATGTCTCAGAGGTGGGACTGATTGGAGGGTTGCCGCGCGCGCTGCTGATTCGGCTGGATGCTGCGAAGCTGACTGCGTATGGGCTGTCTCCGGCGGCGGTGGTGGAGCGCCTGCAAGCTGCAAATGCAAGCGTGCAGGCGGGTAGCTTTGCAGAAGACAACCATGAGATTCGGGTCGACGTGGGGAATCTCTTCACGCGGCGTGAGGATGCCGAGCAGGTGGTGGTGGGTGTGGCTCATGGCGCGCCGGTGATGCTGCGCGACGTGGCCGCGTCGATCACGGATGGCTCGGATGAGCCGACGAACTATGTGCTCTTTGGCACGACGGCGCAATCGGCGGCTCAGGGAACAACTCCGCAGCAGTATCCCGCGGTGACGCTGACTGTGGCCAAGCGCAAGGGCACGAATGCGACCGAGATTGCGAACGCTGTGCTGGCTCGGGTTCATGCCATGCAGGGCACAGCGATTCCCGCTGATCTTCACCTCACGACGACGAGGAATTACGGAGATACAGCGAAAGCGAAATCCGACGAACTGCTGGAGCATCTGCTGCTGGCAACACTTTCGGTCACCTTTCTTGTTGCGCTGTTCCTTGGCTGGCGCGAGTCCGGCGTGGTGCTGCTGGCGATTCCCGTAACGCTGGCGCTGACGATGGCGACGTTCTATCTGCTGGGATACACGATCAATCGCGTCACGCTGTTTGCGTTGATCTTCAGCATCGGGATTCTGGTGGATGACGCGATTGTGGTGGTGGAGAATATTGTTCGGCACTTCCGGCTGCCATCCAGTCACGGTCGTCCCATGAGTGAAATTGCCGTGGAAGCTGTGGCCGAGGTAGGCAACCCCACGATTCTTGCGACGTTTGCCGTGATTGCGGCCGTGCTGCCGATGGCGATGGTGCGCGGACTGATGGGGCCGTACATGCGGCCAATTCCGGTGGGTGCTTCGGCGGCGATGCTGTTTTCGTTGCTAGTGGCGTTTGTGGTTTCGCCGTGGGCGGCGATGCGGCTGGTGGGCAAACATCTGACGGGCGCTCATCTGCTGGAGCCGGAGCAGGAAAACTGGCGCACGCGCATCTATCGTCGTGTGATGACGCCGCTGATCAACTCGGCAGGCAATCGCGCAGTCTTTTTCCTGGCGGTGCTGGCGATGCTGTTGGTCTCCGTGTTGCTGGTTCCGTTGGGACTGGTGCGCGTGAAGATGTTGCCCTTTGACAACAAGAGCGAGTTCCAGGTGATTGTGAATATGCCGGACGGCACGCCGCTGGAACAGACGGCACGGGTAGCGCAGGAGTTGGGGCGCGTGCTGGCTGCGCAGCCAGGGGTAGTGAACTATCAGGTATATGCGGGAACTTCCGGGCCGTTCAACTTCAACGGATTGGTCCGGCACTATTATCTGCGTCGGCAGGTGAACCAGGCGGATATTCAGGTGAATCTGCTGCCAGCCGACGAGCGCAAGGAGCAGAGTCACAGTATCGCCAAGCGCTTGCGGCCACTGCTGGATGCTGCGGCAGCGCCGTTTGGAGCGCGGGTGCAGGTGAGCGAGGTGCCGCCGGGTCCGCCGGTGGTGCAGACGCTGGTGGCGGAGATTTATGGGCCAACGATGAGCGGGCAGATCGATGTGGCGCGGCGCGTGAAAGCGATCTTCCGGCAGACTCCTGGCGTGGTGGATGCCGACTGGTATGTGGAAGATCCGCAGCCGGAGATTCGCATTCATGTGGACGAGGTGAAAGCGGCGCAGCACGGCATTGCCGTGGCTCAGGTGGTCCAGGCTATTGCACTGGCAACCGGCGGAGCCAATGCTGGATTGGAGCACGACCCACGCTCACGTGAAGCCATTCCGGTCGAGGTGCGTTTCCTGCGCGCGGATCGCTCTTCCGAGCAGGCGCTGGAGAACATTCACTTGCCTGCCGCGGATGGCTCCATGGTGAGCCTGCGCGAGTTGGTGACGGTGGAACACGTGACGCTGGAGCCGAGCATCTATCACAAGAATCTTCGTCGCGTGGTCTATGTGACGGGAGATGTGGCGGGAGCCGAAGAAAGCCCGGTGTACGCCATCCTGAAGATGAATAAGGCGCTGGATCATCTGACGCTGCCGGCTGGGTACACTCTGGCGCGGTACAACTCGGTGCAGCCGGATACGACGACCCACTATGCGATGAAGTGGGACGGCGAGTGGCAGATTACGATTGAGGTGTTTCGCGATCTGGGGCTTGCGTTTGCAGCGGTGCTGGTGCTGATCTACGTGCTGGTTGTGGGCTGGTTCCGGTCGTTTGTGGTGCCGCTGATCATCATGGCGCCGATCCCGCTGACGCTGGTGGGAATTCTGCCCGCACATGCGCTGCTGGGGGCATTTTTCACGGCGACATCGATGATCGGCTTTATTGCTGGAGCTGGAATCATCGTACGCAACTCGATTATTCTCGTCGATTTCATTGAGCTGCGTCGGCGCGAGGGAGTGCCGCTGGCCGAGGCTGTGATCGACGCCGGTGCGACGCGCTTCCGTCCCATGCTGCTGACGGCGGCTGCCGTTGTGGTCGGCGCGAGTGTGATTCTGACTGACCCGATCTTCCAGGGACTGGCGATCTCGCTGATCGCCGGCGCTGTGGCGTCCACGTTCCTCTCGTGGCCCACCATCCCCATCCTCTACTACCTGGTGCATCGCAAGGAGGAGGCGATGCACGCAACCGAAGGAACGGAAGAAGGAGAAGTGCTATGACGGTCGAACGCGGAGTTCGTATGCTGGCTGGCGTGATTATTCTGGCCAGCCTGGCGCTTGCTATGTATGTTTCGAAGAACTGGCTCTGGCTGACGGCCTTTGTCGGTCTGAATCTGTTACAGTCCTCGCTCACCAACTGGTGCCCGGCAATGACGATGCTCAAGCTTTTGGGTCTGCGCTCGGCAGAAGACAAAGGATGCTGCTGAAGATGACACACGATCATCCAAGAAGATTTTCTCCGGCGCAGGCTCACCGGCTCGATGCGCCGGAGCGGAAGCTCTGGTTACCGGTCAAGCCAGTTTTGTACCAGATGGAACTACGGCCGGGGATGGCGGTCGCGGATATTGGAGCTGGGACCGGATACTTTGCGTTGCCGATTGCCGAAGCGCTTGGTCCTGCGGGCAGAGTTGCCGCCGTGGATGTTTCTCCGGAGATGCTCTCGATCTTGAACGAGAAGATCCTCGCCGCAGAAATCCAGAATATCGATTGCGTCCGCGGGGAAGCAGAAGCAACGGGGCTGGCTCCGGGAGGATTTGATCGCGTATTGCTGGCAAACATCTGGCACGAAGTGGATGATCGTCCTGCAACCATGGCGGAGGCGGCTCGGCTGCTGCGAAGCGAGGGACGGATCGCAATTCTGGATTGGTCGCCGGAGGTTCCATCGACGGATGTGCCTGTACCCGGTCCTCCGATGGAGCATCGCATTCCGCTGGCTGAGGTGTGGGATGAACTGGTTGAACATGGCTGGCGCGTTACTCATGCCGGTCCTATGGGGGAGTACTCCTGGATGGTGATCGCGGAAGCGCCAAAGGCGTAAGAGCGTGTTCCTGCTTCGGCGTGTCATGCTGAATGGAGACAAGCCCATGCGCGTACGCATGGAGTGAGGAAAGGGTGATGGCAATGGAAGTGAAGACTCGGCATCTGGAAGGTGTGCGCTTTTCCATCGAAACGCGCGGCCACTCGATTGTGACCGACCAGCCGGTAGACAATGGCGGTGAGGATGCGGGCATGACGCCGCCGGAACTGCTGCTGGCCGCGCTTGGCTCGTGCGCTGCGTTTTATGCGGCGCAATATCTGAAGACGCGGAATCTGGTCTCTGCCGAGGGCGCGAACGGAGTGGAAGTCAACGTGACGGCGGAGAAGCTGAAGGCCCCGGCGCGGATCGGCAACTTCGTGATTCAGGTTGAGTGTCCGGTGGCGCTGACGGCGGAGCAGCGCGAGGCGATGATTCGCTCCGTGCATCAGTGCGTCGTGCACAATACAATGACCTCGCTGCCGGCTATTGCGATTGAACTGACGACGGCGCAATCCTGACCGATGCCGAGCCTGGAAAACTTCCGACTGACGGTCTTTCGCGCCGTCGCTGCACAGCTCAGCTTTCGCAAAGCTGCCGAAGAGCTGTACCTGACGCAGCCTGCTGTGACCTTTCAGATCAAGGCGCTGGAAGAAGATCTGGGGGTGCAGTTGTTGGACCGCTCTGGCCAGCGCATCGCGCTGACGCGTGCCGGTGAGCTGTTGCTGGCCGCCGCGCGGGAGTCGCACGAGCGGCTGCTGGAAGCCGAGCAGCAGATCTCCGCGCTGGATGGGCAGATGGGCGGAGAACTTGCGCTGGGCGTTTCAACCACCATCAGCCAGTATCTGCTGGCCCGATTGCTGCAAGGGTTCCTCGCCGCGCATCCCCAGGCGCGTTTTCGCGTGGTGACCGGCAATACAGAGCGAATTGTGCAAAGCGTGCTGGATGGCCAGGCGACACTGGGCCTGATTGAAGGCCCGGCGCGTAGCCGCGAGGTGAGCACGGAACCGTTCCTGCGTGATGAGCTGGTGCTGATTGTGGCCGCCGCGCATGAGTGGGCGGAAGCGGAGGAGATTGAAGCCAGCGAGCTGGCAACCACGCCGCTGCTCATGCGGGAGCGCGGATCCGGTTCTCGCCGCGTGCTGGAGCTTGCTTTGGAACGAGCCGGGGTGAAGCTGCGTTCGCTGCGCGTGGCCATGGAGCTGGACTCGGTGGAGGCGATCAAATCGGCGGTCGAAGCCGGTCTCGGCGTGGGCTTTGTCTCGCGCTGGGCGGTGGCGCGGGATATGCGGCTGGGCCAGCAGTTTCGGATTGTGCCGGTGCGTAATCTCGCGATGACGCGCGACTTCAGTTCCGTTGCGCTGGTCAGCCCAGCGCCGCAGGGGCTGGCGCAGGAGTTTCGACGCTTTCTGACGGCGCAGTTTCCGGCTATACGCGCCAGGACTTTACGGACCGGGACGCATCGGAAAAGCGCGGACACAGCACCGCCGCGTCGTCGCTCATAAACAGCCTGAATCGGCCATCAGAACTACTGCTTGGACGCGGTCTTCACTGCGCGCGCAGACTGGATTCATGGCAAAGAATCTTTTTTTTATCGGATTGATCCTGGCCGCCAGCGGATTGCTTTCTCCGCCGGTTGCGCTGGCAGCCGGGCTGGTCTACGGGTTGTCGTTTGTGCATCCGTTCCACCTGGATGCGCGTCGTCTGGCGCGGTTTCTGCTTCAGGTTGCGGTGGTTGGGCTCGGGTTTGGAATGAACCTGACAGAGGTGCTGCATGTGGGTGCGTCGGGTTTTGTGTATACCGCTGCGAGTATCAGTTTTGCCCTGGCGCTGGGATGGCTGCTGGGACGTCTGTTGCGGGTGGAAAAGACAGCCTCCTTTCTGATCTCGGCTGGAACGGCGATTTGCGGCGGCAGCGCCATTGCGGCTCTGGCGCCGATCCTTCAGGCAGACGATGAAGCGATGGCGGTTTCGCTGGGTACGGTCTTTGTGCTCAACTCCGTTGCTTTGCTGATCTTTCCCGCGATTGGTTCCGCACTGCATCTCTCACAGACACAGTTCGGACTGTGGGCTGCGCTTGCCATTCATGACACCAGCTCGGTGGTGGGAGCTGCGGCAAAGTACGGAGCTGTTGCTTTGGCCGTAGGCACCACGGTGAAGTTGGCCCGCGCTTTGTGGATCGTTCCGGTCAGCGTAGCTACAGCCACCGGACGCAAACACAGCGCACAGATCCAGTGGCCATGGTTCATTCTTTACTTCTGTCTGGCAGCGGTGGCCAACAGCTTTCTGCCTATGCTCCATCCTGTATTCGCCAAGCTCAGCCACCTGGGTGTGCTGGGGCTCACGGTGACACTGTTTTTGATCGGCACCGGCATCAGCCGTCATACGCTGCGCGAGGTGGGTGTGCGTCCGATGGTTCAGGGAGTGCTGCTTTGGATTGTGGTCGGCGTTGGCTCGCTATGGCTCATCCACGGCGGCTTCATTCACCTGTAAACCCGCGAAGATCGAAAGATAAGGGCGGCGAAGCATTGCGCTTCGCCGCCCTTATCTGTCACGTTGACAGTTGTGCGCTACTTCCTCGCAGGAGACTGGGAGGCGATGGTGATGGTCCCATTCAGTCCCTGATAGGGCTTGCCGTCAAAGTTGTACTCGATCGCGTCGCTCACTACCACGGGCTGTCCGTTGACCATATACGGCTGGAAGCGGTAGTTCGTAACGCAATCCTCCGCAGCGTGCGAGAGCTGGTAAGGTCCCATCGCCGGACCATTGCCCTTCACCTTGCCATCCTTTTCAATCACAACAGGCACGGAGACGACGCCAAAGATCTGATTGTTCCGCGCTTCGATGGGATACTCGCACTCGGCAACGTGAACTGGCACCAGCGGCGGATCACCCGGCTCATGCGCAAGTGGGAAGTCGACAGTTTTTCCGGCGGGCTTGAGCATGGCGTCGCTGCCGGCGGGGAGCGGCTCCAGCATGGTGACTTCGAGATCTTCGCCGAGCCGGTTGTAGGGCTTGATCTGCACTTTGGTGGCGACCTGGCGGCTTCCCACGGTCTTGAATCCGGTAAATGCAGTGATCACCGTCGAGGTCGTCGTATAGCGCAGAACTCCGCTTTTTGCGTCGAAGCAATAGCGCGGAAAGAGCATGTCAGGATTCATGCCTTGGGCCGCTATGGTGGGATAGGTCACCGTGACGCAGTTGAGCACTACGCCGCTGAAGGTGCCCGCCTGGCCGGTAAGTTCCAGATCCGCCGGATAGCGCGCAGCCAGGTGCATCGGATCGAGCAGTGGTTGCGCAACTTCCATATTCAGCGCATTCAGGTTGAGCCGAGCGCCTTTGGTCGCGACCTGAGAGATCGGTGAGGTGCTCCACTCGCTGGCGGAGTTCTTCTTCTCGGTGTATTCACGGTGCCAGACACCCGAGCCACTGCTCCACACCTCCAGCGTGCCGCTTTCGGTCTCTTTGCCCGAGCGGATGTCATAGAGCGTGTAGTTTGCCTTGAGATGATAAGCGGGAGCATCCGCGCCAGCCAGTCCAGTCGTCTTCATGCCCTCGTTCAGCACGGACCGCGCTGTCGGTGCCTGTGCTGCAGCCACCATCATTGCGGCGGATGAAAGTAGCGCAGCTCCGATTCGTATTGATTTAAGAACCATTCTTTCCGTCTCCTTTTTCGCCATTGAAGTGTACATCAATCGGTTTACTTCACTCCAGCCTGAGCACTCCGGTCCGTGCACTCCGGTCAATTCACTCCAGCCCGGGGCGATCCTGAAATCGCCAGCGCGTTTCCCGCGATGATACGGTATTCTCGGGTGGACCCTGATGCTTCGTCGGACACGCAGACTTCTGTGGATCATCGTCGCCGTGGTGGCTTTCATTGCCGCGGCGGTGTTTCTGCGTTTCAAATCTCCGCCGGAGGCAGCGCGGCTGCTGCCGGAGTCAGACGGCATTCTGTATGTGAATCTGAGGCCGCTTCGGACGCTGGTTCACGTGAATATGCCGCCCGTGACGCGCGCGCCGGAGTATCAGCAGTTTCTGGATGCGACGGGCTTTGACTGGGAGCGGGATCTCGATCAGGCGGCGATTGCGCTGCATCGCATGGACAATCCAAACGGCCCAAACGGTCCGGTCGCCTACTCGATGGTGCTTGTCGGCCGACTGGATGGCCGACGCATCGCTCAATGGCTGACCGAGCACGCTGCCGCCACGGAAAACTATGCCGGACAGACGATCTATAGCCTGCCCAGCGAGGGGCGCACCGTGCGCGTGGCGCAGATTGGCTATGACACGATCGCCATCTCCAACACGCCAACACCCGAGCAGATTCACTCCATTCTGGATCGTCATCGCACCGCGGCGCTGCCCTTTGCCGGCTCTACACTGCTGGCGCGCCACTGGGCCGAGATTCCGCTGCTCTCGTTTGCCTGGGGGATGGGCCAGATTGGCTTGCCCTTTACGCAAAGCGGAGCGATTCATGTCTTTGGATTTGCGCTTCCTCTAGCTCCCAATACAACGTTTCTGGCCAGCCTGCGCTGGGTCGGCTCGCTGCGTCTGAGGGTGGTTGAGATTGCACCGTCGGAACAGGTGGCAGCCAGCCAGGCTGCCAATCTGGGTCTGCTGCTTCAGCTTGCGCGCGGCGTAACGCAGGGGCTTGCTCCGACGCCCGCCAATCGCGGGTTGGAGCAATTGTTGGGCGCGGCCAGCCTGTCCAGCCATCGCGACCGCGTGACGATTCGTGCCGCGCTGCCTGCGGCGACCATCCTGGATCTGCTGCAAAGCGCGCCGCAATCCTCGAATACGAGCCAGTCGTCTTTGCCTTGAAACGCGTTGGTTTCCGTTGCTCCGCTCACTGCCGCAGGTTCAATCCAAGCGCCTTGACCACAAGCGGGTCCGGCACGGCGGCATGGCCGTCTTCCTTGGTCACCACGCCGAAGCTGCCGCGATAATCCCACATCGTCCATCCCATGCCGTCGGCTTCGAGCGCCGTGCGCACATCATGGATCCACTGCGCGCGCGCCGTGGGATCAGAGTGATCGCGAAAGGCGCCAAACTCATCACAGACGATGGGCACGCCATTGGCCTTGCCCCATGCTGCAGCAGCGTCCAGCAGCAGCCGGATGTGCCGCGCATTCCAGTCGTCGAGAAAGTAGCGTTCCAACTCCAGGCGGTCCGCTGCATCGGGAATCTCGCCCAAAGTGCGCGTCATCGCTGCGGTGTCCATATCGTTGGACGGATAGGGAACGCCGTGCGTCAAGCGCCACCAGCCGGTCGCCCAGGTCGCGCCCTGGTGCGTGAATTCATACGGCTCATAGAAGTGGAAGTTATAGATGATGTTGCCGTCGGAAAACGGCGTCAGACGGAGTAGATCCTGGAGGCTATCCCAGTGCGAGCCGACAGCCAGAATCGTATTCTGCGGGGCGGCTTTGCGAATGACGGCGATGGTCTGCGCTTCGATGCCCTGCCAGCGAAAATCGTCCTCCACCTCCGGCTCGTTCATGACCTCAAAGAAGATCATGCCGGGGTCGCGCGTGGCGAAGTGCGCGGCCAAAGCAGCCCACATCGCTTCAAAACGCGCTACGCCGTCGGTTCCCGTTCGCAGGCGAAATTTGTACGGCTCCTCAGGATGAACGTCGACGATGACGGCCAGCCCGGAGGCCAGCATCTGATCGACGGCGCGATCGACGCGACCCAGGAACTCGGCATTCAGCCCCGTGGCATCGACGGGCTGGCGCGTCAGCGGCTCGGGGTCGATGCTGAGCCGCGCATGATCGAAGCCAAGCCTGGCCATCAACTGAATGTCCGCCGCATCCATGAAGCGGCCGGTTCGCGCGGCGGAGTAGTCATTGGGAGATTGCGCAAACCACATCGAAGCATTGATGCCGTGGCGCAGATGGGCAGCCCGCTGAAATGCCAGTCTGGCCTGCGCGTCAGGTCCGGCGGACGGCTGCGCACGCAGCGAAGCGGTACCCGTCAGCCACCCCAGAATCAGCACACTCAGCAGAGACAAACCACGCCGCATCGCCATCACTCCAACGGAAGAATCCGATCGCTGATAACGATATCATCGCGAACCATTCTTGTCACATACTCCAAGCTCTGCGATGGGTCTGGTAAGCGCTCAGAAGGTACCGACGGCATGCATGAGGAGGATTCCGACGACCGCGGCGAGCATGCCTGCGGGCATGACCCAGACGCCGACCTTCAGATACTGTCGCGGACTGACTTCGATCCCTTCCCTTCGCAAGGCAATCAGCCACAGGATGGTGGCCAGCGAGCCGGTGACGGAGAGATTCGATCCCATATCGATGCCAAGCATCACGGAGGCGCTCATCAGCGTTCGCAGGTGTGCCGCCTGGGTTGCCGCACCGGCGATCAGACCCAGCGGCAGGTTGTTGACCAGATTGTTGCCCATGCCAAGGATAAAGCTGATGGCCAGCGTGCCGAGGATTGGCGGCAGTGCGGCGGCGCGCGCCAACTCGTCTGTCGCCCAGTGCAGCGCGCCGACGGCGATCATCGCGTCCACCAGCACAAACAGCGCGGCAACCAGGCCGAGTGTCTTCCAACTGATGTGAGCAAAGAGGGGTAGCGGGCTGCGTCGCGCCTGGATGCTGACAGCCCCGGTGACGGCGAGCGCCAGCAGGCAGGTAGGCCAGCCAAGATCCATGCCGCGCGCACTGGCCAGCAGCAGCGCAGCCACGGTCGCCGCCAGCCCCGCCACAACCAGGCGACCGTTGGTGCTCAGTCGAGTTGTCAGCTTCTCTTCGCCGGGCCGCGGATCGATCGGTGTCGTTGCAGCCAGATCGCCGCGGAATACGATGCGTAGTGCAAGATAGGTGGCTGTGATGGAAAACAGAGTGGGCAGGCCAAAGGCGAGGAGCCAGTGCAGGAGCGAGGGCATATGTCCTCGAAAGACCACCAGATTCGCCGGGTTGGAGATGGGCAGCGCGAACGATGCGGCGTTGGCAACCATCGCGCAGGCATAGAGATACGGCAGCGGCTGGACGCGCGCGCGGCGCACGGCGGCAAGCACGGCCGGCGTGAGGACAACGGCTGTGGCGTCGTTCGACATAAGCATGGTCACCGCGACGCCGGTCAGATAGATGAGCGTGAAGAGTCGCACGGCAGACCCGCGCGCATCGCCGACGGCCCGCGCGGCAACCCAATCGAAGACGCCTTCGCGCTCTGCCAGTGCGGAGAGCAGCATCATGCCAATCAGGAAGAGATAGACGTCGAGTCCCTCGCGAATGGCGTGAAGCGCAAGTCGGAGGCTCACCAGACGCAGCGCGACCAGCAGTAGCGCACCGGCGCTCACCCACCAAACCTCCGCCACGCCGCGCGGACGCAGCAGCATGAGCACGATGCTGACCGCAACAATCACAACAATGATGACCGTCACGCTGCTTCTGCCTGAATCCTGCCGTTTTTGTGCATACGGTCCAAGAATATCCGGTACAAGGCCCTTCAGGATACGTATGAACAGGGCGATGCAGGCTTCCGGATCATCGATTGCAATCCTTGTCATGCGAAATTCATTTTTTGATGGCGTCCTTCCGGTCCAGCGCTCCGTCTATAGTGAAACTGAAGCACAGCCCATTTCCTCTGAGGTCTTAGCGCATGAATCAAATGTCTCGTCTTTATACAGCGGCATGTGCCGCAATCGTGGCCATCGCTCTAGCGCCGGCAGCCGCCTTTGCCGGGCAAGCGCCCGCCGCGCCCCAGGCCGGATCCGGCGGTGAGCCGCACTGGAACTTTCCCGCTCCCACCAATTTGCAGGTGCTGCCCAAAAATCTGACCGGGCAGCAAGTGCACGAGATCATGGAAAAGTGGGAGGGGGAGTTGGGCAGTGGCTGTCGCACATGTCACACCGTGGACAAGACCAAAGTCGGCCCGAACGGTCGTCCAAGCCTCAACTTTGCCGACGACTCCAAGGAAGAGAAGCAGACGACGCGATTGATGTACAAGATGACCGAAAAGATCAACACGGATTACATCAGCATGGTGCCGAACTCAGGCCAGGCCGTCACCTGCGGCACCTGCCATCGTGGTCATCTTGGACCGGAGGAGTTTGTTCCGGCCAAGCGCGAGGAGCATGGCCCAGCGCCCGCAGCTCCAACCGCACCGGCACCGGGACAATAACCCGGCTTCAGTCGCCCAGAATGCAGTTGTCGATGAGCCGCGTGGCGCCCAGCCACGCGGCCACGGCCAGCAGGTCTCCAGCGCGCGCCTGCTCCGCTGGCAGCAGCGTCGTCCAGTCGACCAAAGCCACATAATCCACGCGCACAGCGCTGCTGCGCGTCAGTTCCAGCCGAGCCGCCGCGCAGATGGCTTCTGTGGTCCTCTGGCCCGCGGCAAAGGCGCTTTGGCCGGCTTGAATGGCTCGGCTGAGCGCCAGCGCGTCGGCGCGTTCTGTGGCGCTCAGGTAACGGTTGCGCGAACTCATCGCCAGCCCGTCGGCCTCGCGCACGATCGGACAGACGAACAGTTCTACGGGAAGCAGCAGATCAGCAACCATATGCCGCAGCACGGCCACCTGGGCGGCATCCTTCTGCCCAAAGTAGGCGCGCGTCGGCTCGGTTGCGGCAAAGAGCTTGGCAACGACGGTCGCGACGCCACGAAAGTGGCCGGGACGTGACTGGCCATCGAGACGTCCGCTGAGGCCTTCTACCTCGACAAAGGTTGCCGCTCCGGATGGATACATCTCCTCGATCGCAGGAGCAAAGACGGCTTCGACCCCTTCGGCTTCCAGCAGCGCGCAGTCGGCGTCAAAGGTGCGCGGGTAGCGCGCAAAGTCTTCGTTGGGGCCGAACTGTGTGGGATTGACAAAGATGCTGACAATCACGCGGTCGCCCTGCGTGAGCGCGGCACGCACCAGCGAGAGATGCCCAGCGTGCAGTGCTCCCATCGTGGGCACCAGTCCGACAGTTGCGCCGGAGCGTTGTGTCGTTCGCGACCAGGCGCGCAGTTCGGCTACAGTAGGCAGAATTTGCATCGTCAGTCTCGCGCGGAAGTGTCTACTGATACCGTTCGAATGGAGGCTGCGCTCGAAGCCGCAGCAGGCACAGCAGCGGGTACGGCGGCGGGCAGGTGATAGCTTTCTGCATCGGTCGGGAAGACTCGCTGCTCCACGTCCTCACGATAATGCTCCACCGCCTGGCGGATGAGCGCCGAGGCATCGGCGTACTGGCGAACAAACTTGGCATGCGGGGCAAAGGTCAGATTGAGAATGTCGTGCAGCACCAGGATCTGGCCGTCGCACTGCGGACCGGCTCCGATGCCAATCACGGGAATGGGAAGCTCCGCGGTGATGCGGGCTGCAACCTCGCGCGGCACACCCTCCAGCACCAGTGCGCCTGCCCCGGCCTCGGCCAGCGCATGAGCTTCCGCGCAAAGCTGCTCCGCCGCGCTTGCGGTCTTGGCCTGAACTCGATAGCCACCCATGCGCAAAAGACTTTGCGGAGTCAGTCCAAGATGGCCGACAACGGGAATCTCGGCGGCGGTGAGCGCGGCCACCAGCTCCGCGCGCGGGCCTTCGATCTTTACCGCCTCCGCTCCAGCTTCCTTCACAAAGCGTACGGCGTTGGCGACGGCCTCCGGGATGGCTCCGTGATAGCTGCCAAAGGGCATGTCCGCGACGACCAGCGCGCGACGCACGGCACGCCGCACGGCGCGGGAGTGGTGCAGCATCTCATCCACAGTGATGGCGAGCGTGTTGTCGTGTCCCAGCACGACCATGGCAAGTGAATCGCCGACCAGAATCAGGTCAATCCCCGCCTCATCGACCAGCCGAGACGTGGCATAGTCATAGGCGGTCAGCGCCGTGATGGGCTTGGCCTGTCGCTTCATCTGCATCAATGCAGGCATGGTGACTTTGGCCAGGGTCGAGGCGCTGGGCAATCCAGCGGAGGGCGCGGCTGCGGGGCGGTTGTCGACGGGAAGATTGTCCGACGGATGGGTCAGGCTCATGGTTTCTCCAGTGTCGCTCCGTTTGCTCAGGATGCGACCCGTTACGGAGTGAGTTTACGCTTGTCAGTGTAGGATGGCAATCAAATTGACTCGGTCGGAGAGGATGGGCCTTCACGCGATGGAATGGTCGCATCATGCTGTACAGGTCGGTATCAGCAGCGCAGTTGCAGCCGCCACGGTGGGCGGAGCGCTCTTTGCCGCGCACTGGCCTTCTTCGAGACTCTATGGCGATGCTCTGATCGCTCCGGCGCTGCCCGATGAGATCGCGCTTACCTTTGACGATGGCCCCAATCCGCGATGGACGCCGATGCTGTTGGAGATTCTGGCTCGCCATCAAGCGCGCGCAACCTTCTTCCTGATGGGAAAATATGCGGCGATCCAGAAGCCGCTCGTGCGTCAGATGCGCGATGCCGGACACACCATCGGAAACCATAGCTGGAGCCATCCCAACTTCGCTTTTCTGGGAGCGAACCGTACCCGTGCGGAGTTGGTGCGAACGCAGCAGGAGTTGGAGTCGATCCTTGGCGAGCCGGTCCGACTTTTTCGTCCGCCGTTTGGTGCGCGTCGGCCTTATACCTTTCGCTGCGCGCGTTCGCTGGGCCTGACGACGGTGCTGTGGAATGCGATGGCAGCAGACTGGAAGTCGACAACGGTCGATCCGGTAGCTGCACGCCTGACGGCGCTGGTGGAGCAGAACCACTCCCGGGGCATGGCCAGCAACGTGGTGTTGCATGACGGTGGCCAGCACTCGCTCGATGTGGATCGCTCGGCCTCGGTAGCCGCGGCAGAGGTACTGCTGACGCGCTTCAGCGCCGAGCGGCGCTTTGTTTCGCTGGATCACTGGAACGCAGTGTAACTTCGCGAAAACGAAGTACGCCGGCAGGTGAGGAACCACAAAACTATCTGGCGGACGTGTCTTCCATCTCGAAGATGGGCGAAGTCTGCATCTCATCGGCAACACGATCCAGCAGATGAAAAATCTCACGCGCCAGTGGCAGCGCGCCGGATTTTGCCGTGGAATCGCGGGTCAGCCAATCGGGCCACTTCCTGAGATTGGCGTCACTTTCCGGAACGGGAAGTTCGCGTCGCTGCGCATCCAGTTGTGCGGCAAGGGCCTCGAGTCGGCGCGCGCAAAGCGAGTCAAAGTGGATCAGCGCCTGCGCATCCTGCTCGCTCAGCGTCGCTGCGGTTGAAAAAGCGGCGTATTGCAACAAGGCCAGCTCAAGTAGAAAATACGTGCGGAGCATCGCCTGCCAGCGGCGAATATGGTCGCGCGCTGCCATGTGTCGCGGGCGTGCCGCGCCAATCTCAAACGGCACAGCATCGGCTTGCGCATTCACGTTGGCAAAGTTGTTGGAGATGGCTGTGCGCAGGCGACGCACGCGAGCAATCGACTGCGCATCCGGATGCGCCAGAGCCAGCGTGCTGAACTGCGCCAGTAGGCGCAGGTTCGCGATGAAAGTGTCGAGCATGGCATCGGTCGCGGTGCGAGGGTGCAGCCGTTCAAAGACCAGCCACATCATCGATACGCCCAGCAGCACGCCCAGCGCACGGTCGCGCGCAATGGCAAGCGAAAGCTGAATGTGGAAGTCGTTTACGTTGATGAGATAGAAGGCGAGCGCGATCTGCAATCCACAGTAAGAAAGCCGTGCGCTGGAGGTGGCAATCCAGGCAGCAACGGCAGAGACGGCGACAAAAAGCATTGTGAATCCGGCAATGCTGTTGAGCCAGGGCAGAACCACAATCTGCGCGCCCATGCCAAAGACGAATCCGCCGATGACTGCCCCGGCGAGACGCAGAATTTGCTTCTGACGTGAAGAGCCGATATTCGACAACGCGGTCAGCACGCAGGTGGTGACGGAGGTCGCCAGTCCAGGCCAGGAGAGCGAGACATACAGCACATAACAGAGCATGCCGGCCAGACAGCCGCCAAGCGCATAACGGAGATGCTCGGGATTGTGAAAAGCATCTCGCACGAAGACGCGGCTCTGTGGCAACGCGCGCTCAGTGAAAGCATCATAGGCTTCCAGCGACTCGGTGCCGGAGAGTACGCGCGGAATCAGCGAGAACATCTCCTCCAGTTCGCGCAGAAGCGGAAGTGTGGCGACGGGTGCGGCGGCGGAGGCTGCGGGCTGGGCAGAGTCGGCGTCGAGCGAATCTCGACTTCGCAAAAGCCGACTTTGCGGATCCTGATCGGGCAAATCCTGATTGCGCAAATCCAGGCTTTCGCTGCTCGCCGCCACCCTGTGACGCATGTGAGCAATCTGCGAAGCGAGCTGCCGGGCTGACGGCAGATCCTCCTCGCTGAGCGACTGCGCGGTGTGCGCAAGCGCTGCGGCAAAGTCCACAGAGCGGCCAACGAGCGAGACGACCGCATTCATCTGAGCGCGATGGATGGGCGTGGCATTGGCTCGACTGGCGATGCGACGCAAGCCGCCAACTCCGATCATGGTCGCCTGGGACAATCTGCGATTCAGAGTCCGCGGTACGGTGGAGTGCTCGGTGTAGCAGATCAACAGTTGCTCGATCAGCATCAGACGATCGCTCAAGCCGCGCAGCAGCTCGTCTTCATGAAAGAGTGCGTAAAAGATCGCTTCGACGGCGATTGTGACTGCCGCACCGATGGCAGGAGAAACGATCTGCCATAGGGTGTATTCCACGTTGTGCTCGGCAGGACCGGGCAGATACCAGACGGCCAGCGCAGAGGTGGCCATCAGTCCAATCGCGCTGGCCACGCTGTAATTGTCCAGCGTGCGGATAAGAAAAAAGATCAGAAAAATACTCGCCGCTTCCCACAGAAAATGCGTGATGGGCACTGAGCCAAACATGCGTGCGCCTACCGGCACAAAAAGCGCGCATAGTGCAAAGGCGATCAGCACGTTGCGCGCGGAGCGAGCCGTGGTCAGCAGGCTGTCGCGTGCGATAAGAAACGCGTAGAGCGGTCCGGTGGCGCCATTGGGAATCCGAAAAGTCATCACCAGGATCATGGTGATGGTGGCAGAGATCACCATGCGAGCCACGAGCGCGCCTCGACCTGGATAGGGCGCCAGTTCGTTGCGCAGAAACTCCACAAACCACGCAGTGAAGCTGCGATTGTCGGCAGGTAAAGTCTCCGTGTTCATGCTTGCTTACAGCAATCCTGGATGGCCATCGATGACGACCACGGCGGATTCTCCCAGGCGAAAATTCTGCTGAGGGCCATCCAGAATGCGAATGCGAACCGGATAGCGCGAGGCCAGGTGAACCCAGTTCAAGGTGCGCTGGACATCCGGCAGACCCTGCGTGATTTTGCCGATCAGATCCGCGTCGGGCGTGACGCCAAATCCGGTGCTGTCAACCACTCCGTGCAAGTGCAGGCTGGGGTGGGACATCAGATAAACATCGGCCTTCATCCCCGGTTCAATGTGGTGTAACTGCGTCTCGCGAAAGTTGGCCAGCACCCACCAGGTTCGTGTATCAATCAGCGTAAAAAGCTCCTGGCCAACATGCGCATAAGCGCCTTCAGAGATGGTCAGGTTGGTCACGCGACCGTCAAACGGCGTATAGAGGCGACAGTTTTCCAGGTTGTATTCGGCAGTCTGGACGGCGGAGAGTTTGCCGCTGCGTTGCGCGACGAGTGGCTCGACCGTCAGCACGGAGTGCTGCGCCTGATTCACCTGCTGCCTGCTCTGCTCCAGGTGAGCCTCCGCCTGTCGTTGCTGCGCAAGGGCAGAGACGAGTGCAGCATCGGCCAGCACCTGTTGCGCCTGCGCTTCGGCCAGTGCCTGTTCTCGCGCTGCGGCCAAAGTTTGCGCGCGGTCCACCTGATCGACAGTCACAAATTGCTTGGCCAGCAACGGTTGCAGCCGATCCCGATTGTGTACGGCATAGTCGCGTTCATCGCGAGCGCGATCTACCGAAGCCTGTGCGCCAATCACCGCAGCGCGAGCCTGGGCTACCACTGCTTGCGCGTGGGCCAGCGCAGCTTCTGCACTGCGTACGCCGGACTGTGAGACGCTGACCGCACTGGACTCGGAGGCAATGCGCCGATTCTCGTCGACGATGTTGCCCTCCAGCGCTGCCTGCTCGGAGCGTGCCTGCTCCAACGCGTAAGCGTAGGGCCGTTCGTCAATGTCGAGCATCATCTGCCCCTGCTTTACATACTGATTGTCCTTGACATTGATCTTCATCACCGGCCCGCTGACGATCGGAGCCATGGCGATGAAGTTGGCAAAGACCTCGGCGTCGTCGGTGCGTGGATTCTCCACCATCTGCTGGATAGAGAGCAGGCCCACAAGGATTGCGCCGACCACGGCTGCCACGCTGATGCTTCGGCCCAGCGCGCGGCGTCTCTCCGGTGTTAATTCCATCGTTCGCCTCCTTACCGAAACAGCAAAAGCCACAGCGTGCAGGCAAAGAAGATGGCCAGGCACGGATAAACCACGATTGACGCTACAATTTCACGCTCCAGCCCGGCGCGACGAAGCGCTGAAAAGCTCAGGCCAGACAGCAATGTGCCCGCCGCAATGCACAGCAGCCACGCGGGAAAATAGGAGCCCAGAATATTAAACTCCGGAGCGTGACCGCAGCCCGCCAGCAAAACGGCCAGCACAGGCAGGGTGCGTCGGAGATTTCGCAAACCGGCTTTGCTCACGCAAGCAGCCGCGGGAAGATACTCGTTCATGGTTGCTTCCTCACTCCCGATGTAGCCATCAGGTCGCCGGTCTGGAAGGCCAGATCCGCCACCTGTAGCAGAACCTGCGTGCGCGCCGTAACTTCTTCTGCCTGTGCCTGCGCCAGAGCTTTCTGGGCGGCAATCACATCCAGAATATTGCGCACGCCATCGTTATAGGATTCACGCGTTGCGTTATAGGATTCGCTGGCCGCTGTGACCAGTGACAACGCTGCCTCACGCTGGCGAAGCGCGGTCTGCGCGTTGGTGTAGGCATTCCAGACGTCATCGGCAATCCGGTCGCGCAATGCGTCGATCTGCGCCTGTGTTGCAGCCTTTTCCGCACGCGCCTGTGCCACGGCCTGCTGGCGTCGTCCGCCGTCAAAAAGTGTCCAGCGCAGTTCCAGCGCGGCGTCCCAGGTCTCGCCCCCGGCATAACCCGGCGGCAGCAGATCCTGCTGTCCATACTGTCTGGTCTCGCCTGCATTCCCGCTCAGGTTCAGCGTCGGCAGATAGGTGGACCGCTGACGGCCGATCTCCGCGTCGGCGGCCTTCATCCGCGCCAGCAGCGCCTTCAGATCAGGCCGTTCGTTCAACGCGCGTTCCGTCTCCTCGCGAACGCTGTCGGCCAGTTTTGCCGGAACGGTGAGCGTATCCACCTCTGCGACGCGCAACGCAGTCTCCGGCGGCAGCTCGAGCGCCGTAGCCAGTCCGCCGCGCGCAATCTCTTCGGCTCCCTGAGCTGCCTGCAAGTCGTACTCCGACTGCGCTCGCGCCGCCTGTGCCTCCAGCAGATCCGGCTTTGTGGCCAGACCATGCTCCAGCCTCGCTCCTGCATCGGCTTCGTCCGCCTGGGCATTCTTCAGGCTTACCGCGGCGGCCTGGCGCAGACTCGCCGCATTCAGCAGGCGATAGTAAGCCTGCATCACCTGAAAGATCACACGGCGATGGGAGTCGTTGAAGTTCAAGTTCGCAGCCAGCAGATTCCACTTCGCTTCATTGATCGCTTCCTCGCGCCCGCCAAAGTCAAGAATCAGATATTCGGCATGCAGCTCCGGCGAGAAATTTCCATAGGTCTGGCGATAGAACTGCGAGTTGAGCAGTACGCGCACCCGAGCCGTGCTGGCGACCGCAAGCGCCGAAAGCGTGGGATACCACTCCGAACGCGCAATGCCCAGTCTGGCTGCACGCGCACGTGCCTGCTCCCAGGCCAAACGCGTCGTTGGATTGCGCTGCTCGGCCAGGTTAATCAGCTCCGCCAGCGTGCAGGCATCGGTGCAGGCGCTTTTCAGATCAGCCGGCGCAGCGGCAGACACGGCGGGCAGCCTGGATTCCATCTTGCCCGGTCGAGCACCGTTTTGCCACACACTATCCGGACGCGCGGGCGCATTTTGCGCCGCAGCATGAGAACTGCTTCCGGCCCCCGCAAGCATCGCGACTGTCAGAGTCAGGAGCAAACGTCGCGTTGTGAGTGCTGGCGTGGTCATGGGTGCAAGCTCCGTGAGCAGGGCATGCATGGCCTGTTACTTTCAGCCGAACATGTCATTTTCTGCTTTTTCGGAATGGCGCAACTCTTATTGTATGCAGACAGGCGGTGTAACCCGCGGAAGACTTTGCAGGCAGCGAGATCAAGCCGGAGAGCATCTGACCGCAGTCCCTGATCGAGCGTGTTTCATGCGGCAGTCAGCAGCAAGCGGCAGACCCGCTGTCAAAAGTGAACCAGACGACTCCGTCGAAATCACTCTGGCATACACAAGATACGCTCAGGGAAATCGACTCAGCATGTCGGAAGATTTGTTGCGGTGTAGCAGTGGTGGCCAGAGACGGGATCGAACCGCCGACGCCGGCCTTTTCAGGGCCGCGCTCTACCACTGAGCTATCTGGCCTCAGTGCTTGATACGGTTGCGGGATGGGCGCGGAATCGGGGGACTGAAACACTGCACCGGATAAACAACCAGAGTCAGTATAGCAAGAGCATCGGGATGGGCCAAAACCAGCCTCATTTCCGCCCTGTTCCCTGCTCGGCGCTGGATGCTCATGCCGTGTGATTGCGGAAGGATGGACTTCGGTGCGAGCCGGAGGTTCCGGATGGGTGCATTTACACTGGGGCTACTCTGTCCAGCGTTTTACGAGGTCTTTCATGCGGATGCATCCTGCTGTTGCCTTTTTTCTTCTCGTCATGTCATCGGTTCACGCCAGCACCAGTCCTGGCGCCCGTGCGGATGCGCAACCGGTGGCCAGTGCAAACCTGCATACATTGCGAGCCGAGCGCGCTTTCAAGGAGGCGCGCAAACTGGGTCCACCGGCGCTGCACGCCTTTCTGACCGGGATGCCCAAGGGAGCCGATCTGCATGTGCATCTGAGCGGCGCTGTCTATGCCGAAAGCTGGATACGCGCAGCGGGCGAAGATGGACTCTGCATCGACACGGCGGCACTCCGTTTTGTGAAGCCGCTGGCTGGCGGAAGCTGCGCCGCCGGTGAGATCGAGGCGCAGAAGATGTTGACCACCATCCAACAGCCTGTCAGCCAGGAACTGGAAGACAAACTGATCGATGCGTTTTCCATGCGCAGCTTTGTTCCCTCGTCGAGCTGGAGCGGGCACGATCAATTCTTTGCCACCTTCAGCCGATTCAGCGGTACCAGCAAACGCCACGCCGGAGAGTGGATCGACGAGGTCGCGTCGAGAGCCGCCGCGCAGAACGAGCAATATCTGGAGCTGATGGATACCCCGGACTTTGCTCATGCCGCAGCTCTGGCGCAGAAGATCGGCTGGGATGCTGATCTGCCCGCGCTGCGCCAGCGGCTCATCGACGGTGGCTTGTTTGACGAAGTGGAACCGGCGCGAGCCGCGATGCAGACTGCCCTAGCCCGTCGCGACCAGATCGAGCACTGCCACAGCAGCCAGCCCGCTCCTGGCTGTGCGGTCACGGTGCGATTCCTCTACCAGATTCTGCGCGACAATCCGCCTGCTCAGGTCTTTGCTCAGACGCTGCTGGGCTTTGAGACCATTGCGCGCGAGCCAGGCTTTGTGGGCATCAACTTTGTTCAGCCAGAGGACGCGTTCTACTCCATGCGCGATTACACGCGCCAGATGGAGATGCTCGACTATCTGCACCGGCTCTACCCGCAGGTACACATCTCGCTGCATGCCGGTGAGCTTGCAGAGGGGCTGGTGCCGCCCGATGGACTTCGCTTCCACATTCGTCAGGCCGTCGAGATCGGTCATGCCGAGCGCATCGGCCACGGTGTGGATGTGATGGACGAAGACAACGCGCAGGCACTGCTGAAGGAAATGGCCGCGCGCCACGTCATGGTTGAGATCAACCTGACATCGAATGCCGTCATTCTGGGCGTGCAAGGCAAGGATCACCCGCTCCCGGAGTATCGTCGCGCCGAGGTGCCGGTTGCGCTCTCCACCGATGATGAAGGCGTTAGCCGCATCGATCTGACGCACGAATACGAGCGCGCGGCGGAGGAGTTTGGTTTGAGCTATTCGGATTTGAAATTCATGGCGCGCACCAGCCTGGAGCATGCGTTTTTGCCGGGAGCTTCGCTGTGGTCGCATCCGGATCGCTTCATGACGCCGGTGGATGTTTGCGCTCATCAGACGCTCGGCGCAGACAAGCCGACGAATGCCTGCGGCAACTACCTGAAAGCCAGTCCCAGGGCCGCGGAACAGTGGGAACTGGAGCGGCGTTTGCGTGTTTTTGAGGCACAATGGTAAGCACACAGCCACGAACGAATGCTGAATGAAACATGTGAAGGAGAAATGGATGCGTCGATCCTCAATCTGTACGCTTCTTGTGGTCATCACTGTCAGCCTCAGTACTGCAGCACAGGTTCCAAACTATCGGCAGGAGCAGCCGGTGCGTGCCGCGCACGGCATGGTGGTGAGCGTGCATCACCTGGCCGCCGACGCGGGACTGGAGATGCTCAAGTCCGGCGGCAATGCAGTGGACGCAGCCGTGGCGACCGGATTTGCGCTGGCTGTAGTGCATCCGATTGCAGGCAATCTGGGCGGCGGGGGATTCATGCTCTTGCGCATGCACGACGGGCGCACCACGTTTCTCGATTATCGCGAGCAGGCGCCCATCGCCGCCTCGGCCAACATGTATCTGGACGCCCAGGGCAACGTGCTTGCGCCGACCGATCCGCGCGGCAGCATCGTGGGCTATCGCGCCGTGGCCACTCCGGG
>JAJZEA010000020.1 GCA_021851335.1 Acidobacteriota bacterium | reverse complement strand
CAGCTTGCACACCAGGCTGATCGGGTCAAAGGCGGACTGCGCGCCGGTGTCGCGCCGCGGATCGCAGTCGCGAAAGTCATTCGTCAGCAGCGTGCCCCAGCCCGCGCTGAAGCGAATCCGACGCTCCGGCTTCCACTTGCGCCCGTCCAGAAAATCCTCCGCGCGCTGGAAATCCTGCGCCGTAAACCCGGCCTGAATCACTCCGCTGAACTGCGCATGCAGCGCCAGAATCGTATCCACATCCAGCCCGTCGGAGGCGATCATCAGCTTCCCGCGCGCATCGCGCCCCCGCTCAGCCAGCCACGCAATATACTCCTCGCCCGCCGCAAACGGATCCTTGCTGTCGATGCGCTGGCCCGTCCAGTCCGCCACCCACTCCGGCGCATTGCGCAGAAACTGCGTCGTCCCAAAGGTATCCGGCAACATCACCAGAAGCTCCCGCTGATACGTGTTCTGCCACAGGTCCAGCAGATGATACTGCGATGCCTTCAACTGCTCGTCGTTTTCCGCCAGCGCCGCCAGCGCCATCGGCAGCTCGTGCGCGTTTGTGCCAATCGCTTCCATATCGTGCTTGTATGCAAGATAGGTATTCGATGTGCCGGTGAAGGCTGCGCCCAGTGCATCGCGCATCGCCCGCACCACATACTCCTGCCACAGAAAACTGTGCCTCCGCCGCGTGCCAAAGTCCGCCACGCGCAGCCCCGGCACCCCGCGCAGCCGTTCGATCTTGCCCCACAGCCGTGCCTTCGCCCGCGCATACACAATGTCCAGCTCAAACTCGCTCAGCTCACGCAGCGCCGCGCGCGTCTTCAACTCGCTCAGGATCGACAGCGCATACACCTCCCACAGCGTCACCTGCGCCCACGGCCCATCGAACTCCAGCCGCAGTTGCCCATCCACTGCCGTCATCGTGAACTCCGGCAGTTGCAGATCCGTGTCGAGCCACTCCAGAAATCGCGGATCGAAGATGCCCCGCGTCCCATAGAACGTATTGCCCGCCAGCCAGATCAGCTCCGACTTGCGAAAGCGCAGCCCGCGCACATACTCCAGTTGCAGCCGCAGGTCGTCCTCCGCCACGCGCTCGGCCAGCTTCACTCCAGCCGTGCGATTCACAATCGTGAACCGCGCATTCACCTCCGGAAAATGCTTCCAGATGAACTGCAACATCAGCAGCTTATAGAAATCCGTATCCAGCAGCGAACGCACAATCGGGTCCACGCGCCAGTTGTGGTTGTGCGCGCGTTCAGCAAGATTGACGATCATCCAGGCAACCTCATGCCTTCAGTCTAACCACTTCGCCAACCGACGGGGATGGCTCACGGCGCCGGCGCGCCCAGCGCCTTCAGGTAGCCCGGATTCGGGTGCGCATTCTCAAACCGCACCTTCACCAGCAGATCCGCAAACGCCGCATCGATGTCCGCCTGTGCAGGCCGCGCCGCCACGGCCTTTTCGCTGTCGCCCATCGTGTACTTGTGCGCCGCAAAAGCCACCATCTCGTCCCAGTGCGCGGGCCGGTCAAAGCTCACCAGCGCAGAGGTCGCGTCCATCTTCTTGTATGGCCAGAACGTCCAGCTAATCTCGTTCTTGTCCAGCAGCTTCCGGAACTGCTCGACCCACTCGTCCTTGTTCTCCCCCGACTCGCTCATCCAGATCGGAACGTCATACTTCGCGCTGAAGTCGAGATACGCCTGGATCTGCGCCTGCACCGGCGGCATCCAGTACTTGTGAAACGTGTACATCACATTCGCGTCGAACGGCTTGCTGAAAACCGTGAAATTCGTATCCCACTGCGCCCCGCCCAGAATCACCACATGGTTGCGATCCACCGACCGCACCGCCGCCACAATCCCGCGATACACCGGCTCCAGCTTTGCGTTGTACTTCTGCAGCCGCGGATAATGCGGGATCGGCTCATTCAGCAGGTCATAGCCCAGCACCGTCGCATTGTCCTTGTAGTGCGCCGCAATTCGCTTCCAGATCGCGTCGGTCTGTTGCTGGCACTGCGGCGAATCATAGAGCCACGGATACCCGTTGCTGTCGTCGATATTCGCGCCATTCTGCCCGCACGGAGCCGCATGCATATCCAGCACCACATACAGGTGATCGGCCTTCGCCCACGCAATCACCGGGTCCAGCAGTGCAAACCCAGCCTCATTGCCAGGTGTGAAGAACCGGTAGTGAAACGGAATGCGAATCGTATTGAAGCCCTCGTGCGCGATGAAATCGATATCCGCCTTCGTCACGTACGCCGCGCGATACTGTTTCCAGAACTGCTCCGAGGCCACCGGTCCCATCAGCTCCGTCGTCAGCGCCTCAATCTCCCGCGCCGACTGCGGCCCGCCGTCCAGGTGAAACATATACCCTTCCTGAATCAGCCAGTTGCCCAGGTTTGTCCCCCGCAGCAACAGCCGGTGTCCAGCCGGATCCACCAGATTTCGCCCCTCAGCATGCACAAACCCCGTCATCTTTGTCTGTGCTCCAGCCGCCATTCCCAGAACCGCTCCCAGTCCCAGAACCTTCAGCCCAGCCAGCCATCGCATTCGCATACTCAATATCCCTCCGCTCTTTCGCCCCATCACTTTACATCACCTCATCCCCCGGCGACGAACCGATACGCTCCATGCTTGCCAGAAATCCATCGGCGCAACTTCGCGGCATTCAAACCGAAATCATTTTTTGATTGCAGCCTTGTGAATGTTTCGTTACAGTAACTTCAACACGTACCAAAAGACATGACATCAGTTTCATCTGAGAGTTACTTAAGTGCTTTCTTCTCCGTTGAAACTTCATTTCACAGCGCTTTTTCAGCTTCCCCGCAGCGGCATGACATGTGCATTGGCTTGCAGCACTCGTCCTGATCCGCACACGCTCGACGACTCGCACACATACGACGGCTTCACTCGCAGCGGACAGCCGCTGCTTCCGGAGGATACAAATGCAAACACGGATCAAGCGCACAGGGATGGCTCTGGCCGCCATCTTCATGACTCTCGCATTCGGCTTCCACGCTGGGGCGCAGTCCACAGGCACCTTGCAGGGAACCGTCACCGACGCCACCGGCGCCGCCGTTGCCGGCGCTCAGGTCGTCGCCACCGGCACCCAGACCGGCGTCAGCCGCACCGCAGCTTCTGACAGCGTTGGCTCTTACTCCTTGCCGGCCTTGCAGCCTGGCACCTATCGCCTCGTTGTCACTGCATCCGGAATGCAGCCCACGACCCTCGACAACATCGTGCTCGCCGTCGACTCCACCGAGCGCGTCGATGTGAAGCTCGGTGTTGCAGCATCGTCCGAAACCGTCCAGGTCACCGCCGCCGCCCAGCAGATGAACGTCTCCGACATAACCGTCGGCCAGGTCATCGGCCAGCGCACCGTCCAGCAGATTCCGCTCAACGGTCGCCACTTTCTGGATATGGGCCTGCTCATCCCCGGCTCGGTCACCGCACCGCAAAGCGGCTTCCTCACTGCCCCTCTTCAGGGCCTCGGCGCAGCCTCGTTTGACACCGCCGGCAACCGCGAAGACACCGTCAACTTCATGATCAACGGCATCAACCTCAACGACATGTCCCAGAACCAGATCACCTTCCAGCCGTCCATCGCCACGGTCAGCGAGTTCAAGGTAGACAACTCCAGCCTCAGCGCAGAATATGGCCGCAACTCCGGCGCCGTCGTCAACGTCGCCACCCGCTCCGGAACCAATACCTTGCACGGCGAGGCATTCGATTATATCCGCAACAACGACGTGGACGCGCGCAACTACTTCAACCCCCATCCCGTCGCCATGTCCACCTTCAAGCGCAACAACCCCGGTGCTGACCTCGGTGGCCCGGTCGTCATTCCCCACCTCTACAACGGCAAGGACCGCACCTTCTTCTTCGTCAGCTACGAGGGACTGCTCCAGAGCCAGGGACTCACTATCAACAGCGGCGTTCCCACCAACGCCGAGCGCACCAGCGTCACCGATCCCATCGTCGCCAAACTTCTCACTCTCGTACCCCAGGCCAACGACCCCACCGGCACGCGCTTCCTCGGTTCCGCCAGTTCCCCCGTCACCGTCGAGCAATACACCGGAGACCTGCTCCACAACCTCACCGCCTCCGATCAGATCCACGCCTACTACGCCTGGCAGCAGGACAAGCGCAACGAGCCAACCCTCCCCGGTGAAACCATCCCCAACTTTGGAGATCACCGCACCGCCCATCGCCAGATCGGCACCCTCGTCGAGACCCATGAGTTCAACTCCAGCGTCGTCAACGAAGCCCGTCTCGGCTTCAACCGCATCGCCATCAGCTTCGCCCCCAACTTCGTCGCCAACCCCGTCAGCTACGGCATCAACAACGGCGTTTCCTCCGACATTGGCCTGCCCCAGATCGCCGTCAGCAGCATCGGACTCAACTTCGGCGGTCCCGCCGGTGAGCCGCAGGGACGCTTCGACACCACCGTCGTTCTCTCCGACAACGTAAGCTGGCTCAAGGGCAAGAACACCTTCAACTTCGGCGGTGAGTTCCGCCGCTTCATCAACGACAACTTCAACCGCGACACCAGCACCTTCGTCTTCAGCACCGTCAACAGCTTCCTCGCCGACCAGGCCATCGAGTTCGTCGTCACCCCGCAGGATGTCGTCAGCCGCATCTTCGTTGACTCCCTCGGTGCCTACGCCCAGGATGTCTACCGCGTCAACTCGCGTCTCTCCCTGCAATTCGGCCTACGCTTTGATTGGGATGGAACGCCCACCGAAGGAGCCAACCGCTTCGTCGGCTTCAACGCCTCCACCCTCCAGCTCCAGCGCGTCGGTACCCCCGGATTCAGCAGCGTATATAACCAGAACTACACCTGGAACCCCCGCGCCGGATTCATCTGGGACGTCACCGGAGCAGGACAGACCGTCCTCCGCGGCGGATTCACCATGCAGGATGATGAGCCGGTTGCCAACCTCGTCAGCGGACTCTCCAGCAACCCGCCCTTTGCCACGCCAGTTCTCTACACCTCGAATGCCACCACGCCGTACGTCACCTTCGCCAATGCCTTTTCTGCGGCTAGCGGACTGCCCACACTTTCCCCCACCAACGTCGCCCGCAACTTCAGCGACGCCTACGTCGAGTCCTACAACCTCAACCTCCAGCAGCAGTTGCCCTGGGGACTCGTCTCCCAGCTCGCCTATGTCGGCTCCCACGGCGTCCATCTGCGCCTGGCGCTCAACCAGAACCAGCCCATCAACGGCACACGTCCCTACGCCGCACTCTCGGCGCAAAGCCCCTATGATCCCTCCAAAGGCCTGGGCAACATCACCGAATTCGACAGCATCGGCAGCTCCCACTACAACGCCCTCTGGGCTACCCTCACGCGCCGCTTTGCCAACGGCCTCGACTTCAACACCTCCTACACCTGGTCCAAATCCATGGATCTCAACTCCCTCAGCACCCAGGGCGTCATCCTCCAGAACAGCTACGACCCCGCCAACAACTACGGCCTCTCCGACTTCGATGTCCGCAACCGCTGGGTCTTCAGCAGTGTCTACGCGCTGCCCTTCGGCCACAACCGCCTCACCAAAGGCTGGCAGACCGCCGTCATCGCTCAGTTGCAGACCGGCAATCCTCTCTCCGTTGAAACCACCTCCTCGCTCAACGGAACCTTCGGCACCGTCCGTCCCGACCAACTCGCTCCCGTCCAGACCACCTACCAGCACCTGGCCAGCGGAGCCATCCAATACCTGCCCCAGTCGCTCTGCTACACCCCCACCGCCGGATGCATCTTCTCCAGCAACGGTCAGCACTTCGGCGACATGGCCCGCAATTCCATCAGCGGACCCGGCTTCGAAGACGTGGACTTCTCCCTGCAAAAAGACACAACCATCTACCGCAACGCCGTCTTCGAGATTCGCGCCGACGCCTTCAACGTCCTGAATCACCCCAACTTCGGCCAGCCCTTGTCCACCATGTCCATCGGCAAAGGCGCCATCACCGCCGGCAACTTCGGCCAGATCGTCAACACACGCTTCCCCGTCGGCGACGTTGGCTCGTCCCGACAACTACAACTGGCTGGACGTATCATCTTTTAGTTCTCGGTTTGATGATGCAAAGGGACCCGGTTGGGTTTCGCGATCCAGGATTCGTCTGCACGACTCAACCGACCTGTTTCCTAGCCCCCAAGATTCATAAAACGCAGCTTTATAACAATCTATTCGTGACACAAAATGCCCCAGCGCGTACAGCGGTTTCCGTTGTACGCGCTGGAGCTTTTCTGCTGGTCTTGTTGAAGCGGTGGAATGGATCGAATAGATACAGAGTGAATTTGCATTCCGAAGTCATGTTTTACTGCGTCATGGATTGCATTTGACCAGTTCATGGTTCGTGAGTATATTGGCTAGGTTCCAGCAGGCAACCTAAGAAAGAGCGTTTCTGGCGATATACACGATGAAAGTAGTTTTTGCATACGACAAAACAAACGATTGTTTAATGTCGTTCTGCAGCCTGCGTTCCTGGCTTCAGAGTTCCATGCTTGTTTTCGCAATTCTTTGCTTCAGTGTTTTCACCGGACACATTGCGGCCGCTCGTCAGGCGGCAACAGCAGCAACAACTCCTGTAGTCATTGCCTGTACAGGGCAACTTCGAGATGCCAACGGCGCGCCTGTCGTTGGCGCACAGATTCTGCTTGAGTCGACATCGGGCCAACGGATACGTGCTGTATCCGGCTCAGATGGAGGCTTTCATTTCCCATCGATAACTCCGGGGAGCTATCGACTGACGGTAGAGCGGGGGCGACGTGGTTATGCCGGCAGCCAACGTGTTGTGTTGCCCTGGCTCTTGAGTGGCGGGTCGTCCGGTGACCTGATCATCACGATCACAACGCAGGGTGATCTTACGGTGACGGGAAGCCAGCGCTTGGAAGCGACCAGCGGCGAGGATCTCTCAGGGAAGGATGTGAGCAGTTTGCCGCTGAACAAGCGCGACTTTAGCCAGTTGCTCTTGTTGGCGGCGGGTACCATGACGGATACGAACGGGGCAACCAACTTCACGCAACAGTTTGCCATCGATGGTCAGCGCGGAGTGGAAGCGACGTTCGCCATGGACGGCGCAGACATCAGCGATCCTGAGATGGGTGGCGCGACGTTCACGAACTTTGACGTGGACGCCATTGACAGCATTCAGTCGAGTTCCGGCTGGATGCCCGCGCAGATTGGTCGAGGAGCCTCCGGCTTTACAAACATCATTACCCGCTCCGGCAGCGCCGGATTTCATGGATCGGTCTTTGAGTTTGTGCGGAACTCGGCTTTTGACGCGCGCAACTACTTTGACTACTCCTCACCAATCAATCCGGGGCGCCTGCCACCATTTCGCCGGAACGAATTTGGCTTCACTAATGGCGGTCCTATTGTGCTTCCCCATCTCTACGATGGTCATGGAAAGACCTTTTATTTTGGTCAGTACCAGGGCTTCCGACAGGTACTAGGAACCACGCAGGTACTGCCTGTGCCCACGGCATTGCAGCGGACAGGCATGGACACAATCCCAGTTGCGCCGGGCCAGACGGACACGCTCTATGTACCCGTGAATCCTGCGATTGCAGCAATTCTGGCGCGATATCCACTCCCCAACCTGCCTAGCGGCGCATATGGAGCCGAAACCTTTGCAACCTCCTCCAAGGTGATTACCAACGCAAACCAGTTTTCTCTGCGTATCGATGAGCAGCTTTCGGATAAAACGCAACTGATGGGCCGCTATGTGTGGGATCATCTGACCGGTCCGACGACGAATCCCGACCAGACCACGATCGATCCAGCTTTTGGGATACAGTATGTGGATCACCAGTCCAATGGACTGATCAATCTGCGCCACGAAGTAACGCCTCACTTTACCTTCAGCACCTCTCTCAGCGCTACGCGCACTACGCCTGGTTTTCCAACGCCTGACCACACTGACCCGGCGGTAAAATTCAACGACGGTCTCTTTGAGCCATTCGACTCCGCTGGCGGCTCTGTCATGAGCGCATTTGGAAATCTTTTTCAGGGCCAACAATCGTTCAGCTGGACGCGCGGCAGCCATCTGATGCAGTTTGGCGGGGAAGCGAGGCTGAACCGCGACACCACCTACTTTGGTATAAGCCCCAACGGCGAGTATGACTTCGGAGGAGGCACGGCGTATTCGCCCGTGTATATCCGCTCGGCGAGCGGTCAGCATGATGTGCAGCCGGGCAGCCCGCTGCCGGATACGCTCAGCAGCTTTCTCGTCGGCAGTCCATTCCAGTACACAGTTGCCGTTGCGCCGCCATATTTTTCCAACGGCGCGCATATCGGCCCGGCCGCCATCAATCGAAATGCCTGGGCGCTCTATGCTCAGGACACCTGGCGAATAGACTCTTCGCTTACGCTCGATTACGGACTGCGCTGGGAGTTGTATACACCCATCTCCGAGCGCGCCAACCGTACCTCAGGTCTTAGCTTTACGCCTACGCCCGGAGGGGGCATCCAGCAGGAGTATGTCATCAACCCTCAGCCCGGCTATCGCTTCCAGAAAAACGGGTTCATGCCCCGCGTGCAGCTTAGCTGGGCAGCGCCCAGGGGATTTCAGATCCACGCCGGTGGCGGGATCACCATCATTCCGCCAAACATCTGGCAGGACAACTTTCTCACGGGATCAACACCCTTTGTCGTCTATCCACATCTGACTTCCGCATCGGGTGCGCCGATTCCTTATGGCTACCAGATCACGCCGAACGAGCTACCGAATGTCTACACGCCACAAGGAGCCAATATTTTTGCAAGTGGAAACACCAAGGCCGTGCCCGCGAATACAGTGATGGACCTGAATCGCTATGAGCAGGATCTAGCGGCGCTCACGCCTTCGAAGGCTGTTTCGCCTCTGGCGCTTAGCTCCATCGATCCCAAGTTTGGCAATGCGTGGCTGTATACGTGGACTCTTGGATTCGAGCATAAGATTGGTAATCTGGTTGCCGACGCTGCTTATGTAGGAACGGCAGGAGTCCATTTGCCGCGCGAGGCATTTCCGAATGCATATCTCGGCGCAGGCCCTGCGGAAGCGCCCTACACGACCTTTGACAACAATGGAAACATCATTGGGGGATTTGGACTGGAGCAGGTGATTACCAACACTTCGCACTCCACCTATCATGCATTGCAAACCTCACTACAAGGCACATTTGCTCATGGTGGTCCCGGGGTGCAGGCTGGCTACTCGTGGTCAAAGTCGATTGACGATACCAGTTCAGTCTCGGGTGGATTTATCTCTGGCGGAACCGGCGCAGTGGCTCCGGCGTTTCCACAGAACCCCACAAATACACACGCAGAGAAGGGACCATCCACGTTCGATGTGACGCACAGCTTTACCCTCAGCGTGGCTCAGGATCTTCATCTGAATCAGATCGCACTGTTGCATCCGTTGCGCAGCGGCGTGACCGCCGGCTGGGAGTTGCTAAGCATTTCCAGCATCGCCAGCGGCTCGCCATTTACGGTACTCTCAGGAATTCAACAAACAGGCTATGGTGCCAATGGGGTCGACCGCCCGGATCAGGTGGGAAAACCCCAGCTCTCCACTGCGCGAAAGAAGCGCGAAGACTATTTCGGCCTGGGAGCTGACAACGCATCGTACTTTTCTATTCCCATTCATATACCCGGAGGCACAGGGCCAAATCAGGGGCGTTTCGGCACGCTTGGTCGCAATACTTTCCGTGGTCCTGCCTATTATGACTACGACTTTGCGCTCATCAAGGACACACCTTACGGGCATCGAAAAAGCGGTTCAGAACTGGTGGATATGCAGTTTCGCGGAGAGTTTTTCAACCTCTTCAACATTGTGGATATGGGGCTGCCCGCAAACACAATCGTCGGAGCTGGATTTGGCGAGATCAGCAAGACCGCCGGCACCTCACGCCAGATTCAATTATCTCTGAAGCTGATTTACTGAAGTCTGGTAAGGGAGCCAATTCCATTCAGACAGGCAGAAGCGTTTTATGGAGCAGGTGATGGCATCGCGGATTGCGCCAGCGGATTCTTCCAGTTCATCACAGAAGGATCAAGCCCCTCTGGCGACCAGGCTTCCACGATGGCTTTTCCTACTCTCCCCAGGGCCTTTTCCGCCTCATTGTCGCCCGTCCATCGCTGGTCGGTATTGGATTGTGTGAAGGCGGCAATCACGATCGGTCCTGATTTCGATGCAATCACCGCAACGTCGTTGCGCACGGCGTCCAAAGCGCCGGTCTTGTTGCCAATGGCCGAACCTTGCTCGCTGGTGTCCAACGTCTCCAGATAGCGTGGCAATCCGTCGCGATCCTGTTGCTCACGCAGCATCGTCAATATTGCGCCGCAGATTGGGCCATCTTTTGGCAGCGGTGGTCCGCCGTTCAGGTCGAGCCTGCACTCCACCAGACGCACCATCACGGAGGCCATCTCGCGCGCCGTCGTTTTTCCCAGGCCAAACTTCGGCTGATCGGCAGGCATCGGCTCAGTGGCCGGGCGGAAGACCTTCTTGTATAGCCAAGTATTGTGCAAACCCGCGGCGAGGATGGTTGCGTTGATTGACTTCAGCCCAAAGCGATCAATCGCGATATTGGTTGCCGTGTTGTCACTCAAGACCACCATCAGCGTCAGCACGTCGCGCAAGGTCAGCGTCAGAGGAGTATCCAGATCATTGAGCACCCCGGAGCCAGGCGCCTGATTCTCCGGGGTCAGCACCAGTTTTTCCTCCAGCGAAGCCTGTCCGGTGCGCAGCTCTTCGGCAACATGGAGCAGGATGGTCAGCTTGATCACCGAGGCTGTTTGCACTGGTTCATTGGCATTCAAAGCAGCCGTCTTGCCGGTTTTCAGATTCTCAGCAAACACGGTGAGACGTCCCTGATGGTTGGCTGCAATCGCTGCAAGTTGAGTCTCCAATGCGTGATCTGCTTCCGTCACCTTCGGTCCAGTGCCAGCCGCGTGCAGACTCAGGGGAAGCGTCAGGATGGCTGTCGCGAGAACAGCGTACAAGGCTCGTTGGGCAAACATAGCCACAGCATACGCGCAGTGTCCTGGTTTTCAAGCAAAAACGGGATTGGAGTCTCAGCGACGTTCGAAGGTGAGTGAGGCAGAGTTGATGCAGTAGCGAAGCCCGGTTGGTTTGGGGCCGTCGGGGAAGACGTGGCCCAGGTGTCCGCCACATTGCCCACAGGTAACCTCGATGCGGCGCATGCCATAGCTCAAATCTTCATGCTCGGTAATGCCAGCACTTTCTGCGGGCAGGTAAAAGCTGGGCCATCCGCAGCCGGAATCAAACTTGGCTTCGCTGGTGAAAAGCAAGGCTCCGCAGCCTGCGCAGTGATAGTTGCCGGTGTCGTGATTCTGCGTCAACGCTCCGGTGTAGGGTCGCTCTGTACCTTTTTCCCGCAGCACATGGTACTGCTCTGGCGTGAGCATCGCTCGCCACTCCGCTTCGCTTCGTTGAATCGGTGGATCAGTCAAGCTTTCTGGGGCTGGCTTGGTCATATCATTTCCTGTGAAGGCGGACGGTTCTATCACCGCGGTTCGCTTCCAGTGTAGCGTACAGCAAATCCGGAAATCTGCTGCAAATCCGCCTCCCATGGCGATTTTTGATGCCAGAAGTTAGTCGTCTGAGTTAAGGTGTTGGCAATGGATTTTGTCGTCGGGGGAGTGGGATTTGGGGAATCTGACCAGTGTGATCGCGGGGAATGCGCCGGAAGCGGCGCTGATTCAGGAGCTACAGGCAGGCTCAGAGGATGCGTTTGCCTGGCTCATCACGCGGTATCACCAGCCTATCTACAGCTTGCTGGTGCGCACGGTTCGTGATCCGGCAGATGCAGCTGACCTGACGCAGGAAGTATTTGTGAAGGTTTTTCGCGGAATTGGCGGTTTTCATCAGGAGTCTTCGCTTTGCACATGGATTTATCGCATTGCGTTGCACGAGGGATTAAATCAGCGCCGCTGGTGGGCGCGCCACAAGCGTCAGGAGATTACGCTGGAAACAGAGACCGGCGGCGATGATGGGGATGAAAGGCTGCGTCTGATGGACATGCTTGAAGACCCTGCTGACAAGCCCGATGAAATGCTCTTCCAGCGGGAAGCCTACCAGCGGCTCGAAGATGCCTTGCAAAAGCTTCCCGAGCCATTTCGGATGACTGTCATTTTGCGCGATGTGGAAGGTTTTTCCTACGAGGAAATTGCGCAGATGCTGGGCATTCACGTCGGCACCGTGAAATCTCGTCTGGCGCGCGGGCGGAGCAGCCTGCGCCAGATTCTGCAGCGAGCAAGCATAAACCAAACCTGTTTTACCGCTCCCCCTGGAGTCATGCACCGCCAGGAGGCATCATGACTTTGAATCATCTTTGCGGAAATATTCGTTCTCGTTTTTGCGAGTGCCTGGATGGTCGTCTCTCCGGCCAAGAGATGCAGAGGATTCACCAGCATCTGGACGGATGCAAGGACTGCGCCGAGGAGTTTCACGAACAAGAATCGCTGCTGCGTGCGCTCTCCTTACTCAGCACGGCACAAGCTACCCAGAAGGCGCCGCGCGACCTGCCACTTCGCATTCGCGTTGCCCTGGATCAGGAGCGTCGAGCGAGTATAAGCACTCTTATTCCCGCCTGGAAGATACTCTGGTCGAACAGTATCGGCCCGTTTCTTCTGCAACTGTCTATGGGATTAGCCAGTGCAGTCTTGTTGCTTGGTTCGGTCGCGCTGACGGTGGGGCTTTTTGCGCGCCCGGAAAAAGCCGCTGCGTTGGACGAGCCGCTGGGGGCTGCGACTTCACCCCGTCTGCTGTATGAGCTACCCGCTGTTGAGGGAGATGGATCGATCGGCAACGCGACGGCTCCAATCGTGGTTGAAGCGTATGTCAATCCGGATGGTCTTGTTTATGACTACCGAATTGTCTCCGGACCCAACGACTCCAGAACGCGTTCGGCGATCGAAGATAAACTGCTCTTCAGCATCTTTGAGCCTGCACGCGTCTACGGCAAGCCGGTGCGCGGGCTGGCCGTGCTCTCATTCGCCGATGTTTCCGTGCATGGTTAAGCACTCGTTCTCAATGTGTCGCTTGCCTGATCTTTTCTTTTCTCGATTCCAGTTCAGCCAGAAGAATACTTTGAGGTGAGTGTGATGAATCGACGGCAGTTTGTATCTGCCTCCGGGCTGCTTCTTCCTGCATTGGCCACCCACTCTCTGATCGCTGATGCGCAATCGTCGTCGTTGCCGCTGGCGCTGATGAAATTGCCGAACCGCAGTGCCGAAGCTCAGCCCATCTCACTCACGGAGCGCGAAAGGCGATATGAACGAGCGCAGCAGAAGATGCAAGCATCAGGTCTGGATGCCATCGTGCTTGCGGGAGGGTCGTCGCTGGTCTACTTCACTGGCATTCACTGGTGGAACTCGGAGCGACTTTTTGTCTGCGTGCTGCCGCGTAACGGAGCGCCATTTTACGTTGCGCCAACTTTTGAAGAGGAACGAGCGCGTGATTTGATGCAAAATGCGCCCGGCGGAAAATTCTCACGCGTTTACACCTGGCAGGAAAACGAAAATCCCTACGCTCTTGTAGTGAAGGGGCTGAATGACCTCGGCCTCCGAAGTGGCAAACTGGGAGTCGAAGAACGTGTTCCGTTTGTCTTCGCAGACGGCATTCGAACGGCCGCGCCAGCCTTCACTCTGGCAAGCGCCACTCCGGTGACGGCTGGCTGCCGCGCGGTCAAGTCTGCGGCAGAGCTTGCTCTGATGCAATTGGCCAACAACGTCACGCTTTCTGTCTATCGAGCTGCCTGGGAATCCATTACTCCGGGAGTCACCAATCGGCAGGTGACATCCTGGATCGCGGGCGGTTATGAGCGTTCCGGTTTTCCCGGCGAAGCTAGTTGTCAGGTGGATGCGTACTCAGCTCTGCCACATGGATCACCTGATCCGCAGACGATTCGCGAGGGTAGTGTGGTGCTGTTCGATGATGGCTGCATCGTGCAGGGATACCAGTCCGATATCAGCCGCACGTTCGTCGTTGGCAAGGCAACGGACCGGATGAAACAGGTCTTCGATGTGGTGCATCGCGCGCAGAGCGCTGCGCTTGCCGCAGCGCGTCCTGGCGTGCCGTGCGGTGCCGTGGATGCTGCCGCTCGCAAGGTGATCACAGATGCCGGCTTTGGGCCTGGATATGCGCATTTCACGCATCGGGTGGGTCATGGAATTGGCCTGGATATGCACGAGTGGCCGTATCTGGTGCAGGGCAATCCGTTGCCGCTTCAGGCAAACATGACTTTTTCGGACGAGCCGGGAATTTATTTGCGTGGAGAGTTTGGCGTACGCCTGGAAGACGACATGCATGTTACGGACGATGGTGCGCGGCTGTTTACTCCGCAAAGCAACTCCATCGAGATGCCTTTTGCGCCCGCTTGAGATATTGGCTGTCTGAGGCAGGTTTTCTCTTGCGTGTCTAATGAACTAGACTCTGGATGATGTGGCAACACCTCCAATCCGCTTCGCCTTTGCGTATCGTCCTCTTGTCGGCAGCTTTTGCCGCAGCGTCTTGTTCTGGCCTGCTGGGGCAATCGAGTTCCAGCTCATCGAACTCTGTCCCATCTTCCAGTATGTCCAGTGCCCCAAGGTCATCTTCGGGTGCTCCGATGTACAAACATGAAAAGTCTCCCTCGCTTGTCGATCCCGATGGTCCGTCGATCTCGCTCACAACGTCTGAGACGGTTTTCACGATGGCTGCGGCGCTAAACTCCTGCGGTTACAACGATGGATTAGTCGATAGTGAGCCGATCCGACTGGAGCTTCGGCAAGAGATTGAAAAAGTTCTGGCCTCAAGCGAATCCGCACGTGAAACGCGCGATAAAGTCTGTCTCTTTATTCAGCAGCACAACATGACAGGCACCATTCGGGATGTGACGCAATACATCTCGCTCGCGCTCTACCTGACTCCTCCACCGGATCTGGAGACATCCGTAGAACTCTCCGACATGCCACCCGATGCGACGCAGGTCGTAGGCATACTTGCCGTGCTGCGCGACTTTGCGGCAACCGTCGATCTGCATGGCATCTGGCTCACACATCATCGTGAATACGATGCGGTCGCCGCCAGCCTTCATGACAGCCTAACAAAGATGATCCTCAGCACAAGCTACTACCTGAAGATGCCTGTGCCAGGCTATGAAGGGCGTCGTTTTCTTGTCGTCGTCGAGCCGCAGCTTTCTCCCGACACCATCAATGCGCGCATCTATGGCACGGATTATGTAGATGTAGTCTCGCCGAAGCACGGCGTGATTCCCATGAATGAGGTGCGGCATACGTATCTGCATTATCTGATCGAGCCGCTGCTGCTGCAGCGCCGCGACTCGATGGATCGCTTCCTGCCTCTGCTGAAGCTGGTGCAGGATGCGCCAATTGACTATCAGTATCGAAGCGATGTCGCCTCGTTGACGATCGAGTGCCTGATCAAGGCGATTGAGGCGCGCACGATGGATACTGGCATCCAGCCCTATGTCGTTCCGCCGGATGCTACGCGCGAAGACTTTGAGAAAATCGAAAGCGCAAAAAATGCAGTAGCGGAGAAGATGGAGCGTGTGCGCCAGGCTCGTGTGCAGCATGACATGCAGCAGGGCTGGGTATTCACGCAATACTTTTATGCTCAGATGGTGCAGTTTGAAAAAGATCCAGCGAGCTTATCCGATGTGATTGGAGAGATGGTCTACAGCATGGACGTCGAGCATGAATCGCATGTCATCCGCCAGATCGATTTTGATAAGACAGTGGATGCGGATGTGCTGAGCCGAAGCAGGCCGCGGCAACTTCAGGGGTTGGATCTTGCGGAGGCTCATCTGGAAGCCGGAGACACCAGAACAGCGGCGAGCCTGGCACAGACGGCGCTTGCCAATCCGTCGTCCATCCCAGGGCAGGGAATTGGTAGAGCGGACTTTATCCTTGCGCGGGTTGCGGTGATGAGCGGGCAACCAGAACAGGCCATTGAGGACTTTCAAAAAGCAGCAGAAAGCTCCAAAGAGCCACGCATCACATCGTGGTCGCACATTTATCTCGGACGGATGCTGGATCTCAGTTGCAAGCGCGATGAAGCCATTGCGGAATATAAAGCTGCTCTGGCCGCGCGCGATGGCCAACTGGACACTCGGCTTGCCGCTGAGCGTGGTCTCAAAGCCGCATATGCGGTGAATGGTCATCATTGCGATGCGCATACTGGAGACGAAGTTCCGCCCACCGCAGGAAGCTCTCCGTCGAACGCAGCAAATCAATCGGCTCAGCCCAATGCGGCATCAACTCCGCAGTAACTCTATCCAACCGCTTGTCACTCAGTTCGCGAATCCACTCTGTCAAGAATCGATGATGTGCGACAAAGCCCTTTCCGGAGATTTTTCAGATGCGTGTGGGATATCCTGCTTCGTTTACTCCTGACTTACTCGCGCTGCTCCCCGCAGATGTCGAGCTTGTTCCCATTCCTTCGCACCCAGACCAGACATACGAGATAGACCTATGGATTCCACCGCCCGCGCCTGCAATCGGTCAGCGTATCTGGCCGTATTTGCGCGGCGTTCAGATTATTCTGAGCCTGATGGCCGGAACGGACTGGTTGATTGCGCTTGCGCCGACCGACGTAACCATCTGCAACGCTCAGGACGCGCACAACATTCCCACAGCCGAGTGGACTGTGACCGCCATCCTCGCCATGCTCAAGTATTTTCCGTGGTATCACGACCTGCAGCGCGCAGCCGATTGGAGCGGACGCGCGAAGATTCCTGAGGTTTATGCGCAAATTCATGCCAATCCAGCTCCAACTTTTCCGCCTGTTCAACAGGAAGAGCTTCACGGCAAGCGTGTCCTGCTGGTTGGCTACGGATCGATCGGCAAAAGCATCGAAAAGCTGATTCTGCCCTTTGGCGCGGAGATAACGCGCGTTGCCCGCACGGCGCGCACTGAGCCTGTTACTGTCCATGCTGTCAGCGAACTGAATTCACTGCTTCCGCACGCGGAGATTCTGATTCTGATTCTGCCGCATACTCCGGCTTCCCACCAGCTTATTGGTGCGCAGCAATTCGCACTGTTGCCGCAGGGCGCGCTCGTTGTCAATGCCGCGCGCGGGCCAATCGTCCATACGGATGCTCTGGTAGCTGCATTGAACTCTGGCCGTATCCGCGCCGCCATAGACGTCACCGATCCGGAGCCGCTGCCACCGGAGCATCCTCTTTGGCGCTGCCCCAATTTACTTCTGACTCCGCACGTTGCAGGCATCACGCCACGTTCGTCGCCGCGCGCGGTGAGCCTGGCAGCAGAGCAGATTCGACGCCTGCTGCGAGACGAGCCTCTGATTCACGTCGTCCACACCGGACGGTGATTCCCCCCCACGAGTCGTAACCGCGCGCGGTTGAATGAAGTCGGAATGAACTTCTCCGGGTGAAATTGCTGTGCCAAAAGGAAATATCGGATGAGATCAAAGATACTTTCGCTCACCTTGCTCGTCCTGCTGCTTGCGCCTTTCATCCTGCGCGCTGAGCAAGGGGTCATTCGTCCAGGTGAATCCTGGAGGGATACTCATGGTCGGCTCATCCAGGCGCATGGAGGGGGAATCACTTTTTGGAAAGGCGTCTACTACTGGTTCGGCGAAGACCGCACGCCATCGAATGATCCAGAAAAACGTTATGTCTCCTGCTACTCCTCGCGCGATCTGATGCACTGGAGCTTCGGCGGCGAGGTTCTTGTGCTCTCCGATCCAGAACATCTTGGTCCAAAGTGGGTTCTGGAGCGGCCAAAAGTTTTTGCCAATTCCCGCACGGGAAAGTTTATCCTCTACGCGCACCTGGATGACGCACATTACAAATTTGCGCGAGTAATGGTCGCTGTCAGCAATCGAATCGAGGGACCATACAAGTACGTGAAGAGCTATCGACCGCTTGGTGAGGAGAGTCGCGACATTGGCCAGTTTGTCGACGACGACGGCTCTTCCTATCTGATTTTTGAGTCGCGTCCCACGCGCGGGTTTTTCGTCGCGCGCCTCACCGGGGACTTTCTGAACGTGGAGAGAACGTGCTTTATCCCAGCTCCGCTCGAGGGTGGCGCGCTGGTCCACTACCGCGGACTCTATTATGTGGTTGGATCGCACATGACCGGCTGGCAACCCAACCCCAATGTCTACGCTACTGCCGCATCTCTTGCTGGGCCCTGGACAGACTTTCGCCCACTCGCTCCTCTGGCAGCAAACAACTACGACTCACAATCCACCATGCTGCTCAAAGTTGCAGGCCTGAAAGCTACGACTGTGATCTTCATGGCTGATGAGTGGCGGCCACGCAAACTCTGGGATTCGCGATATCTGTGGATGCCTCTGGAAATGGGGAAAGGCAAAATGCATCTGCCATCCCCCCAGCCGTGGACCATCGACGTCGAAACAGGCGAATCAGCTCTTTTGACCAGCCTCCGATGATCCACAGTAGTTGCTAAAAAAACAACTTACTTTGTTACGCTGCCGTCCTCGGTCTTGTGAATGAATGCTGCGACATCGTTGTGGAACCGGCTCAGCACCGTGTCGTTCACATAGATCATGTGTCCCGCTGGATAGTAGTGGTAATCGATATTTTTCTGCAGATCGGCGGGAATCGGCAGATGCAGCATCTCGAATTTGCCTTCAAAAAATGGCGTGGCCAGATCGTAGTATCCGCCTGCCACCAGAACGTGCATTCCGGGATTCGCCTTCATCGTGTGGGCCAGGCTGGGCATCACGTTCTGGCCATCTTCGCCATTACGATACTGCCAGCGAAAATCAGGATCGCGATACGCGCTGGGTTTGTAGGTCTGATCCGCTCCATACTTCAGCGTCCCGCGTAGATATGCGTTGATGGCCGCCGTGTATGCCGAGGAGACCGCATTGCTTTGCGGATCGTACTGCGCCTGCTCGCTGAGCGGATCGTAATCCGGGCCCGTATAACGCGTGTCCAGCCGCCCCGTGGTGGTGTCTGAAGAGTCCAGCAACATCTTGGAAAAAGCGCCGCCCTCGACACGCAGATTACTCTTCAGCAGATAATCCACCGGGAGTCCGGTGTAGTTGTGCATCTGCTCGGCGATCTTCTGCCGCTCGGCGTCTGGCAGCGCAGCACCCTCCAGCAGTGCATGCATGTAGTCACCAAGCGCCCACTGCTCGACAGCAGGCAGCAGGGCATCGAGCGTTGCCGGCGGATTGGGCAGCTTGTGATGGAACCATGCGGTGGCTGCGTAGGTGGGCATCGCCAGCGCATATGCTTGATCGACGCCAGGATTCAACCGTGGCTCATCGACGCTGTTATCAAAGCTTAGAATGGTCGAAAGCAGAATGACGCCGTTGAGATCGATGCCGTGCAGGTCAGCGCTGAGCACGGCGCTGCGCGGTGTGCCATAGCTTTCGCCCATCAGATACTTCGGCGAATTCCAGCGGTTGTACTTCGTCAGGAAACGACGTATGAATCGCGCGAATGCCTGCGCATCGGGATCGATTCCATAAAACGCCTTGCCTGCATCTTTCCCGAAGATACGGCTGAAACCTGTTCCCGGCGCGTCGATGAAGACTAGGTCGCTCGCGTCAAGCAGGCTGAAGTCATTGTTGCTCACGGTATACGGCGCGCCCTCTGGATGCTTCGTATCGGCCACCTGCACGCGCCTCGGTCCGAAGCAGCCCATATGTAGCCACATGGTGGAGCTGCCCGGTCCGCCGTTGTAGAGAAATGCGACGGGACGCTTCTCTGCGGATGCACCTTTTTTGAAGTAGGCGACATAGAACATGCGCGCCGTCGGTGCCGCATCCTTCGCGTCTTTGGGCGCCGTCGACGCATACTCCGGGAGCAGCTTGCCATCCAGTCCCAGTTGCGCGTCCAATGCTTCGGTGCCACCGACAGTGATTGTTCCTGCGACGGCCGTGTAACTGATGGTTTGGTCGCCGACGGTCACTGTTCCTTCACTGGTGGAGTCGGCGGTCATCGTCGTCGGCTTTGCAGTTTCATCCTGTTTTGGCGATTGAGCGTTTGCACCCGAAACAAACAGACTGACTCCCGAAAGAGTCAGTCCGCAAAGCATTTTCCTGCTCAATTTCATCTCATCTCCTCGATGCCGCAGTTGCAGTCAACATCGAGTCTAAAGCATTTCCGCTGTTTGTCTTTGCAGACAACCGTGCACGTGGCTTTTGATCCAGGAAAAGCCACATTGAGAAAGTATGCGCGAGTCAAAACCGATAGGCAACATCGAGCCGAACGGTGGTCGGAGCGCCAAGATGCACAAAGGTGTCTCCGTAGCTGGCACCGGTGTCCTTCCAGTACCGTTTGTCCAGCACGTTGTCGGCATACATTCGGATTGTTACCCTCCCGTTGTCACCGCCCGGAGTGTAGCGCGCGCCGAGGTTGAAGATGTTGTATCCACCCACGCTCACCCGATCATCGCGCGTGGCAAACTTGCGCGTCGTCAGGCTCCAGCCGGGCATCAGGTGCAGGCCCTGCAAGTGCATCGCCCACTTTTCTGGGACCACGATATCGGCAAAGAAGTCAGTTCTGAGGTGGGGCTGGTTGATGACCTGTTTCCCATTGAACGACGGAGTTTCCGACCCATTGGAGATCGCCGAAATCCATGCCGCCGTCGCTGACAGTCTCATCCAGTTGTTGACCACGCCCTGCGCGCCCGCCTCCACGCCATTGTGTGTCTCATGTCCGGCGGAGATAAAGCTCAAGTCGCCTGCCGCATCGATCACTTGCGGGTAAAAGAACGGAGCGCGCATGTGGAACAGGTCGGCAGTCATCAGCAATCTTCCGTTCCACTGATATTTGACGCCACCTTCTGCCTGTCTGGTGAAAAACGGCGGCAGATAGAACCCGCCTGCCCAGAATGGCCCCTGCGGTCCCAGCGAAAGCATGACGCTGTAGTTTCCATAGAGTGTCAAGTCCGGCTTCGGATTCCAGGTAAGCGCGTACTGTGGCAGCCACAAAAGCTTGTCGGTGACGAACTCGCCGGTTCCTGTCGCCGTAGGCTGCCCGTAGTTGTGATCCCGAAGCGAGGTATACCGTCCTCCGGCGATTACCTGAATATGTTCCGGAAGTTCCATCCTGTCTTCCAGCAGCAGAGAGCTCTGATGATCGTCCTCCCACAGCACCACAGGTCCGGCGCTCAGGTTCGCAGTCGAGTCTGGATAAACGATATTGTTCTGAAAGATGTTCTCGCTTCCAATATAGGCATATACTGCGCCATTCTGCACCGTCGAGGGCGCGCCTGGCGGTGGTGGCCCGGGCAGGTTGACGCTGCGCACAAACATTTCGCCGCCAACGGCTAGGTGATGCGTCACTTTATCCGTCTTGACCACTCCCAGAGCGACAGCCTCGGCGACCCCATCGCGCCGCAGCTCGCCTGGATCGCGATAGTCATAGATGTCATAGGTGCCATCCGGCGCAAAGAAATACGGCGGCGGACCGTTCGGCCCCTGATTGCAGACTGCCTCGTAGTAGCAGCCGTAGGGATAAATTACGTTGTCGTCAATCAGTGACTGGCTGAAGCTGATCGTCGCAAAGCCGCGCCAGTCTCTGCGCCAACCTTGCTGTGAGTTCTGCGTCTCCAGCCGCACGCTCGTGTTGAAGGTGTCAAAGGTATTCGGCTTGGACCACGGCTGCTGACCGAGCATCGTCGATGGATAGACCTGATAAGGCACAACGGCCCCGCCGAGCAACTGATATCCCGCCACCGAATGCTGCACCAGATGCTGGTATTCAAAATCCCCGGAAAGTGTGGTGAGGTCGGTCAGCTTCCAGTCGCCGTCAAATGTCGTCCCGCCCAAAACTCCATTCGCATCGTTCACATAGGTGTGAATCCCTTCGCCGATGAAGTGGAAGAGCGTTCCAAACTGCTTCCTTCGACCCAGCAGCCAGCCCAGTTCCAGGTCGCCATACTCGCTGCCGCGCTGGTCTGTTCCCAGATCCAGACTTTGCGTCGAGTGGGGCGTCTGCGTCACATAGTTGATGAGTCCACCGGCCGTTGTCACACCGCTTTCCACGCCGGCAATTCCTTTCAGAAATTCGACGCGTTGCTTATTTTGCAGCGGCACATCCTGCTCGCCCGCGATGGTCAACCCGTTGATCTCCAACCCGGTCGCCAGATCGATGGTGAACCCGCGAATCTCAAAGTCGCCGTAGTAACCGACAGGCGCGTAGTCTTCACCAATCGAGGCATCGTTCTTGACCACGTCAGAGAGCACGCGATTGAACTGGTCCTTCATTAACTCGCGCGTTACCACCGTGGCAGAAACCGGAGTAGTTAGCAACGGGCTGCCGTCAAGTGTTCCCACCCGTACCTGCTCGGGCAGATAGGTATCCCCTGCCTGAGCCTGCACCAGTACGGTCGTGGTCACGGGAGTAATGGCTGTTTTTGCCGACGCCCCCTTTTTCACTTGCAGCGTCGCCGGTTTTTGCGTTTGCTTCCTTTGCTGGTTTTTCGGCTGCGCAATGCTTGCGGTTGGAGACGATGTCTGTGCCACCATTGCGCTGGCACCGGCAAGCAACCCCAACGCCAGTGTCAGACAGGGAAGGATTGCTTTCGTTAAGAATCGACTATTTCTGCGGAATACTTTTTGAATTACCTTTGGGCCTGTCATCGCTTCCTCACCAATCGAACTTGAGGAAACAAGAGGAGCCTTGCACTTCGGGTTGTGCCTTGGAACGAGCCAGACTCACGCCTGAGATAACGTTCTGCTGGAAACTTCCCACGCCGGTATTGTCCGGTTCGGGTGCGAAGGGTTTTTTCTCAGCCCCGCTATCGCGGAGCACCCCTGTTTCGTCTGAAACGAGTCTACAACTCCAAAACAAAACATAATCTCACTATTCGAGATGCTATACCGGTCTTTTGACTAGGCTGATTTCGCATATGCCTGATCCATATTCAAAATGTACGTGCCTTTTGTTGGATCGTAACGGCTTTACCTGCCAGATGTGCGGCGCTGTCGCTGGCGAATCGCATCCTTATGATGTGGCGCGAAAGACGAGACTTCATATCGGCCACATCCTGGATAAAAGCATGGGCGGAACCGATGATCCGGGAAACCTGCGCGCAATCTGCTCGGTTTGTAACGAAGGCGCAAGCAATCTGACGCTGACGCGACCAGATCGGAACAAACTGCTGACGCAACTCCGCCGAGCGACAGCAGCCGATCAAGTGGAGGCATTGCGGTGGCTTATCCGTAAGTTTCCGCAGCAGGCCGCAGAGTTTCGTCAGGCTGCAGAGTCAATCGCTGCTTCGGATACCGATCCAACTTCAGGCACGAACGAGTAGGCTGACCGCGAGAATTTTTCCCACCGATCTCACCTTGGAAGAAAAACCTAGTTCGCTTGGTATGGAAAGTAGAAGGGAAAAACCGGAAGAGTTGCTGCTCACCGCACCAACTCTTCCCGCAAAGAAGTTGCTTCAACAGAGGCAAGGCCGACGAAGCAACATGGCTTCAGCTTAGGACGGCATCCTGAGCCTGTCAAGTAGATGGGATTATTTGTCCAAGTCTTTTATTATCATATTTATAATGTAAATTTATCGCCCGCCAATGCGGCGTAAAATGGGATGATTTCAGCACGAATTTCACCGGCTTATCGGGGGCTTTTCTGCCGGTTATTCCGGGTTTTCACGTCCCCAAATTCATTTCAGATCGAGACGTGTAAATTGCTCGTCATAAACCGAAGAAGCGGGTTTTCCCATGGCCAGCCGGACCAGCGCTCGACCGCCGCCGAGCAGCAGCGCCAGCAGCAACGCGGCAGTAAACATGACCGCTACCAGCAGCATGATGCCGAGCAGCAGCTTGGCTGTCTTCTGCACCTCTGTGGGCCCATCGCCGCCGGGCAACCTTGAGATGTTGGCATCGTAATGCACTAATCCCAGCAGCAGGCGCATGTCGTTTGGGACAGCATCGCCACAGACGACAGCAACAAGCGGACCACTGCGCTTGACCTGAACCGAGCCGGGCGTGGAGTTGGCCAGCGCCGCGGTCCAGGGATGTTGCGTGGTGTTGCCGGCTTTCACATAGTCGGCAATCTGGCCTTCAACGGCTGCTGCCATTTGGGGTGTTGGATAGTTGATCAGGGTGAGGGTGGCAGGTCCGGAGCGCAGGGCATAGTTTGCCGTGACCACCTCTGCGCCCCGGTCAAAGCCCACCAAAGTCGGCGGCAGAACCCCGCCCGAGCCAGCATAGCCAATGGGTCCCAGCGAATAATGTGTGGTTTGCGGGTCAAGCGGGCCGTCTCCGGCAACATTGGGCAGGTCGGCAACGACAGGCGGCGCCAGCGATTTGTCTGTCGCCGGGCGTGGCAGATCCCCAGCCAGCTCGCGCAGGTCTGCCGCAGTCATTGCAGAGACGTGCGAGACGGAAACATCGACAAAGGTCTCACCTTGCCAGAAGAGGATCCGCTCGTGGTCAGAAGCTGCCCCCGAACCAATATCTTCTTTCGGCCAGCCTGAGTGGCGATAGAAAGTATACGCACCATACGCGCCCGTGGCATCGCCGAAGCGCAACGCGCGGATGGTCATCGTTTCGTTGCCGCGAGTATAGTTGGCTGTCGCGCCGTCGGTGAAGCCGTATTCAGCCAGTGCCGCGGCATTGGCTGTGTCAGCCTGCTGCGCACGGGTGATCGGTGTTGCTGCTGCTTGGAGCCGCCAGCCAGCAAAGTCACGCGGAAGCAAAGGTACTGATGCAGATGCGGCAGAAGCAGTCTTGGATGGAGCCGCAACGATGGATGCTGTGGATGGTTTTGCCGAGGTGACCATGACCTGGGCAGATATCGCGTCATTCACTGCCAGGCTGACGACTGCTGTCACCAGGATTCCAAACATCAGTCTTCTTGTCATCATTCGGCTCAGTGCATTCATGCATTCTCAGCCTATACCGTTTTTGTCGTAGTTGTCAGCGTTGTTGTCCCTGGTTGCAAACGTTGTATTATGCGGGCAGGAGAGTTACCTCATGACCACTGCAAAGTTGCTGATGCTTGTTGGCGATTTCGTGGAAGACTACGAAGTGATGGTTCCGTTCCAGGCGCTTCAGATGGTGGGCCACACGGTTCATGCTGTCTGCCCTGGCAAAACTGCCGGAGAGCGTGTGCGCACCGCAATCCACGACTTTGAAGGCGACCAGACTTATACCGAAAAACCTGGGCATAACTTTGCATTGAACGCCGATTTTTCCGCAGTCGATCCGTCTCAGTACGACGGACTGGTGATTCCCGGCGGACGCGCTCCGGAGTATCTGCGTCTGAACGAGCAGTTGCTTGCCATGGTTCGCCACTTTGCCAGCCATGACAAGCCAATTGCCGCGATCTGTCATGGCGCGCAGATTCTGGCCGCGGCCCATGTCATCCAAGGGCGAGAGGTGAGCGCGTATCCGGCTTGCTCGCCAGAGGTCGTGTTGGCTGGAGGACGTTTTGCTTCGATCGCCGTTACCGATGCGATCGCCGATGGCAAGCTTGTGACTGCTCCTGCCTGGCCGGCACATCCGACGTGGCTGGCGAAGTTCCAACAGGTTTTGCTGGCTCACCTTGCGGCGCAGGGAGCCGCAGTTGCCGTCTGAGGCTAGAGTTCAGGTGCGACTGTGGCTGCGGCTGTGGCGCCTGCGATGGCTGCGCCTGACGCTACTGGTGTTGGCGTCCACAGTGGCGATTTTTCTTGCAGCGGGATTATGGATAACCCGCCATGCAGAGCCACTGATTCGCTCGAGCATTCTGGCCGCACTGCAAGAGCATTTCCAGTCGCGCGTGGAGATCGACGCTATTCATTTCAAGCTCCATCATCCATCGCTGTTTGGCGGCACGGTGGTTGCGGAGATGGATGGCCTTCGCATCTGGCTGCCTGAGCCGGAAGAGCAGCAAAAAGCCTCGCATAGGAAAGCAGAATCTACGCAGCCCTGGCCTTCGCAGTCCTGGTTCAAACAGCCCTGGATCACTGTCCAGCATCTTCGCTTCACGGCTTCGGTGAGCTTTCTGCGTCGGCGCCCACTGCGGTTGAGTAATGTTCAGGTGGAGGGGGTTCGGCTGCTGATTCCGCCCCGCGGTTATCGGCCGCGTCTTGATGCCGCTCATCTGTCGGGGCAAAGCAGCCTGGTGCGTGTTTCAAGTGTTGAGGTAGACCAGATCAACTGCAGCAATGTTTTTCTGGAGATGGAGCGAATGCCTGCCACGGGCACTGCTTCAGCGTTTGCGCAGGAAGCCAGCGGGGAAGCGACGGCGGGCTTGGTGAGAAAATCTCCGGCAAAACCTTCGGCTGCGCATCCTTTGCTGCCGGGAATAATCTCGCCGGGCGTAGCTTCGCAGCGAAGATTGTCTTCCGGGACACCTGCGGAAGAGCAGGCGGGAGTTGACTTGGGGCGATCACAGCAAGCGCCGCTGTCTCAGCCAGTGCAGTCGTCTGAGCCAACTCAGTCTGCGCGCGAGCCGCTTCAGTTTCAAATTGCCAGCCTGGTTCTGAACCCTGGAGTTAGTGATGCGCCGATCCGGTTTTACCTGCAGATGACCAATCCTCGACCGGTTGGGCAGATTGTCGCGAATGGCGAGCTTGGACCGTGGACCGTCTCCGGAAGTCAATTTGATCCGGGGGCGCTTCCGATCCGCGGCAGTTACAGCTTTGAACAGGCCGATCTGGCTACTTTTCGTGGTATTGCGGGCACACTGAGCTCGACTGGCAGTTTCCGCGGCATTTTACGGCAGGCACGCATCAACGGAGAGACGAGTACGCCGGATTTCCGGCTCACGCGCCACGGCGCAATTCCTCCCGCATCGGTAGGCTTGCCGCTTTGGACGCGCTTCTCGGCCACGGTGGACGGTACGAATGGCAATACTGTTCTGGACCAAGTGGAGGCCACGCTGGGCAAGACGCGCATACGGGCCAGCGGCCGGATTCTGAGGGTGGAGTATCGGCGCGCGGACGTTCAGGGAGCGCAGCCATATTTCGCCATTGGTCACGACCTGCTGTTGCATGTGCGCGTCGATCAGGGGCGGATTGCCGACTTGCTGCAAGTGGTGACGGCAAACTCTTCGCCGCTGGTGACCGGGAATGTCGCGCTGACCAATACGCTTCATCTGCCACCGGGAACGGATGCATTTCGCGAGCGCCTGGCACTGGACGGTCAGTTCGATGCTACAGAGGTTCATTTCACAAGCGACAGCATCGAGCGCAATCTTACGCAACTCAGCCTGCGTGGGCAGGGCGACCCGGAGGCTTTGCACAACGCTCAGGTTGCTCCGGTCAGTTCCACGATGTCGGGCCATATTTCCCTCGTAGATGGTGTACTGGCCCTGCCCGATCTTATTTATCAGGTTCCCGGTGCGCAGATTCACCTTCACGGGACATACACCCTGGAAGGTGGCGCTCTGGATTTCAACGGCGACGCGCGGATGCCCGCCTCGCTCTCCAAGATGGTCGGCGGATGGAAGGGACTATTGCTCAGCCCGATCAACCGCATCTTTGCTCGGAATGGAGCGGGCACGGACATTCCGATTCGACTGTCGGGAACGCGCGCCGAACCGCACATCTCGATCGACTTCAGCCGACTGGGTAAATCCAATCCTGCGGATACAAATCAACCGCATACCAGACCTTGAAGTGAAGGACTGCGCGCGCAAAGCCATATACAAATCCACTACAAATGCATTAACGTTGGCTGGTCAGCGTGTTGTCCACTCCTCATGTTGCGAAAGCGGCATCGGACAGTGCGCAGATATTTCTGGAGGAAATCAGAACGATGAAACGCATATTCAGTCCTTTGCGGCTGCGCTCCTGGGTCACAGCGGGATGCTCGTCCATCCTTGCTTCGTCCCTGTTGTTCTCTGCCGCTCCTGCCAGCTACGGACAGATGTCCGGCAGCTCCTATGCCAACTCTGCAACCAACTCTGCCGCCCAGCAGCGCCTGCTGAACTGGTGGAAGAACGCTGTCGTCTACGAGATCTATCCGCGGAGCTTTCAGGACACGAACGGCGACGGCATCGGCGACCTGAACGGCATCACAGAGCACCTTGATTATCTGAAGCAGCTCGGCATCGACGCCATCTGGATTTCGCCCATGTATCCTTCGCCGCAGGTGGATTTCGGCTATGACATCTCCGACTACGAGGCGATCGATCCGCAGTACGGCACCATGGCCGATTTTGACCGACTGATTGCCGAAGCAAACAAACGCCACATCCGCATCATGCTCGACATGGTGATGAACCACTCGTCCGACAAGCATCCCTGGTTCCTGGAGTCGCGCAGTTCGCGTAACAATCCTAAGCGCGACTGGTATGTGTGGAAGGATGGCAAGGGCGAGACTGCAACCAGTCAGGGGCAGCCGCCGAATAACTGGCAGTCCGCTTTTGGACACTCAGCCTGGCAATGGGATCCGAAGACGCGCCAATACTACTATCACAAGTTCTATATCCAGCAGCCGGACTTCAACTGGAACAACCCCGAGGTGCAGCAGGCCTTCGATAAAATTTTGAACTTCTGGATGAACAAGGGCGTTGCAGGCTTCCGCTTTGACGCGATTACTACGTTATTTGAAGACCCGTCGATGACCGATGAGAAGGTAGTGCTGGGCAAAGACGGCAAGCCAAAGATCAATGCCTTTGGCGATGAGGTGGTCGACGGCAAAAAGACCGACAACCTGCCCAAAAACCACGTAGAGATTGCGCATATTCGCAGCGTGATGGACACGGCTCCGGATAACAGCTTCCCTGGCAAGCGCGTCATGATTGGTGAAACATATGTGCCGACGATCAACGATCTGCTGAAGATGTATGGCACAACGCAAAAGCCCGAGTTTGAGCTGCCGATGGATACGCAGATCGGCTTCATCAACAAGCTGAATGTGGCTGCCTTCCGCAGCAAGATCAACGATGCGGAAACACGTCTGGACGGCAACGTTCCACTGATCGTCTTTGAAAACCATGACAACCCCCGCATCGATGCCCGCTATGGCGATGGCGTGCATGACACGGATATTACGAGGGTCATCTCGACGATTCTATTCGCCACGCGCGGCGCTTCGCTGTTTTACTACGGCAGTGAGATTGGCATGAAGACCACGCCTCCCACGCGTAAGGAAGACGTGCGCGACCCGGTGGGCATTACCGGCTGGCCCAAGGAAAAAGGCCGTGACGGCGAGCGCACTCCGATGCAGTGGGATGACTCGAAGTATGCTGGCTTTTCCACCGTGAAGCCCTGGCTGCCGATTCCTCCAAACAAAGCCACAATCAACGTGAAGATGGAGCAAGCCGAGCCAAACTCCATCCTTGCCTGGTACGAGTCACTGATCCGGCTGAAGAAGACCAATCCGGCTCTTCGCTCGGGCAGCAACGTCATGCTAGACACCGCAAATACCAAAGTGCTGAGCTGGCTGCGGAAAGGTCCGAACGGCAACAACGTGATTGTAGCCACCAACTTTACCGCAGAGCCGCAGACGGTCAACCTGAGCGCAGTCTCCGCTGGCGTGATGGGCACGCATCTGACCACCCTGCTCAAAACGCCTGGCGCGAGTGATCCTGCTTCAATCACGGCAGTCGCCCTGCCGGCCTTCGGTGTCTATATCGGAACGGTTAAGGAGTAGCGAAAATACCAGACTCCTTGCGCCGGAGATCAAAGAAATCTCCGGCGCAAGTGAAATTGCCGCTGCTCTTCGACATGCTCATTGGAGGCACTTTTGCCAAGGGTCTACGACCGGGAGCAGGTCCGTTATACCTTCTGCGCGCGCTGCACCTCACGCACACCCGGCAGGCGACGCAGTCCAGTCACCATACGGCTCAGGTGGCGCACATCCTCTGCCTCCACCACAAACTCCACAATCGCTTCGCCATTGGCTCCGTCGCGTGTTTCCACGGCGCGAATGTTGGTGTCGTCACTCGATATGATTGCGGTCATCTCCTTGAGCATTCCAGAGCGGTCGTCGCAGTGGACCGTGATGCGCACCGGATAGCGTTGCGCTCGCCCTGCAATCTCAGAGGCTGTCGGCGCCCACTCCACATCGATTCGCCGGTCGCTCTCATATAGTAGGTTTTGCACATTCGGGCAGCTTCGCGCATGGACAGCCACGCCCTTGCCGCGGGTGACATAGCCGACAATCTCTTCGCCGCGAATTGGATTGCAACAGCGCGCGCGATAGACAAGCAGATCGTTTTGGCCCTCCACCTGGAGCGAGTCCGAGCCAGTCAGATGCAGCTTTCTCACCGCTTCCGACATCGCAGCGGCGGCCGTGTCGGACGTTTCTTCCGGCATCTCTTCGCCGTGCGAACTCAGCAGCTCCGGGGCAAGGCGATTCAGCACCTGCCTGGCCGATTGCTTACCAAACCCGATTCCCGCCAGCAGGTCGGTGGCTGTCGCCAGTCCGTAATCACCAGCCAGCCGCACCAAATCGCCATCCTCGATCCGGTTCATGGGCACTTTGAACTTCCGCGCCTCACGCTCTAAAAGTTTTCGTCCCACATCGATGGCGCGCAGGCGCTGGTTCTCGTTCAGCCAGTGTTTGATCTTGTTGCGCGCGCGTGGACTTTTTGCAAAGGTCAACCAATCACGACTGGGAGTGTGACCGTTCTGCGTCACAATCTCCACAATGTCGCCGTTACGCAGCTTCGTTCTCAGCGGAACCATGCGTCCGTTCACCTTGGCTCCGACGCAGGTGTGCCCAACTTCGGTATGCACCGTGTAGGCGAAGTCTACCGGCGTACCATCGGCCGGCACGATGACGACCTTGCCTCGCGGCGTGAAGGTGTAAACCTCGTCGGGATAAAGGTCCATCTTCAGACTCGACAGAAACTCGTTCGGGTCGGTCATCTCCCGCTGCCAGTCCACCAGCTGCCTCACCCAGGCCAGCCGCTGTTCATCGCGCGCAGAAATTACGCTCTCTCCGGCCTTGTACTTCCAGTGCGCCGCAATGCCTTCTTCCGCGATTCGGTGCATCTCTTCCGTGCGAATCTGCACCTCGAACTGGTGGCCGTTTTCACCCATCACCGTCGTGTGCAGAGATTGGTAAAGGTTCGCCCGAGGAATCGCAATAAAGTCTTTGACGCGTCCCGGCACAGGTCGCCACAGCATGTGAATCAGCCCAAGCGCGGCATAACAGCCCGTCTTATCTCGCGTGATGATGCGAATCGCCAGCAGATCGAAGACCTGGTCGACGGAAACCTGCGCCTTCTGCAGCTTTTGCCAGATCGAGTAAAGCCGCTTGATGCGCCACTCCACGCGCGCTTCAATGTTGTGTTCGCGCAGTTGCTCCACGATGGTTTCTTCCACGTGAGCCATGAACTGCTCACCGTCCACGCGCCGCGCTTCGACCGCCTCAGCCACCTGCTGATAGCTCACCGGATCCGTGTAGCGGAAGGCTAGATCCTCCAACTCGCCGCGCACTTTTCCCATGCCCAGGCGATGGGCCAGTGGTGCGTAAATGTCCAGCGTCTCGCGCGCTATCGCCTCCTGGCGCTCCGGCTTCAGATGTTCCAGTGTGCGCATGTTGTGCAATCGATCGGCCAGCTTGATCAGTACGACGCGTACATCCGAGACCATCGCCAGCAGCATTTTGCGAACGTTCTCTGCCTGGCGGTCCTCGCGATTGGCAAACTGAATTTTGTCGATCTTGGTCACGCCTTCAACAATGTGCGCCACCTGCTCGCCAAACTCGGCAGCAATCTCATCGGAGGTGACAGGCGTATCTTCCACAGCATCATGCAGCAGTCCCGCGGCAATGGCTGTCGCATCCAGCTTCATCTCCGCCAGCACCTCAGCCACTTCCAGCGGATGGACGATATATGGCTCGCCGGAAGCGCGCATCTGCCCTTCGTGAAAACGCACACAGAAGTCCCATGCCTTGCGGATCGGATCAGGATTTTCAGTGGGACGATGCTCGCGCACCCGGTCGATCAGATGCTCGAAACGCTGCGAAATCGCATCCATTTCCGACGCGCGTTGACCACGATCTGCATCTCTCGGGCCTGCGATGAAGGGCGCGGCAGGCGATGCATCTGCTAACGAACCCCGTTTCGGTTGCTGGATCGCCATACTCTATTATAGGCCCGAACTGTAACAAGGGAAACAATCTTCCGATCATCCTCGGCGAAAGCTTCGTCGCAGTTCGGGCGTGATGGAGTCACTTGTCAATCACGAAAGAATATGGAACGATTCCACCATATCGGCTACGCCAACATAGCGTCATACCAGGTTACTGCCACAGCTTTTTTGCAGATACGAATTGCAGCCGAAGTTGCACCCAAAATTGCAACAGGAATCGCTTCAGAAACAGATAAGGATTTCAACCGGCGCTCTATTCACTCCAGCGTGAGCCTCGGGTTTGGGGGATAACCAATGAATTCCACCCAGCGGCGCAAGCAGCGTATTCAGCAATGGACCCAGGCGGCGCCGGATTCGCGTCTGGATCGTTGGGTTCTTCTCAGTTGGATTGCGATTTTGCAGCCTGTTGGAGAATCCTTGCGTTGGTTGATCCAACACATTCCCGGGGTCAAAAGACCGCCGCAGCATTTAATCAACGGTGAACGGGGTGAGGATTTTGTCTTTTGGTATCTTCAGCGCGAAGGCTGGAAGGTCATAGCACGTCGCTGGCGATCACCACGCGAGCATGGCGATATTGATCTTGTCGCGCTTGATGGCACAACGCTTTGCTTTATTGAGGTGAAGACCCGCTCCAGTCGAGGCATGATCCCGGCGCATCTTGCGGTCGACCAGAGCAAGCGCAAGATGCTGCGGAAGATGGGTCGACTTTATCTCCACTCCATACCGCGCGATCTTCGTCCGGTCCGCACACGCTTTGACGTGATTGCGGTATACATAATTCCGGGTGAGGCAACTTCGATGGAAGTGCATCGAAACGCGTTCGGATGGCGAGAACAGCGTCGGTCCTCGCGGTTCGGCGATTATTGAACTTCAGGCGTCCTGAAACTCCTCATACCAGGCCATCTGGATTGCTTCCAGGCGCGACTCGTTGGACTTCGCTGGATCATCCACGAAGCCGGGCAGCTCGATCACGTAGCGATGCAGATCGGTGAAGCGCACCGTCAGAGGATCAACATCTGGAAACTTTTCCTGCAATTGAATTCCAATCTCTTCCGCGTCGGTCCAGTAAATTTCGCGCGCCATCGCATTAACCCTCGCTTGTCTCAGCCAGTGTCAGTGGCTTGCCTTCAGAGACATAGTTGCGATTCCATCGGGGAATCTCCACAACATAATTGCCTGGGCGGGTAATCACCGCCTGGCAGCCCAATCGGCTGTTCAACTGCTGGTCCGCCGCCATATCCAGACGATCCAGCTCGTCGTCATCTGCTTCACTGATTCCCGCTGTGCCATCTTTTACCCAGATGTGGCAGGTGGTGCAAGCGCACGAGCCTCCGCATGCATGATCCAGAAAAACGTCGAAGTTTTCCGCTACGTCCAAGAAAGACATCGGCTTGCCGTGATGATCGTAAGGCATGGTGCCAAACTCGAATTCAACGGTGCGTCCCTCCGGCTCAAAGGTAACACGCACCAGCTTTTCTGTAGGGATATTGGTTCCGTTCTTCACTTCACTCATTGTCGTTTCCTCATCTCTCCGCCTGCGATGGCAGCATCTTCATCAATCTCCGCGTGAGCAAACGGATGCGGCGCATGGATCTCCGCGCTATTCTCATTCAGCGTTTGATCGGCGGCCTGCATCGTCTTGCCACGCATTGCGGATGAAACAGCCTGGTCCATCATCAGCTCTGCAAATCGCCGCGTTGCCTGATCGAGCGCGGTGGTCGCATCGCGAATCCCTTTCAAATCACTGCTCGATTGCACAGCCACCAGTTGATCTCTTGCAGCAAATATCTCTGCCCTCTCAGCATCGCTCAGCAGCAGCCACGCGCCATTCTCCGGAGCCTTGTTCACCGCGCTCAGGATGGTCTCAGCCTCCAGTCGTGCCTCAATCAATTGCCGCTCGGCAAAATCCGATTCAGCATTGTCAAAGGAGTCGAGAATCATCGCCTCCACTTGTTCGTCGGTCAGTCCGTAGGTTGGTTTGACCTCAATCTGAGCTTCGGTTCCCGAGCGCTGTTCGCGCGCCGAGACCTGCAATATCCCATTCGCATCAATCAGGAACTTCACTTCAATGCGCGGCATGCCCGCACTCATCGGCGGAATTCCCTTTAGGTCAAAGCGGGCCAATGAACGGCAGTCCTTCGCCAGTTCGCGCTCGCCCTGGAGCACATGAATCGCAACATTTGTCTGTCCATCCACACCAGTGGTGAAGTGCTCAGTCGCAGAGGCGGGAATCGTCGAGTTGCGCTGCAACACCCGTGCAACCACGCCGCCCAGCGCTTCGATTCCAAGCGAAAGCGGCGTCACATCCAGCAGTAGAAGTTGATCCGTGGCAGACGAAGTACCGGCCAGAATGCTTGCTTGCACCGCTGCGCCCATCGCCACAACTTCGTCTGGATTCAGCTCCGTGTGGGGCTTGCGTCCGCGCATGCTCAAATGAAACATCTCGTCCACCAGTCGTCGGACCGCGGGAATACGCGTCGATCCGCCGACCAGCACCACTTCGTCGATCTGCTCTGGAGTAAGGCCTGCATCGGCCAGCGCCTGGCGACACGGACCCGCAGTCCGCTCCAGCACCGGCGCAATCAACTGCTCGTAGACTTCGCGCGGAATCTCACGCTGATAGCGCTGTCCGCCGGGCAGTTCGATATCCAGCCGGGCCACAGCATCGGATGAGAGAGCAATCTTTGCTTCAATCACCGACTTGCGCAGCGCCTGAATGGCATCCGGCTGCTGTCTCAGGTCCACTCCATGCTCGGTGCGGATTTCATCCAGGGCCACCAAAAGCAGCAGATTATCGATATCGTCGCCGCCCAGATGTGTGTCACCGTTGGTTGCCACCACTTCAAAGATGCCGTCGTTCAACTTCAGAATGGAGATGTCAAAAGTACCGCCGCCAAGGTCATAGACAGCCACTGTTCGTGTTGGTTCACTTCCGTCCGTTGCGCGATCCAGGCCGTAAGCAAGCGCTGCCGCAGTCGGCTCGTTGACCAGTCGAAGAACCTCCAGGCCAGCCATACGTCCCGCGTCGCGTGTTGCCTGTCGCTGCGCATCGTTGAAGTAAGCCGGCACTGTGATCACGGCCTTTTTGACGGGCATGCCCAGAAACCGCTCCGCGTTGCGCTTCAATTGCCGCAGTACGTATGCGGAAATCTCGCTGGGAGTAAAGTTCATTTCTCCCAGCGTAATGCGCAGAACTTCGCCGGGTTGCACATCCGGCGCAATCCGGAACGGAAAGAACTTCAACTCTTCACCGATATCCTCAATGCCACGCCCCATCAGCCGCTTGACTGAATAGATAGCTCGCTCCGGCGAGGCGATCAGCGCACGTCGTGCCGAGTTGCCTACCGTCACCGTCGGTCGTGCGGCCCCACCCGCTTGATCGGTGCCTTGTGGAAGCGGATCGAGCGCTACAATCGACGGCACCAGGTTCGAGCCATCCACACCGGGAATCACTACCGGCACGTCGCCTTGCATATAGGCCACCAGCGAGTTCGTTGTTCCCAGATCAATGCCAACAATGTATTCCATGATTCTCCTGAAACTCCTATGCCGCCGCTCCGAGCGTCTCGCGCACATCGCGCACCAGATTTCGCAGGTACCGCCGACGATCCAGCAACTGGATCATCTGCGTAGCAGCTCCCGTTCGCGCCTCTGCTGCACCCGTGTCCCACTTCGCGCCCTCGGCGGCCAGCGCATCGTCCACCGCCTGTAGCATCGATTCAAATCGCACGCCTGTAGCGGCTAAATCCTTCACAACCGCTTCATCCGCCGCTTCGCCCATCTTCTGGCTCATGCGCAGTTCTTCCAGTTGCATATTCAACTCGAAGACCTCTTCGAGCAGATCCGACGGTGGCTGACGTTCCGCGGATTTTCCTTTTCCCGCATGCTCTTCGCCGACGGCATAGCCCTCCAACTTCAGCAAATACTCCAGGCGCGTAACCGGATCGCGCAGCGTCCGCCACGCGTCATTCAGCAGCGCGGTCGCTGCAAGGGAATTCTGTTGCTCTTCCGCGCTTGCCCGCGCGAAACGATCCGGATGCAGCCGACGACTCAGGCGATGAAACTCCCGCTCCAGTGTCGCCGCGTTAACTCCAAATCGTCGCTCCTGTCCCAGCGCCTGAAAGTAGTCGATCGCCGCATTGCGCTGCACCGCGCCACAACCCGTGCAGACCAGCCACGATCCTTCCAGCGCCTTTTGGCAACTTGTGCAGTGGTTCATCGTTCCCTCATTTGCAGGCAGGAAAAACGCCGCAGTTCGGCTGCGGCACCGCTCCGGATTCCAGACGTCAATGGCAGGCTGCCCTGCGCAACACTCACGTCTTCCAGGCTCAGGAAAACGACGAGCCGCACCCGCAGGAGCGCGTCGAATTGGGATTGATAAAGTTGAAACCCTGCCGCATCAGTGTCTGTTCATAATCGAGCGTCATTCCGTGCAGATAGATGAAGCTCTTCGGATCGACGAAAATACGCACACCGTCATATTCAAAGATGCGATCCCGTTCGCGCGGCTGCGTGTCGAAGCGGATGTTGTAAGAAAGTCCGGAGCATCCGCCACCCATTACGCCCAGCCGCAATCCGCCCTCGGATGGCGAAATACCTTCTTTCGCCATCGCCACTCGGATGCGCTCCACAGCACGCGCAGTGACCTCGATGCCTTTCCCCGGAGCTTTCGTCGCAACTGGGTGCTGTGTGGCATCGGAGGAAAACGGTGATCCGATCTGTACCATCTGTTCCATTACGCGTCACTCCGTCTCGCATTGTTTTCGCCGTAACGCATCGAACGTGCTGGCGCTTCACGAACGGGTTTCAGTTCGCCGCCACGGCTTCGGTTTCGGCCACGCCATTCTTTTTCTTCCAGTCGCCAATCGCTGCGCGAATGGCATCCTCGGCCAGCACCGAACAGTGAATTTTCACCGGCGGCAGCGCCAGCTCTTTCACGATATCCGTGTTCTTGATCTCCATCGCTTCGGCAATCGTCTTGCCCTTCACCCACTCGGTTGCGAGCGAGGAACTGGCAATCGCCGAGCCGCAGCCAAAGGTCTTGAACTTGGCCTCTTCAATCACCTGCGTCTCAGGGTTGACGCGAATCTGGAGTCGCATGACGTCGCCACATTCTGGCGCGCCAACCAGCCCCGTTCCTACCTCTTCAGAAGACTTGTCCAACGCGCCCACGTTGCGAGGATTATTGTAGTGATCTACCACTTTGTCGCTGTATGCCATGTTACTGACCTCCTTTGGTCTTGAATACCTTTCGTTGAACTTGCCGTGCGGCACCTCGTAGATGCCACCCACCTCTGTCCGGTGATGCGCTTAGTGAGCCGCCCACTCAATCTTCGACAGGTCGATGCCTTCTTTCACCATCTCGTAGAGTGGCGAAAGCTCGCGCAGTTTCTTCACAATGCCAATCACCTTATCGGCAACATAGTCACACTCGGCCATGGTGTTGAAGCGGCCAAGTCCAAAGCGGATCGAGCTGTGTGCAACATCATCGCCCAGTCCCAGCGCCTTCAATACATAAGAAGGCTCCAGCGTCGCTGAAGTACAGGCCGAACCACTGGAAACCGCCACATCATTGATGCCCATCAGCAGGCTCTCACCTTCCACATAGATGAAGCTCATGTTCAGGTTGCCTGGCAGACGATGCTTCCAGGAGCCATTCACTTCCACATAATCCAGCTCCGCTTCCATACGCGCGCGCAGGTGATCCCGCATCGCGCGCAGCCGCTCGGCTTCCGTCGCCATCTCCTGCATGGCAATCTCGCATGCCTTGCCCAGACCCACAATCCCAGGCACATTGAGCGTGCCGGAACGCATGCCGCGCTCGTGTCCGCCACCGTCGATCTGCGACGCAATCTGTACTCGCGGATTCCGCCGACGGACATAGAGTGCACCCACGCCTTTAGGCCCGTAAATCTTGTGCGCCGTCAGCGAGAGCACGTCAATCTGCATCGCCTGTACATCGACGGGAATCTTGCCCACTGCCTGTACTGCGTCGGTGTGGAAGATCACGCCTTTTTCGTGGCAAATCTTGCCAATCTCCGCCACGGGCTGCACCACGCCAATCTCATTATTGGCGCTCATAATGGTCACCAGGATCGTCTTGTCGTCGATCGCGCGACGCAGATCGTCCAGGTCGATCAACCCGTCAGCCTTCACCGGCAGATACGTGACCCGATAGCCATATTTTTCCAACCGCTTGCAGGTGTCCAACACAGCCTTGTGCTCGGTAACCTGCGTAATGATGTGGTTGCCGCGCTCGCGATACATCTCAGCGATGCCCTTGATGGCGAGGTTGTTGCTCTCTGTCGCGCCGGAAGTAAAGATGATCTCTTTCGCAGTGGCGCCAATCAGCCGCGCAATTTGCTCGCGCGCCTGCTCCACAGCCTGCTCCGCCTCCCAGCCAAAAGAGTGATTCCGACTGGCCGCATTGCCAAACTTCCCGCTGAAGTACGGAATCATCGCCTCCAGCACGCGCGGGTCCATTGGACTCGTTGCGTGGTTGTCCATGTAAATCGGCAGGCTTACGCCCTCCGGCACAACAGGATTCATTGTCACAGTACTCATCGCTTATCCTCTCCACTCATTTCGCGGTACGCTTTGCTCGCGCCCGGCTAAAACTCTTCCACCTTCATTCAGACCCGGCACCATCAAGAACCCGTCAGCATCACCAAAGGCTGCTCTGTGACGCGTCCAGAAGTGGATTCATCCTCAGCCATGTCATGAATACTGATGCTTTTCAGCACTCCGGCGATGCTTTCGTTCACCCGAGCCAGTGGCTCCTTGATCGTGCAGCTTGGTTCTAATTCACAGGATTTGCTGCCTTTCGTGCATGAGGTAATAAAAAGCGGTCCATCAATCGCGTGAATTACCTCAAAAGCTGAAATCGATCGCGCGGCGCGAGACAGTTCATATCCTCCATTCATGCCCGCGTGGGAACGCAACAGACCCACCTTCGTCAGTCTCTGTAAAACCTTGGCGAGCAACTGCGGAGGAATTCCATATGTGTCCGCAATATCCTTCGCACTCACAGAAACGGAATCTGGGTGTTCAGCCAGATACTTCAGCGCCATCAGCCCATAATCCGCTTTTTTCGTCAGCCTCAACATCCCTATATCCTTCGCCCGGATTTCGAGTCCGCTTCCGATCCTGCCTGCCGCTCCGCTTGCAATCTGTGCGGTGCGTTGCTGCTGAATTCAGTATAGGACTATTTTTGTCGCAGTTCAATGAATGTCGGGTCTTGCAGGTTCGATTCCTGTTCTTCCCAGCAAAAATCATTTCGGGATATTTACCATTTTTTTTGTAAAACCAGTTTCCCGCTGCCTCATTTGACCGTTACAATCATGCGCAACGAGTCCATTTTCAACGGTGACCGTGACCATTCCGTATGAACACATCGTGCAGGCATCTGCAAGTCCGCTTCGTCTCCCGTGAGGAAGACGCCGAGTTTGTTGAATGTGTGAACTGTGGCGAGATTTTTGACGCCGCCGAGTTGCGAGATATCGCAGCTGAAGAAGATGAGTCAGACGAATCAGAAGACGAAGAGCAGGGTGAACCCTGAGTCCGCCCGGCTTTTCATTCGCCATTTGAATTGCGCAGCAGGAGGCTACGCGGCGTCTTCCCGTCTCACTTCCTTGGCCGATCCCAAGGCTTTTTGCTCGGTCACGACTCCGATGCGGCGCGAAGCCACCAGTGCATAGTGAAACCCTGAGAGTACGGTTAGCAGCATCGTTGCATCCAGGGCAAATCGCTCCCCGGCACTAATCCAGCTTCCAGATCTTGGCGCACCTGTCATAAGGCTCAGCAGAACCATGCCCAGCGCCAGCACCTGACTCAGACTGTTTGCCTTCCCCAGCAGTGTTGGATGGAAATCCCGCACGCCTGTGCAGAAGTAGAGAATCGCCGCAACGCAAAGCATGCCAATATCGCGCCCAAAGACCACCGCAGCGATCTCCGTCTTCAGAATCCCCAGGCGCGTCAATACCAGAAACAGGGAGCTAAGCAAAATCTTGTCGGAGATCGGGTCCAGGTACTGGCCCAGGCGAGTACGCTGCTCCAGCCAGCGGGCCAGCAGGCCATCCATCCCATCCGTCAAAGCAGCCATCAGAAACAGCACAAACGCCGTCTGATATTGCCGCTCCAGCACCGCCCAAATCAGCAACGGCGTCAGCGCCATTCGGAACATCGTCAGCAGGTTCGGTGCAGTCCGCAGCGGGCTTATGCGTCGCTCGACAGGAATCGTGGCCACACTTATCCCCGTCATTTCCCCGCTCGTTCCCATACCCCAGCATGTTACACGATTGCCATATTGTTCTCATCGTCCCTTTGCGTGGCTTCTCTGCTCTTCCTCAACCCGCAAAGCCGCTCCAAATGCGTTACACTAATTTGGAAGACTTCAGCAGGCGCGTAGCTCAGTTGGTTAGAGCGCTACCTTGACACGGTAGAGGTCAGGAGTTCGAGTCTCCTCGTGCCTACCAATTAAATCAACAACTTCCGCCAGAATGTGGGAACAGAAGCACTTTGCGTGGGAACAGTTTGGGAACACTTTGCTGTTCACAGCGCGGCCTCCGGTTGTGGGTTGCGGTTGAACAGCACATCGACCGCCTTGCGTTGGGCGATGCGTTTGTTTTCCATGCGCGCATGCGTATAGAGATCCATCGTGGTGCTGACCTTGGCGTGCCGCATCAGCTCCTGCACCACCTTCACATCCTTGCCCGTTTCCGCGAGCAGCGAACTGTAGGTGTGCCGAAACGTATGCCAGCCGATCTGCTTGGCGATTCCGGCCTTTCGCGCAGCCGGTTGCAGGATCTTGCTGCGCAGGCTGTCGGGCCAGACAGGCATCCGGCCAAAGAGCCGCTCGCTGCCGAAGACCCAGTCCTCCGCCTGTGAGTAAAGACAGGTAGAGCGCCAGCAAACAAGCTCTTCCAGCACGATTTCATCGAGCGGCACCGGCTGTTGCGAGACTTCCGTCTTGCATGGACCGATGCTGCCATCGACAAAAGAACGGAGCACGTTCGCCGTCTTTTGCAGAAAATCGATGTCCTCCCACTTGAGACCCAGCACCTCGCATATCCGCAGGCCGGTCGTCGCACAGATGGTTCCCATCGTCCGCTCCCGGTCCTGCAGAACGGCAAACAGAGTGCGGAACTCTTCGGCGGTAAGCGTCACGGGAACGCGTTGCCGCTTCGAGCTGACCCTCACCATCGCGATGGGATTTTCATTCTGACTGAGCCAGCCCCAGCGGATCGCATGGCGAAAGACCGTACTCATCAGGTTGCGAATCTTGGCCCGACTTGAAGGAGCAAGCTTCAGGGTCTTGAGCCAGTCTTCGACCTCCACGCTGCTCACGCGCCGTAGCGGATAGTCTCCCCAGCGCGGAACGATGTAGAGCTTCAGGTTGCTGTTGTACACGAGTTTCGTTCCCCGGGTTTTTCCCTCGTGCGTTTGCATGGGCAATTCCTTCAGCCGGTAATGCTCGACAAGTTTATGTACCGTCTGTGGAGGTCCACCGTGCTCAACCGCATGACGGTTGATGCTGTGACGAAATGCTTCCGCCGCTCGCTGTGCATCCGCCCGTGTGCGCAGTTCGCGCATGGTGCCGATGATCTGCTTGCGGAGTTGGCGCTTGCCCTGCGGGTTCGCTTCCCGCCAGCGGTAGACCCACACATCGGGGCCTTTCTTGCGAGGTTCCGAATAGAGGGTTCCAAATTGATATTGTGGCCGATTCATAGAAATCTCTTCCTTTCATGAATGCGGCCCTGGTCGCTGCCCCATGTTACCTCTGTTTGCATCCAGCGATCGAGTTCGGAGATCCGGAATTTCCAGATCCTTTTCTGCCCTTTCCCAGGGATTCCGTGTGCCGGGATCTGCCCACTGCGGGCCAGCCCCAGGAGCGTCTTCCGTGGCATGTCCAGAAACGACGCTGCCCGTTCCGCATCCACGAACGGCTCGAATGTGACCGGAGAAGAAGAGATTGAATTCTGCACAGTTGACCTCACATACGAAGCCTTCAGGCAGCGCGCCTCTGCGCGCAAAAATAGAGCAGCGCGCGGGAGACGAATGCCCGTGAGATGGAAGATACGAATGTTTTTTGAGCGGAGGCTATGCTTTTCAGGGGGGAGGGTATGCAGAATCGGCATACCCTCCTGATCGGCCATAAACTGCTCACCTGCCGAGAGTTACCGGTCAAAATACACGCTGGCCGGGAATGCCTACCTTTTCGGGCACGCCCGGGAAATTCTGTTGCGGGACAGATGGCGGCGAAATGTCAGATGGACCGTGTGCCTGCGCGCAAATGTCGGTCCCCTTTTGTCCTGCGTGCTCTTCCGGCCACCGCGAGAGTCAGCGGTCCGCGCCCTGCGGCACTCGGCGTTCTGCTTCGGCTTACCACCCCAGCAGGTCAACCGCAGACCTGCCGGGGACCCCGGTTTTGCGCCGCCCTTCGGGTCTGGGTTTCCAAACAAAAATCTCCCTGCGGCTGCGGCCCTGGCGGGCGAGATTTTTCTTCGGAGCCTCCACAGAAAGCACGCCTTCGGCCTTGGGAGCAGACCACTCTCGCGCCCTCCGGGGGTGTGCTCCGGCAGATCACTCCGGGAGCACAAAGGAGATCGAAACCATGCAGGCACAAACTTCCACTCAGCGTTCTTTCCTCAACACCATCGTCCACGGCGACTGCATCGAGATCATGCGGCAGATGCCCGCCGAGAGCGTCGATTTCATTCTGACCGATCCGCCATATCTGGTGAACTACCGCGACCGCACTGGCCGCACTCTCCAGAACGATACCGACGCCGACTGGCTCAAACCCGCGATGCGGGAAACGTATCGCGTCCTCAAGCAGAATCGCTTGATGGTCTGTTTCTATGGCTGGCCGCGCGCCGATCATTTCCTCGATGCCTGGCGCAGCGCGGGCTTCCGTCCCGTGGGGCATTTCGTGTTCCGCAAGAGCTACACGTCGAGCGTGAAATTCATGAAGTGCCAGCACGAACAGGCGTACCTGCTGGCCAAGGGCCATCCACCGCTGCCGAAGAATCCGCTGCCCGATGTGCAGCGACTGATCTATACCGGCAACGCGCTCCATCCCACGCAGAAGGCAGTCATGTCGCTGGTGCCGCTGGTTCGCGCCTTCACGTTGCCGAATGAGCTGGTGCTCGACCCCTTCTGCGGCTCGGCATCCACCTGCGCCGCAGCGCTGCTCACCGGCCGCAAATACGTCGGCATGGAAATGGATGCCGAGTATTTTCTCGCGGCCAGCCAAAGATTAACCAGGGTCCAGGAGAGGATCGCAAGACGGTCCTCTCCGTCCTTCCCGGCAATATGTATTGTGCCCGCACTGCGGCGCGCGTAAAGGCGCGCTGCACTCCGGGTTCGAATTCCTTGGGCCTTGACTCGCGCCGCGGTGCGGTGCTCTTTCCTGGCCACGCCGGGAAGGAATGGTTTGGCAGTACACTCCACAGCTGCCCAGCCCGATCCATGGAAATTTCGCGACATTTCCAGCGAGTTTGAGGGTATGCCGATTCTGCATACCCACCCCCCGAAATAGCATTGGCCAGACATTTCGTCCGGTTCTACTTTCGCTCCATGACGTTCGTGCCGGGGCCAATTTTCTCCCGGTACACGCAATCGAGAGGATCTCTATGCAAATTCATTTTTCCTTCGCTCACCCCAACTTCCGGCGACTACGCGCACACGCACGCAGGCTGGCAGTTCCATCCCTGATCCTGCTTGCCGCTGTGCCAGCACTTGCCCAGCAAGCGGGCGGCGGCAGTCCGTGGGAGAACGCGGTCGGCGTTCTCGAACAGGCATTCACCGGGCCGATTGCCACCGGGCTTTCTCTGGTTGCCATCGTGGTCGGCGGCCTGATGTTCGCCTATGGCGAAGGCCAGTCCAAGCGCATGCTGGCCGGGATTGTGTTCGGCATCGGCATGGCCATCGGCGCGGTCAACTTCATGGCCTGGCTCTTCCCATAACAACCAATAACAACAGGACGGGCGGAAAGGGGGCGGGCAAATGGCGGCAGGCGGCTCACGACAGAACAAAGTGCATAAAGCGATGAACCGTCCGTTGACCATTCTGGGCGCGGAGCGGCGGCTGTTCTTCGTGGCGCTGATTGCAGGCGGGGCCGTCTTCTCGCTCATGCATTCGCTGCTCGGAGGCATCCTGCTCTTCGTTGTTGGCGTCGTCATCGCGCGCATAGCAACGAAGCACGATGTCGAGATTCTGCGCGTGCTTTTCAACTCCGGCAAGTTCCGCAGAAGGTACGACCCGATGCAGTGGGAATCAACGGAAATCACGATTAGGAAACCCGATGTTCAAGATTGACACCATCACGAAGGACTGGAAGGAAGCCGGGGCCTTCATGGCGCAGGTGAACCTGTACGGCTTCTGGGATGAGCACTGCTTCCTGACGAAATCCGGCGACCTCGGCTGCGCTCTCAAGATCGGCGGGATTGATGCCGAGGGCCTCGACCATGCCGGGCGGGATTATGTGGTCAAGCGTCTCGAAGCCGCGCTTCGCTCGCTCGACGAAAAGACCCGGCTATACCAGGTGCTCTTCCGCCACAACCGGCCCACCATTCCGCACGCGGAGTACACGAACCCGCTGGTGCGCGCGGCAATGGAGCAACGCGCCGGGTTCCTGCACGCGAAAGCAGACCGCCTGTATTCCATCGAGATTTTCTGGATCGTCATGATCGATGGCAGTTATGCCAAGACCGGCCTGCTGCACGCACTGGCGCAGTTGCCGCAACATCCACGCTCGGCATTGGGCATGTTTGGGCGGGAGTTGCGCGCGCTGTTCTCCGGCAGCAAGGAACGCACCTTGTTGTATGCGCAGATCGAACGCGACCGAATGCGGCTGGAGCAGAAGGCAAAGAGCTTAAGTGGGCAGCTTAACGACCTCACCACGGTCGAGCTGCTAGGGGCGGAGAAAGCGTTCCGGCTGGTCCGGCGCTTCGTCAACTTCCGCCCCTCCAAGATTCAACGGAGCAAACTGCACGGGATGCAGCACCTTGACTGGCAGATATGCGATTCGGAGCTGGAAGCGCATCGCGGCCATCTGCGCCTGGATGACGACCATCTCCGCGTGCTGACGCTAAAAGAATTGCCCAGCGAGACGCGGCCCCTGCTGTTGCATGGCCTGCTCGCTGTCCCGGCCAACTTCCATGTCGTCACCGAATGGCATCCGGTGGACAATGCTCGCGCTCGCAAGGAAATCCATAAGCGCCGCCGTCATCACCACAACTCGAAGACCAGTTTTCTGTCCAACTTGCAGGAGCAGAAGCATGCCGGGCCTCGCGAGGAACTGGTCGACGACTCGAAAGAAGCAGCGGTCGCAGAGTTGGGCGAAGCGTTGACCGCCCTCGGCATGGAAGGAAAATCCTTCGGCGAATTCACGCTGACGGTGGTGGTTTACGACGAAGACCGCGCCAAGGTCGAACATGCCGTGGCCGAGTTTCAGAAACTCTTTACCCAGCATGACAGCCTGCTGTACGAGGAACGGTACAACCTGCTGAACGCGTTCTTCGCCACGGTGCCGGGCAACAAACAGTTCAATCTGCGCAAGCAGTGGGCGCTCAATTCCAACTATGCCGACCTGTCGTTTCTGTTCACCGTCGATAGCGGCTCGCAGTGGAATGCGCATCTCGAACGCGAACATCTCGCCGTTCTCGAAACCGCGCAGGCGACGCCATATTACTTCAATCTTCACTCGGGCGATGTCGCGCACACCCTGCTGCTGGGCGCAACGGGATCGGGCAAAAGTTTCCTGCTGAATTTTTTACTGGAGTCGCTCCAGAAATACAGTCCGCTGACCTTCATCTTCGATCTCGGTGGAAGCTACGAGACGCTCACCCGCGTTTTTGGGGGGACGTATCTCAATGTCGGCCTGAAAAACCCCGGCTTCTCGATTAACCCGTTTTCCTTGGAACCCACGCACGAGAATCTTAATTTTCTCTACCTGTTCAACCGGGTCCTGATCGAAGCCCAGGGCAAGTATGCGCTGACGCCAGAGGATGAAAAGGCGCTCTATGCCGCTGTCGAGCGGGTATACCAGTTGCCGCTGGAGATTCGGACGTTGAGCAATTTCGCGTCTATTCTTGGCCCGCTGGGCGAGCGGCTGCACCGATGGACACAGGCCGGACAGTTCGGCCATTTGTTCGACAACGTCGAAGACACATTGACCTTCTCGCGTTTCCAGACCTTCAACTTCGATGGCTGGGGTGATGCCCCGGACGTGCTGGAACCGTTGTTGTTTTATGTGCTGCGCCAGGCGTCGGCGGAGATCGAGAAGCCGGAGAACACCGCGATTTTCAAGTGCTTTGTGATCGATGAAGCGTGGATGTTCCTGAAAAACACCACCATCCGCGAGTGGATCACGCGTGCGGAAAAGACGTGGCGGAAGAAAAATGCCGCGATGGTGCTGGCGACACAGTCCGTCGTGGAGTTGGCCGCGTCCGAGATGCTGCACATCGTCCATGAGTCCTGCCCCACCAAGATTTTTCTCGCCAACCCAAACATGGACCGCAAACTCTACGCGGAAGTATTTCAGTTGAACGATACCGAACTGGAATTGTTGGAATCGCTTGTCCCCAAGCGCGATCTCCTGCTGAAGCAATCAAGTCACACCAAGAAGCTGGTGCTCGAAGTCGATGCATTGACGTACTGGATCGCCACCAACAACTCGCGCGACAACCTGCGCAAGCAGGAGTATTTCACCCGCTACGGGCCGGAACAGGGACTGCTGCGCCTGGCCCACGATTTCCCCAATGTCCATCCCAACCCAACTGCAACCCAATGAGGAGAACCATGCACCCAAAACCTTACCTGATCGGATTGCTGGCGTTGGCGGCCATCGCCGCAGACGCCCAGCAGATCGCCCGCATCGTGCATTATCACTCGAACGACATTGTTTCCATCCGCGCCAAGATGCACTACACCACGCTGATTGCGCTGCCTCCGTCCGAAAAAATTCTGGAAGTCGCCACGGGGGATAAGGACTTCTGGATTCTCGATGCCGTCCAAAATTACTGCTTCCTCCATCCGGCGAAGGCGGACATTCACTCGAACCTGAATCTGATCACCGACAAAGGCAACGTCTATTCCTTCACCCTCGATGATGTCGAAACGGCTGATCCAGACCTGAAAGTCGTGATCGAGCCGAGCGATCCATCGACCCTGGCCAGCGTGCGTGGTCCGGAGAAGTTCGTTCCCGCGTCGGATGTGACCGCTGCACGCATTCAGGCAAAGATCGCGGAACTGCACGCGCAACAGTCCGTGGAAGCGTTCCGCGCCAGCTATCCGGTCGCGCACCTGGCCTTCGATTACAAATATAAAAACAAACCGCCCTTTGACGTGGAAGCCATCTATCACGATGACCATTTCACCTACATCAAGTCGTCGGCCCAAGAGAAGTTCGCCGTCTATGAGCTGAAAGACGGCAAACCCGATCTCATCAGTTTTCAACTCAAGGACAACACCTACGTAATCGCACAGGTCGTCGACAGGGGTTATCTCCAGATCGGCAAGAAGAAGCTCGCATTTGCGCGCAAAGGAAAGTAGGAGACGCCCATGCCAGAAGAAAAAGAGACCCCAGAGACACAGCCTTTCACGTCGCCCAGCACGGCAAGTGGCGTGCGCGACCAGCGCACGCAGCCTCCCGGCGTGGTCGCGAAGCAGAGCCAGAGCTACCTGATCGTCGGGTTGTCGGTGGTGATCCTGCTGGCTGTGATGTTCTCGAAGAACCACGCCAAACCAGTGGCAAAACCGTTCCAGACGGCTGCCGTCGCTCCAACGACAGAAGCCAGCCAGCGCAATGTCGAACGGTTTGAAGACGACCTGACGGCGGAACAACGGCAGGTGGAGGCACAGCGGCAGGCCGCAGCCAGTACGAATCTCCCACCGGGCGGACAGAATGGCACAGCGACGGTTACCAATACCCAGAGGCTGCTCGATAACCAGCCGCCCCGCGACCCTATCGCGGATGCGGAGAAAGCTCTGGCGTTCAAGTCGCGCTTTGCCTCCAACCTCGTGACACCGAATGTCGCTCCCTCGCATGACAACATGGCGCGGAGTCCGTGGGAGCAGAATTCTGGGACCAGCGCGGGCAGTGAGCGCACGTCCTCGCCAGCGTTGCCGCAACCGTCGATGACCAGTTCCGGCACGGCTGTGCCGTTGGGTCTGTCGCGAAATGCAAACCCTTCTGCCGCCCCTGCGGCGAATGGCAAGCATGCGCCGGAAGTGAATCTCAACTCTGCGCACGGCCAGCCCTATGTATTGTTTGAAGGCACGATTCTCGATACCGCGCTCCTCAACCGACTGGTCGGTGACTTCGCCGGGCCGGTAAAGGTCATGGTCACCAACCCCGTGTACAGCCAGGACCGGCAGCATGTCCTGATTCCAGCGGGCACTTTTCTGTTGGGCGATGTCCAGAAGGTCTCGGGCTTCGGCCAGCGGCGGCTGGCCGTCCGTTTCCATCGCATGCTGATGCCCGATGGTTACTCGGTCGATCTCGACCAGTTCCAAGGTCTCGATCAGGCCGGGGCCACCGGCCTCTCCGATCAGGTGAATAACCATTATTTGCAGATATTCGGGGCGTCGATTGCGCTCGGCGTCATCTCGGGCGCGGCGGAGGCGACCATGTATGGCAGCGGCTACAACATCAGCGGCCCGGCCATGTATGAGCAGGGCGTGGCTTCCAGCCTGTCGCAGTCGGGCGCCGATGTCCTGGATCGTTTCATCAACATCCTGCCGACGATCACGATCCGGGAAGGCCATCGCATCAAGGTCTATCTCACACAAGACATGCTGCTGCCAGCGTATGAAAACCACACCATGCCGGGAGATTTCTGATGCGAACACTTGTCGTCATTCTCTCTGCATGTCTTTTCATGACTAGTTGCGATACGAGCATACAGCCTCCAAAGCCATCGCCGTCGCACTATGCCCGCGTTGGCCCAAAGCAATGCACGTTGGGCTGTTGCCGATGCAAGCACCGTCCAGTCGCCCGCGCCGTGAAGAAAACCAAACTGCACCCGCACTGAAAGCGGATGTCAGAAAGAACGGAAGATACGGACGATCTGAATATGCGTTGGCTGGAATGCCTGCGAATATTTCAGGCCAAAACCCAGAAAGCGATCGAGGGCAATATGCGCAATCCATATCACAGCCACTTCGCCCAGCATCACGGAATGCCACTTCCATGCGAGGAACCCAAGGACCAGCGGTCCAGCGTAACTGTGGACCGCGTTATAGAGTCCCGCAGCAAAACGCTTGTTGTTTTCGGACAGATAGCCAAGCAGCGAAAGATCGGGTGCCAGGAAAAAGACCGCGAAGAGTATCCACCGCCCGTGCAGGGTGGAATAGCAAACCAGGCTTGCCAACAACACCAGCGAGGCTTCGAGGCGCAGCAATAGATCGGGACGTGTCAGCATACAACTCCAGAGTACCGAAAGGGACAATCCGACATGAAAAAACTGTGTACAGCAATTCTTCTCGCATTTCTTGGCAGCATGCTCGCGCCTGCGGCGCATGCGCAGTTTGCCGTCTTCGATGCCTCGAATTTCGGGGAGGCCGTCCAGGAATTCGGCCAATTGGAACAGATGTACACCACGGCGGTCGAGACGCGAGACCAGATCGTCTCCGCTTACAACCTCGCCTATCAAATGTCCCAGATGCCGCAGGACATGGCCATGCGGTACGGGTCGCAATTTTCTTCCTGGACCGACATTGCCGCGCCGGATGTTTACGGCAACACTGCCGCATGGGTGAACGCGCTGAACCTCGGTGGGCAGACGCAAGCCCTGACCGCGTACTCGAACTCTGTCATTCAGGCCCAGCCCTATCCCGCGAGTGCTCTTGCCATGCAGGACGTCAATACGCAGTCTGTTATCCAGAACCAGGTTGCGACTTCCGAACTCGCGCAAGGTACAACCACCGGCACGCTGTCGACGCTCGGTACCATCCGGTCGAACTCGCAAGCGCTGGCGCAGAAACTCGCCAACCTTGAATCGGACACGTATTCCACCGACCCGTCGCAGCAGAGTGAAATGGCCGTACTAGGAAAGATCAACACTGCCACGCTCCTGCAAATCCATTCGCAGCAGGACACCAACCAGATACTTGCTGCTTCCGTCCAGCAGCAAATCGTCGCGCAGAAACAGCAGATCGACGCCCAGAACCGGGCCATCAACGAAGCCATTTACTTTCAGCAGAACTTCCCCAACACCATGCAACAGATCACCGGCGGGGTCAGCGATTCGATACACGCGATCTCGCTCAGCCCGAATGGACACTGAGCCAAAAGGACAGATTATGGACCCGAACCCGTTTACCTTTCTCAACCAGGCCATCGGCCAGTTGCTCGCGACCAACAGTCCCGCGATCCAGACGATGGGTCTCGACATGTTTCGCGGTCTCGCCATCATCATGATCGCCTGGTTCGGCATCCAGAACGCGCTCTCGACCGCGCAGGGATTTTACGGCAGCTTCCACTTCGGCCAGTTTGCCAATTTGCTGCTGGCCATCTCCTTCGGCCTGGGCATGCTGACGTACTATTCCTCGCCCATTCCAGGCATGGGTTACAGCTTTAGCGAGTTGATCACCCAGGAAGCCTTGCAGTTGTCCGGGCAGATAGAAAGCAAGCAGACGCAGGTCATTGCCGACGCGGTCACCCATGCCGAGGAGCAACTCGGGCAACC
>JAJZEA010000001.1 GCA_021851335.1 Acidobacteriota bacterium | reverse complement strand
CAGCATCGTCCGCGCTTCCAGTTGCTCACAGCTTTCGCGCAGCGTGCTCATCTCGCGCTCAAGGTCCGGCAAAACCTCCTCCGCACCCTCACGCGCAAGCTCGAAATAGGCCTCGATATCGCCCACGCGTCTCACCAGACCGGCATCTTCCGCCAGCAGCGTCTCCAGCCTCTTGCGGTCGCGCATCAGGGGCTGACTGGCTGCGGGATTCGACCACAGCGCCGGGTCTTCCAGCTTTGTTTCAATGGCTTTTAGTTCGCGTTCCAGCCGTGCGGGGTCAAAGATACTCCCGCAGGTCGCGCACCGCATCGCGGATCGGCGCGTAAGCAAATTCCAGATCGTTCAATGACGACATTTTTCGCTCTCTGACCTGACTTCAGAATGGATTCTTCGCCGCTATCTGTGGCCCGCGTCGCTAACCAGCACGCGCGTTGACCACAGCAGCAGCAACATACTTAGTATGGCACAGGCCACGCCTAACAGGTCCCCATGTGTTGTGTACCAGGTCAGTCGATTTTCATAGCTAAAACGCGCCGGAAGCGCCCCTACGCGATTGCGCGCAATGCTCTGCCGCACCACCCCGTTCGGGTCAATCACCGACGTGATGCCGTTGTTTGTGTCCAGCAGCAGCCAGCGATCGTTTTCAATCGCCCGCATCCGCGTCATCGTCATATGCTGCCACGGCGCACCCGTATCTCCATACCAGCCATCGTCGCTCAGGTTCACCAGCGCTTCGGCGCCAAGCTGCACAAACTCGCGAACCTCATCGCCAAAGACCGACTCGTAACACAGAAAAATTCCGTAACGATGCGCCGCGCCATGGGCCGACGCAAGGCGAAAGACGCGCCGCTCCGTGCCTCGATCGAGGTCCGTCAACTGCTGCGTAATCTGATGCGCAAAAAAGAGCAGATTGCGCGCCGGAACATATTCGCCAAACGGCACCAGATGCACCTTGTCGTATCGACCCACAAATCTGCCATTCGCAGCAACCACTGAGGCCGAGTTATACACGTGATAGCTGAACTGGCCATTGGCCCCAGGCGAAGAATCCACCCCGGCATCACCCACCATTACCGGCGTATGCTCGCTCTTTGCAATCCTGGCCACCGCCTCACGAAAGCGCGGATCGATATCGCGAAACGGCGCAGGAGACTCTGGCCAGGCAATCAGATCCGGCTGCGCATCCGCACTCTGGCACTGCGATTCCATCACACGCCCGCTTCCCGGCAATCCTGCAAAGTACGGCTCGCCGCAGACGCTTCCGGCAAGTTGCGCAAACTGGGCCAGATGCTGATCCCATTGCGGACCTACCCACACATCATCCGTCACCACATTCAGGTTTGGCTGCACCAGCATCGCCGTCGCCGTCGGCGCTGGGGCGGCGCGATGCATCAGAAAACCACCCATTCCCACGGTAACCAAACCCACCCACGCGCTCAGATATATTCTTCGTTTTCCCGTCGCCATCAACCCCGCAGCCAGCAGCGAATTCGCCGCAGCCAGCAGCAGACTGATGCCCATCACGCCGGTCCACGGAGCAAGCAGCGTCAGCAACCCGTTATCTATCTGCGAGTAGCCAAGCTCGTCCCACGGAAAGCTGGGTACACGCGCCAGCGCAAACTCCATGCCAAGCCACAGAAACGGCACAGCAACCCAGGCCAGCTCTCGCGCCAATCCTCGACGCGCCAGCGCGCGGGTCACCAGCACAAAGGCCAGCGCAAACAAGCCAAACCAGAAGCCGAGAAACAGGCTGAAAAGCACCAGCGAAAATGCCGCCAGCCCTGGCCCCATTCCGCCATAGAGATGCATCGTCTGGTAGACCCATGAGCAGTCCACACCAAACCACACAGCACCCGCCAGCCAGCCCGCGCCAAAGGCCCACAGCGGCCAGCGACATCCCTTCCGGCACGCACGGGCCGGAAGCATCAGCCAGTCCAGGGCCAAAAGCAGCGGCACCAAAGCCATCCAGGCAAAGACAGTTCGCCAAATCGGAACAGGTCCGGCAATGGGAAAAGGTAAATTCAGCAGCGCCGCTGTGCCCAGCGCGCCCGCCACCATTCGCACCACGATCCTTCGCATGGGCCTGAGTCTAGCAGAGCGCCGTCACCCGTTTTGAGTCCGCTCAATGAAAGTCGCAAAAACTTACCGGCATCTCCGGCAGTGGCGATAGAATAACTCCATGCAGCAAATCGTACTGATGCTGATGCATCTACTTGATGTCATCTTTTTCCTTGGGCTGGCTGGCTCCTCGGTCGTCGTTTTCTACAGCTTCATCGAGGACACGGTTGAACTTTTTGCAAAGGACGATGTCATTCCGCCTCAGCCCGTCTCCAGTCCAGAATCAACTACCCCTGCCAACGGCTCATGATTCCGGTGTTTGCCCTGATTTCACATTTGTCCTGACTTCACTTTTGCGCTGCTCCCAGTTCTGGAATCAACTCGCACTCATTCCGTATTCATCGAATCGCTGTCATCCTTGTCATTGACGCTGGATCGGATTGCCTCTAAACTCAGCGCTGGGCGTTTCTGTTCCAGCCCGCAACGCAACACGAACGAATCTTGCAAGTCTGGCGGTCCGGCAGTTTAGCCTCGTTATGGGAACTTCAAAAACCACTTACGCGCCCGTCTCGGATCGAGTTCGACTGGTCGTCGCCTCCTCGGTCATGCTCACCTTTATCTCTTTCTGGCGAGCGGCTGCCATCGTCCTCAACGATCTGGCCTCGTCGGCCTTCTATGCCGGCGGCATCGCCGAAGGCGCCATCGGACGCTCCGCACCCTGGTTCATCCTCGGCATCATGCTCTTTTCCTTCGCCGTGCGCTCGGTCTATGTCGAGAGCTGCACCATGTTCACACGCGGCGGAGTCTATCGGATCGTCAAAGAGGCGCTCGGCGGAACCTTTGCCAAACTCAGCGTCTCCGCGCTGATGTTTGACTACATCCTGACCGGGCCAATCTCAGGCGTCTCCGCCGGCCAATACATCGTCGGCTTGCTCAACGAACTGATCGGCGTCTTTGCAGTGCATGGCTGGCTTCCGACGGCGATGCTCAACGCGAAGGGTCAGCCCAATGTCATTTTTCCCATCAACGAAACCTCGGCGTTTTTCGCCGCCATCGTCACCATCTATTACTGGTGGGAAAATATCAAGGGCATCGAAGAGTCCAGCGACAAGGCACTCAAGGTCATGAAGATCACAACCGTCATGGTTGTCATCATCCTCACCTGGGGCATCTATTCCGCCCTTGTTCAGCACGCCAAGCTCCCGCCGTTCCCCTCCACGTCCAACATGCAGTTCAGTGACTACGCCCTGGGCTTCTTCAAGGGAACAAAGTTTGTTCATCTCTTCGGCCTTTTTGGCATCCTGATGGCTTTCGGTCATTCGGTGCTGGCGATGAGCGGCGAAGAGTCGCTGGCCCAGGTTAATCGAGAAATCGAATACCCCAAGCTGAAGAACCTCAAGCGGGCCGCGCTCGTCATCGCACTTTACAGCCTCATCTTCACCGGCGGCGCCACCCTGCTTGCTTCCATGCTCATTCCGGACGCTGTCCGCACACAGGTTTATCAGAACAACCTCATCGCCGGCCTGGCGATGTACATGACCGGACCGGCAACCCTCAAGATAGCGCTCCGCATCTTCGTCGTCATCGTCGGCTTTCTCATCCTCTCGGGCGCCATCAACACCTCCTTTGTCGGCTCTACAGGAGTGCTGATGCGCATGGCCGAGGATGGCGTGCTCACCGACTGGTTCCGTAAGCCCCACAAGAAATTCGGCACCAGCTATCGCATCATCAACATGGTCTTCATCCTCCAGATGATCACCATTATCGTCACCCTCGGCAATGTCGACATGCTGGGCGAGGCCTACGCTTTTGGCGTCATCTGGTCCTTTGCCTTTATGGGCATCGCCATGCTCGTGCTGCGATGGAAGTTCAAAGGCCATCGAGAGTGGAAGGTTCCAGGCAACATCCGCATCGGCTCCATCGAATTCCCCCTGGGGCTGGCTTCGGTCACCATGGTGCTCATTGCCATCGCCGTGGTCAACCTAGCCACCAAGCGTGTTGCCACCATCAGCGGCATCATCTTTTCAGCCATCCTTTTCGTCATCTTTACTTTCGCAGAGAAACAGAACCACCGTCGTCATGCCGAAGCTTCCCGCCAGATGAAGGAACACTTCCAGCTTGAGCGTGAAGAGCGCATCAGCCGCGAATCGCTCGGTATACGTCCCGGCGGAGTTATGGTCACCATGCGCGATGCGGCCAATCCCTTCGCGCTCAAGTGGGCCTTATCTCACACCAGCACCGACGAGCAGGATATCGTCGTGCTCACGGCCCGCATCATGGGTGCGGGAGGGCCAGAGTATCTTGGCCCGGAAGATACCATCTTTTCAGAACATGAACAGATGGTCTTTACCAAAGCTATCTCCGTTGCAGAAAGCTTCGGTAAAACTGTCTCGCTCGTCGTCGTACCGGCTGGAGATATCTTTGCCGCGCTCGTTCAAACCGCGCACGCTTTGGAGGTCGATGCGGTTGTCTCCGGTCTCTCCACCAAAATGACACCGGAGCAACAGGCTTACCACATTGGCCAGGCATGGGAAGCCCTGCCCGAGCCCAAAAATCAGATGACTTTCTATGTCATCAGCTCCAACGGCGATGCACGGGTTTTTCATCTTGGCCCACACGCACCCAATCTCATGCCGGATGATGTGCAGCTTGTTCATCGACTTTGGCTCAATCTGCGCCGAGACCCCACCATGCACGATCTCCATCACAGCGAAGTCATTACGTATGCCCTCACGCGTCTGGCCAGCCAATATGCCCGCGATAGTCACGAAGTCATTCGCGATATTCGCAGCTTCAAGTCCCGTGAACACTTGCCCTCGACTCGCATGACGCCTCCGGAGCTGGCAGCCTATCCAGCGCCTGCAAAAGAACTCCCGGAGAAAAGTTAGTCCGGAGCAAAATTTGACTATCTGTATCCACAAAATAACCGTGACACTGTATTTTTAGAGAGTGTTTCATTTATACAGCGGTGACTTCGTCGCGGCTTGTCAGACCCGCTTGGATGGCGGGTCGATACGGGTGTTTTTGACTTTCGCTCATTTATGAAACACGCTCTATGGATTTATTTCGGCGGATTCAGCTATGATAATGTCTAGCTGTACACACGCATGTCTGCTTTTTCATACCGCAAGTACGAAAAATAAGACAGATGCTTCTGTACTCTCACTCATAGATCAATCTATCTTCGCTGACTTCATACCCTTCAAGCGAAGACGCTGATCATAAAATATGGAGAAATGATGAACTTCGCGAAGATATTGTCAGAGATCGACCAAGAGATAGCACGTCTGGAGCAGGCAAAAGCCCTTTTGACCGGTGGCGCTATCACAAAAAAACGAGTTGGTCGTCCTGCTGCCACCGTTTCCATAACCCCAAAAGCATCTGCCGGAAAGAAGAAGCGGAATATCTCTCCTGAAGGTAGAAAGCGCATTGCTGAGGCGGTTAAGAAGCGCTGGGAACGACAGCGGAAAACGGCATCCAAATAACAAAAGAGGGAGGCTCGATGCTATGGCCGCCCTCTTTTATTTGTGTCACATCTGCTTGTGCTACATAGACTCACCTGGTTTCAGCTGGGCTACAATTTTTCCGTCCGGAAGCAATGCTGCCAACTGTTCCGGAGTCCCCTTCAGTGGCGGAAATGTCCCCCAGTGAATCGGTAAGATCAGTTTTGGCTCCAGATACTTCACGGCCAGAGCCGCTTCTCGTGGCCCCATTGTGAAGTGGCCACCCATCGGTAGCATCGCCACCTCCGGCGCATATAACTCCCGAATCAGCTTCATATCGCTGAAGACGCTTGTATCGCCTGCGTGATACAGCACCGGCCCATTGTGAATCGTCAACACCAATCCCGCAGCATCTCCGAGATAGAGTATCTGTTCCCCCTCCTGCATGCTGGAGGAATGCTTTGCCTCGACCATCGTCACATCCACTCCAGGCAGAGATACGGTTCCACCCAGATTCATTCCGATTGTCTTTTCGACGCCTTTTCCTGTAAGGTAACTTGTTAGCTCATAGATACCCACAACCGTCGAGCCATGCTTCTTCGCCACCGGCGCGGCATCCGCGATGTGATCCATGTGCCCATGGGTCAGCAAAACGTAGTCAATTCGCTCCGGCAAAGTGAAGTTCTTCGGATAACTCGGATTATGTTCGAGAAACGGATCGATCAACAGATTCAAGCCGCCGGGAATCTCCACCAGCACTGTCGCATGTCCAAGCCAGGTAACTTTGGTTCCCTTCAGTACACTCATCAATTCTGATCTCCTCTTGAATATTGGGGAAGTTGCACTTGATTGGATGACAGTGCATGTCAGGAAGATGCTTGCTGCTTGGATGCCATGAAAGTTCGCACTGTGTTCTGTTCAGCGTTGGATAATCGATTCCGAGACGCCATCTTTCGCGAGGAACTGCTTCAAGCCGCTCCAGTTGGAAAACAGCCGCTCGATATTACGATTCGTCAGCGCGCGCTGTTGTCGAAATGGCTGCGCCAATTGCAGTTCAATGTTGTCCGTGGGCGTAATGTGCAGCCGATAATACGGCGCTTGGTCCGGATTGAGCTTCGTATTGAAAAACGCCAGTAACTGCCCGCCCTGCGCCGTCACCTCGTGCAAAGCCGACACCACCGGAGCCAGCAACGCCTCCGGCAAATAATCCAGCGTCATCCACAACAGAACCACATCGAACGTGCGTCCGGAAAAATTCAGATTGGTCGCCACAAACTCATCCGAACGCCAGACTTGATTTCCCTCGGCATCCGGCACGCTGCGCCACTCCTCGGACCACGCATCCTGCAGAAGATCTGCCATGTATACGCTATGTCCCATCTCCGTCAGTAGATTGATATTCGTCGCAGAGGTCAATCCCACATCCAGAATGCGCAACCCCGCAGACGCAATCAAGTGCTTGCGAATCGCGTCCCAACCCCCAGAATGACGCGGAACGCGTTGCCCCGTCGTCTCCTGCCTTTCACTCACATCATTACGGTCAAAAAACCGCGTCAGCATGCAAACTCACTTTCTGTCTCCAGCTTTCTTCCCCGTCACTGCCGATTCATCCCTGTGCTTCTGTCTGCAACAGCGGCAGAGTCTCGGCAGCCTTCGGCGTCTCGGTTGGCTTCGTTGCCGCCTGCGTCAGGTCCACCTTGCCGCGAAAGATTGCATTGTCTTCAATCGCCAGACGCATCGCGCGAATATCCCCGTTCACCTGCGATCCGGCGCGCAACTCCACCCTGCCGGTGGCCACGATATTGCCCTGCACGTTGCCCATCACGAGCACATCACGAGCCGACAGGTCGGCCTTCAGCACCGCGTTCGGGCCAACGGTCAAGCGGCTCTCCGACAGGCTGATCGTACCCTCCACCTGGCCATCCACAAACAGCTCTTCGCTTCCCTTCACTTCTCCGCGAATCAACACCGATTTTCCAATTCGCGCCGCTGCACTCTCTGCCGCCATACATTCATCCTTTATCCGGACCAGTCCGAGGCCCTGCCCGCACTATAACAACCTCTGGATGATATGACCAAAATTCATGTCGTTACTCTTCCTGTTCCTACGCAAGATGAGTCTGGAAATTCCCATCTTTCCGCCATGAGCGGAAACGGATCCTGGTCTTGTTTCTGCCATCCGCTCACAAAACTTTGCAACGGCAACCTCCGTGATGCGTCCAATGCACAGGCATACTTCGATAGAACCTTGTGAATCTCACCTCACCCATCGTGCATAGACCTAGCCGACTTCGACCGATTCACACACTGGCACTGCTCGTTTGCCTGTTCTCTTTCCTGCCCGCCATCGCACAGCCGCAACAGCCCCCGGCGCTCAGCAACGCCGCCGCTCAGGCTCTCGTTCGCACCGTGCTCAAGCGCGAAGACGACGCACTGCGCCCCACCACGGTCTGGATGCGCTATCGCATTCGCAAAAGCAGTCCACGCCTCAGCACCACCAAATGGATCGTCGAAACTCGCGACGGCGATGTCGCCCACCTGATCGCCTGGAATGACCAGCCGCTTTCCGCCGACCGCAGCGCCCTCGAAGCAAGCCGCCTGCAATCCCTGCTTGCCAACCCTGGTCTGCAGCGTCATCGCGAGCAACGCGAAGCCGTGGATACGGAGCGGCTGCGCAAGATCATCCACGCACTGCCGAGCGCTTTTGTCTATCGCTACGCCGGGGCCATTGCAACCTCCGATGGCCCCGCCTACAGGCTCACCTTTCAGTCCAACCCCTCTTTCGACCCTTTTGACCTGGAGACACAAGTGCTCAAAGGCATGGCGGGCGAGCTTTGGATTAACATCGCCGCCCAGCGAGTTGTCCGCTTGCAATGCACACGCATCCGCGACGTCGACTACGGCCTGGGCCTCTTTGCCAAACTCGACCAAGGCGGCACTCTGCTGATCGAGCAGCATCCGGTAGCCGGTGGCCAGTGGCGCATTACCAACATGCTTTTGCGCATGAACGCGCGCGTCCTCTTCCGAGAAATCAGCCTGGACACCGAACTGGATATGTCCGACTTCGCCGTCGTTCCCACGGCTATGGACTACCGTGCCGGCATATCGCTGCTGCATACCCTGCCGGAAGACACAGGCCACGCGCCGTAGATCAGCCCGCTTAGCGTCGCTCGCGGAAAAACGCTTTCAGCAATTCGCTCGACTCGTCCGCCAGCAGGCCGGAGTCAAGCTGCATCTGATGGTTCAGCCGTGGATGGTTAATCACCGTCAGCACAGAACCTGCCGCACCCGCCTTTGGATCCGCCGTCGCATACACCACACGATCCACACGCGCATGCACCAACGCACCGGCGCACATTGAGCACGGCTCCAGCGTGACAAACAGCGAGCAGCCATTCAGCCGATAGTTGCCCATCGCCAGCCCGCCCGCTCGCAAAGCCAGCACCTCGGCATGTGCAGTCGGATCGCTGTCGCGGAGCACACGATTCTGCGCGCTGGCCAACACCGCGCCCTGATGTACCAGCACAGCGCCAACCGGCACTTCGCCTGCCTGCCCGGCGGCAATCGCCTCTTCCAGCGCGAGTTGCAGAAAATCGAGATCGGTTTTCATGGCAGTCAGCATTCTCTTTTGAGTGTACTCAAATCCACTCAATCCTCGCGCCTGAAAGTCGTCTGAGGCACGGTCTTCGCAGGCTGCTGCTGCGTCATGCAGTGCAGCGCGCCCAGGCCCCAGATGAAGTCCACGCAATGCACTCCCACCACTTCGCGCTCAGGAAAAAGCTCGGCCAGTATCTGCAACGCCACTCGATCCCGCGCATCGTGAAACGTCGGCACCAGCACTCGATCGTTCGCAATATAGAAGTTCGCATAGCTTGCCGGAAGCCGCTGCCCGCGAAAGACCACCGCGCGCGGCATCGGCAGCTCCACGACCTGAAACTGCTTCCCTTGCCGTGTCCGCGCAGCCTTCAGCCGTGCCAGATTCTCCGCCAGCGGTGCATGATTCGCATCCGTTGCGTCCGGCTCCACCGCGGTCACAATCGTCTCCGCACTCACAAACCGGCTGATGTCGTCCACATGCCCATGTGTATCGTCGCCCGCCGCGCCACTGCCCAGCCAGATCACCTGCTCGACGCCAAGATAGTCGTGCAACGCCTGCTCCAGTTGTTCGCGCGTCACCCCAGGATTCCGCTGCTGCACCTCGCTCAACAGGCACTCCTCGGTCGTCAGCAATGTCCCCGCGCCATTCACGTCAATGCTTCCGCCTTCGAGCACCAGTCGATGCTCTCGACCTCCGGCCAACGTTACAGCAGGCTGCCAGCGCTTCATCCCCAGCAGCCTGACCACGCGCTCAGGATTCCGGTCATCCAGACGCCAGTCGTCATACTTCGCCCAGGCATTGAACTTCCAGTCCGTCACAGCGACGTTGCCCTCGGCATCCCGCACAAAGATCGGTCCGGAATCCCGCAGCCAGACCCGATTCGTTGCCCACCGATGAAATTTGACCTGCTCAAGCCTTGCACCGCCCCGCTCGAGGATCGTGCGCGCGCGCTGCTCGAGCGTGGCATCCTTCACCAGAATGTGAACCAGTTCGCTCTCTGCCAGCAGCCGCACAATCTCCCCATATACCCAAGGAATGGCGGCAAACTTTCCCGGCCAATCCGAAGCATTGTGCGGCCAGGCGATCCACGTCGCCTCATGCCGCTCCCACTCCGCCGGCATCCGAAACCCAAGTTCATACGGCAGTTCGCTGCTCTCCGCTTCCATACCCTTCGCAGCGCTCACTTATTTCTGCTCCAGGCCCGCAGCGCCACGCGCATCCAAAAACCGCTGCGTCAAACCTCCATACGCATCAATCCGTCGATCACGCAGAAACGGCCAGTTCCGGCGCGTCTCCTCGATCAGTCCCGGATCTACCTCAGCCATCAGAATCTCCTCGGCATCGTGCGAAGCCTTCGCAATCACACGCCCAAACGGATCCGCGACGAACGACCCGCCCCAGAACTCGATTCCCTGCCCCGCTGCGCGATTGCCCAGCACATCGCCATGCTCCAAGCCCACACGATTCACCGCCGCCACATACACTCCGTTGGCAATGGCGTGGGAGCGCTGGATCGTCTGCCACGCCTCGTACTGCGCCACGCCAAACTCCGCTTTCTCCGCCGGATGCCAGCCAATCGCCGTCGGATAAAACAGCGTCTCCGCCCCTTGCAGCGCCGTCATTCGCGCACCCTCCGGATACCACTGATCCCAGCACACTAGCGTTCCAATCCGTCCAAACGCTGTATCCACGGCCTGAAACCCCAAATCCCCCGGCGTAAAGTAATACTTCTCGTAGTACAGCGGATCATCCGGGATATGCATCTTTCGATACACCCCGGCCATTGTCCCATCCATCCCAAACGTCACCGCCGTGTTGTGATACAGCCCCGCCGCGCGCCGCTCAAACAGCGAAGCGATCACCACAATCTTCGTCTCTCGGGCTACGGCCGCCACGCGCGCCGTCGTCGGACCGGGAATCGCCTCTGCCAGATCAAACAGCTCGGTATCTTCACGCTGGCAGAAGTACTGCGCCTGAAACAGCTCGGGCAGGCAAACCACATTTGCGCCCAGCCGCGCTGCATCTTTCACTCGTTCCAGCGCCCGTTCCAGATTTTGCTCCGGATCGGCGCCCATGCGCATCTGCACCAGACCGATCCGATACTTCCCCGCCTTCGACTTTCGCAATCCGGCCATACCCTCTCATTCCCCGCCCCATTCCGGAGCACGTTTTTCAACGCTTAACACTCTTTCAATTCGCCGAAGACCGTCCATCCCAAGGGCGCATCGACGCTTCGATTTCCACTGCCCGCGCATCCACGATTCAGGCTTCAGTGTACCCGATTCGCAACTCACCCCGCCCGCGCCCCGAGCCGATAGCTTGGCCAGCAACGGCCTTCCCACGCACCGTCCATCTCTGCCACGTCCCGCAATGCGCCGCCTTGGAAGCTCTCCACCCAACGACCGATTGCCACTTGTATTTTCCGAGTGTTAGCCTCTATTTTTAGCCTGCTCGTTGTGGCCGCCGGATCGCAGTTCGCAGCCCGACTGAATCGTTTTTTTGATGGACCGCATAGAAAGGACACAAAGCAGAGCAATGCAAAGCACGTATAACGGACTTTCGCTCCCAGCCAACGGCTCTCCCATTCAATATTCCAACGGCACCTATACCGTTCCTGACCATCCCATCATCCCCTATATTGAAGGCGACGGCACTGGACGCGATATCTGGAAGGCTTCTCAGCGCGTCTTTGACGCGGCTGTTGAAAAAGCCTACGGCGGCAAGCGCTCCATCCAGTGGTTTGAGATCTTCGCCGGCGAAAAGGCCTTCCGCAAGTTCAACACCTGGCTTCCCGATGACTCGGTGGCCGCAGCGCGCGACCTTCGCGTCTCCATCAAAGGACCTCTCACCACTCCGGTCGGCGGCGGCATTCGCTCGCTCAACGTGGCGCTTCGCCAGATCCTCGACCTCTACTCCTGCGTTCGCCCGGTCAAGTATTACTCTGGCGTGCCTTCGCCCGTGAAGCATCCGGAGAAACTCGATATCGTGCTTTATCGCGAAAACACGGAAGACGTCTACTCCGGCATCGAGTTTCGCCAGGGTACTCCGGAAGCCGACAAGCTGATCACTTTTCTCAATACCGAAATGCTCAAGGGCGGCAAGAAGCAGATCCGCACCGACTCCGGTATCGGCATCAAGCCCATCTCCATCACCGGCACCCGCCGTCTCGTCCGCGCCGCGCTTCAGTTTGCCCTGGAAAGCGGTCGCAAAACCGTCACTCTCGTGCACAAGGGCAACATCCAGAAGTTCACTGAAGGTGCATTCCGCGAGTGGGGCTACCAGCTTTCCACCGAGGAGTTCCGAGATCAGATCGTCACCGAGCGTGAAAGCTGGATTCTCGGCAACCTCGAATCCAACCCCAACCTCACCATCGAGGAAAACGCCGCGCTCATCGAGCCGGGCCTCGAGTTTGCCAACGACGAGTTCCGCAGTTCCGTCTACGCCGAGGTCAAGGCCGTTCTCGACTCCATCCTCGCCACCCACGGCAACGGCCAGTGGAAGAGCAAAATCCTCGTCAACGACCGCATCGCTGACTCCATCTTCCAGCAGATCATCATCCGCCCGGAAGATTACAGCGTGCTGGCCACCACCAACCTCAACGGAGACTACATCTCTGACGCCGCCGCCGCGCAGGTCGGCGGACTCGGCATCGCTCCCGGAGCCAACATCGGCGACGGCTACGCCGTCTTTGAAGCAACTCACGGCACCGCTCCCAAATATGCCGACAAGGATATGATCAACCCCGGCTCGGTAATCCTCTCCGGCGTCATGCTCCTTGAGTTCCTTGGCTGGAAGGAAGCGGCTAAGCTGATCGAAACAGCCCTTGAAAAAACTGTCGTCGCCAAGACCGTCACTTACGACTTTGCCCGCCAGCTCACCGGCGCCACCAAGGTCGGAACCAGCCAGTTTGCCACACACATCATCGAAAACATGTAACCTCGCCGCCTCTACGCGGCTCAAAGGACAGGAGAAATATGCGTAAAAAAGTCAGTATTGTAGGCGCAGGCAACGTTGGTGCAACGGCCGCGCACTGGATCGCCGCCAAGGAACTGGCCGACGTTGTTCTCATCGACATCGCCGAGGGCATTCCCCAGGGGAAGGCGCTTGACCTGCTCGAAGCCATGCCCATCGAAAAACGCGATGTCCACATCACTGGCACCAACGACTACGCCGATACCGCCAACTCCGACATCGTCGTCATCACCGCCGGCCTGCCCCGCAAGCCAGGAATGAGCCGCGACGACTTGCTCCACACCAACTACAAGATCATGTCCGACGTGGTGGCGAAAGTTGTTGCGCAGTCGCCGGAAGCCATCCTCGTCATCGTCTCCAACCCGCTCGATGCCATGGCCCAGGCAGCCTTCAAGCAGTCCGGCTTCAACCGTGAGCGCGTCATCGGAATGGCAGGCGTCCTTGACTCCGCACGCTTCCGCACCTTCATCGCGGAAGAACTGCATGTCAGCGTCGAAAACGTCACCGCCTTCGTCCTCGGCGGCCACGGTGACACCATGGTCCCGCTCGCCCGCTACTCGACCGTCGCCGGCATCCCCATCACCGAGCTGATCCCCGAGGATCGCCTCGCCGCGCTCATCCAGCGCACACGCGACGGCGGCGCAGAGATCGTCAAACACCTCAAAACCGGAAGCGCCTACTACGCACCCTCCGCCGCCACCGTCGAAATGGTCGAGGCCATCCTCAAGGACAAGAAAAAAATCCTTCCCTGCGCCGTCTACCTCCAGGGCGAATACGGCATTGAAGGCTACTACATCGGCGTGCCCTGCAAGCTTGGAGCCGCCGGTCTTGAGCAGATCGTCGAGATTAAACTCACCGCCGACGAAGACGCAGCGCTCAAGCGTAGCGCAGCCGCGGTCAAGGAACTCTGCGCCGTCATCGGCGTCTAATCCAGCCCGCCCATCAACAGGCTGCCTTCGCGGCAGCCTGTTTTTTTGCATCCGGCAGGCTCCTCCTTTCGATGGAGTCCATCCTCCTTCAGAAGTCGGTTGTCTCCCCTATTGCGCTTCAGGCATATTCACAAAGACTCAGAACATCGCCGCTTCCCTATCTCCGACCCAGGCACTTTAACCTGTTACACGCTCGATTCGGAGCAGGCTCTCGGCACATCCTTTGCAAGACTCTGTGAGGTCGCTCTTGATGCAACGTCTCTCTTCGCTTGGCTGCGCAATCCTTGCGCTCGCTCTGCTTCCCGTCTTCGCTCACGCACAGGCGCAAACCTCCGCGCAGTCACCGGCAAAATCCCCCGCAAAATCTCCAGTCGCATTTTCCCTCTACGACCGCACTCGACTCGACACCTGGCAGTGGTTTGCAGCGCCCGGCTACTCCGAAACCTACCCCTACACCGAATCCCTTCTGCGCCTGAGTCTGTCGCAACAGACCCGTCACTGGGACTGGCTCGCCGAACTCGCCCAGCCCGCTGTTCTTGGCCTTCCCACCGATGCTGTTGCCGCCAATCCGGCACAGGGCCAGCTTGGCCTGGGCGGAACGTATTATGCCGCAAACGGCAACAACAGCGACCCCGCGGCGGCGTTTTTCAAGCAGGGCTTCCTGCGATATCGCTTCCACCGGCCCGACAGCTACCTGCGTCTGGGTCGCTTCGAGTTTTTTGAAGGCGTCGAGATGACGCCACGCAATCCCGCCCTGCAATGGCTCCAGGCCAACCGCATCCAGCAGCGGCTTGTTGGCAACTTCGGCTTCTCCAACGCTCAGCGCAGCTTCGATGGTATCGACGCTCACCTCGGCTTCCAACACTCCAACATCGTCGCCTTTGCCGGACGCTCCGACCAGGGTGTCTTTAACATGAACGGCAACCCCGAACTGAACGTCGATCTCCAATATCTCGCCCTCTCCCACATCGCCGCGCGAGGACACATCCTGGGTCGCGTCTTTGCCATCGGCTACCACGACGGACGCACCGGCATTACCAAAACCGACAATCGTCCGCTTCCAGTCCGCGCCGCCGACCACAAAAACATTCGCATCGGCACCTACGGCGGCGACCTCGCGGCCAGCGCGCCGCTGGCTCACGGCAACATCGACTTCCTCGTCTGGGGCGCGCTTCAGAACGGTTCCTGGGGCGTCCAGTCACACTCCGGCAGCGCCATCGCCGCCGAAGGCGGCTATCAGTGGACGCACGTCGCTTCCACTCCCTGGCTCCGCGCGGGATACTACCTCGGCAGCGGCGACAACAACCCCACAGACAACAAACACACCACCTTCTTCCAACTGCTGCCCACTCCGCGCGTCTACGCCCGCACACCGTTCTTCAACCTGATGAACAATCAGGACACCTTCATCCAGGCCATCGACCGCCCAGCGAAAAAGCTTGAGCTGCGCAGCGACCTCCACTGGATTCAGCTTGCCGCCAACAATGACCTCTGGTACCAGGGTGGCGGCGCCTTTGATAACAAGGTCTTCGGCTACATCGGCAGGCCCAGCAACGGCCACAGCACCTTCACCTCGTTCTGGGACATCTCTTCTGACTGGCAGACCACCCGCTCGCTCGCTCTCAACTTCTACTACGGCCACGCCTGGGGCAAATCCGTCATCGCCGACATCTATCCGGTCGATCGGAATCTGCAATTCGGTTACGCCGAGCTGGTCTACCGCTTCCAGCGACCGCTTTGACCCAATGCCCTTTGCGGACCCGCCGATGCTCGTACCGACACCGTCTGCGGACCTTGCAGCCACTGCATCGTCAACCACAGGGCCGGGATGAGAAAGACAATCGACCCGGCCACCCACATAAACGCGCCCGCGGCAATCTGGTCTGACAATGCGCTCAGCCCAAACGGCCGCGGAACAATCTCTCCATAGCTGGGATACAGGAGCCGTCCCGAAAAGCACAGAAACGCCGACACCCCTGTATTCACCAGGTCCGCCAGCAGCAGATACGGAATCAGCGCCCAGTGCTTGGTCCTCGGACGCGAGGGCCAAGGCTGCATAATCGGCCACCAGAAAAGAATGCTCGTCGAAAAAAAGCAGAAGTGCTCAAGGTTATGCCAGTTCTCAGAACTCAGGGCAAACTCATACGCCGCCGGAATATGCCAGCAAACGTAGGCCAGGTTCATCGCCAGCCACGCAAAGCGCAAGTCCACCAGCATGTTCGCCAGCCGATGCAGTGCCCGGCTGCGAAAGAAAAACCCTAGAAAACCTCGCACAAACCAGCGCGGCACCCCCCGCAGCATCGGCACGACCGGCGCGCCCAGCACAATCAGCGGCGGAGCCACGGACATCAGCACAAAGTGCTGCCCCATGTGCATGAACAGCAGCGACTCGCTGAAGGTATCGAGCGGCGACGAAACCGCCACAAACAGCGCCGCGATTCCAGCCACAAAACACGCCAGCCGCCACCCTGGAACCGCTAGCGGACGCGTCCGTCTCAGCCGCGTCCACCCCGCCATATAGATCAGCAGCGCCAGCGCCAGCGCCGCAGAAACAATCGGCGGCACATCCCAGCGAGTGAACAGTTCCGCCACGGTCGCCTGCTGCATTCTTTCGCCCCTCAGTGTCCGGTCACCGACTGAGCCGCATCCGCTGCCGAAGGCTCATTTGCCGGGTGCAGCGTCTGCAGGAAGCTCACCAGCGCGGTTACCTCCGCAGGCGAAAGATTCTTGCCATACGCAGGCATATTGCCACCGCCCTGGAGCACCTGTCGAATCAACTGATCCCCGGTCAGCCGCGTCGCCACATCGTCCAGAGCTGGTCCTCGCTGCCCGCCATAGCCGCCAATCGAGTGGCAGTTGCGACACTGTTTTGCCTGAAAAACCACCGCGCCCTCGCGCTCCACCGGGCTGGCCGTCCGCAGAAAACGCGCTGGAATCGCCGGTCCACCGCTCCATGCGTCCATATGCGGACTCCACGGCGTATACGTGCCCAGATGCGTCAGCACACCCCAGGAGACGGCGATCGTCGTCAGCGCCAGAATCGCTATCGGCCTGCGATGCCAGCTTTTTTCGCCTTCCGATGCATAGAACGGAAGCCCCAGCAGCGCGGCAATCCCCAGCACCGGCGCAATCAGCAGAAACGGAGTTTCCAGGTTCGGCGGCAGATAGGAGAGTACGGCGTACAGCCAGAGAAAAAAGAAATCCGGTTTGGGAACTGTCTGGATGATCGTCGGATCAGGCTGTCCACCAGGACCAAACGGCCCAAAGACCACTGCGCAAACCGCCACCGCCGCAATGATCGCCGCCGAAAACACCGCATCCTTCCACACTCCGCCCGGCACGAACGAACGTCCGTCCTTCTCGGTCAGTTCGTGATACTCCGCCATGTACGTCGACCGGCGAACCACGCGCCCCGGCATCGGCCACTCGTTGATTCCCAGCTTCAGCACCATCCAAACATGCAGAAACGTAAACGCCAGCATCAGGCCGGGAATCACAAAGACGTGCAGGGTAAAAAAGCGTGAAAGCGTCGCACCGGCGATGATCGGGCCGCCCAGCATCATGTGAACCAGCGAGCCGCCGACCACCGGCACACGGCTCAGAATCGAAGCACCGATGCCCAGTCCCCAATAGGCATCCTGATCGAAGCGCATCACCTGCCCGGTAAAGGCCATGCCCAACGTCATCAGCAACAGAAAAACACCCAGCGTCCACGTCAGCTCGCGCGGATATTTATACGCGCCAAAGAGGAAGACCTGCGCCATGTGGATGAGCACGACGGCGACCATGAAATTCGATCCCCAGCCGTGCATCGCGCGCAAAAACCAGCCCAATGTAAGCTGATGGTTCAGAAAATTCAGGCTGTTCCACGCCTCGCCCGCTGATGGCACATAGACCAGCGCCAGCAGGATGCCAGTCACAATCTGAAGCATCAGCAGCGTGAACGCCGCACTGCCAAAGACGTACCACCAACTTGCCGTGCGGTTCGGAATCGGATGCTCGGCCATCTCCAGCAGCGGCTTGCCCAACTGCAATCGATGGTCCAGCCAGGAATAGACCCGCTTCATCCTCGACATGGGGAATCTCCCTTGCTGGCGTCGGTCTTCACTCCGCCAAGCTGCACCAGACTTGCCGAATTGGAGAGCGTCGGCATCTCGCCTGCCTTGATCTGCACGGAATCACCAACAACGCGCACTTCATAGGGAAACAGCCCGCGCTCCGGCGGCCCGGAAGCGCGGGAGCCATCGGCATAGTACACCCCGCCGTGACAGGGACACATGAAAAGCTGTGACTGCGGAAACCATCGCACCGGGCAGCCCAGATGCGCGCAGTTAATGGCAAAGACCTGAAACTCGCGCTCCGCCACGCGCCGCACCCAGCAGGCCACGCCGTCCGTTTCTCCATCCCAGCTTCGCCGCACCGGATTCGTAAACTTCGCCAGGCGCGTCTCGCCCACGGGAAAGTTCGCCACCGGCCCCAGCGATACCCACGACTTGTACTCCTCATCCGGCTTCACCGCTGCAAACAGATACTTCACCACCGGGATGGTGATCGCGACACCCACCACCGCATTCAGGGCAATGCCCATCTTCAGCAGCAGCCAGCGTCGCGAAATCGTCAGCCGATCCTGCTCGCTGCCGACAACGGAATGGTTTTCTGAGGAATGCTCATGACCTGCTTCGTTCACGTCTCACTTCTCCGTCTTGAAAGACTCTGTTGCTTGTCCGGTTGACTGCTTCCGCTTCGCAGTTGTCGGCTGGTTCGCGGCGGCCTCCGTAGCCGTCGGCTGCTCGCCTTGTGGCTGCGCCGCATAGGGCTGACCCGGCGTCATGCTTCGCAGTGAAGCCAGATAGGCCACCACATCCGTCACGTCCTGATCGCTCGCAGCGTGTCCCTGAGCCACAGTCTGCCAGTCCGGATGCCCGAGATCGGGCCGGCCCGCAATTAGAATCGTCCGCAGCGCCGGATCGCTCACCAGCGCCAGGTACGTCGGGTCTGTCACCTGCTGCCGCGCTCCGCCGTGGCACGAGCGACAATCCATCTGGTAAAGCTGCTCGCCATGCGACGCATTCCCGATCAGCGTCGTCGTCTCGGGCGGCATCTGCGCTGCTGTCCTCATGGTTCCCGCCGTAGCCCAGCGCGCGCGCATTCCTTTCACCAGCGCATCCACCTGCGCATCCGTCAGCATTCCTCCCGCCGACTCGCCAAAGGCGGGCATCAGCGTCCCGGCCACTCCATCCTGAATTGCGCGGCGCAGCGAGCTGTCATCCAGCAACTGCTGCAACACCGGATTGTTCAGGTCCAGCGCCGGACCACCCTGTCCGCTGCTGCCATGGCACGCCGAACAGTTCTTTCCATAGAGGGACTCGAACGAAACCATCTGATCCGGCCTCGTCACCGGTTGTTCGGAGTTCATCCGGAGCCGGTGCGAGCCACAACCACTCAGCAGGCATCCCGCAGCCAGCGCAGCAGCAGCAAGGAAATTGCGCATCACTTCTCGTCCTCCTGCTCCGTGGACATTAGTTCCTTCGCCTCAATACCCATTCGCAGCGCAAAAGGCAACGGCTGCCGCGTCTGAATCCTTCCTGTGCGAGCCACCACCAGACCGGCCACAATGCCAAAGAAAAGCTGCGAGGCTGCAAACCATCCCCACGCAATTCGATTGGCAAACGCCGGATTGATAAACCACAGCACCGAGTGCAGCACTCCTGTCCACAGCACCGGAGCGAGAATCCCGCCCAGCAGAATCGGATGCCGCGGCCACATCGGTAAAAGCGCCCCGTAGAGCAGCCCCACCAGCAGGCAGATCACCGCATGGATCACCACCGCAATCAACAACCCGCTCCAGTGAAACGCCGCAATGTAGGCAGTCGTTGGATTTGTCCAGTACGCCGCACCCGCGCCACCCAGCAGATTCACCGCATACCAGATGCTGTGCTGCGTAAGCCATCCAAACAGCACCGCCGGCAAAATCATCGCAATGCCGCCGGCGATTCCACCTTTGATTCCGGAGGTGATCGGGTAGCTTTCAATCGGCAGGTACGAGCGCTGAATCTCGCTCAGCTCAATGCGTCCCACCTCGGTCCGGGCCGTCGTCGCAATCGTCGTATGAGCAACCACAAGAACCTCTTCGTGATGCTCGTGGGGGAAAATCTGGCGCACCCAGCCCACCAGCGCCACCAACACCAGCACGATGCCCGCAATCCCTACTCCGGGATTCATGACCAGGCTGGCAAAACAAAGCGTCGCTCCAAAGGCAAGCACCACCGGCCACGCCGTATTCGCAGGCAGCGCGACCACTCCTGTGTTTTCGCCCGCGTGCGGATTCTTTTCTTCGCTGCTCATCCCATCACCGCCCAATCACATAGACCACTGTGAAGACCACCACCCAGACCACATCCACGAAATGCCAATAGAGCGCTATGACGGCAAATCGCTCGCTTTGCGAAGCAGGGAAACGATCGAGCAGCGCCAACACCAGCACCACGCTCAGCATCGACAGCCCCAGAACCACGTGCGTCGCATGAAGGCCTACGAGCGAGTAAAATGTCGTCCCAAAGAGATTGGTCCGAATCGTCAGTCCGTCATGCACGATCAGCTTGTGCCACTCGATGGCCGTTCCCGCCATGAAGATCAAGCCGAGCAGGATCGTCGCCGCCAGCCACCCTGCAAAGGCCCGCATCCGGCCGTGCTCGATCGCGTGTTCGGATCGCCAGATCGTAAAGCTGCTCGAAAGCAGGCAGATCGTACCCAGGATCGGCACTTCCAGCACCTGCGCCGGAGTCGGACCCGTCAGGCTTTTTCCAATGTAGAAGATGTAGGCCACCACAAAAATCGTGAATAGCGCCGACTCGCCGATAATCAGCGAGAGCATGCCGACACGCCCGCGCGATGGCAGCTTCCACGCTCGCTCTTCAGGCAAATCCATCACTCTGCTTGCCGTACTCATCCTTCGTACTCCCAGTCCGTATCGTATGGATGCTTCAGGTCCCAAAGCGGGCGACGGCTGCGCACTTCAGGCTCTTCGGCAAAGTTGTAGACAGGCGGTGGCGACGAGGTCGTCCACTCCAGCGTCCATGCATCCCACGGATCGTCGCCCGCCACATCGCCCTTGAAATAGGAGACGATGAAGTTATACGCAAAGATCAGCACCGCGATTCCCTGAATGAATCCGCCAACCGAGACAATCAGGTTCAGCGTGTTCCACCCGCGATCCGGCTGATAGGTATAAATCGAGCGCGGCATGCCCAGAATCCCGAGAAAGTGCATCGTGTCAAAGGTAATGTGAAAGCCGATGACAAACAGCCAGAAGTGCCACTTCCCCAGCCGCTCGCTCATCATCCTCCCGGTCGCCTTCGGATACCAGTAATACAGCCCCGCAAAGATGCAGAAGACGATCGCCCCCACCAGCACATAGTGGAAGTGCGCAATCACAAAATAGGAGTTATGTAACTGCCAGTCCATGGGAGCGACGGAAAGCATGATGCCCGTCAATCCGGCAATCAGAAACTGGTACAGGAATCCCAGGCAGAAAAGCATCGGTGTCTGGAAGCGCACGCGACCGCCCCAGATCGTCGCAATCCAGTTGAAGATCTTGATGCCCGTCGGAATACCCACAAGCATCGTCGAAAGCACAAAGAACGCATTGGTCACCGACGTCATGCCCACCGTGAACATATGGTGCGCCCAAACGCCCAGGCTCACAAACATGATGCCCACCGAGGCCGCCACCATCGCCGGATATCCAAAGATCGCCTTGCGGGAAAAAACCGGGATGATCTCGTTGGCAATCGCGAAGGCCGGCAGCACCAGCACATACACCTCCGGATGGCCAAATATCCAGAAGAAATGCACCCACACCAGCGCCGATCCTCCGGCCTGCGTATCAAAGAAATGTCCGCCCAGGTAGCGATCAATCAGCAGCATGAACTGCGCCGCGGTCAAAGGCGTAATCGTCACCAGCGTCAGTCCGCTCACCACCAGATACAGCCATGTAAACAGTGGCATCCGCATAAGCGTCATGCCGCGGCAGCGCATGGAGAAGATCGTGGCAATAATGTTGACCGCTGTGCCCAGCGTGCCAAAGCCGCTCACAATCAGCGCCAGTGCCCAGTAATCCGTTGCATTACCCGGCGAAAACGTCCGCGCCGTCAGCGGTGCGTAGGCAAACCAGCCCACATCCGGCGCATTGCCCGCTCCATACAGTCCGCCGCCCAGAAAACTGAAATACAGCAGCATTCCGCCAAAGGCCGTCAGCCAGAAGCTCAGCGCATTCAGGCGTGGAAACGCCATGTCGCGCGCGCCAATCTGCAACGGCACCACATAGTTTGCAAAACCGAACAGGATGGGCATGCCGACCAGAAAGACCATCGTCGTGCCGTGCATGGTGAAGAAGCGGTTATACACCTCCGCCGTCAAAAAATGATTGTTTGGAATCGCAAGCTGGATGCGGATAAAGATCGCCTCCGCGCCCGCCACCAGCAGGAAAAAAATCGAATACAGAATATAGAGAATTCCCAGCCGCTTGTGATCCACGGTCACCAGCCAGCCTTGCAGCCACTCAAGCAGCGCTGTCGACCTGCTGCGTCTGGCCTTCTCGCTCTCCAGCGTTCCCTGGATCGGCATGGGAAGATCGCTTTGCAGATTGCTCATGGCCTTATCCTGTCCTTCCTGGTCCCTACTTCAACGTCGCCAGATACGCCGTCACCTGATCCAGTTGCACATCGCTCAACTGCATCGCCGGCATCAGCGCGCCATCCTTGTAATGCGCCGGATCCTTGATCCACTCGCGCAGGTGTTCCGGGGTGTTCGTAGTCGCCCCAGACGCGATCGTGCTCCGGCTCATCAGATGAGTCAGATCCGGGCCAAATACTCCCGTCGCCGCCGTCCCCGCAATCCGATGGCAGTTCATGCACGCCTCGGTTTCAAAGACCCTCCGACCCGCGGCCACCGCCGGATCCTGGACGGCAGGCTTCTGCTGATTCCTGACCCAGGCCGCATACTCGGTCGGCGTATCCACATAGACCCGCAACAGCATCATCGCGTGCTGCGCTCCGCAGAACTGCGCGCACTGGCCCAGATACAGCCCCGGCTTGTGAGGATCGATCCACATCGTATTCTCGTGGTTCGGAATCAGATCCGTCTTCCCCGCCAGACGCGGAACCCAGAAGCTGTGAATCACATCTGCCGAGAGCAGCTTGAGAAACGTCGGCTGCGGATGATCCACCGGACTCACCGGCACATGCAGCTCGTTTGCCGTCACAATCCCCAGCGCAGGATAGCGAAACTCCCACCAGAACTGATGCCCCACCACCGTCACATCCAGGGCATCCTTCGGCTTCGGCGCATCCTGAATGGCAAAGATAATTCGCGCCGTTGTGAGAAACAGCACCGCCACAATCAGCACCGGAACCACCGTCCACGCCAGCTCCACCTGAGTGCTGCCATAGATCTGCGGCGGCTCCACCACCGTGCCTGCGTTGCGGCTACGAAAACGCACAATCGCCACCGTCAGCAGTCCTGCCACCACCACAAAAATACTTCCGGTAATCAGCAGAACAAAAAAAGTAAGCGAGAGAATCTGGTGCGCCGGCGTCGCCTCAGGACGCATCATGTTGGGAATCGAGCCTGCGCTTTCGGCTACGGCGACGCCGGGGAGAATCGACAAGGCTCCCATCGCCATCCACGCTCGTATCGCCGATCTGTTCACCGAACTGCCCACTTGTCGCACCTGACTCAACCCCCAGCCGACACTAGTTCCACCTTCATTCTTGCTCATCCCGCTCCGGCGCGTCGCACTTTTCAAGACGCTCCGTCTACCAACGTTCGCAAGCACGAGCAGCTTAGCACGAATTTTGCTCCACTACCCGACCGCAGCCCTTTCCACTCCACCCATGCATCTCTCACTGAGCCTTTGTATGCCTGATTCCTCACACTCGCGTTTCTCGTTTCCGGAATCTTTCTGAAAGTGGCATATCCCGCATCGCTGCAACCATCTCTATGTGCACACAACGGCATTCACGCGGTAAGCTTTCACCTGAGGCAGAGATCCCCCATGATTCGCTGCGAAACGCAACACGGTTGGTGGCTCATCCCACAGTCTGAACAGGCACGGCTCGCCGCTGCCTTCGCCCGCGAGTGGGGCAACCAGGAATTTCGCTCGCCCGAGCCGCGTACTCGCGTCCTGCGCGCCATCACCAACCTTGAGGATGGCTGGCTTGAGCACGATGCTTCGCCCACACTGGCCGCCGATGGGCGACCGGCTGCGTTTTCCGCTGCCGACCTGGGTCGTCCGCTGTCCTGGGACGGGATCGATCTCGAAAGCTACCTGAATCTTCGCGCTCATGCGGTGCGCATCGTCGCTGGCGAGGAAGACGCCTACGCCGCGCTGCTGATTGCTCTTTACAACGAAGACCATCTGACGCGGCTCATTCGCCGGGAAGATTTGACGCCGCAGCAGTTGACTGTGCTTGACCGCTTTCTGCGTGAAGAAGACAGCTTTCAGCAGCAATTGCTTGCCCTCATCGAGGACGATGCCTTCCTCACAACCCGCGAAAAGCAGCAGGTGACCATTCAGGAAAACTTCCGTCTGCTCCATGGCTGCGAATATCTTTCGCTAATGGCCTGCCTGGCTGCCGAACGGCCATCTCCCTTGCCGTACCCGCTTGCGCTGCGCTCCGGAGGCAGCGTAACCGTCCACGTTCGACCGCTTGCGCCGCGGCAGTTCCAGCTTGCGCCCTGGCCATTTGCCACACCAGAGCTTCGCCTGGAATTTCCTGCTCGCCGTATCATTGGCCACGTCTTTACCACGCAGGAAAGCTTCCTCGAAACCTTCATGCAGGCCCGGACTGAGATTCTCTCAGTCCGGCTGAGCGCCTGATTCTCCGGCGTGGTGCGGGGCACGGAGTCGGTTTTCCTGCACAAGCTACGTTCATTCCTGGAGCCTGCGTTCGATGCCGACCTTATCGAACCGGCGTCGGAGGCTTTTCCGTAGTCCGCTTGCGTCGTTTGACGGGTGGGGCGGAACTGGGCGCGCCGCGATGCTTGCCATTGCCGCGTTTGCCGTTCTGTTCGATCACCGCGCGCATCCAGTAGTTCCCTTCTGCGTCGACCTCGATGCCGTGAACTTCCCGCTCGAAGCCGGGAAAGAGCTTGCCAAACTCCTCGAGCGCCAGAATCAGACGAATGACCGGACTGTCGGTCGCTCCCAGTCGCTCGCCCGGCATACAGACGGGAATTCCCGGCGGATAGGGCACCAGCATCACGCCTGCGACGCGATTGGCCATCTCGCTGAAGCGAATCTTGTCTGTGCCGTTGCGCAGCAGCTTCTGATAGGTCTGCGCGGGGGTGAGCACCTGCACTTCTTCCACCTCGCAGGCTTCGCTTTCGAGAGACGTCAGGCGCAGCTCGACCATTGCCGCGTGCATCTGGTCACTAAGTTCCTTGAGCGTGAGGTTGCCGTAGCGATGCGGATAGCGCGCGACGAGTTCTGGCAACGCTTCGCTGAGAGTGGCTTCGGTGTCGTAGAGCCGCTTGAACTCAAAGAGGTTTTCGAGCAGGCTGCCCCATTTGCCTTTGCTGGTTCCCACGGAAAACAGCACGAGCACGGTGTAGTCGCCGGTGCGTGCGATCTCCACTCGACGCGCATCCAGAAACTCCGTCAGGATGGCCGCCGGAATGCCCCATTCGGCCACTTTGCCCTGGGCATTGACGCCTGGCATCAGAATGGTGACCTTGGTTGGGTCCAACATGCAATAGTCGTCAGCCACGTCCTCATCGAGAAATCCGTGCCACTCCTCGCCTGGCTTCAGCGTCCAGCAGCGCGAGTGCGTCGCGAGCACACTATCCGGCGCGTCCTCGAAGTCGTAGATCTGTCCGTCGGTCGGATCCTGAACGCGATCCGGCTGGTAGAGATCGAAGAACCAGCCGTCGCCATCTTCCTGCTTGCGCAGGCGGTGTTTGATCGACGACATGGCCTTGCGAAAGCTGATGGCGTCGCTGATCGTCTCCTCCATCAGCGTCTGTCCGGCTGGCTCGTCCATCATCGCCGCGGCCACATCCAGCGAAGCGATCAGCGGATAGAACGGCGACGTTGTCCCATGCATCATGAACGATTCGTTGAACTGGTCAAATTCGATGGGCGCGCGCGGACTCAGCTTGAGGTGCACCATCGACGCCATGGAAAACGCCGCCAGCATCTTGTGCGTCGATTGCACGGCAAAGAGCAGCGGCCGATCCGGCATTTCGTCGGGAACATCCATGGCGAAGCGACCGCGATAGATGGGATGAAACTTGGCATAGGCGTACCAGGCTTCGTCAAAGTGAATGCGCGGAACGCTTGGCGCAAGCGCAGTGACAACCTTGTTCACGTCGTAGCAAAGACCGTCGTAGGTGGAGTTGGTGACCACGGCATAGCTTGGCTCCCGGCTGTTGGCGCCGGCCGTGAACGGGCTTTTGTCGATCAGCTCGCGAATGGCCTCGGGACTGAAGCGCTTCAGCGGCACGAGGCCGATCATGCCGTAGCCGTTGCGCGTTGGGGTCACGTAGACAGGCCGCGCGCCGGTCACGGTGAGCGAGTGGCAGATGGACTTGTGGCAGTTGGCGTCGGCGATGACGATATCGTCCTGACCGATGACGCCGTGGCCGACGATCTGGTTGGAGGTGGACGAGCCACCGAGAACGTAAAACGTCCAGTCCGCGCCAAAGATGCGCGCCGCATTGCGCTCCGACTCACCAGCCGGACCCAAATGATCAAGCCAGGAGCCGAGCGGCGAGGTGGAGATACCAAGGTCCGAGCGCATGATGTTTTCGCCGAAGAAGCGGTGAAACTCCATGCCGACCGGATGCTTGAGAAACGCGACGCCGCCCATGTGTCCTGGCGCGTCCCAACTGTAAGCACCCTGGTCGTTGTATTTTTTCAGTTCGCGGAAATAGGGCGGCAGAAGCTGCTCGTGATAGCGCTCGACGGCGAAATCGACGCGGCTGGCGATGAAGGCGGGTGTGTCGCCGAAGAGGTGAATGTATTCGTGTACCTGCTTGACCACCTCCAGCGGCAGCTCGCTGACCAGTGTGCGGTCGGCGATGAGGAAGATGGGCAGTTTTTTGTTGCGGTGACGCACGGCGCGAATGATGCGCAGCGCGGCGCGCTCGTCAAACTGGTGTTCGCCGGCGAGATCCCAGTCCAGCAGAATGGCCGACGACGATGGGTCGGATTTGACCAGCGACAGTCCGTCTTCCGGCGTCGAGGTGCGCACCACTTCGTAACCCTCTTTGCTGATCGCGTCCACCAGCCGTTCCATCGCACGATCTGAGACGGAATCGGTGCCGCCTACCTCGCTTGCAATCAGCAAAACCCAACGTCCTTCGTCCATTTCACCTCACTGTTCCTCACACATCCTACAACCAAAATGCGGGCAATTCCGGCTGTGGGAATCAGGATCGAGAAATTTTCACAAAGAAACGTTCGGCAAGCAGGCAGGAAGCGGCGATTCTGCAAAGACCGGCAAGCGCTTTGACAGGGGCAAAACCACTCCGCTCCGCACGGTGCAATCACTGATAAACTGAAGTGGCAACAGCGGCGAGAACGCGGGAGTTTCCCACTCGAACGCGAAATTCCCATTGCAAGAAGGAAGAGACCATGAGCGAGATGAACGGCAACCACACCAGCACAGGACTGCGACTGAAGATCGGCCTTGCCGAGATGCTGAAAGGCGGCGTCATCATGGACGTGATGAACGTCGAACAGGCGCGCATCGCCGAAGAGGCCGGTGCCGTCGCCGTGATGGCGCTGGAGCGCGTGCCGGCGATGATCCGCGCCGAAGGCGGCGTGGCGCGCATGGCCAGTCCGAAGCTCATCAAGGAGATCATGGCCGCGGTCACCATTCCGGTGATGGCCAAGGCGCGCATCGGCCACTTTGCCGAAGCGCAGGTGCTGCAACATCTGGGCGTGGACTTCATCGACGAAAGCGAGGTGCTGACGCCTGCCGATGAAGCGCACCATATCGACAAACACGCCTTCACGACGCCGTTTGTCTGCGGCGCGCGCAACCTGGGCGAGGCTCTGCGCCGGATTGCCGAGGGCGCGGCGATGATCCGCACCAAGGGCGAAGCAGGTACCGGCGACGTGGTTCACGCTGTGCAGCATATGCGACAGATCACCAAAGAGCTGCGGCAGTTGACGGTGGCGCGCGAAGAGGAACTCTATCACCTGGCCAAGGAGCATGGCGCGCCGTATGAGCTGGTGCGCATGGTGGCGAAGACCGGCAAGCTTCCGGTGCCGAACTTCTCCGCCGGCGGTATCGCCACACCAGCCGACGCCGCGCTCATGATGCAGCTTGGCGCGGAGACGGTCTTTGTCGGCTCCGGCATCTTCATGAAGGAACGCGCCACGCCGCTCGACGTGGAAAACGATGCGAAGGAGCGCGAAGAAGCGGTTTCGCGCGCTCGCGCCATCGTCATCGCCACGACGCACTTCAACGACGCGAAGATTGTAGCCGAGGCCAGCGAACAGGTGACCGGCACCATGAAGGGATTGGCCGCCGCAGCGATTGAAGAGCGCGATCAGTTGCAGACGCGCGGCTGGTAAAGCTGAGCGGACTACGAAATCCTGCATCCGGAGGTGCCTGCATCTCCGGATTTTCCTTTGGCAACGGTGATTTGCCGGGTGATGGGAACAGATCCCGACACAAGGAGCACGGAATGATGACAGAAAAGCCGACGTGCATAGGAGTGCTGGCGATTCAGGGAGACTCTGACGCTCATGCCGCTGCCTTTGCGGGGCTAGGCATTGCGACAAAGCCGGTCAAGACGGCCTCCGAACTGGCTCAGGTTACCTCGCTGGTGCTGCCCGGCGGAGAATCGACCGCGATGCTGCGGCTGCTGCGCCGCGACGGATTGGATATTGCGCTACGGGATTTTGTCCATACACGACCTGTCCTGGCCACCTGCGCGGGATGCATTCTGCTGGCGCGGGAGGTTTGCAATCCGCATCAGGAATCATTTGCCGCGCTGGATATTTCGATTGAGCGAAATGCGTATGGACGGCAAAACGATTCGGCGATTCTTCCCGTCGAAACCACCTTGCCCGGTGGCCCGATGGAGGCTGTCTTCATCCGCGCGCCGCGCATTCTGAAGACCGGCGCTAAGGTGGAAACCCTAGCCACGCGCGATGGATATCCTGTGCTGGTGAGAGAAGGAAAGATTCTGGCTGCGACGTTCCACCCCGAACTGAGCGACGATCGGCGGGTTCATGAGGCGTTTCTGGAGATGCTTCGGGAATCGTAGCGCCAACGCGCGCCTGCTTTCTGTCGCGTCGAAGTCCCCTTGGGCATTCTTTCGATCGATCTTCCGCTTTTTTGTGCATCCCTCATCGATACGTTGTACTCTTTTGATTACGAGGCGACCTTCCCATGCCTGCCACTTTCGTTCACAATCCCGTTGAGATCGAAAAGAAAGACACCGGCATCGGCGGAAAACCGCCTGTGGATCGGCGTCCTACCGGTGGTGGTGGCAACGGCGATGACGACGCATGGCGCAGGGCAGGACGACTTGGGCCGCGTGAGCTGCTGAAGCGCGTGCGGCTGGTGCTTTTCTTTGCGCTGGCCGGCGATATGGTCTTTTTCATCGCGCTGGCGGCGATGTTTTTCGCGCACCAGAACGCAGGCCACTTTGACCCGCGCACCAATGATTTCATCGGCGACTGGCATCCGATCCGCATTCCACCCGTGCTGTTTCTGAATACAGCCGTGCTGATCCTGAGTAGCCTGACGATCGAGGTTGCCCGGAGGCAGATCTTTCATGAGTTTGACGTGGTAGAGGAGTGGCTGGGACTGGGCAAACCCGCGCTGCGACGCGCCTGGCCCTGGCTGGCGCTCACAGCCGGTCTTGGGGTCCTGTTTCTGGCCGGGCAGTTGGATGCGTGGAAGCAGATGACAGCGCAAGGTTACGGATTTGACCAGTGGGCGACGCCGGCCAGCTACTTCTTCTACATCATTACCGGCTTCCATGCCGTGCATCTGCTGATGGGCCTGATGGTGCTGTTTTCTTCGCTGGCTTTTCTGCCTCTGCTCAAGCGCGTGGATTACCGGCAGATCACTGTGGATTCGATGGCCTGGTACTGGCACACGATGGGCCTGGCGTGGATTCTGCTTTTTGCGCTGCTTTGGCTGGCGTAAGGAAGCAATACACAGCCAGTACGGACTCGTCAGTAAATTTGTGTGCAATCCAAGCATGCGTACCCGCAAAAAAAATCGCGAGAATGCATCTTTCCTGACTGAAAAGCACTTTGGCATCGTATCGGCAAATATAGCCACTCGGGTTTCCCGTTAGCGACTAGCTGAGACATGGACCGATTGATGTGCCTTGCCCAACCAGGAGCGCAGACGTTCGCCAAAGGTGGGCTGGATCGGACAGGCCAGATAGATCTCCCGATTGCGCTTCTTGAGCAGTTCAATTGCGGCGATGGCGCCGGCAGGCTGGAATGCGTCGCGCTGCGCCGTCATGCACTCGAACGTCAACTCGTCGGTGAGGTACTCGATGGCATGGGCCAGTTTTTCGAGAGCCATCCCGTCGGCGGGAGAGACACACCGCGCACGATTGCGTTGCATCGGCACCAGTTGAGGAAACGAGGGGGAAGAATGGGCAACGTGGGGATGAACGGTCGGTGTCATGGATTGATCCTCACGCTGTTTATCGGAGTGGATCCTGATAAAGATCAGATCACCAAAGTAACGATTGCCAGGAAGCAAGGCGGGACAAAGAGTGCCAGAATGGTACGGTTTGGGTACGGATGCGGATACGATCCAAAGTGTGGTGCCGAAGGACGTTCTATGTACGGATTACCATTGCCTTTGCTTGACTCAGCGAGGCTGAAAACCTAATCTCAAAGCAGTGGCTCTGCCTGGCCGCGCGCGCTGCAAGATTCGTTTCGCCTGAATTCGTTCCTGCTGAATTCGTTACACCTGAATCTGTTTCGAATGAGAGTTTGATGAAAAATCCATATATCTGGCAGTACATTCCGCTTCTGATTCAGATTCTGGCCGCGACCGGTCTTGCGCTGGGGATGCTGACTGGCTCCTGGTTCATAGGGCGACACCGCAACAGCAAGACCAAACTGAGCATGTATGAATGCGGCATTGAGCCGGTTGGCGATGCGCGTGGGCGGTTCAGCGTGCGGTTTTATATGGTGGCGATGCTTTTCATCCTGTTCGACGTGGAAGTGGTATTCATGATGCCGTGGGCGGTGATCTATCGGCAACTGCCACAACTGACAGGGAGCCGTTTTTTTGGATTCTGGGAGATGGTGGTGTATCTCTCGTTTGTCGCGGTTGGACTCTATTACATTGTGAAAAAAGGCATTCTGGACTGGTCGCAGGACAAAGGGGATCTGTAACCCGGCGACGAGTTGCCGGCTTCGGGTGGAGTGACAAAGATGAGTGCAACACTGCATGGCAAGGATGCTGTGCTGGCAGAGATGGGGCAACATCCGGCGATATCGGCTGTGGTGGCGAAGATGCCCGATGCGTTGACCAATGCGCGCTGGGACCGCGAAGAACTGACGCTGACGATTGCACCGGAGAAGCTGGTGCCGGTGGCGGAGCTCATCCGGCAGTCTGGGTATAACTTTCTGGAAGACGTGACGGCAGTAGATTGGTTTCCTGCGCAGGAGCCACGTTTTCAGGTGAGCTATCACCTGCTTTCCCATGTGCGGAAGGAACGCATCCGGTTGCGCGTGATGCTGGCCGGTTCGAGGCCGGAGGTGGAGACGATCACCGGCGTGTGGCCCTCGGCGAACTACTATGAGCGCGAGGTTTACGATCTGTTTGGCGTTCATTTTGCAGGGCATCCAAATCTGCGGCGCATTCTGATGCCGGATGACTGGACGGGGCATCCGCTGCGCAAGGATTATCCGGTGGAAGGCTATCGCTGAACCGTAACCAGGATGAGCCAAAATCTCTGGCTATGCTTTGAGTCGATTATTCTGAAGTGGTGGGAGCATACGGCGTGACGGAAGAGCAGGAGTGCAGCAGATGAGCCAGTGGACGGCAACACCGATTCTGGAAGCACCTGTGGCGGAAGGCGCAAAAGACCAGACCATGGTGCTGAATATGGGTCCGCAGCACCCTTCGACGCACGGAGTTCTGCGACTGGTTCTGGAGATTGATGGCGAGATTGTCGTCCGCCTTTATCCGGAGATCGGTTACCTGCATACGGGAATCGAAAAGACCTGCGAAGCGAAGTTTTACCACCAGGTGGTGCCGCTGACGGACCGCATCGACTACCTAAGCCCGATGCACAACAACCTGTGTTATTGCCTGGCGGTGGAGAAGCTGCTGGAGCTGCCCATTCCCGAAAAAGCCCAGTGGATGCGTGTGCTGCTGGCCGAACTGACACGGCTCAACTCGCACCTGGTGTGGCTGGGCACGCATGCGATGGACATTGGCGCGCTGACCGTCTTTCTGTATACCTTCCGCGAGCGCGAAGAGATTCTGCGCATCTTTGAGTACGTCGCCGGGCAGCGCATGATGACCAGCTACATCCGCATTGGCGGACTGGCGCTGGAGCCTCCGGTGGATTTCTTCGATCGCGTGCAGGGGTTCATTCGCACCTTTCCGGAGAAGATCGACGAGTACTCGAATCTGCTGACGGGCAATCCGATCTTCATGAATCGTCTGCAAAATGTGGGTCACCTAAGCGCCGAGGATGCGATTGCGCTGGGCGTGACCGGGCCGCCGCTGCGGGCCTCCGGAGTGGACTTCGATCTGCGGCGCGATATGCCGTACTCCGGGTACGAAAAGTTTCAGTTCGAGGTGCCGGTCTCGCAGCGCTGCGACGTTTGGGGCCGGTATGAAGTACGTCTCCGGGAGATGCGCGAGTCGACGAAGATCATTCAGCAGGCGCTGGACGGAATGCCCGAGGGCGCAATCAAGGCCGATGCGCCGAAGATCGTGCTGCCGGATCGAGAGAAGATGAAAACGCAGATGGAGTCGCTGATCCACCACTTCAAGATTGTGACCGAGGGCTTCACGGTGCCGTCGGGCGAGGTATATCAGGGGATTGAATCATCGCGTGGACAGATGGGCTATTACGTGGTTTCGGATGGCACATCGAAGCCGTATCGCGTGCATATGCGCAATCCCTCCTTTGCCTCGCTGCAGGCGCTGGAGACGATGTGCCGTGGACGGATGCTGGCCGATGTGGTGGCTGTGATTGGCTCGATTGACGTGGTGCTGGGCGAGATTGACAGGTAAGCGATGGAGACGATGACGGCGCGGAGTCAGAGGGAGAACCGGATCGGCGAGGAACATGCGCGCGAGCTTTGGGTCTCGCTCGCTTCCCTGCTGCGCAGCTACACCGCAGCATATGGACTGAACCGCGAGACGCAGGCGGCGGTAGAACTGAGCGAGGGTCGAATTCTGGTTCGCTGTGGTGAGCGTTGGCTAAGCCTGGGGCGCGAGGGCGATGCCGTGCAGACTCGGACGCACATGGGCGCGATCACGCAGATGCGCTGGAACGAAGAGGGTGAGTTGGAGACGGAGGCCGGGAGCAGAGTGCCGATGGATTTGCAGGCTGAAGAGTGGTCGCGGGAGCTGGTGGGATGAGTGTAGAAACGATGTCGATTTTTTCTCCTGAACTGTCCGCCCGCTTCGATGAGCTGGTGACGCGCTATCCGATGAAGCGCTCGGCGCTGATTCCGATGTTGCTCTATGCGCAGGATGAGGTTGGGTATCTCTCCGACGCGGTGATCGACGAGATCGCCCGCCGCATCGGCATCACGCCGCTGGATGTGCGGAACGTAGCCACTTACTACTCGATGCTGCGATTCAAGCCGGCGGGCAAATTCAACGTGCAGGTGTGCACGAATATCAGTTGCATGTTGCGGGGTGGCTACAAGATCTTCGATCGCTTCCAGGAGCGGCTGGGGATTGGGCACAAGGGCGTGACGGCGGACGGACTGTTTTCACTGGAAGAGGTCGAGTGCATCGGAGCCTGCTGCTGGGCACCGGCGATTCAGGTGAACTACGACTTTCACGATGAGCTGACCGAGGAACAGGTGGACGCGATTCTGGAGCAGTATCGGTCGCAGAATGCAGGGGGACGCTGATGCCGAGGCTTGTATCGCATCCGGATGAAGTGAAGATTGTGACCAGCCGTTTTGGCAAAGGCGCGGCGAAGATCGATACCTATCTCGAACTGGGCGGATACGCTTCAGCGCGTAAGGCGCTGGCAGAGGGAGCGGAGTGGATCATCAATGAGATGAAGGCGTCTGGCCTGCGCGGGCGCGGCGGCGCGGGATTTCCGACGGGGATGAAGTGGTCGTTTGTGCCGAAGCAGTCGGCCAAGCCGAAGTATGTGCTGGTGAACGGCGACGAAAGCGAGCCGGGCACCTGCAAGGATCATCTGATCTTTCTGCACGATCCGCACGCGGTGATTGAAGGAACGATCATCGCCGGGCTTGCGATTGGCGCAAAGACGGGCTTTATCTATCTGCGCGGCGAGTATCGCTACCTGATCCAGATTGTGGAGCGGGCCGTGGCCGATGCGTATGAGCGCGGCTTCCTGGGCAAGAATATCTTTGGCAGCGAGACGGAGTTTCAGGTCATCGTGCAGACCGGCGCGGGCGCGTATGAGGTGGGCGAAGAGTCAGCGCTGATGGAGTCGCTTGAAGGCAAGCGCGGCGTGCCGCGCATCAAGCCACCCTTCCCTGCCGTGGTTGGTCTTTATGGCGGGCCTACGGTCATCAACAACGCGGAGACCATTGCCACGGTGCCGCATGTGCTGGCGATGGGCGGGGCGGCCTATGCCGCTGTTGGCTCGGAGCGCAATGGCGGCACGCGGCTCTTTGGCCTGAGTGGACACATCGAGCGGCCCGGAGTCTATGAACTGCCGATGGGCTACAGCCTGCGCAAGATGATCTATGAGGTGGGCGGCGGTGTGCGCGGCGGGCGCAAGTTGAAGGCCGTTGTGCCGGGCGGATCGTCGACGCCAGTGCTGCTGCCAGAGGAGATCGATATCGGCATGGATTTTGACCAGGTGGGCAAGGCAGGATCGATGCTCGGCTCAGGCGGCGTGGTGGTGATCGACGACCAGACGTGCATGGTGGAGTTTGCGCTGCGGACGATCAGTTTCTATCAGCACGAAAGCTGCGGATGGTGCATTCCCTGCCGCGAAGGCACGGACTGGCTGAAGAAGTCGCTGACGCGCTTCCATGCCGGATTTGGCACGGAAAAGGATATCGACAACATTCAGTATCTGGCGGAGAACATGATGGGGCGAACGTTCTGCCCGCTGGGCGATGCGGCGGCGATGCCGACGCTGGGATTTGTGAAGAAGTTTCGGAAAGAGTTTGAAGATCATCTGCATGGGAAACCCTGCCCGTTTGCCCATCATCCCGAGGTCGTACTTGTTTAGCGCGAAGTCGAAACGGGCCAAACCCATCCTGACGGAAAGAGCGATTGCATGGCGGATGTAACTTTTATAGTGGACGGGAAGACACTGACGGCACCGGCGGGAACGCTGTTAATTGATGCCTGTCGTAAAGCGGGGATCGAGATTCCAGCCTTCTGCTACTATCCCGGATTGAGTCTTCAGGCGGCTTGCCGCATGTGTGTGGTGCGCCAGGAAAAGGTGCCGAAGCTGCAAACAGCCTGCACTACGCCGGTCGCCGATGGACAGGTCTTCATCACGGAATCGCCGGAGATTGCGCAGGCGCGCAAGGCGACGCTGCAACTGCTGCTGGGCAACCATCCGCTGGACTGCCCGGTATGCGACGCAGGCGGCGAGTGCGAGCTGCAGGACATGACGTTCAAGTATGGCGCAGGCGAAAGCCTGTATGTAGAAGCCAAGCAGCATCGCGAGGAGCAGAAGTGGTCACCGGCGGTGTACTTTGACCGTCCGCGCTGCATTCTGTGCTATCGCTGCGTGCGCATGTGTGGCGAAGGGATGGATGTGTGGGCGCTGGGCATTCAGAACCGCGGGGTGACGGCGGTGATTGCTCCGAATGGCGGCGACCATCTGGACTGCGAGCAGTGTGGCATGTGCATCGATGTGTGCCCGGTTGGCGCACTGACCAGCGGAACATATCGGTACAAATCGCGTCCGTGGGAGATGAAGCACGTTTCGACCGTTTGCACGCATTGCGCCGACGGATGCAAGGTGACGCTGGGTGTGCGTCGAGCCAACGACGGCATGGAGATTGTGCGCGCCGACAACCGCGACAAAAGCGGCATTAACGGGGATTTTCTCTGCGCGAAAGGGCGCTTTGGATTTGATTTTGTGGAGAGCGCCGAGCGACTGACGCAGCCTCTGGTGCGCAATTCGGCCGGCGTGCTGGAGCCGACGACGTGGGAGAAAGCGATTCGCCATGTTGCGAAACGATTCCAGGAGATTCTGAGCGCGCGAGGCGCAGGATCGATGGGAGTGATTGGGTCGACGCGCACAACCAACGAAGAGAATTACCTGTTGCAGAAGTTTGCGCGGACGGTGCTGAAGACGCAGCATATCGATCATGAACGGACGGCTGATTACGCCACCTTCCACGGCCTGCTAGTCGGCTCGACGGGACGCGCGGCAAGCCTGAAAGAGATTGCAGCAGCTCCGGCGATTCTGCTGCTGGGCGGCAATCCGACCGAGGAGCATCCGCTGCTGGCCTGGAGCCTGCGGAGCGATGTTCGGCTGAACCATGCGCGGCTTTATGTAGCTAATACGCAGGCGATTCGGCTGGAGCGGCAGGCAGCGCAGAGCGTGCGGCTGTCCGACGGCGGTTACGAGAAACTGGTTCGTGGCTTGAGCGGCGATGAGGCAGCGCTGGCCGGTCTTCCTGGCGCGGCTGCTTTCCGCGATGCGCTGGCGGGCGAGGAGTCGCTGGTGGTGATCTGCGGAGCGGAGTTTCGCGGCGCTGCGCTGGCGGCTCCGATGCGCTGGGGATTGAGCCGACCGCAGGTGAAGTTTGCCCTGCTGAGCGATGGCGTGAATGCAAGAGGCGCGGCGGATATGGGCCTGTATCCGGATCTAATGCCGGGATACCAGCTATTGGCGGGCGATCGTCCGATCCATACGGAGTACGCAGGCATGCCGACGACGAGCGGCAAGGACTACGCGGCGATGATGGAGGCGGCGGGAAGCGGCGGACTGGACGGCTTGCTGGTGGTTGGAGCTGATCCCTTTGCCGCGCTGGGCGTTGCGGAGGGCGCGCTGAAAGATACCTTCCTCGTGGTGCAGGACTGTTTCCTGACGCGAACAGCGGCGCAGGCCGATGTGGTGTTGCCGACTGCGAGCCTGTATGAAAAAACCGGGACGGTGACCAATAGCTACGGGGATGTGCAGATGGTGAGAAAGGCCGCCGACAAGGCTGGCGTGAAGCCGGACTTTGAGATTCTGGTGCGGCTGGCCGGAGCGATGGGCGTCGATGTTCGGATGCTGGTGCCGTTTGGCGATGCACAGGGAGCGCGCGCGGATATGGGCCAGACGCGCGGGGCGCAGGCTGGAGAGGCGGATCGTCACGCGGTATGGCTGGCGGCCAATGGGCTGGAGCCGAAGCTCAGCCCGTTTGATCCGCTTGCGATTCTGGATGAAGTGGAGCGGCTGGTGCCGGAGTACAAGCTGGACCGGCTGAATCTGTTTGCCGGCAATGAATCGACAACGGAGCCGGGCGCGGGATTTGTCTCCGTCGAGTCGTTGTTGCAACGCAAGGATGGCGTGGTTGCGACGCATCCGGGCCTGTTTGATTCCGGATTGCTGAGCGAGCGAACCAGCGCGCTCCAGGAGATTCGCAGGCATCAGGAAAAACTGGCTGTGGCGGCCGACTAAGGATCAATACGCGGGGACGTTGGACTCGTGGAGTGAAAGGATAGCAAGCGTGCAACTCTGGATGTTTGTGGTGTTGAGTCTGGTGAAGGTCATCGTGGTGCTGGTGATCTTTCTGACGGCTGTCGCCTATACGGTTTTGCTGGAGCGCAAGCTTGTGGGGCGCATTCAGAACCGCTGGGGACCGAGCCGCGTGGGACCGTTTGGCCTGTTGCAGCCCCTGGTGGATGGACTCAAGCTGTTTCTGAAGGAAGACATTATTCCGTCGGGGGTCTATCGCCCGCTGTATCTGCTGGCGCCGTTGATTGCATTGAGTTGCTCGCTGCTTTCGATTGCGGTGATTCCATTTGGCGCGCCGATGACCTGGCATGGGATGCGCCTGTTTGAAATCTCTGACCTGAATATCGGCCTGCTGATTCTGCTGAGCGTGACATCGATCGGTGTATACGGGATTGCACTCTCGGGCTGGTCGTCAAACAACAAGTATTCGCTGCTGGGGTCGCTGCGCGCCTCGGCGCAGATGATCAGCTATGAGCTGGCGCTGGGGCTTTCGCTGGTGGGAGTGGTGCTGCGAGCCGGGTCGCTTTCGCTGACCGATATTGTGAAGGTGCAGGCCGTGCATGGCATTGCTTCCTGGAACATTCTGGGCGGCGGTCAGATCATCGCGTTTTTTGTCTATCTAATGGCGGCTTATGCGGAGACAAATCGCGCGCCGTTTGATCTGCCGGAAGCGGAGACGGAGCTGACGGGCGGATATCACACCGAGTACAGCTCAATGAAGTTTGCCATGTTCTTCATGGCCGAGTATGGAAACATGATTACGGTGGGTTGCGTGGCGACGCTGCTGTTTCTGGGCGGCTGGACGAGTCCGTTCGGGGACCTGATTCCACCACCGCAGAATCTTGTGGTGCAGGCGCTGGCGCCGCTGTTCTGGTTTGTGGCCAAAGTCTTCTGTTTTCTCTTTCTGTATATCTGGGTGCGCGGTACCTTGCCGCGTTTCCGTTATGACCAACTGATGGGTTTTGGGTGGAAGTTTCTGCTTCCTGTGGCGATGCTGAACATTGTGGGGACGAGCCTGGCGCTTTCGTTGCTCTAAGTTACAATCGGGAAGAATCTGCGAGATTCGCGGAGCTTCTCGACTAGAAAAATCCGAAGCTTGTGCGTCGTGCACACAGGCTTTTCCAATCAATCCGGGCACGAAGAAACTGGATTTCCGATGCATCTGGTACTGTTTCTGATCTTCGCGATCTTTGCCTTGGCGGGAGCTGTCAATCTGCTGTTGCAGAAGCACCCAATCAACAGCGCGCTCTCGCTGATTGTGGTGATGTCCTCACTGGCGGTGTTGTATCTGCTGCTGGGCGCGGAGTTCCTGGCGATGGCGCAGATTATCGTCTACGCAGGCGCGATTATGGTTTTGTTTACCTTTGTCGTGATGCTGCTGAATGAGGGTCGCGAGGAAAAAACCTGGGGCAGCCGCACGGCAAAGACGCTGGGCTTTCCTGCGGCGGCGGTGCTGCTGGCGATATTTGCCGCTACGATACTGCGTGCGGGCCGGCACTATGGCACGATCTCGCTCAGCGATGGAGTCACAACGACTCAGGAGCTGAGCAAGGTACTGTTTCGCGATCTGCTGCTGCCTTTTGAACTGACCTCGGTGCTGATCCTGATTGCAATTCTTGGGGCGGTGGCTCTGGCCAGAAAGGATAACGGAGAGGCATGAATACAACCGTTCCCGCAGAGTGGTATCTGATCCTGAGCGCAGCGTTGTTCACGCTGGGCGTGGTGGGGTTTCTGATCAAGCGCAGTCTGATTTCGATCTTCATGTCGATTGAGCTGATGTTGAACGCCGTGAACCTGAGCTTTGTGACCTTTGCGCATGAGTGGCATGCGGTGAAGGGGCAGATTTTTGTCTTTTTTGTGATGATGGTGGCTGCTGCGGAAGCTGCCGTGGGCCTGGCCATCATTATCTCCATCTTCCGCGCACGTGGCACGCTCACCGTAGACCAGATTGACCTGATGAAACTATGAACGATCCCATGTTGTTTCTACCTCTGATTCCGCTACTACCGTTTCTCGGTTTTCTGCTCAATGGGCTGTTGGGCAGCAGGCTGCCGAAGGCACTGGTATCCGCGATTGCGCTCGTCTTTCCGCTGGCCTCCTTTGCGCTGGTGGCGAGGGCTGCGTGGATGGTTCATGCCGGACTGGCGCTGCCGGTGGTGGAGCATGACGCGCCAGCGTGGATTGTCTCCGGCGCGATGCATATTGGCTTTGGACTGGCGCTGGATCAGTTGACGCTGGTGATGCTGCTGGTAATTACCGGGGTTGGCTTCCTGATTCACCTCTACTCTGTCGGCTACATGGAGCACGAAACGGGCTATTGGCGCTACTTTGCCTACCTGAATCTCTTCCTGTTCTTCATGACGACTCTGGTGCTTGCGGCCAACTTCCTGCTGATGTTCGTGGGCTGGGAAGGCGTGGGTCTGGCCTCGTATCTGCTGATCGGGTTTTATATCGACCGCAAATCCGCAGGCGACGCAGGCAAGAAGGCATTTGTCGTCAATCGAGTGGGCGATTTCGGTTTCCTGATTGCGATTTTTCTGCTGCTGGGAAACTTTGGGACGTTGAATTTCTCGGAGATTGCGGCCCATCTCGCCGCTCCTGCGGGATTGTCAGGTGGAACGATCACGCTGATCTGCCTTTGCCTTTTGCTGGGCGCTACCGGCAAGAGCGCGCAGATTCCGCTGTATATCTGGCTGCCCGACGCGATGGAGGGTCCGACGCCGGTTTCGGCGTTGATTCATGCCGCGACGATGGTGACGGCGGGCGTGTATATGATTGCGCGCGCGCACGCTCTCTTTGACCTTTCTCCGACGGCGCTGATGGTGGTGGCTGTGATTGGCGCGGCGACAGCGTTTTTTGCGGCGACGGTCGCGATGGTCCAGACCGACATCAAGCGCGTGCTGGCATATTCGACGATCTCTCAGCTTGGATACATGTTTCTGGCCTGCGGCGTGGGAGCCTACTCAGCGGCGGTCTTTCACCTGATGACGCATGCGTTCTTCAAGGCGCTGCTCTTCCTGGCTGCTGGTTCGGTGATCCACGGACTGAGCGGCGAGCAGGATATGCGACGGATGGGCGGACTGCGTAAAGAGATGCCAGTGACCTTCTGGACGATGACTGCGGCTGTGCTGGCGATCTCCGGATTCTTTCCCTTCGCTGGATTCTTCTCGAAGGATGCCATTCTCGCAGCGGCCTTCCATCAAGGCGCGGTGGGGAAAGCGCTTTGGACAGTGGGTCTGATTACGGCTCTGATGACCAGCTTCTACATGTTCCGTCTGTGGTATCTGACCTTTATGGGGAAATCGCGGACCGAGAGCCGACATGCGCACGAAAGCCCGTGGATCATGCTCACTCCGTTGATGATTCTGGCGGCGCTATCGGTGAGTGGCGGCTGGGTCGGAATGGACCGATTTGGAGCGTTTCTGGCGCCAGTGACGGGCACGCCTGCCAACGCGGGCGATGCGCATGTGGAGCTGATGCTTTCCGTGCTGGCGGTGCTGGTGGCGGCGGCTGGATGGTTTGTGGCACACAGCATCTATGGGCGCTCGGGAAGCCAGAGCATGACGGAAAGCCTGGCCAGCCCAAGACGAGTGCTGGAGAACAAATACTGGGTCGATGAGCTGTACGTCGCCTGTGTGGTGCGACCGATCGAGTGGATTGCTCGCTATGTGCTGGGCTGGATCGGCGAACTGGTGCTGGTGCGCGGCTCGGCGTGGCTGATGGCGGGCATTGCGGGTCTTTGTGGCGAGTGGCTGCGGCGGTGGCAATCGGGCAATCTACGCTCGTATGCTGCATGGCTGGCGGCGGCAGCGGCGGTTCTGCTGATCTTTGTTCTGGCCGGAACGCTGCTGGGCGTTGGCGGGTTTGCACAGACTATTTCCTGGGCGGTGCGGTAAAGATATGGACAATATGATTCTCAGTCTGATTCTGCTGGTGCCGCTGGCTGGAGCCGCGCTGGTTCTGCTGCTGCCGGAGCGAGGCAGGATTCCAGCCTGGATCGCTCTGCTGGATTCCCTGTTTACCTTTGTCTGCACACTGCACCTGCCTGCGCACTTTGTCAGCGGGCGCGGCGGATTCCAGTTTGAAGAGAACGTGCTTTGGCTGAGTCATCCCCGGATCAGCTATCACCTGGGCGTGGATGGGCTTTCGCTTTGGCTGGTGGTGCTGGTGGGGCTTCTGGCTCCGGTGGGCGTGCTGGCAAGCTGGAAGTCGATTCAGAAAAACACGAAGGCCTTTTATTCGCTGTTCCTGCTGCAACAGACGGCGATGGTGGGTGTGTTTGTCTCGCTGGACCTGATGCTTTACTACGGTTTCTGGGAGCTTTCGCTGATTCCGATTGCGATTCTGACGGCGATGTTTGGGCGCAATCTGAATGAATCCTCTGCGATGAAAGCGGCGCTGCGATTCTTCCTGTATACCTTCATTCCGTCGGCACCGCTGCTGGTGGCGCTGCTTTGGCTCTACGCGCATACGGGCAGCTTCGACTACACGGCTTTGCAGGCTGCGATTGCAAGCGGCAGCTTGCCGAGCTGGCAGCTTGGCTGGGTTTCGGTTGCGTTTCTGCTGGCCTTTGCGGTGAAGGTTCCGGTGCTGGGCCTGCATGGATGGCTGGCGGATACTTTTTCCGAAGCACCTGTAGCGATTGCCATGATCGCAGCAGGCAAACTCGGGCTGTACTCGCTGATTCGCTTTCATGTGGAACTCTTCCCTGCCCTGGCGCGTGAGGCTGCTCCGTGGATGATTGGATTGGCTGTGATCGGGATTCTCTATGGCGCGATGCTGGCGCTGGTGCAGAGAGACTTCTGGAAGCTGCTTGCGTATGCAACACTGAGCAGCCTGAGTTTCTGCACATTGGGTATCTATGGCTTCACGCTGAGCGGCATGAACGGAGCGCTGCTGCAAACGGTCAACGAGGGACTGATCGGCGCGGCACTTTTCCTGATGTTAGGCGTTCTGTTTGATGGCGCCAGAAGCTGCCAGATTGCCGACTTTGGCGGGGCGGCGCACAGGGCGCCTCGTCTGGCCGCGCTGTTTGTGATTGCAAGTCTGGCGATGATTGGCCTGCCGCTGCTGAATGGCTTCGTTGGCGAATTTCTGGTGCTTTCCGGCACATTCACCGGAGTCAGCAAAGGCTGGGCTACGGCTGCGGCGCTGGGCGTGATCCTGAGCGCTGCGTATATGCTTCGGCTGATCCAAAAGATTTTTCTGGGTGAGGCCGAGACGAACAGCCCCCGGATTCGCGATCTGAGCTGGCAGGAAACCTGCACGGTGGCCGCATTGGCTGGAATCATGCTGGCGATGGGCGTGATGCCGACGATCTGGATCAGCACCATGGAGCCAGCGCTGCAAAGTGTCACGCAAAAGATCCTAACGGTCGATCAATCGCCTGTCTCGACAGCATCCGGAACGGTAGCTTCAGCCTCAACGGGAGAACCTCGATGACTCCAGATATCTTTCGTATTCTCCCTGAGGTTGTGCTCACGCTGGTAGGCGTTCTGGTGATGCTGACGGATGCATCCATGTCGCCAAAATCCAGCCGACGACTGCTGGGATGGGTCGCAGCGCTGGGCGTGCTGGCGGCGCTCGCTGCCAGCTTGTGGCAGGGGACGCTGCCTGCCGGAACTGCCTTCTATGGCACGGTGCAGACGGATGCCTTTTCCACGTTTTTCCATGTGCTGATCTGTGGGATCGTACTGGTCGCCATTCTGCTTTCAATCGATACGCTTCCGCCGGACCGCAGCCCTGAACAGCATCATGTGGGCGAGTATTTTGCGCTGATGGTCTTTGGCGCGGTGGGCATGTGTCTGCTGACCTCCGCGGTCGAACTGCTGGTCGTCTTCATTGCTCTTGAGATCTCATCGATCTCCACCTATGTGCTGGCCGGTTATCGCAAGCAGACGGGCAAGGGGCCGGAAGCAGCGATGAAGTACTTCCTGCTTGGGTCTTTTGCCACAGCGTTTCTGCTGTACGGCATTGCGATGGTCTTTGGCGCGACTGGCACGACCGAAGTGCGCGAGATTGCTACGCTTTTGCCGGCTGCTCGCTCGCACCTCTTCGTACTGCTGGCCTTTGGGCTGATGATGGTGGGTGTGTTGTTCAAGGTCTCTGCGGCGCCGTTCCATGTATGGACGCCGGATGTCTATGAAGGCGCGCCGACGCCAGTGGTTGCGCTGATGAGCACAGCGCCGAAAGTGGCTGCCTTTGCGCTGCTCATCCGGCTGCTCTACGGGGTCTTCCCACTGCTCCATCCGCTTTGGATGCCGCTGATGTGGGTTGTGGCCGCTGTCTCGATGACGGTAGGCAATCTGGCTGCGCTGCGCCAGCAGAACGTGAAGCGAATGCTGGCATACTCCTCGATTGCCCATGCCGGGTATCTGCTGACAGCCTTTACCGGCTCGGGTACGGAGCCGATTGCTGCCGTGGGTTTCTATACAGCCGCGTACGCGGCAATGAATGTGGGCATCTTTGCGCTGCTCAGCGTTGTGGGCGGCTACGACGAACGGCGCTCGTCGGTGACGGACTATCGCGGCGTGCTGTATTCCTCACCACTGTCTGGCGGACTGATGCTGCTGTTTCTGATCTCACTGATCGGCATTCCCTTCACGGGCGGCTTCTTTGCCAAGTTTTACTCGTTTACAACGGCAATGCAGGGCGGTGCGGGATGGCTGGTGCTGATTGGCCTGCTGAACTCCGGTATTGCCGCGGCATATTATCTGCGGCTGGCCCTGAGCATGGCGCTGCCTTCCGCGGCCAGCGCGAAGGCACAGGGTCTGTCTTCAGTGGGAGCGGGAGTGGTGCTCGCGGTGGGGATAGCCGCGCTGGCTACTCTGGCGCTGGGCATTCTGCCGGGACATGTGCTGGATGCGGCGCACGCGGCGGCGCAGAGCTTTGCTGCGATCCGCGGCTTTTGAGCGAATCTGCGGCAAATCTGGTGTGAATTCACGCTCAGTGCCATGTTTGACTGCGCCATTTGTTGCTTGTTCCATCTTCCGGCTTGTCGGGATACAAGCGGAGATGGGAGATGGATCGGATGAATGATTCCGAAGATCTTCTACGGAGGATTTCGTCTGCGAATCGGTGACGCCGGAGTATGAGCGCTTCCTGCAAAGTGATTTCAAACGGAAGGCACGCTGGATTCAAATCCGGATTCACAGCTTTTCGATGAGAAAGCTGATGACCTGATCGGCATGGACGACGCCGACCATTTTTCCCTGAGCATTGACGACGGCAAGCGAGCGCAGGCTGTATTTGTCAAAAAGCTCTGCCATGTCATCCTGGTGTAGATCGAAGGGGCAGGAGATCATGCGCGGCTCTGCGAGTACAGCGAGCCGGGTCTGTGGCTGGGCCATGAGAATGCGCGCCAGCGGGACGGCGGCAGTGGGCACGCCGTCGGAGGTGAGCAGGTAAATCTCGGAGACGGTTTCGAGATCACCATCAAACTCACCAAGCGCCGTGACTGCATCAGCAGTCGTGGCATCCGCATCGACGGAGACAAACGCGGTGGTCATGCGTCCGGCGGCGGAGTGCTCGTCAAACTCCAGCAGTTCTTCGACCTCCTGCCGCTCTTCCGGTTCCATCTCTTCCAGGATGGCCTCGGAGCGTTCATCGGAAAGCTCATTCAGCAGATCGGCGGCGGCAGCCGGGTCCATCTCTTCGACGATATCGGCGATTCGCTCCTCGTCGAGCGACTCAAGCAGCGACTTCTGGAGCTTGGGATCGACCTCTTCCAGCGCTTCTGCGGCCACTTCCTCATCGAGCGTTTTGAAGATGGCGTCGCGTTCGGCTGGAGCCAGGTCCGCCAGAATTTCAGCCAGGTCAGAGGGGTGCAGATCAGCCAGGCGCTCATGCTCGATGCGCAGTTTGACGCGCCGCGCCGGGTCTACCTCGATGACATCGACAAAGTGCCAGGGAATGACGCGCGTACTGACGCCCTGCGCCAGCGCATCAAGGGCACGGCGCGGCAAGACCCCTTTGAAGACGCGCTGCACGGCTCCGCGAAGTCCGATCTCGACCTCGGCGACGCGTAGCAGGTGGGCGCTGCCCTGCCCCAGCCACTCCAGCACAACATCGTTGACACGGACCACTTTGCGTCCGTGAATGTCGATGATCTGACGGTCGATCAGGTCCTGCCACAGGAAAAGGTAGTTTTCATCTCCCGCCAGCGGCAGCAGGACGTTGGGCGAGCGCAGTTCCAGATTGCCAGCCGGTGTTTCAATCACCTGGGCCGCGTGGACGATGCGCTTGCCATCCCGCGTCTTCAGGATCAGCCCGGCTACACGGCCGGCTTCGGCGCCGGTGAAAACTGCGACGTCTTTGAGGTGTCCATACGCTTTCCCGCTGGCATCGGTGACGGGGGTACCGAGCAATGCGCTGAGACTGACGCGAGCTGTGGTGCGAGAAGTCATTCGAGCTTGAGTGTAAAACATTCCAGCGATGAATTTTGCGTAGTTTCAGGAACAGCTTGACACCACGCGCCTCAGCCTTGAAACTGCCTATGAGTGAGCGAGATGTTTCGCCCTTGCCATGAATCCTTGCCGCGCTCCAGAGGAAAGATTGTCGAAGCCTGAGACAGAACGGATACGACTTCAACTTGCTTCCACGATGGAGAGCGTCTCCAGGGTGGAAGAAGAGGCAGAAAAGCTTATTGAAGCGGCGGGTATCGACTCAGATGAGGGATTCAAGCTGGTGATGGGTATCCGCGAAGCAGCCGTGAATGCCGTGCTGCACGGCAACAGTTATGATCCGGCAAAATTCATCACGGTCACACTGGAGTGCTCCCAGGAACAACTGATGGCGACCGTAGCGGATGAGGGGACAGGATTTGACATGGAAAAGCTACCTGATCCGCTGGCTGAGGAAAATATCCTTCGAGGCACAGGACGAGGAATCTTCCTGATACGATCGTTCTTCGATGAGGTAAACTTTCGACAACTACATCCGGGCACTGAAATACGGCTTGTAAAAAAGTTTGCGGCTTCAACTGGCGCTTCCAGCTAGCGAGACGCGATACCATCTGAAAAAAGACCAGGAGGAACACACTGTGGCATTATCCATTGCAACACGCGAACTGGATGGCGTAACGATTCTGGACCTGAGCGGGCGCATCACGCTTGGCGAAGGAAGCGTACAACTACGCGACGCGATCCGTGAACTGATCAGCAAAGGCATCAAGAATATTCTGATCGGCCTGGGCGAAGTGAACTACATTGACAGTTCTGGATTGGGTGAGCTTGTGAGCGCATACACAACCGCAAAGAATCAGCAGGCGAATGTGAAGCTGCTGAACCTGACAAAAAAGGTGAAAGATGTTTTGCAGTTGACCAAGCTGTACACGGTTTTTGATATCTATGAGGATGAGGCAAGCGCCATAGCGTCCTTCAAGTAGATTCAGTTTCTCCCTTCCCAACCGAAAGCGCCGGACACAGCCATGTGTCCGGCGCTTTCGGTTTTGCAGCTTGTCGGTTCTCGATCGGAATCGATTCGATCGATCTACAACAGGATCAAAACTTGACAGCGGGAGCGGTGCGCGCCGACTGGCTGGCCTCAAAATATGCATTGTTCGGGGCAAAGCCAAGCATGCCCGCCCAGACGCTGTTGGGAAACTCGCGCACGAAGGTGTTGTAGCTGCGCAGCGAATCGTTATAGCGGCGGCGGCTGACGCCGATGCGATTTTCCGTGCCGGAAAGCTCATCCTGCAGGCGGAGGAACTCCTCGTTGGAGCGGAGCTGAGGATAGTTTTCGGTAAGTGCCAGCAGGCGGCCAAAAGCCGAATCCAACTGACCATTGGCCGCAATCTTGTCTTTCGGAGTATGCGCATTCAGCAGTCCGGCGCGAGCGTTGGCGATGTCGCTGAAGACCGAGTTCTCTTCCTTGGTGAAACCCTTGACGGTCTCCACCAGGTTGGGGATGAGATCCGCGCGTCGCTGCAACTGAACATCGACATCGGACCAGCTTGTGCGCACCTGTTCATCGAGGGAGACAAGCTGGTTTTGTGTGCTTTTGAAGCTGCCAAAGATCATCAGGCCGATGAAGATGAAAACTGTAACAATCCCGACGAAAATCCATAATCCGCGTTTCATTGTATTTGCTCCTCCAGGTTCAGCCGAAGCTTGCGGCTCCGGGCAAAAAATATCGTTCTACGTTGGCTACCAGCCTCCACCGGCTCCGCCGCCGCCGGATTGGCCCCCGCCAAAACCGCCAAAACCTGAATCTCCACCACCGCCACCAAAACCGCCACCGCCAAAACCGCCACCGCCAAAACCGCCGCCCATCATCATGCCAAGAAAAAGACCGAGGATGCCACGCGAGCCAAGGAAAACAAGAACCCCCAGAATCAGGACTATGCGAATCAGCAGCCCGATGGGTGACACGGAGTGGCGATGACGATGGGCGGCGGCTGAGGCATCCTGCTGATCTGAAGTCGCGGAGTCAGCCGTGCCAGAATCAGCATGAATGACGCTGGCGATCTGGCTGACTGCGGTGAGCACGGCATCGTCGTAGTTGCCGCTTTTCAGATATGGCACCATCGCGCGACCGATATCACCGGTTTTGCCGTCGGGCAAGATTCCTTCCAACCCGTAGCCGACCTCGATCCAGTATTTGTGATCGTCAACGGAAAGCAGCATCAGAATGCCGCGGTCTGAGCCTTTGGGTCCTACTTTCCAGCGCTCTTCGAGCCGATTGGCAAAGTCCGCCGCGTCGTCTCCATTCATGTTGTGGACGGTGACGACGGCGATCTGCGCATTGGCGCCGCCGTGATCCAATCTGGAGCAAATCTGGTCAAGGCGTTCGATGGTTGCGTCAGAAAGGACGTGAGCAAAATCGGAGACGTAATCCTGCGGCTGCGGCAGTGACTCGACCGTCTCCGCTGTCGCCTTGCAGGCGAGCAAGAGGACCAGACAGGCAAGTGGCAGCATGAGTCCAGCAAAGATAGAGCGAAGACGCATCACCAGTATTGTACGCGGAGCATGACACCGCGGTTCCATCGTGAAATCTCGCGCGTGAAAGAAGCCGGCTGACGCATACGCACCGGGGCAGATATGCTGGAAGGAATGAGCCCCACTGTGAACCCACCCGTTGCCCGCAAAGAAGCCGTCCATCGCACGTTCCATGGCATCACCCTCACCGATGAGTATCGATGGCTTCAGGATGGCTCCAGTCCGGAGGTGATTGCCTACCTGGAAGCCGAAAACGCCTACACTGAGGCGATGACGGCGACGCTGGAACCGTTGCGCGAGAGTTTGTATCAGGAGATGCTCAGCCACATTCGCCAGACCGATGAGAGCGTTCCCTATCGCGACCGGGGATGGTGGTACTGGTCGCGGACCGAAGAGGGCAAGCAGTATGCGCAGTATCTGCGTCGTGCGGATGCGCCGGATTCACGCGAAGAGATGCTGCTCGATGGCAACGCGCTGGCGGCTGGAAAATCGTTCATGGCGATAGGAGATATGGATGTTTCCGATTGCGGGCGATGGTTGGCCTACACGGTGGACTACAAGGGATTTCGTCAGTACAGTCTGCATATTCGTGAGATTGCCACTGGCCAGGAACTGGAGTTTGTGCGGGAACGCGTTGGCTCGATCTGCTGGGCTGCGGACGACAGGACGCTGTTTTATACGGTGGAGGATGAGGTACAGAAGCGGCAGTTTCAGTTGTGGAAACATCGGCTGGGCAACGATCCCACACGCGAAGCAACGACACATGAGGAGTTGGTGCTGGAGGAGCCGGACGAGCGCTTCAACATCCATGTGAGCAAAACGCGCGACGGGGAATATCTGCTGCTGAATATGGCCAGCCACACGACGAGCGAGATTCACTACCTGCCTGCGGATCGGCCGTCGGATGCCTGGAAGGTGATTCGCCCGCGTCATGAAGATCATGAGTATGACGTTGACCATCGGAACGGCCATTGGCTGATGCGCATCAACGACAGAGGACGCGACTTCCGCGTAGTGACGATTTCTGTGAGTGCTTCCGGCACGCCGACGGGGTTAGAACTGATTCCGCATCGCGGAGGAATCATGATTGAAGATATCGAAGTCTTCGCGGAGTTCCTGATTGCCTGCGAACGCGAAAATGGCCTGCCACAGTTTCGGATCCATCGTTTTGTGAACGAAATGGAGTTGCAGAAATCCGGCGAAATTCTCTTTCAAGACCCGTCGTATTCGGCTCATGCAAGCCACAACGCGGAGTTCGACACGAGCAGTTTTCGCTACGCCTATCAGTCGCTGACCACGCCGGCCTCAGTGTTTGAATACAATCTGGAAACCGGCGTTTCGACGCTGCTGAAGCAGCAGGACGTCCCGGGCGGATTTCAACGGGAACGATACACGAGCGAGCGAGTGTGGGCGCAGGCTGCGGACGGCGTCAAAGTGCCCATCTCGCTGGTCTATCGAAAAGACTGTTTTGAACGCGGGAAGAATCCGCTGTATGTCTATGGCTACGGATCGTATGGCTATGCGCTGCCGGTTGGCTTCAATGCAAATCGGCTGTGCCTGCTGGATCGCGGAGTGGTGATGGCCTATGCGCATATTCGCGGCGGCGGAGATATGGGGCAGACCTGGCACGACGATGGAAAGATGCTGCGCAAGCAGAATACCTTCACCGACTTCCTTACCTGCGTCGAACACCTGACAGAGAGCGGATATGGCGATGCGGAGCGGGTGGCGATTGAAGGCGGCAGCGCCGGAGGATTGCTGATGGGCGCAGTCGTGAACCGGGATCCGTCGCGCTTCCGCGTTGTGCTTTCGCATGTGCCGTTTGTAGATGTGATGAACACGATGCTGGACCCGACTCTGCCGCTCACCGTTCCTGAGTATGAGGAGTGGGGCGATCCCAACGAAGCCCGGTATTTTGCGTATATGCTGAGCTACTCGCCCTACGATAATTTGAAGCCGGGCGAGTATCCGGCGATGCTGGTGAAGACCAGTTTGTATGACAGCCAGGTGATGTACTGGGAGCCAGCCAAATATGTGGCCAAACTGCGGACACTGAAGACGAATGCTCGTCCGCTGCTGCTGCACACCAACATGACGGCCGGACACGGTGGCGCCAGTGGACGCTACGATTATCTGAAGGAAATCGCCTTCGATTACGTGTTTCTGCTGGAGCAACTCGCGATTGCTGAGCAGAGTTAACCTGGTCCAACGTGTGGTCGGCAGGAGCCAGATCACCGCCCCGCGACAACCTCATTGGTGACGGAATCGCCTTCGCCTGGCGCGAGAAAGAGATTCTGTTCCAGCCCGTGTTGGCGCGTGTAGAGATCAAAATAGCGGCCACCCATCGCATACAACTCGTTGTGAGTTCCGCGTTCGACAATCTGGCCCGCCTCAACCACCAGAATCTGGTCCGCTCGGCGGATGGTGGACAGGCGATGCGCGATGACGAAGGTGGTTCGTCCGCGCATCAACTCATTCAGTCCAGCCTGAATCATCGCCTCAGACTCTGAATCGAGCGAGCTGGTAGCTTCATCCAGAATCAGAATCCGAGGATTGGCAAGCAACGCGCGAGCGATGGAAAGCCGCTGGCGCTGGCCCCCGGAGAGCTTGACGCCGCGTTCGCCGACAATGGTGTCGTATCGCTCCGGAAAATTCTCTGCAAACTCATCCACGCGCGCCGTGCGGCAGGCGAAGAGAAACTGTTCTTCGCTGGCTTCCGGGCGAGAAAACATGACGTTCTCGCGGATAGAGCCGTCAAAGAGAAACGAGTCCTGAAGGACAACGCCGAGCTGCGAGCGATAGCTGTCCAGACGAACTGTGGCCAGGTCGATACCATCGACGGAAACAAAACCGGAGTCCGGCTTGTGAAAGGCGCATACGAGGCTGATGATGGTGCTTTTACCGGACCCGGATGAGCCGACCAGCGCGGTGACTGTGCCGGGTTCAGCCTGAAAGTCGATGCCACGCAGAACAGGTTTGTCCGGATCGTAGGCGAACTCAACCTGAGAAAACTGCACCCTGCCGTCGATGGGTGACATGAGGCGCGTGCGCGAAGCATCCGCGTTTTCGTCCAGTTCAGCCAGAATCTCCGTCGTTCGATCCAGGCCGGCAAATGCCTCGGAAAGCTGCGTGCCGATATTCACGATCTGAAAGACCGGCGCGATCATGAAGGCGAGAAAAGCAAGATAGGAGACGTAATCGCCCACCAGCCAGCGGTGCTGCATGACAAGATGCCCACCCAGCCACATCACGATGCAGGAGACCAGCCCAAGCACTGTAGTGGAAGCGGCTGAAAGCGTGCTGGTCATGGTGAGCGAGCTGATGACATTCTGTAGCAGCCGGTCGACACCGCGACCAAAGACGGACGACTCGCGCTCCTCGGCATGATAGCCCTTGATGACACGCACGCCGCCCAGCGATTCCGTCAATCGCCCGGTGACCTCGGCGTTGATCTTGGCGCGCTCGCGAAAGATGGGGCGAATCTTCTTGAAGCCCGATTGCAGAACAACCGTGAAGACTCCGATAACCGCAAAGACGGTGAGCGTGACAATGGCGCTGCGGTGAAGCAGATACGCAAAGGCGAGCACTGAGGTGAGGACGCCGCCGACAAACTCCACCAGGCCTGTACCGATCAGGTTGCGCACGCCCTCGACATCATTCATGATGCGTGCAACGAGAGTGCCGGTGCGATTGGAATCGTAATACGCAACCGAAAGCTGGCCAACATGGCGCTGCACCTGCTTGCGCAGTTCGCTGATCAGCTTCTGCCCTTCCTTCGAGAGAAGCTGGGTGAGTGCAAATGCCGTGACGGCTTGCACGATGGTGGCGACAAAGACAGCGGCAATCAGCCTGGGCAGAAGACTCGGCACCGGATGCGCGGCGTTGAGCACGCCGTCCACCAGAAACTTGGTGAGATACGGCAACGTGAGGCCGGCTACCGTCTTGATGGCGACCAGCACCATGCCAAGCGCGATGAGCCAGCGTCGCGGCTTGACCAATGACCAGATGGTAGGCCACAGGCGCTTGAGACTGACTTTGCGCTTGGTCTGGTCAACGACAGATCTGCCGCCGCCGCGCGCGCCGCGCTCCGCCTGCATGTTCATTCCTCCGGAGCGGATGTTGCCGCGCATTCCTGACATGTTAAACGGTTCCGTTTCGTCTGGCAGTGATGAAGGAACGGACGCAAAGCACCACGTAGATCAGGCAGAGAATGGCCATGGCGGCTTTGGATTGGACAGCCGGAGGGTTCTTGACGGCAGCACCCGCCAGCATGTGGAACCACTGCAACAGGCCCATCACCGTGCCCAGAAAACCAAGCAGGCCCAGCGTGACATTGATGTGCATGAAGAGCTTGCGCTTCGCTGCATTGGGTGAAAACGATAGCCCGCCAAAGATGGCCAGCAGCAGACCAAGCGCGGCTGGAATGAGCGCGGTGGGATGCTGGCTGCCCGTGCCGACAAAGCCGACCAAGCCAAGGGCGATGAACAAAGCTGCAAAAACAAGCGTTACCTTTGCCATGAGCAAAAACCTCTCTGCTTCATCATTGCATGAAGACGCTCTACGCTCTCTATGCGATGAAGCAGAGGCGAACTGCGATTCATATGCAGAAAAAATATTCTGCCCGGAGTTCTATTGGCCGGGATAGAGGCGCTTCAGGTCAGCCAGCAGTTGCTGTGCGGTCCAGTCATTGCCCGGATAAAACTGAACCACCTTGCCGTCGGGACCAATCAGGGTTGTGGACAGGGTGTGCGTGATGGTGCCGTCCGATTCGTTCGTTATGCCGACATCGAAATAATGCGCAAGCGGAGTCAGATGGTTGCGCGTTGGAACGGCAAAGTCCCAGTGAGCAAAGCCGTGCCGGTCAGAGCTGCCGATGTACTCCTCGCCATACGATTTCAGCCGCGCGGGGGTGTCGTTTTCCGGATCAAAACTGGCGCAGATCAGATGTGTTTTGGAATACAGCGCTTGATCCTGCTGAAGCGATTTCTCAAGCACGGCAAAGTTCCGCGTGACGCGCGGACAGAAATTGGGCAGCGGACAGCGCGTGTAGATGAAGGTGAGCAACACGGCTTTCCCGCGGAACTGATGCAGGTGTACGACTTGGCCATCCTGGTTGGTCAGCCGAAAATTCGGGACCACATCGCCCGGCGCAGGCACGTGAAACTGGACTGGAGGCTTGTAGTCGGGCTTGGCCTGGCCAATGACATCGAAGTGATCGACATAAACTCCGCCGGTGGGAAGCTGGGAGATCATGAGGTCGGCAGTGATCTGATCGCCCGGATGCAGATCGCCGATGATGCGCGTGTCCCGCAGCTTGTAGGGCATTGTCATCGCTTCCATGTAACCGGGAATCGCCTGATGCGCGATGGTGACTTCACCCCGCGCCGGGTCAGTGGCCACTATGGTGCCGCGGAGAGGATACACTTTGTACTGGCTATCGTCGCTGTCTGCTGCGGACGCGCCGGAATTGGTATTCGCTCCATGACATCCGCTGGCGACGGCGAGAGACAGCAGAAAGAGCACAATAAAAACTCGACGACAACCCGGGATTCGACGACCCCTTGGGATTGGACGACAACCTGGATTCATCACCACGAATCCATTCTAGAACGTTGACGACTGCAACAAGCCTGTGAGGTCACCATCACGAACACTCACTCAACCCGGATGGCTCTCGAAAGCAAGCGTAACGAATGGTTGCGCAGCGGCAGGAGAATTATCACCTCGACGGAGCGAGCTGCCAGAGCCATCCGCCACGCATACGATGAATCGCAGCAGGAGATGGGTTGCCTGGCCTGGGAGAGTCCTCTGGTCGCTTCATGGGAAAGCTGGACTCAGGAACTTTGGAGCGACTTGAGTTTCGAGCTTTCTGCCCTGCTGACGGGCAAGCAGGATTCGCAAAGGGGATACATACACCCCTTGCATCGGACTCTGCTCACCGCAGAGCAGGAGTTGCGAGTCTGGTCTTCGATTATCCAACGCGAGCAAATTTTCTCCGACATTTCAGCAGGGTTGAATTTGGCGGCGATGGCGCGGAGAACTTTGGCGCAACTGGTCGAGTTTGCTCCTCAGTTTCTGAATGCGGAAAATCGCCTGGGCTGGAGTGGCGATGCAAGAACGTACAGTGATTGGCTGGGGCAGTTTCTGCGCCAGTGTGAGCGCAGCGGATGGATCAGTTCTTCGCTGCTTTCGCTCACCTTGCTGCATCTGCTTGAGGATGAATCGGTAGCCGGATGGATGGATGGCGCTTCGCGACCGTCTTTGCTGCTGGTGGGCTTTGACCGCTTGTCGGCTCCGCGCAGAAGCCTGCTGGATCGACTGTGCTCGTGGAAGCTGGAGACCTCGGCACCACCGCCGCATTCCACGCGATACGTCTTCTTCGAGCAGCCGTCGGACGAGCTGTCTGCTTGCGTGGTGTGGATTCAGAAAGCCACTGCGACTAACCCCGCAGGACGATGGCTTATTGTGACTTCGCAGATTGAGCGAGATCGCGGAGAGATCGAGCGTGCGCTGCATCAATTGCAGCAGGCTGGCCACAAGGAACTTGATGCGGAGTTCACGCTTGGCGTACCGCTCGACAATCTCTCCATGATCCGCGTTGCCATGCTGCTGTTGCGCTGGCAGAGCGATCCGCTGCAGGAGACAGAACTGCGCTCGCTTTTGACCGCCGATGCGCTGGAACAGCCGCCCCAGCACAACGCCTTGCTCTCCCGTTGTCTGGAGCAGTTGCAGAGCAGTGATTTGGCCCGCACGGAGTGGAGTTTCGCATCGTTCTGCCAACATGCGCAGCAGCAGCAGCCTGCGCTCGTTCAATGGTGCAAGCAGATGCTGGCCGCGCAGAGTGCGCTGTTTTCCAATGGCGCGAGCTGCTCCGCTGCACTATGGATGGAGAGAATTCGCGCTTTTCTGGATGCTGCGGGTTGGATGCACGATATACGGCTGGAAAGCTTCAGTTATCAGGCAAAGAAGCAGTGGGAAGAACTGCTGGACGCCTGCGCGGGAACAGCCTCGGTAAGCGACGAGCCGCTCACCTGGACAGATGCGTTGTCGCTGCTCTCAGGGCTTCTCAAAAGCCGACTGTTCAGCGTCGAGCGCGCGTTGCCGCAGGTGCAGATCACTGGACCGGCGGAGTCTGCGGGACTGATCGCGGATGGAGTCTGGGTTTTGGGAGCGGACAGCAGCCAGTGGCCATCCTCAGGACACATCCAGCCGCTGCTGCCACTTTCGGTTCAGTTGGAAGCGGAGATGCCACACGCGAGCCTCCAGATTGACTGGAACAACGCCGCGACCATCGCGCATCGGCTACTCGACCATTCCGATGAAGTCGTCTTTAGTTTTTCCAAGAGCGTGGACGACGGAATGCGTCGCGCATCCGGCGTGCTTTCGGCGATTCTTGGCCAAGCGCAGGCGTATCCCGATTCCATCACAAACAATCCGGCGGACGCGCCGCCATCGCTCTCCGCCATGGAGTCCGTCTGCGATCCAGTCTTCGTTCCTCTGCAAGGGAATGCATCCGCTACAAATTCTGCGTCCAGCGCCATGGCTGTCCGCGGCGGCGCATCGGTGCTGATGGATCAGTCTGCTTGTCCGTTTCGAGCGTTTGCGCACCATCGCATCGGTGTTTCCACCGTGCAGCCAGCTTCACCAGGAATCTCACCTCGTGTGCGCGGCAAGCTGCTGCATGAAGCGCTGCGCACGCTGTGGGGCGGCACGGCACAGCAAGGGCTGCGCACTCTGGAGGATCTGCTTCGATGTATAGAGGCGTTGGGCGACGATGGTCTCGAGGCTATCGTACAACGGCATGTTTTGCGCGCCGTGACGAAGTTTCAGGGCGCTCTGCAATCCGAGACAATTCCCACTTCGCTCGTTCGCATGGAACAGGAACGCTTGCAGGAGTTGATCTGCAACTGGCTGCGTTATGAAGCTTCGCGTAGGCCGTTTTCTGTGCAAGCGACGGAGCAGGCTTCGGAGATTGAAATCGCTGGAATCCGCCTTCGTGTGCGACAGGATCGAATCGATCAGGTGGGCGAACGGCTGCTGATTCTGGATTACAAGACGAGCAAACACTCTGCCGCGCTTTGGCTGGGTGATCGTCCAGACGACTTGCAACTGCCGCTCTATGCCTTGCATATGGACGAGGCGACGCTGGAGGGGATTGCCTTTGCCAATATCAACGCAAACGCTCGCGACCTTGGCGTGAACGGAATGCTGGTCTCCGCTCGAGAGACCCTGAATGCGAATCTCAGCGGCGCTTCCACGCTCGTCAAGCAACCACTCGATTCGCACCAGCTTGTGCAATGGCGCATGACCATGGAGAAGCTGGCACGCGATTTTCTCCAGGGTGTGGCATGGGTGGACCCGAAAAACATTCCGAAGACATGCGAGTACTGCGGCCTGGAGTCCTTTTGTCGCGTGACAGAGACGGGCGCAATCCTGTCGGAAGAGGAGAATGCGAATGAGTAATACCGGCGCCATGAAGCACTCTCCGCCCGATTGGGAGCAGCGTCTGCAGGCGCTGAATACACAGGAATCCTTTCTGGTGCGCGCGTCAGCCGGTTCCGGCAAGACGCATCTTCTGACGACACGATTTCTGCGCCTGCTGGCAGAGGTGGACGACCCGCACGAAGTCGTAGCCATCACCTTCACACGCGCGGCTGCGGCAGAGATGCGACAACGCATTGTGCTGGAGCTGGAAAAGGCTCAGGCGGCGATGTCTACTGCCGCTGACGCAACTCTTGACGATCCCTTGCGAGAGGCTGCCAGCAAAGCTGTTGAGCGTATCCGTTTACAGCGCTGGACGGTGATGGAAAGTCCCGATCAACTTCGCATTCAGACCATTGACAGCTTTTGTCATTCCATTGCGATGCGAGCGCCATTGCAATGGGGAATCCTCTCCGCACTCGGTGGACGGATGGAGCCGGCAAAAGACCCACAAACTCTTTATCGTAAGGCAGCACGACGAACGCTGGCCATGCTGGAGAAAGGGCCGAATGCGTTGCAGACAGCGCTCCGAACCCTACTCAAGCTTCGCGATGCGCAGTGGCTCAGCATGGAGAATCTGCTGTGCGATATGTTGGCGGATCGCGGTCGGTGGTTCAAGGATTTTGTCTTTGATTCTTCCCTGGATGGGACGACGCTTCGCGCCAGGCTGGAAGCGCCGATGCGCCACTCCGCCCTTGCCACCCTGCGCGCTCTCCACGCGGCTTTTTTGTCCATTCCAGGGCTGGAGACTGAGTTATTCGACTTGCTTTGGTTCGCGGCGGAATGCGGAGTGGAAGAGCTACAATTTGTGGCGTCTCATTCTTCCCTGCCCTCGCCGGATGAAGATGATATCTCCGGCGATTCTTTGCGTTTGCAAGTCGAGTTCTATCGCGTGATCGCTGGTTTTCTGCTGACCGGCGAATACCAGTGGCGAAAGCCCAAAGGCCTGAACAAAAACCAGGGCTTTCCCGCGACGGATGAGGGCCGAGCCGCGAAAGAGCGATTCGGTTCTCTGGTTGCTCGCGCGCAACAGAGTTACGAACTCCAACCCTTGCTGCAACAGGTCTGCACTGCGGCTGTTGCCGGGTATTCCGAGCCGGAGTGGCAAGTGGTTTTGGATGCTTTTGTCGTGCTGCGCTATGCCGCCGCGCAGTTGCAGCTTGTCTTTGCGGAGAGCAGCTCAGTGGACTTCACGGAAGTGGCTGCCATTGCGCTTCAGTTGCTCCATCCCAAAGATGGCTTGCCATCCGAGTTTGCGGTGGAGTTTGCCGCTGGAATTCGCCACCTGCTGCTCGATGAGTTTCAGGATACGAGCCGAAAGCAATATGAACTGATCGACAGCATCATTGCTGCGTGGCCGGGCGGCGATGGGCGAACGTGCTTTTGTGTCGGCGATCCGATGCAGTCAATTTATGGATTCCGCGAATCGGACTACGAACTGTTTGATCGCCCGGCACAACGCGGCTTTGGCGCGGATCTTGAAGGCTTCGCCGATTCCAACCGCGTCGTGCTTCAGCCAATCCAACTCACGGCTAATTTTCGCTCGACTCCCGCTCTTGTGGCTGACTGGAATCATCGCATGCCACAACTTTTTACAACTTCGGCAAGTTCACTTGCGTCTCAGACGCCGTTTGTTGCGGCACAGGCTGTACGCGAGCTTCCAAAGGACTCTGCCGGCTCGCATCCTGTCACGCTTTATCTCGAACTCCGCGACGACACATCCGAAGGCGAGCAGACTGGCGCAAAGCTTGTGCGTGAGCCAGCCTGGATGCCGCTGGTACGCCAACATGAGCAACTTGCCATGGCCGCGCGACAACGACGAGAGTCGGACGCCTCCGACGAAAAATATCGCATCGCCATTCTGGGTCGAAACAGGAAAACACTGATTGCCGCGGCAGAGGCGCTGCGAGCCGCAGGCATTCCCTATCGGGCCGATGAGATTTTCCCCTTTGACCGACAGATGGAGATTCTGGATGCCATCTCACTGGCTCAGGCGGCGCTCAATCGACAGGATCGACTTGCCTGGGCGTCGGTCCTGCGCTCACCGTGCTGCGGGCTGGCTTTGCATGAGGTCCACGCACTGGTCTCGGCAGATGATGCGGACCTGAAGGATCGAGCGATCCCTGATCTCGTGCAGGAGAGGCTGGCGCTGCTGGCCGACTCCCTCGGGCAACCACGCTGCGAGGCGCTGTTGCGCTGCACGGAAAATATTCTGGAAGCAGGACGCCTTCGCCAGTTGGTGGATGGAGAAAAGCTGGGAAGCTGGCTGCACCGGCTATGGCAAAGTGTGGGCGGAGAGTCAGTGACCTCTCCGCTACAACAGCGCAATCTTCAACTGCTGTGGCGCGCGTTGGACGAACTGCCGCGGAGCGATGTGGACTTGATGGAATGTGACTCGCAGACGGGCTGGCGCGCCGCGCTTCGACAACTGCAACCCTTGCCCGACCCATCGCTCGAGAACGATTACGGAGTGCGTCTGATGACCATTCACAAATCGAAGGGGCTTGAGTTTGAAGTGGTCATCCTTCCGGAACTGGAACGACGTCGTCGGAACGATTCCACGGAACTGCTGACCTGGCTGGAGCGCGGCATCGCGGGCGCAAATCCGGAAGATCTGACCGAGTTTTTGATTGCTCCCATGGCAGCCAAAGGCGCTGGATCCGGAGACGCTCTGGCCTGGGTCAAACAGGTGAAACAAGCGCGGGATGCAGCCGAAGAACGCCGTGTCTTTTATGTGGCGGCTACCCGCGCACGAGAAGAGCTTCACCTGTTTGCTACGCTCGATCCGACTGCACTCGCGGCTGCAAATGCTGAAACATTCACGGCTGGGCAGGCCCTTTTTCAGACCATCCGTCCGGCTTTTGCTGAGGAGATTCGGCGCTTTGCTGAGTCATTGAATTCAGCTTCAGACCAAGCGGCGGACGAGACATCCGATGCGCGCTCTTCGACTCGGGATGCCGTGCCTCCGGAGCCGCAAACGCCACGACAGAGACGCATCCTGCGCTTCTCGGCTCCTGTGAATCCGCCCCGCGCCTCATTTGTTTCCGCCGTGCATTCCCTCGCTGCCGGGGTGCAGACTCCGCTGTACGAACGACCTTCCGGAGGCTTGCGCACGCGTGCCGAGGGCATCGCTGTCCATCTGCTGATGCAGCAGTTTGCACGGCTTCGGCAGACCCAGGACGCTGCCTCCGCGCAGCAACAACTGCCCGCGCTGACCTTGCCGCTTGCCGCCCAACTGGGCCGGTACGGCGTGGACGCCACGGAGGCTCGCAGCCTGGCGCGCTGGGCCGTGCAGGTGGTTGCTGGCTGCGCTCTGGACCCCGCAGGAGCATGGATTCTGTCTCCACACGACCAGGATTTCGCTGAGGTTTCCTGGACGGGAAAGCTCTTCAACCCAAGTGGCCGGGCCGTTTGGCACACCGTGCGACCGGATCGGTGTTTTCTGGCCGGTGAACACCCGGATTCTCCGTCCAGCGACCGCGTCTGGTGGATCGTCGATTACAAGACGACTGGCCGTGAGATTGTCGCAAGCCTGCATCGTGAGCCAGGCAATCCCGCTTACGACGAAGAGATCATTCGTGATTTTTTGCTTCGCCACCGGGAACAATACGCGCCGCAGCTCAACTCCTACGCTCAAATGCTGCGTAAACTTCAGGTGCAAGCGGACTTTCCTGCACCCGTCCTTCGACTCGGCATCTACTATCCGTTGCTGTGCAGGCTGGATCACTGGCTTTTCACGGACGCGGATTCTACGGGAGACTGAGTCTCGTCAGGTAGTTTCGGGAAAGCTTTCTCTTCCTGTCAAAAGGATTCCGGGTTCCTCAGAGAAATCCTTCACCCCGCACGCAACCCCTGCACGGATTTCGTGTCTAATGGACACAGAAGCGATGTGTGCCTCACTTCGTCGCATCCGACGCATGACTTACAGAGAGATGGCCATGAAAACGACTCGACAGATTTTTCAGTTTGCAGCGGCAGCACTATTTGCCATCACATTGTCCGCCGGCCTGGCACAAGCGCAGCCTGACACGCTGCCACAACCCGCAGCACGGCTCCACGAACCGATGGATTTCTCGCAGATGGTAGCCATTCCCGGCTCGCTGCATCCGCTGGCGCGCCCGTCCAGCGATGCGGGTCGGTTGCCTGGCGACACGCCGATGCGACACATGATGCTGTTTTTCAGCCAGACTCAGGCGCAGAAGACAGCCCTCAAGCAGCTACTGACCAATCAGCAGAATCCGGCCTCGCCGCTCTATCACCACTGGTTGACCCCACAGCAGTTCGCCAGCCAGTTTGGCGTCAACGATGCCGACATTGCCAAGACCGAGCAGTGGCTCCAGCAACAGGGACTTTCTATCGATTCGGTGGCCAACGGCAAAACGTTTCTAGTCTTCTCCGGAACGGCATCGCAGGTCGAACAGGCTTTCCAGACCGAGATGCACCGCTACGTGACCACCTGGCAGGGACAAAAGGAGACGCACTTTGCTCCGTCCACTCAGTTGCATATTCCCGCGTCCCTTTCGCAGGTGGTGCTGGGCCTGCGCGACCTGGACAACTTCAAGCCACACTCGATGATGCTGCATCTGGCTCCGCAGGCGCAGGCTCTGGCGCAGCAAACGCCCCGGCTTGGTTCTGTTCAGCCCGCCTTCACCTCCGGACAAACCGGAAATCACTATCTGGCGCCGGGCGACATCAGCACCATCTATGACGTGAACGCACTCTACAAGCAAGGAATCAACGGCACCGGCGAGACGATTGTGGTGGCTGGTCAATCCGCCATCGTCGTCAGCGACATCGAAGCGTTTCAGAACGCAGCCGGACTCACGGTCAAGGACCCTAATATCATTCAGGTGCCGAACACGGGCACATCACAGATCGTATCCGGGGATGAAGGTGAATCGGACCTTGATCTGGAGTGGTCCGGCGCAATGGCTCCCGGCGCGACGATTGACTTTGTTTACACTGGCAGCACCTCCCAAGGCGGTGTCTTTGATTCGGTCACCTATGCCGTCGATAACAAGCTCGCCCCGATTATCAGTCTCAGCTACGGGGCTTGCGAATTTGATACCGGCACCTATTACCAGACCTTTGAAAGCGTCGATAGTCAAGCAGTCGCGCAGGGCCAGACCATTCTCGCAGCGGCTGGTGACTCCGGCTCTACCTCTTGCTACAGTTCGGGCAGCACTGACACGCTCGCGCAGCAGGAGCAGCTGAACGTCAACTACCCGGCCAGCAGCCCGAATGTGACCGCGGTGGGTGGCACGGAGTTCAACGATGGACCCGCAACGGGGGCAACTCAATACTGGGCTGCGAACGGAACCAATGATGTCGTCACCTCTGCGCTTTCGTACATTCCAGAGGTTGTCTGGAATGACGACGCCAGCCAGTACATAGCGGCAGGTGGCGGCGGCGTCAGCGGCGACTTCACCAAGCCCACCTGGCAGGCAGGCGTTCCCGGCATTCCTGGCGACGGCCAGCGCGATGTCCCGGATATCTCGCTCGATTCGTCCAATAACCACGACGCGTATCTGCTTTGCACCAGCGACCAGTCCAACTGGAACACCTCCAGCAATCCGCCGCAGGCGTCGAGCTGCACCAGCGGATTTCGCGACTCCACCACCGGCTACCTGACGGCGGCGGGCGGCACCAGCTTTGCTACGCCGATCATGGCTGGCATGGTGGCGCTCATCAACCAGAAAGTCAACGCAACCTCCGGCCAGGGCAACATCAATCCCACGCTCTACACGCTGGCATCGAACAGCACTACCTACGGCAGCGTCTTCCACGACATTACGACGGGAAATAACGACTGCGCCAACGCTGGCTCGTCCATCTGCTCCGGGAATGCTTTGACGGAGTATGTGTCTGGAACAGGCTATGATCTTGCGACGGGACTTGGCAGCTTTGATCTGAATCTGCTGGCAAATGCCTGGCCCATGTCGACGGGCACATCACTCGTCTCGACGACAACCACCATCACACCTTCTACAACCACGCCCAGTATCGGCCAGAATGTGACCTTCACCATCGGAGTCTCGTCCAGCAGCGGCACGCCAACGGGGACTGTGACCATCTCGGTGGATGGAGTCGCGCAGACGCCGACGCTCACCTTGACGAATGGCACCGCGACCTACACCACAAGCTTCTCAACGCCCGGTGCTCACACCGTGGAAGCTGCCTACGCGGGTGACTCGACCTATGCAGCCTCCACCGGGACTGCCAGCATCACGGCGGCGGCCGTCTCGACTGGCGTGGGGACCTTCAGCATCGCCGCCACCAACATCACAGTCACGGACGGCAACAAGTCCAGCTCCTCGATCTCGATCACACCCTCCGGTGGATACTCCGGAAACGTAGTGATCAGCGTGAACCCGACCGGCAATAACGCAAACAACCTTGCCAGCGCCTGCTTCCAGGTGACCGATATCGCCGTCGGCCCCACTGGAACTACCACTGGCACCTTCTCCATCGACACCAATGCGCAGAACTGCATCAACACCAACGGCCAGTATCGCCGCTTCCCTGGCCTGCGTAGCTCGCAGCCCGGTCAGCCGCGCTCTGGCAACGGACGCGCACCGGTCGCAGCCGCGGCCATGCTCGGCGGGCTGCTGCTGGCTGGTTTCTTCGGACGGAAATCCCGCAGGCTGCGCAGCCTGGCGATGCTGATTCTGCTGGTCAGCTTTGGATGGGGCCTGAGCGGCTGCAACAGCAACGGCGCAGTTGGCAACGGCTATGGTGGTTACGGTGGATATGGCTACGGAAACGCCGTCAACCCGCCTACGGGCACGTATACCCTGACCCTGACCGGGCAAGACAGCAAAGTTGCCTCGATCACGGCAAGCACGACGGTTACCCTCCAGATCAATCCGTAACCGTAATCGTCTCAAGACACGCAAAAGGGGCAGACTTTTCAGTCTGCCCCTTTTGCGTGCTTCAGAAATCGACAAGGTTAAAAGGTTTCGCTATGCTTCCAGATCGCCCTGGTGGCGTACATCCGCGCCCTTGACCCAGAAGATCACATCCTCTGCGATATTGGTGGCGTGGTCGGCGACGCGCTCCAGACTGCGGCAGACCATCAACGCAGTCAGCGCCTGGGGCGCACGATGGCTCTCGGCAGCCATCAGACTGGCCAACGCGGTATGCGCCGCGCGATTCATGCCATCCACGGCATCGTCCATGCTCAGCACCGTCCGCGCCAGATCCGCATCCGCCTCTATGAACGCCTGCAACGATCGGCGCACCATGTTTGAGGCCAGCGAGGCCATGCGCGGAATATCGACAGGCAAATCCGCCGCCGCCATCGTATCCATGCTGCGCACACGATCACTAATACTCTTCGCGGCGTCTCCCACGCGCTCCACATCGGAGTTGATCTTGATGACTGCGAGAATGAATCGCAGGTCGATGGCCATTGGCTGCTCCATCGCCAGCAGGTCCAGCGCCGCCTGGTCGATCTCCCGTTCCATGCGATTGATCGCCAATTCGCTATGATCCACCAGCGCGCAGATCGAAAGGTCGCGCACACGATACGCCTCCACGGCGCGCTGAATCTGCTGCTCGGCCATGCCGGCCATCACCAGCAGCTTTCCTTTCAGGTCGTCCAGACTTTGTTGAAACCGGATCCGAGTCATTCCTGTCCTTCCCTGCTTCTCAGCCGAAGCGTCCGGTAATGTAGTCTTCTGTGCGCTTGTCGCTTGGATTGGTGAAAATCTTGTGCGTCGAATCGAACTCAACCATCCGCCCGTTCAGAAAAAATCCCGTCTTCTCCGCCACGCGCGCCGCCTGCTGCATGTTGTGCGTCACGATCACAATCGTGTACTGGCTTTTGAGCTGGAAGATCAGGTCTTCAATCTTGGACGTCGATACGGGATCAAGCGCCGAGGCCGGCTCGTCCATCAGCAGCACCTCCGGATCGACCGCCAGAGCGCGCGCTATGCACATGCGCTGCTGCTGACCGCCTGAGAGACTGGCGCCTGATTTCTTCTTCAGATCGTCCTTCACCTCATCCCACAATGCCGCATTACGCAGCGAGCGTTCGACGATCTCGTCCAACTCGCGCCGATTGCGAAACCCATTCAGCTTCAATCCGCTGCACACATTGTCATAGATCGACATCGTCGGGAACGGATTGGGTCGCTGAAAGACCATGCCCACGCGCCGCCGAATCTCCACCGGAGAGATATCGTGATAGATATCCAGGTCGCCGATCCGTACCGTTCCCGTCACACGCGCAATTGGGTTGGTCTCATGCATCCGATTCAGACAGCGCACAAAAGTGCTTTTGCCGCAGCCGGATGGGCCAATCAATGCCGTCGCATGATTCGCCGGAATATTCAGCTCAATATCCTGAAGCGTGTGGTTCGAGCCATACCAGGCATTCAGGGCTTTCACTTCGATCCCGACACCCACTAGCTTGCTCCCTTCAAAGTTCCACGGCTGGTTACAAAGCGCACCAGCGAAACGGCAATCACAATCAACGCAATCAGCACCAGCGAGCCAGCCCAGGCCTGGCGATGCTGATCGTCATACGGAGAAATGGCATAGTTATAAATTTGCAGGGGGAGTGCGGAAATTTCATGATTCAGCGAAACGCTCCAGAACTGATTGCCGAGCGCAGTGAAGAGCAGCGGCGCCGTTTCTCCAGCCACGCGGGCAAAGGCCAGCATACAGCCGGTGATGACGCCCGGCGAAGCCGTCTTCAACGTGATGGAGAGCACGGATCGCCAATTGGGCACACCCAACCCCAGCGCGGCTTCGCGCACCGAGTGCGGCACCATCAGCAGCATCTCTTCAGTTGTCCGTGTCACGGTGGGGATCATCATGATTCCCAGCGCGACGCCGCCGGCCAGCGCCGAGTAGTGGTGCATGGGAACAACGATCAGCGAAAACGCCGCGATACCCATGACAATTGAAGGCACACCGTTCAGCACATCGGCGGTAAATCGCACCGCATTGGCCAGCTTCGTTCCGCGCCCGAACTCGGCCAGATAAATGCCCCCGCCAATTCCAATCGGGATGCCAAAAAGACTGGCCACAAACAGCACCACAGCCGAGCCGACGATGGCATTGGCCATGCCGCCGCCGACTTCACCCTCGGGCTTGGGAATCTGCGTGAAAAACGCCCAGTTCAGTGAGCTTGCGCCTTTGTAGACGAGGTAGAAAAAGATCGCTATCAGCGGCGCGACCACCAGCACCGTGGCCAGAATCGCCAGCCCGGTGGCCAGATGGTCCACGCCGGAGCGCCACAGCGAACGCAGATTGCGACCTCGATTTCTGCTCATCCCCATTCCCCTTGTTTACTGTACCCGCGCCGGTGCGCCACGCGTCACGGCCCACACCAGAATGCGCGCAAACGCATTGACCACAATCGTCACCAGAAACAGCGCCAGACCCACCTCGATCAACGCGCTGCGATGCATGTCGCTGGTGGCTTCGCTGAACTCGTTGGCAATGACCGAGGCCATGGAATGGCCCATCGACAACAGCGAAAGATGAATCTCCGGCGAGTTGCCGATGACCATCGCCACGGCCATCGTCTCGCCCAGCGCGCGACCCAAACCGAGAATCACTGATCCGACGATGCCAATCCGCGCATTGCGCAGCACCGCCATGCGAATCATCTCCCACCGGGTTGCGCCCAGCGCCAGTGCGGCCTCGCGCTGGCTGTTGGGCACAGAACGCATCACCTCGCGCGTGAGTGAGGCAATGATGGGAAGAATCATTATGGCCAGGATCACGCCGCCGCATAGCAGCCCGAGACCAAGATTAACGCCCCCGAAAAGGCCATTGTCGCCGAATAATCCCGTCCAGCCCAGCAGGTGTGTGAGGGTAGGTTCTGTGAAGATTGCAATCAGCACTGGATTGACGTGCTCGCGGAGCAATGGAACCAGGATAAAAATCGCCCACAGCCCATACACTACGCTGGGAATTGCAGCCAGCAATTCGGTAAAAAACGAAAGTGGAGCGCGCATCCAGAGCGGACACATCTCTGTGAGAAAAACCGCCAGACCAATTGCCAGTGGCACCGCGATACAAAGCGCCACCAGCGAGGTGACCAGCGTGCCATAGATGAAAGGCAACGCATAAAAGACTCCGTTCACGGGATCCCAGAAGAGCGGCAGATGCGTAATCGGATCGACGTTGAATTTGTAGAAAAACGAAAGTCCAAAGGCATGCCAGCTCAGCCGGGATTGGGTCATCAGCTCAACTGCAATCAGCGCCACCAAAGCAAAAATCGCCAGCGCGCACAACAGCATCGCGCCTGCGAAAAATCGATCCGAGCCTGCGGAGTTTCCGCGAGAAAGCAGATAGCCCCGGACCGCCGAGACTTCGCCAGGAACACCCCCGGCAAGCACATCGGCGGCGGACGAACGCTTCAATTCCTCTGTTGGGGACTGGGATGCTTCGGCCAGCGGATTGGGCATACGCAAATCTGCCATAACGACACACTTTAAAACTACCCACTCAAGATGAAAGGAGTGTTAAAACAATGCAAAACAAAGAACATAAACCGCAAACAAACCATCAGGCCCGGAAGCATCTCCGGGCCTGATGGCGTTTTGTTTGCCGAACTGGATTGCCGCCTACTGGAGGCTATAGACCACCTTAAGCACCTTTTGTCCGACATTCTTTGGCAGTGGCGCATAGTACAGGCTGGAGACCTGCGCCTCGCCCGAGTTCACCATCCAGCTCAGAAAGTCGCGAAGCACGCGTCCCTTGGCTGCGTCCTGCGCCTTCACCGGAACCAGCATCCAGGAGAAGCTGGAGATCGGATAGGCGGTTGCGCCCGGAGCGTTGGTGATGGAGACGCGGAAGTCAGCAGGCATGCTCTTCACGCTTGCCGCCGCTTCGGTCACGCCAGCAATCGAAGCACTCACCCAGTTCCCTGCCGCATTCTTGATCGCGCCAAAGCTGATGTGGTTTTGCAGCGCATAGGTCAGCTCGATGTATCCGATCGACCCTGGGATCTGCCGAAGCAGGCCGGTGACTCCCTCATTTCCTTTTCCGCCAATCCCAACAGGCCAATTGATCGACGTGCCCACTCCCGGCCCCGACTTCCACTCCGGACTTACCTTACTCAAATAGTCCACAAAAATGTACGTTGTTCCGCTTCCATCTGCCCGATGAACGACGGTGATGGCCATTGCGGGCAACTTCACATTCGGGTTGTCCTGAGCGATGCGTGGATCATTCCAGGTCTTGATCTTTCCAAGATAGATATTTGCCAAAGTTTCGCCAGAAAAACGCAGATTGGTCACGCCAGGAACGTTAAATGCTGGAACGTCTGCGCCCAACACCACTGGAATGTGAACCAGCTTCACCTTGGACTGGGCAAGCTGGGCATCGGTCATCGGGCCGTCGCTGGCGCCAAAGTCCACCAGACCATTCGAGACCTGCTGAATGCCGCCGCCCGATCCAATCGACTGATAGTTGATCTCGACGCCGGGATGGGCCTGGCTGTATTCGCTGAACCATTTGGCAAAGATCGGATAATCAAAGGTCGATCCCGCGCCGGTCAGCTTCTGCGCCATCGCAAACTGCGCGCTCACCATCGCCATCACCAAAGCCATCACAAAGATTGAAAATCGCTTACGCTTGTTCACTCGTGCTCCTCGGGGCAGATTTTGCCTATTTCATTGTTTAACAGCTTTGTTACGGGCGTTTGAATTCGCCCACGTCCGCATTATTTTTTTGCCGGATTTTCATGCGCTTCTGCGTTTGGTTCACGCGATGCCGGCATGGCAACCACTGGAATCGTGAAGTGGAATGTCGTCCCGGAGCCAAGCTCGCTCTCGGCCCAGATGTGACCTCCGTGCGCTTGCACAATATGCTTGACGATCGCCAGGCCCAGGCCCGTTCCGCCCGACTCACGCGATCGCGCCTTGTCCACGCGGTAAAACCGCTCAAAGATTCGCTCCAGATGATCCGAAGCGATGCCGGGCCCAAAGTCCTGCACCTTAAACTCGACTTCATCTCCCTGCACTTTTGCGGAAAGTATGATCCGGCCATCGGGCCGCCCATATTTCATGGCGTTTTCAATCAGGTTGCCAAAGACCTGCGTCATCGCGTCCTCATCCGCCATCACGTATGCATCAGTGGCCACGCGCGTCTCCAGTTGGACGCCGGTTTCCACCACCATCCCCGCCAGTGAATCCACGGCGTCTTCGAGCAGGCTGCCTGCTTTGACCGGTCGAAGATTCAGCAGATAATCCTTGCTTTCAATGCTGGCCAACTCCAGCAGGTCTTCCGTCAGCCGATTCATGCGCTGCGCATTCTTCAAAATGATGGCAAGAAACTCGCGCGTCGTCTGCGGACTCGGCATGCTCTCTTCCATCAGCGTCTCCACATAACCCGAGATCGAAGTGAGCGGAGTTCGCAGCTCATGACTGACATTGGCAAAGAACTCGCGCCGCGACTTTTCCGCCGCCTCCACCGCCGTCACATCATGCAGCACGACAACGGCGCCGCCGCCCGGCGTCGGCGCAGCGTTGATCTCCAACACGCGCCCCGGAACAAACGCAATCGCGCGACCCGTGCGCACCTCGCGCTGCTGAAGCGCGCTCTCCACGCACTGCAACACCTCGGGATCGCGAATGGCATGGGCCAGACTGACTCCTTCGCGAATCTGTGTGCCGGCCATGCGCTGCATCACCGCATTGCTCCAGCTCACGCGCCGGTCCGCGCCAATGGCCACCACGGCTTCCTGCATGGAATCGAGCAGTGCCGCCAGTTCGCGCCTGCGGTTATCCAGTTCGGCAAAGCTCATCTCGAGTTGAGTCGCCGTTACGTTCAATGCTCGAGCCATCGCCGACAGCTCATCCTCTTCGCGCTCTTCAAGCCGCGCGTCCAGGTGACCCTCCGCAATGCGAAGCGCAAAGTCCACCATGCGCCGCAACCGCAGCGAGATGCTGTGAGAAAACCACGCGGCCAGCAGCATCGCCAGCGCCAGCGCAGCGATTCCAGAGAGCGCAGCTTCCTGGCCCAGAACATGACGCGGACGCGAAGCCGCGCCTTGAACAATGCGATGAAACAGAATCTCGATGACCACTGCATGAAAGACAAGCAGCAGCGCAAACAGCCCAAGCAGCTTGGAAAATACCTTGCGTTTCAACCTGAACTCATTCTTTCTGAAAGCTCACAGAATACGCTACACGCTCTTGGCAATCTCAAATCGATAGCCGGCACCACGAACCGTCTTCAAATAGCGCGGATTCTCCGCATCCAGCTCGATCTTCTCACGAATTCGCCGGACATAAACATCCACCGAACGTGGCGTGACAAAGCGCGCATCGCCCCACACTGCATCCAGCAGGTGATCCCGGCTAAAGACGCGTCCCGGATGACGCGCCAAGTAATCCAGCAGGCGAAACTCCGTCGCCGTAGTCGTCGTCAATTCGCCATGCACACGCAACTGCATGGCGTTGGCATCAATCTCAATCTCGTCAAAGCGAAGCACGGAGACATTCGCCGGTCGCTCAAATCGCCGCAGCACGGCCTTGACGCGCGCCAGCAACTCACGCGTGGAAAACGGTTTGGTGATGTAGTCGTCGGCACCCAGCTCCAGCCCCAGAACGCGGTCGTTTTCCGTCGCGCGCGCCGTCACAAAGATGATTGGAATCGAGGCCAGCATGCTGTGATTGCGCAGCCTGCGGCAGACATCCAGACCATCCCCTCCGGGAACCATGATATCGAGCAGAAACAGAGCCGGCATCTGCCGTTCCGCCTCTGGAATCAGGTGCACCGGGGAAGCGAAAACACGCGGCGCATATCCGGCCGCTTCCAGATGATGCTGCACCAGTCGCGAGATGTCCGTGTCGTCCTCTAGAACAAAAATGACCTGGTTCAAGTTTTCTTTCCTGATTGCAGAGTTGCGATCCGGGTGGACCAATCCATGCATACACCTGAATAGCTACTTCCAGCCTAGACCAGAACAAATCCTGAAATGCGAATCTACGATGAATTTGTAACAATCCTGCCGCGACATCGGTGGATTCGCTCGCGTATTCTGCAAACAGGGTTTATCCGCCCTATTCTGCGCCCTATTCTGGAGGATATGTGATCTGGCTCACCCTGCTGCTTGGCTTCGCAGTTGGCATCATCTCCGGCATCATCGGCATCGGCGGAGGCATTTTTCTGGTGCCGGCGCTCATCTGGATCTTTCACATGGATCAACGCAAGGCGCAGGGCACTTCGCTGGCAGCACTGCTTCTTCCGGTCGGCATCCTGGCCTTCTGGGCTTATTATCGCGAAGGCAACGCCGACCTGAAGATCGGCCTGCTGCTCGCGCTTGGCTTCACGCTGGGCGGATGGTTAGGCGGCTGGGGCGCGCAATATATTCCAGACGTCATGCTGCGGCGCATCTTTGCCCTGGTGCTCATCGGGCTGGGTGTGAAGATGCTGCTCCAGCGCTGACTTTTCCAGCGCTGATTGCGGCTACGATCTTTGCCGCAGGCTACGCCAGCACCGTGCCGTAGTGCTCGACGACGTAACGGTCCAGAATCTCCTTGAACTCATTCACGATGTTGTCGCCACGCAGAGTCGTGAAAAGCTTGCCGTCCACATACACCGGCGCTTTCGGCTCTTCAAACGTTCCCGGAAGGCTGATGCCGAGATTCGCGTGCTTCGATTCACCGGGGCCGTTGACCACGCAGCCCATCACCGCCAGCTTCAGCTCTTCCACGCCAGGATAATGCTTTCGCCACTCCGGCATCGAGGTCCGCAGATAGCCCTGAATCTGCTCGGCAAGTTCCTGAAAGTAGGTGCTGGTGGTGCGCCCGCAGCCGGGGCAACTTGTCACCTGCGGCATGAAGCTGCGAATCCCCAGCGATTGCAGGATCTGCTGCGCCACGTGCACTTCTTCCGTGCGCGCCCCACCCGGAGCAGGCGTCAGGCTCACGCGAATCGTATCGCCAATACCGGCCAGCAGCAGTGGAGCAAGTCCCGCAGCCGAGGCCACAATCCCCTTCGATCCCATCCCGGCTTCGGTCAGCCCCAGATGCAGCGCATGGTCGCAACGCGCAGCCAGATTCGTGTACACATCAATCAGGTCCCGCACTCCGCTCACCTTGGCGGAAAGAATGATCTGGTCGCGTCGCAGGCCGTAGCGCTCGGCAGCCGCAGCATTGTCCAGCGCGGAAACGACCATCGCCTCCATCATTACGTCGCGCGCCGGCCTGGGCGTTGCGCTCTTGCTGTTCTCGTCCATCATGCGCGTCAGCAGCGCCTGATCCAGCGAACCCCAATTTACGCCAATCCTCACCGGCTTCTGATATCGAACCGCAACCTCGACCATGGTGCGAAAGTTGTCGTCGTCCTTGCGTCCGATCGAAACATTGCCGGGATTGATGCGATACTTGGCCAGCGTCTCCGCGCAGCCGGGAAACTTCGACAGCAGCAAGTGACCGTTGTAGTGAAAATCGCCGACAATCGGCACCGTGATGCCGCGCCTGGACAGCCCTTCCACGATCTTCGGCACCGCAGCCGCGGCGTCTTCGTTGTTCACTGTGACGCGTACAATCTCTGACCCGGCCAGAGCCAGCGCTTCCACCTGGTCTATTGTGGATGGGACATCTGCCGTGTCCGTGTTTGTCATCGACTGCACGACGACCGGAACTTCCCAGCCAACTCGAACCGAACCGACCTTAACGGTCACCGACTTGCGACGCTGAATCTCTGCCATACTACCTTGAGTTTACCTGTTCTCTGCACCGAATGTCATGAACCGTGAGGACCGGCTGCGATAACGTACGCCACAATCGCCTGCGACAAGCTCTCGAAATTCCGCCAATCAGCCCCTCCCAGGCTCCAGCCGCATACGCAGCACATACCAGAACATCAGCGTGCCAGTACCCAGGGCAACCGCCAGCGGATACCAGAAATCAGGGTGGGGCAAGATATATGGAATCAGCCCGATGGCAAGCACGGGAGGCATGTGCAGCCGGGAGAAATGCAGCATCAGCATGGACAGCGCAAGCGTGAGCGTAACTCCAGACACACCTGGCCCCAGCAAGCGAATCGTCCCAATGCCCACCAGTGCAGCCAGGACACACACCAGCGGAAACAGAGATGGATGCCGGAGCCACCCCGGCACTTCGGGATGACCTAATGCCTCATAGGACATGACAACCAGCGGCGGAAAGAGGATGAGCGCGTGACCGGTAGATTGCCCCAGCCATGCAAGGACAACCACAAATACGCCCATGTGTACAAGACCGATACGGGAGTGTGGCAGACGCTCAAGTGCATCCTCCAATGCATTCTCTTGCGACTGCGCCCCTAATCCCAGCGCAATCCACAGTCGCAGTACCATCACCAGGGACAGCAGACCCACCAGAATCGCTACCGGATACATCCAGCTGGTTTCATGCAGCGCCAGCGGCAGCAGTCCGGCGGAGAATGCCGGCGCAATCTGCGAACGTAGCAGAAGAAGAATCGCCAGACTGGCAGACACGATGATCAAAACGGGGAACACCCCGTAGGCAAAATGGCGACTCACCCATAATCCCACAATCCCGGCCAGCAGCGGCGTCAGCACAATCCGAACCGGCTGCTGCGCCCACGACCCATGTGGACGCGTAAACACTTCATGAGACAAAGCTGCAAGCTCCGGAAATAGAAACAGAATCACTCCGGAATGAAAGGCCAGCGCTGCAATCACGACCACAAACAAAAGGGCCAGAGCTTCGGCACGGAGAGCAGGCATGGACAAACCAGAATGCATAAGCAGAATTCTCTCGCAGGAAAACAGCCGCCGCAACGAGCCTGCCACGATCACCGGCTCCTCCTTGCCGAAGATGCCTGGCAGTACCCAGTCTTATTCCGAGCTGTCTTCCATATCTCAGTGTACGGAGCAATAAGCGTGTTGTCCCAGCCATGGAATCCACAATCACACGGCTCCCTGCTACAGTCCTTCCATATTGAATATTGCGGGACAATTCCTGCTTCCGGAGTTCGCCGACCCGCGCAACCGCTCCAGCGCGTTCTGCTGCTGGAGCGGCTGCTATCTCCACCTATCCAATCCGGACCCGACACACGTCCGGACACAACACACGACAACCCCGGCATCAACAACGGCCTGGCCAAGATTGCTTGCTGCTTCGATCGACGGTACCTCAATTCGCATCTGCGGTACAATCCGAATGTGGGTTTCCGCGCACATGTGGCCCCGTAGCTCAGCTGGATAGAGCAGCGGTTTCCTAAACCGGAGGTCGCAGGTTCAAATCCTGCCGGGGTCACCACTTTCTGCAGTCAGCGCAATTCCCGCGCCGGCGAAAATGCACAGAATCGGCATCACCGGCAACCGCAGACGGCTGACCGCCTGTCCTCCACCGGAAACAGCCAGAAAATACAACGCAATCGCTACCAGCAGCCACAGCGTTTCATGGCTTGCCCGGCTCCTTTTTCGCGTGCTGAGGGCAAACAGCGCGCGCCCCGCCAAAATATAAAGCAACAGCAGAAACACTTCCATACACCCGGCCACCATCCGCTGCAATCGAGTCCAATGTCTCCAGCTCCGACTAGGATTTTCCGACAAATGAACCCCTGTCAGCCGAAACAACTCAGACGCGCCCGGTGAAATCAGCAGTCGGATCTCCCCTGAAACATAACTCCTCGCAAATGCCCACGGATGTGCACGCAGTACCTGCAATCCCGCGCTGCGGAGCCACGCATTGCGCTGCGTCTCCGGCCACGAAATCTGCTCAGGATGCAGCATTGCCCAGCGTGCGTGATCGTCCTTACCCACCTGCACCTGCCATGCCTCCAGCGATTCGTGAGACGCGCGCGCAAGCACGTCGCCTGCCTCATAGAAGTACAGGTTCTTGTCCGCAATCGAAGAAAAACCGGCATAATTTGCTACGCGCAGATTACGAATCTGCCACGGAGCAACCCACGCAAGGAAAACCAATACGAAGACCGCGACAGCTTTCCAGCGATGCGCTCGTTGCAACTGCATTTGACCCGCTTCAGCGCTTTGAAGTTTTGTCCGAATGAGCAAAAGAAACAGCACTGGCGTCACCAGCCAATATGCAATTGGACGAACATAGGCCGCCGCTGCCAGCACAGCGGCGGCAAACACCACCTTCTGCATCGTTGGCTCTGCGAGGGAACGCAATATCGCCCACAGAAAAAGCAGCAACAGAAAGACAAACAGCGTCTCGGAAAGTACGCGCAAGGAGTACTCCATAGACAGCGGTTCCAGAGCCATCAGCCATGCCGCAGCAACAGAGGCACGCGCATCGCGCAGCATCTCGAAGCTGATCTGTTTCACCAGCCATACACTCAGCGCTGCAAGCCCAATCTGTGCCAGCACCGTCAGCAGCACCGCTCCCCAAAGGCTTCCCGTCATCATGGCAAAAAACGGATAGCCCGGCGTACGGTCAATCTCCGGCAAACCATCCGAACAGAAGCAGCCTTGTTGAATCATCGCCAACCCAGGCTTCAGATAACTCCTGCTGTCGCCAGCCAGAATCGACGCAAAACCGGTTGCATGAACAATGAACAGTAGCAGCAGAAGGCGCACTCCCGCAGCCGCTGTCATGGGCCAGGCGAGATCACGCCGGCAAGCCCCCCGCTCATCACGAATCATCTTCATCATCCTTGCCGCTCAACCAGCCCGCCATAGAACGCTTCCCAGCGCGTTGCAATTGGATCAATCGCAAAGTAGTGTTCCACGCGAGCGCGGCCCGCATCGGTCCTCTGCAAAATCTCTTTACGCTCGCTTTGCATAATCCTCAGCATCGCCTGCGCCAAAGCCGCGCTGTCAGCTCCGGGCGCCACTTCGCCACACTCGTCCAGAATCTCCACCACGCCACCAACATCGGTGGCAACCACAGGAAGTTTCATCGCCATCGCTTCAGCGATCACCAGCGGAGCGCCCTCCCAGGCGGAAGCAAGCACAAAGGCATCCGCCGCATTCAGCAGCGATACTACATCCGTCCGAGTGCCCAGCCACCGTACTCCTGTAGCTCCCTTCAGTTGCTCTGCCAGGCGCAGATTCTCCTCTTCATATCGATCCTGCCCCACTCCGCCGACAATCCACAATTGACAATCCACCATCTTCTCGCGAACCTGGGCAAAGGCACGCAGCAGATTGGGATAATCCTTGGCTTTTGCGATTCGTCCAATGGCGATCCAAACAAAACGCCCTTCCGCGCCCAGTTCGCGACGCGTCTCTCGACGCAGCTTCGGCTCCGGCTGGTAATCCTCAATCGGAATTCCATTTGGAATCACGCGAATCAACTCCACGGCCGCAAGTTTCTGCTCGACGACACAGACTCGCACAGCCTCACTCACCGCCGTCGCCGCGGACATCCATCGCCGCGTCGATCGAGCAAGCTGTCGGCGAAACCATCCTCCTTCTATGACGTTATGAAACGTGTTCAGCACGCATCCGGAAGTGCCACTCAAGCGGAGCAGGCGTGCAAACAGATTCGCAGGATACGTATGACTGTGAATGATGTCGGCACCAAAAGCAGCCAGAAACGACCGGGCCGTCCTCCACGCACGCACAAAGCCCGCAAGGCTCCGCTGCTGGTTCAGCCGCATCGTTGGAAGTTTCGTCTCCAACTCTATTGAAGCGCTGCTAAAGAGCACGAGGATCAGGACAACATGACCCCGCTTGCGCATCTGCTCGGCAATCAGCAGCGCCTGCTTTTCCGCTCCGCCAATCGCCAGCGTGCTGATGCAATAGACAATACGCATACACCAAGACTATTGCACCAAAAAGCGGGAAGCGCATCGCGCTTCTCGCCCGGGTTTTCCTGAAAACTCAATGAGCGTGTTTTATAAATGCGCGTAAGTCAAAAAACACCCGTATCAGACCCGCCATCCAGGCCGGGCTGACAAGCCGCGACGAAGTTACCGCTCTATATTTGAAACACGCTCTTTACTATTCCTTGCCCACAACAAGCACGGTAAAGCTTCCCGGAACAATCGTCGGCCAAGGATGGGGATTGGTTGCTGTCGGCTTCGGGCGGGGTCCAAACTCGGCCGCAACCAGATATATCCTGCCCGTTTTTTCGTCCAGCGCCATCGTTCGCGCGCTGCGCTGCGTCGGCACATTGGCGATGACGGAATACTTCGTCGGCGAATCCTGACGCACCACCGTGAGGTTGCCTTCACCGTTCGAGCTGAAGACCAGCTTGCGCATCGGATCAAATGCCGCCGCATCAGGTCCGTCGCCAATCGGTACCGTCGCCTCCACCTTGCCGTTTTTTCCGTTCGTCACCGTCATCACCTTGCCATCGCAGACGGAAAACAGCTTTTCATGCTGTGCGTCAATCGCCAGTCCGCTCGGCGATTCGCACGGAGCCAGTGGCCATGCTTCCAGCTTTTTCATGCTCTTCGCGTCAATATGTTGCAGCAGGCTTTTGTCTTCGATATTCACAAAGACCGAGCCTTTGCTATCGGAGGCAGGAAACTCCGGTTTCCCCGGCAAATCAATCGTCACCAACACCTTATTGTCGCGCGTATCGATCACTGTAGCACTATGGCTGCGACCATTAAACGCCCACACCGTCTTCGTGAACGGCTCATACAACAGACCATCCGGATTGACGCCTGTGCTCACCCTGGCCAGCACGGCATGAGCATGCCGATCAAACACCGCCACCTGATTCGACCCACCATCGGAGATGTAGCCCAACTTGCCCATGCTGTCAAAGACAACGCCATGCGTTCCTTTGAACCCGGTAATATCCGCAATCACCTTGCCTGTGCTTGTGTTCAGCACCAGCACGTGCGGCCCACGCGCCACATACAGCTCGCGCGTCACTGGATCGACGGACATGTAATCCCACCCGCCTTCGCCGCCAATCTTCCACTTGCTTAGCACGCGATAGCCATCGCTCGTTCCTATCGACCGTGCTTTCAGAACCGACGGCAACAGCAGTAAGCATGCAAATGCAAGCACAACAGTTCGCAGCAATCCATCCTTCAACATCTCTTCTCCTTTTGCACTGTCTTGAATCTTCAGACAGGAGTCTTCTCAGGCAAGACACCGCAATCAGCCTAACCAAAAAACAATCTCTCCGCATCTGCGAAAACCAATTTTCCTGCGCCGGAAGTGTGTCCTCTTCCCCACGCCCGAGACCAGGATCTCTACGAATCCCTTGCAGCGGTTGAATTTGACAACTCCCGACAGCACTGCCGCCGCGTCGATGCGGCGCAGCCTCTTCATCCTTTTCCCGGCAAATTTCTTTCCTCAATCGCATCCGCCTTCAGCCAATCTTCAGCTTTCCCGTTGGATAATCACTCTGTGCGCATTCTCCTCATCGAAGACGAAATCCGGCTTGCGGAGAATCTTGCCTCCGCATTTCGCGAGGCTGCCGGCTTTGCTGTAGACATCGCAAATTCGGGCGATACCGGAGCCTCCTTCGCCGAACAGGCCAGCTACGATCTCGTCATCCTCGACCTCATGCTTCCCGGTTTGAGCGGCGTCCATGTGCTGCGCAACATTCGCAGCCGCGGTGACCACACGCCGATCCTCATTCTCACCGCCATCGCCGACGTGTCTTCGATCATCGGCCTGCTCAACGACGGCGCAGATGACTATCTCGCCAAGCCGTTTGATCTGGGCGAACTGATAGCACGCGCCAAAGCCCTCATACGTCGCGGCAAAGGTGTATCTCACCCTGTGCTGCGCATAGGCGACATCGAACTCAATACTCTGGAACAATCCGTAACTCAAGGCGAAGAATCCATTTCGCTTTCGCCCACGGAGTTTCGCATTCTCGAGTACTTCATGCATCGGCCACGCGTTGTCATCTCCAAGCAGAAGCTGCTCGAACATCTTTACGATTTCAACTGGGAACATCACTCCAACGTGATTGAAGTGCATATCTCCAACCTGCGCAAAAAACTGACAGAATCCGAACAATCTCTTCGTCTGGAGACACTGCGCGGGCGCGGCTACCGGCTCGCCCCACCAGTCCACACTCCCGCCCATCGTTCAGAGCCGGCTCCATGAAGATGCGTTCCATCCAGCGCACGCTGATTACAGCCATCCTGCTCATTGAACTGGTCTCCGCGCTTGCTCTTTCCACCGTAGCGTTCCTGCACGAGCGCGATACCGTCTTTCACTCGTTTGACATCATGCTCCGTGGTCGTGCGGACTCTGTTCTGGGTGCCGTGCAGGATGCAGAAGACACAGATGACAACGTGATGCTTGATCTTGCCGACATCCACTCGCCACGCTTCGACCAGTATCGCGTGCAGGATGCCAGTGGCCATCTGCTCGGCGCCACTCCGCTTGCCGACCAGCTTTACGCACCCGCCAATGTTCCCAGCGGAACGTTCTACATGACGCTCCTCCATCATCGCCGCTACCGTGTTCTGGTTCTCGATGGCAGTCGCAGAATCGATGCGGAAGAGCCGGGCGGCGGTGTCGTTCGATACGTGCGCATTCTCTATGCGGCACCGGTCGAGCACGTCTGGCACCACATTCTTCACACAGTTTTCTTCTACGCTTGCAGCAGCCTGCTGGTCATCGTGCTTTCCGCGCTCTGGCTCCTCTGGTCGCTGCGAAGCGCTTTGCAACCGCTGGAAGGACTGGCTGCCGGCGCTGCCAATGTCACCGCTGGTTCCTGGAAGCTGACCGTGCCTGAACGCGCTCGGGAAACTGCCGAGCTTCAGCCTGTCGTCGCTGCCATTGAGCGCTCCCTGGCCGGTCTTGAATCGTCCTTTCGCAAGCAGCAGCATTTCGTCGGCGATGCCGCGCATGAATTGAAAACTGCCGTAGCCGTCGTCAAATCTTCCCTGCAACTGCTTGCACTTCGCCCGCGGTCCCAGCCGGAGTATCAGTCCGGCCTTCAGAATATTCAGCAGGATGTTCTGCGGCTGGAATACCTCGTACAGCAGATGCTGACTTTGGCCAGCGCGGAAAATTCCGTCAACACTGCCGGAGACATTTGCGAGATCGACCTGGCCCGAAGTGCGCAATTTGTCCTCGACAGGCTCGCACCGTTTGCGGAACTGCGTTCAGTGCATCTTCAATTCGCTGGCGAATCGGCCTTTGTTGCCATGGATTCGTCTCAGGCGGAAATCATGCTGGAAAACCTTCTCAACAACGCCATCCAATACTGCCGTCCGCATGGCACAGTCCAACTCTCCGTCCATCTTTGCGACGAGCGTGTCGCGGTGACCGTTCATGATCAAGGACCGGGAATCGCACCGCAGGATATCGAGCATATCTTTGATCGTTTCTGGCGTGGCGACCCCTCGCGCAGTCGCCTCACCGGCGGCTCCGGTCTTGGTCTGGCCATCGTCAAAGCCATCGTCGATCAGGCGCGGGGAACAATCACGGTGCACAGCATCCTCGATGAAGGAACCACCATGGAATTGAGCCTCCCACGACTCCAGCGTTCGTCGGCGCAGCAAATTTCTCGACGCGCACAAAATGAATGAACAGAACTTCATGACCAGATTTGATTTCGTAGTCTTCAGCGAAAATTAAGCCGCGTGTGGCACCATAATGGGATGCGGAGTCTGTTGTCGGTTTGCGCCTTCTTCTGGCGCAGAGATCAGAGAAGTAACGCTTCCATGCAAAATCCCTTACCTGTATCTAAAGATCGATCCACGGTTGGCAGCGCTCGATTGTGCATCGCTTCCTGCTTCACTTTCGCTCTGCTTTTTGCCTGCAGCGCAGCATCGGCTCAATCGCTTCCAGGTCAAACTTTTCATGAACAGGCGCAACTCGTCGCTGCTGCGCCAGCGCAATCGCCTGTCCAATCCACAGGTGCTGCGCCACCCACTCCGGCACCGGTCATCACGCTGGCCGATGCCATTGCGCGCGCCAAAAAGAATGAGCCGAACTTTGCCTCGGCTGTCGCAGCCAATCAGGTTGCGCGTCTGGACCACTCGATCTCCATTGCCGCGTTGCTGCCGGGTGTCGTCTACCACAATCAGTACATCTATACTCAGCCTCAGGTGCTGCTGCCCGGCACGCTGCTCTCTGCCGCCAACCAGACGCCGCGCTTCATCGCCAACAACGCCACACACGAATACGTCAGTCAGGCTGCCGTCACGGAGACGCTGAGCCTACAGCAGGCAGCCACTGTTGCCCAGACTTCAGCGATTGCCCAGGCCGCTGCCGCCCAGCTTGAGGTCGCCCGTCGCGGCCTTGTTGCTGCGGTCGTTGCCCTGTACTACAACATCTCCTCCACAGAAGACAAAGTCACCATCGCGCAGCAGGCCGTGCAGGAAGCAAACAGTTTTCTTCTGCTGACGCAGCAGCGCGAAAGCGCGCGGGAAGCCGCACACGCCGACGTCCTCAAAGCTGAACTGGAACAGCAGCAGCGCATGCGCGATCTCGCGGACGCAGAGCTTGCCGCAGACAAGGCAAAGCTGGAGCTTGGCGTGCTGCTCTTCCCCGATCCGCACACGGCTTATTCGTTGCAAACGCCGTCCGCTCCCTTACCGCTTGAACCGCAGAGCACATTCACCACAGACGCCAACAACCACAACCCTTCGATGGCCGAAGCTTCTTCGATGCTTCGCGCCGCGCAGTTTGATCTGGACGGCACACGCGCCACTTATATTCCCGACCTCACACTCAACTATTTTTACGGCATTGATGCGGCTCAGTTTGCCATCAATGGTCCCGACGGCACACGCAATCTTGGTTACGCCGTCGTTGCCACGCTCGATATTCCGGTCTGGGACTGGTTCACGACCCATCATCGCGTGCAGCAAAAAACCAGCATTCGCAACGCCGCCAAAGTCGCTCTCACCGCCACGCAGCGACGCTTGATCGCCGACACGGACGAAGCGTGGTCCGAGGCAAGCGTGGCCCAGGATCAGCTTCAGTCACTGGATGCCAGCGTTACCACGGCGCGGGAAAGCCTGCGGCTGACGCGTATGCGCTACACGGCCGGCGAGGCCACGGTTCTCGAAGTTGTCGATGCACAGGCATCGTATGTTCTGGCACAGAATGCCAAGGAAGATGGGATGATGCGTTATCAGACTGCGATTGCAAACCTTCAAATCCTCACGGGGAAACTGTGACCATGCGTAAAACTCCATCCCTCCCGAAGACTCGCGCGCTCACGGCAGCCTGTGCGGTGCTGCTACTGCTCTCTGGATGCAAAACAAAGGAAGATGCTGTCACGCCTCAGGTTTCTGTGCAGCTTGCTCCGGTCACCGTTGGTAGCATCTCGCAGACGATCGAGACCGACGCGGTGCTCACTCCGCTGTCCATGGCGGCCATCCAGCCCAAGGTCACCTCGCCCGTGCAGCACTTTCTGGTTCAGCGCGGCGACCGAGTCCACGTCGGCCAGCTTCTGCTGACCCTGGAGAACAAAGACCTCACGGCCGCGGCGAAGGATAACGAAGGCGCCTACAAAGCCGCGCAGGCCACCTATGAAACTTCCATGAAGTCGACTTTGCCCGAGGATTTTGCTCGCGCAGGCTTTGACCTGAAGCAGGCACAGGCCGATTACAACCTGAATCAAAGTATCGCTGCGGCGCGCGAAAAGCTCTTCCAGCAAGGTGCAATTCCTGGCCGCGATCTTGACCTTGCACGCAATGCGCTGCTCCAATCCAAAGCGACTCTCGATCTCGCTCAGGCGCATTACAAGGCCCTCGAAACGGCCACCCACGAGGCCGCCATTCAAGCCGCGCGCGGTGAGCTGCAATCCGCCAGCGGCAGATATCAGAACGCCAAAGCGATGCTGAGTTACACCGAAATTCGCAGCCCCATCGACGGCTTTGTCACCGATCGACCGCTCTTCGACGGCGAAACCGCGCAGGCTGGCACACCCGTCATCACCGTCATGGACACCCACGCGCTCATCGCCAAGGTCCACATCGCGCAGGATGCGGCTGCTTCCATCTCGCTTGGCTCCAAAGCCACTCTCCAGGTTCCGGGACTCAGCGACCCCTATCCGGCCAAAGTCGTTCTCATCAGTCCGGCGCTCGATGCCGGAAGTTCCACGATTGAAATCTGGGTTCGCGCAGAGAATCCGCAACAGACGCTCAAAGCGGGAACACCCGTGCATGTCTCCATCACAGGCCACACCGTGGACCATGCCACCATCCTTCCGGTTGAAGCGCTTCAAACCGCGCAGGATGGTTCGCATTTTGTCATGCTCGTAAGCCCAAAAAACACAGCCGTTCGCAATCCCGTCACAGTCGGAATCCTCAACGCGCAACAGGTGCAGATCCTCTCCGGCCTGCCAACCAACGCCCGTGTGATCTCCGTCGGCAGTTACGCTCTCGATCCGGACACACCCGTCACCATCACCGCCGCTGACTCCTCATCCGACGGAGACAAACAGTGACGAAACAGGACCGATCCAATGCTGGAGCATCTGCCGCCGAGGCTTTCTGGCTGAATCGCCTGAAGCTCCCCATTTTTTTCTTCCTGATCGCGCTTACTCTTGTCGGAGTCTACGCGGCATTTCAGGTGCCCATCTCGGTCTTTCCCACCACCGACTTCCCGCGCGTTCTCATCGCCATCGACAACGGCGTCATGCCTGTCGAGCAGATGCAGGTCACCATCACACGCCCCATTGAAGACGCCGTCAACAGCGTGCCGGGGCTTCAGCTTGTCCGCAGCACCACCAGCCGCGGCTCCGCCGAGGTTAGTCTTTTCTTCGACTGGAACTCCGACATGTGGCTCACGCTGGAGCTGGTCAACGCCGCCATCTCGCGCGTGCAGCAGTCGCTTCCATCCACCGTGCGCATCACCACCAACCGCCTGACCTTTGCCAGTTTTCCCATTCTCGGCTACGCGCTCGTCACCGACCCGCACGCTGCCCACGTACCCAGCCAGGCCGACCTGTGGGAGCTGGCCACCTATGACCTCAAGCCCCCGCTCAACCGCGTCGAAGGCGTCAGCACCGTCATCGTCCAGGGCGGCCAGGTTCCCGAGTATCACATCATCCCCAACATGGGCGCGCTCCAGGCCGCCGGCATCACCATCTCCGATATCGTCAACGGCGTCGACGCCTCCAATCTCATCGACTCGCCCGGACTCTATGAGGATCATCACGAACTGATCCTCGGACTGGTTGGCTCGCAGGCGCACAGTGCCGCCGAACTTGGCAATCTGGTGCTCAAGACCACACCCTCCGGTGCGCCGATTCACATCTCCGATATCGCCCGCGTCGAAAAGGCCACGATGCCCATCTACACCATCGTCACGGCCAACGGCAAACCCGCAGTCCTGCTCAGCATCACGCGCCAGCTCAACTCCAACACCGTCTCCGTCGCGGATGGCGTCGCGGCCAAGGTCGCCGAATTGCAGAAAAAACTTCCGCCCGGCGTTCACCTCATCCCCTTCTATGACCAGTCTCAGCTTGTCCGCGAATCCATTGGCAGCGTTCGCGACGCCATCCTGATCGGACTGCTGCTGGCCTGCATCATTCTCTATCTGTTTCTGCGCGACTGGAGTTCCTCGGTCGTCGCAGGCCTGGTCATTCCAGTCACCGTCTCGGTCACCATCCTCTTCCTTTGGGTCATCGGGCAGTCCTTTAACCTGATGACTCTGGGTGGCCTCGCCGCAGCTATCGGCCTGGTCATTGATGACGCCATCGTCGTCGTCGAAGCCATCGTCGTCCACCGCGATCTCGGCGAATCCCGCATTGAAGCCGTGCGCAAAACCTTCCGCGAGATCACCATTCCGCTCATCGGATCCACCATCACTCCGGTCGTAGTTTTTGTTCCGCTCATCGCCGTCACCGGCGTCACCGGAACCTTCTTCCGCGCTCTGGCCATCACCATGACTGCGGCCTTGCTCACCTCGCTCCTGCTTGCCCTCACCTGGACTCCCGCGCTCTCCCTTGTGCTTCTCCGATCCAGGCATCCGGCGCACCGCGATCCCGACACCGACCGTGATGATTCGCAACCGCTCACCTCAGGCGACGAGCACGTGGGGCCGCTGCTGCGTCGCGTGCTGAATGCACACACGGTCGCTCTGTACTGGATACTCAAGCGTCCGCTGGTTCTGACGGCGATCTGTCTGGTCATTGTCGCCGGCGGTTATCTTTGCTACTCCCATCTTGGCTCGGATCTGCTGCCCGCAATGGACGAAGGCGGATTCATCCTGGACTACGTCATGCCTTCCGGCAGTTCGCTCACGGAGACGAACCGAGTGCTGGAGCATGTCGAGAGTATCCTCCAGTCGGTTCCAGAGGTTGCTGTCACCTCGCGCCGCACCGGTTTACAGATGGGACTGGCCGCTGTCACGGAGGCAAACACCGGCGACTTCACCGTCAAGCTCCACAACCACCGCTCCCGCTCCATTGAAGAAGTCATGGCCGATGTTCGACGCCGCGTTCGCACCGAAGAGCCGGAACTCGATGTCGAATTCACGCAGGTTCTTCAGGACAACATCGGCGACCTGTCCAACGCGCCGGAACCCATTCAGGTCAAGCTCTTCTGCAACGATCAAAACCTGCTCAACCAGCTTGGACCCAGGGTAGAAAAAGCCATCGCCGCCATCCCCGGCGTAGTCGATACGGAAAACGGCATCGACAACACCGTCAGCGGACCAGCCACCAGCTTTGCCATCAGCCCGGTTCTCGCCAGCCACTTCGGATTTACTCCCGCCGAGGTCATCGCTGACTCGACCTCCATCATGGACGGTCTGCCGGCAAACAATGTCATGATCGTCCAAGACCGTCCATACACGGTGCGCGTCCAACTTCCTCAGACAAATCGCGCCTCGCTTCAGGCTATCCAGAACACCGTCTTCAACTCGTCCACAGGACAGACGGCAACCCTCGGCTCGCTCACTCAGGTCACCGAGCTGCCTCCGCAAAACGAGATTCGCCGCGAAAATCTGCAACAGCTCATCGTCGTCACCGGAAGACTCGAAGGCTCGGACCTTGGCGGCGCCATGATCAAGGTGCAGCAGGCCGTCAACGCGCTCCATCTACCGCCCAGCGTTCGTGTCGAATATGGCGGCACCTATCAGGAACAGCAGAAATCCTTCGCCGATCTGCTCCATGTGCTCATCCTTGCTTTGATTCTTGTCTTCGGCGTGCTCCTGCTGGAGTTCCGGAACTTCTCCGCGCCGACAGCCATCCTCACCAGTTCCATCCTCTCTGTCGCCGGAGTCGTCTTTGCCCTGCTCATCACCGGAACCACTTTCAACGTAGCCAGCTTCATGGCCGTCATCATGGTCATCGGAATCGTGGCGAAGAACGGAATTCTGTTGCTTGATGCGGATGAGAAGTTCCGCGCTCTGGGCGTTGCACCAGAGCAAGCCATGATCGAAGCAGCGCAGCGACGACTACGCCCCATTCTCATGACCGCCATCGCCGCCGTCTGCGGCATGCTTCCGCTGGCCTTTGCCATTGGCGCTGGCTCACAGATGCTCCAACCGCTGGCCATCGGCGTCATCGGTGGCCTTTGCATCTCGGTTGCGCTCTCGGTCTTTGTGACACCTGCCGTTTACTATTGGCTGACACGCAACCACCACACCGCCGCATAGCCCGTCTTTGCCGCGAGCCAGCGTTTGCAATGCATGCCGGCAGGGTCGTCGCAATCAGGACAGCAGTGACGAATCGTGTGAAGCCAAAGGAAGGCGGGGAGCGACACGCAGCGCGGCGATGGAAGCCGTGCTGGACGCATTTGCCATTGCGGCCTGTCCCGCGACCTGCCCAGCAGTCTGCCCAACGGTATGACTGCGCGCCGCAAAGTGCAGTGACATCGACCTTCGTGCGGGCAGCATCCAGAAAAACACGGTCAACAGCAGAAGCTCCGCATCCTTGAGCAGCGTCGCCTGGCGCATATAACGCATGTCGATGCGTGCCTTGAGAGGCTTGATGCGTCGATCGTAAAAGTGCTCCAGATGCGCCAGCGGCACCGGTCGCAGCATCGCGGCTTCGTTGCGAAAGACCAGCGTTGCCGCGCCCGTGATTCCTGGCCGATACGGCATCTGCACCATCGGCTCCAGATGCGCCAGCTTCGGTCGCGGACCGACAAAACTCATCTCACCCTTCAGAATGTTCCAAAGCTGCGGCAGCTCATCCAGCTTCCATCGTCGCAGCCAGTGGCCGACTGCGGTGATGCGATCCGTGCCTTCCATAAACGTCAGATCATCGGCGCGCTCCAGCCTTCGTGGCCGCATGGTGCGAAATTTATAGATAGTGAACGCCTGCCCCATTCGCCCAACTCGAAGCTGCCGATAGATTGCCGGTCCGGGCGAGGAGAGCTTGACCAGCAGCGCAATCAGCAGCATGGGAGCCAGCAACACCGCCAGCATCACCGACGCCAGCGCGCAATCGAGCATCCGCTTGCCGCGCGACAGGCTCCAGTCCGAGGCGCGATTGCGACTCGGCAAGGGCCTTTGCCAGGCACCGCTTGCTTCGGCGCTTTGCGCATCGCCCAGCAGCGCCAGCGCGTTCCAGTCAATCCGCCGCTCAACCCAGCGCCGAAAGACTTCCGTTGCGGCTTGCCATCCTCGTTTTGTCATCGTCGTCCCTCTGCTCGGTCCGCAGCCATGGAGCATCGATCTCCCAGGACACCATCGCTGCGGACGGGCCGTTTACGCCCATGCTAAGCAGCCGTGGAGACGACAACAGAAGAAATCGCCGCAAAGGTTCTGCGGCGATTTCAGAACAGGAAGCGTCTTTGTCAGTTTCCCTGAATGGCAACTTCAAACACTGGCCAGCAGCGCATCGAAAGCGCCTGTCCGGATCATCTGCGCCAATGCGCGAATATCCGGGTGCGGCTCGCGATCCTCATCGAGATGCGCAATCTCGGCCCGAATCCTGGTGTATGCCTCTTGCAGCTTCCTTGCCGGGCGCAGCGGCTTGCGGAAGTCCAGCCCCTGCGCCGCGCAGAGCAGCTCGATGGCCAGAATCCACTCCACATTGTCCACGATCTGCCGCAGCTTCAGCGCGCCGGTCATGCCCATCGACACATGATCTTCCTTGCCGCCGGAAGTCGGCACCGAATCCGTGCTCGACGGATGCGCCAGCACCTTGCACTCGTTCAGCAGAGCCGCCGCCGTCACGTGCGCGATCATATATCCCGAAGACAACCCGGCATCGGCGCACAGAAATGCCGGCAGCCCTTCATTAATGTCAGGATTGACCAGCCGATCGATGCGGCGCTCGCTCATGCTGGCCAGATCGGTGAGCGCAATGGCCACATAATCGAAGACATAGGCGAGCGGCGCACCGTGAAAATTCCCGCCGGAGAGCACTTCTCCATGCTCCGCATCGCCAAAGACCAGCGGATTGTCGGTTGCGGAACCCGACTCCGTCTCCAGCACCTGCCGCGCATGTGCCAGCACGCCGAGCACCGCTCCGTGCACCTGTGGCATGCAGCGCAGGCAATAGGCATCCTGCACGCGCGGGTCGCCCTCGCGATGGGAATCGCGAATCTCGCTTTCGGCCAGCAGGCGGGTCAGAAACTCCGCCGCTGCCATCTGCCCGGCGTGGGGACGCGCCGCATGAATCCGCGCATCAAACGCCACCGGAGTTCCTTTCAGCGCCTCGAGCGTCATGGCTCCGGCCAGGCAGGCTACGCGTGTCAGCCGCTCCGCCTCCAGCAAGGCCGCAGCTCCTACCGAGGTCATCGCCTGTGTGCCATTGAGCAGCGCCAGACCTTCTTTGGCGGCCAGCGCAATCGGCTGCAACCCGGCTGCGGCCAGCGCCCGGGCACCGCTCATGCGCTCGCCGTGAAACTCCGCCTCACCTTCACCGATGAGGACCAGTGCCAGATGCGCGAGCGGCGCAAGATCACCGCTCGCGCCCACGGAGCCACGTGAGGGAATGACCGGATGCACACGATGATTCAACATCGCCATCAGCAGCTCGACCAACTCAACACGAACACCGCTGAAGCCTTTGGCGAGGACGTTGGCGCGTAGCAACAGCATGGCGCGACTCTCTGCCTGGCGTAGCGGCTCGCCCAATCCGCATGCGTGGCTGCGCACCAGGTTGGTCTGCAACTGAGCCAGATGTTCGGGTGCAATGCCAACGTCGGCCAGCTTGCCAAATCCTGTATTGACGCCATAGATGGTTCGTCCGGTGCGCAGAATCGACTCGACCACGGATCGTGCTGCGACGATGCGGCCACGAGCTGTACCAGAAAGCTCAACCGGAGCAAAATCCTGGGCAACCCGGCGAATCTCTTCCAATGTGAGAGGGTTTCCGTTGAGACTGATCCATTCCATCCTTTTTACGATAAACGGCGATTTGCTTCGAGTACAGAGAATAGAAGGATTCACAATGGCGTTTGAGCATGGAATACACTATGCAAGGAGGTAATCGCCATGGATTCCACAGAGGCAGAGATCAAACAGGGGCAAAGTACAGAACAATTTGACAGCTACCTGATGGACAGCTTTGGCCGCAGCCTGCTGATGGAGTTGCAGCAGAACAGCCGCTTGTCCGTCGCCGAGCTTTCCCGCCGCGTGGGACTTTCCCCCACGGCGACGGCGGAGCGGCTGCGCCAGATGGAAGAGCAGGGCATCCTGCGCGCCTATACCGTGACGATCGACCGCGAAGCGCTTGGCCTGGATGTGCTGGCCTTCATTCGCATGACCTGCGAAGGCCAGCATTATTATCGCTTGCTGGAGTTTATCCAGACGCTCGAAGAGGTGCGGGAATGCCATCACCTGACCGGCGGCGACGCCTTTTTGCTGAAGGTGACGACGCACACGATGGGCGACCTGGAGTCGCTGATTGAAGCGCTGCTGCACTATGGCAATCCGGTCACGAGCCTGGTGCTTTCGACACCGATCGAAGGGCGCCCCTTCAACGTGACCGGAAAGCTGACCACGGCTCCGCGCCGCAACCGTCCCCTGCGCCGTCGCTGAGCGGCTCAGGCTGAGCGCTCAGACGGACAGGGTGCGAGATGGGGATTGAGTACGCGTCTTCCCGGTCGTAAGGTCGGCCAGAGAAGCCGGAGATGAGCGGATGCGCTCGATCAACATTTGCTGGAATGCCTCGTAGATGCGTTCAACCGCGGGCCGACGATAATCCCAGATGGAATCGCTTGCCGGACGAATTACAGCCATGTTGGCGTTGGCTTCAAAAAGCAGAATGCGACCCTCCGCATCGAGACTGAAATCGATACCGCCGTAGTCCAGAGCAAGCACCCGCTGGATGCGCTGAAGCGCAGCAATCGCCGAAGCGCCGAGCACGGAGTCCATATCCTGCAAAAAGTGCGCGTCTTCGGCGCGGTGCGCAGCGCTATCGGCCATCTCGGCAGAGAAGTAATGGACCTTCCAGTGGCTGGAAACCGCCAGATGAACCGGATAGAGTTGCCCGTCGAGAAAGAGAACGCGAAACTTTCGGCACCAGCCATCGGCATTGCGCGCATTCATGTATTCGAGCAGAAGGAGTTCGTCGCCGGGCAACTGCTCGAGCACACCGGGCAACTGCTCGTTTGACTCGACAAGCAGGCAGTTCTGACCCATATGAAAGCCGGGCGCGCGCACCAGCAAGGGAAAACCGAGCAGATGACGATCGAGAGTCTCCGGCAAAGCGTCGGAAACCATCTCGGAACGGTTGACTCGAACCGTCTTTGCCGTGCGGACGCCGTGCAACCGCTGAAGCCGATCCGCATTGTGTGCCCGCGAGGTGGAACGAACGGAGGAAGGCGGATTGAAGACGGGCGCAGCCGTTCCTTGCAGGATGAGAGCGGCCTGCGCGAGCGCCTCCTGGCGAACGTCGGCGTCACCAATGGCGTTGAAGACGAGATCGTGCTCGGGTAAAGGCGTTTCGGGCTGCCAGAACTCGACCAGCAGCACATGAACCTGAAAGAGTCGATCGTCGAGGAAACGGTGCATGAGTACATTGCCCGCCAGAATCGATTGCAGGACAAGGACACGCGCCATCGGAACCGAACCACGAAACGGCAACGCAACATAGGCACGAAGATCGAGCGCGCGAGCCAGATGAGCAGCCGCATCGTGCATCTGGCCGGTCTGCTGCAAATGCTGAAAGGCCGCCAGATGCGCTGCGCGTGACGAATCGGAAGCAGGCTCATGTGAAGTGGAGATGGGATTCATGGGAAAATGCGACGCCTCGCAGTCAGAGTCACGGTCTGAGCCAACCTTACAACGGCTGAATCGAATGGCCGCCAGAAGCTGACCAGTCGAGCCGCCACGCTTCCCACTTCGGCGTGAACCGGGGAGAATTTCCCGCTCACATTCTGAAGCTTTTTAGGTTTACCTCTGTTTACTATAAGGTAAATTAAATGGTTACCTATCGCTGAAACGAGGGGAGGGGGGGGTAGGGGGTATTATTTTTCTGATTACTATTTTTTGGTGGATTTGTTTACATTATGATTACTCTTTTGTCGTTGATGAATGGGACGATGGATCTCCTGCTTCAAGGATGAAAGCAAAGTCAGAGCCGCTCTACCCCGCAAAGCAGCCGTGAGGATGCAATTTTCCTGAGCCGAATGCAGTCTGGCGGCGCATTCGCTGGGTAGTGCGGCTTTGATTTTGCTTCCGTGGAATGAGTATGGCAGATTGCGAGAAAAATCATGCCATTTTTGGAAGGATTATTTTCTATTTGAAATGAAGGAGATAGGTCGTTTTTGCACAAGGGGGACACTTGACAACGGTTGAACAGGGGCAGCGGGCGGCGAGGTGGACGGGCCGTGGCGGATCAGGAGCGGCCGGGGAGGATGTAGGCGTCGAGATGGAGGAACTGCTGAACTTCGGCGTCCGGGCAGTTCTCAAATTCGGCAGCGGGGCCGAAGAAGCGTGCCTGGCCGGACTCAAGAAAGAGCACGCGGTCGGCGAGTCGGCGGGCAAAGCGCATGTCGTGCGTGACGACGATGCTGGTGAGGCCGAGTTGGCGCTTGAGCCGCTGAATGAGATTGCCGATGAGACGGGCCGCGAGCGGGTCAACCATGGTGGTGGGTTCGTCATAGAGGATGGCGCGGGGTTGAGCCGCCAGAGCGCGGGCTATGGCGATGCAACGCTTCTGCCCCGTGGAGAGGCTGGAGGGTAAGGCATTGCGGAGGTCGCCGGCTTCGACCAGGTTGAGCATTCGGTCGACGAGCTGCTGGATCTGATCTTCCTGAAGATTGCCGACTTCGCGCAGAGGGAAGGCGATGTTCTCACCGACGGTGAGGGAGTCAAAGAGCGCGCCGTTCTGGAAGACCATGGTGACGTCATGACGAATCTGCTGGAGGGCGCGTTCATCCATGGTGGTGACTTCCCTGCCCTCGACGAGGACCGAGCCGGAGTCTGGCTTGAGGAAGCCGAGAAGGATGCGGAGGGAGACGGATTTGCCGACGCCGCTGCGACCGAGGATGCAGAGCGTCTGGCCGCGGGGGATGGAAAAGCTGACACGATCGAGAATCTGGCGTGAGCCAAAGGCGATGGAGACTTCTCGGAACTCGATGAAGGGCGCTTCGGAATCGGACGTGGAAGCAGGATCGGGCGACGCGGGATGCAGCGCGGGGAGATCCGGTTCCGAGGGATCGAGTTGGGATTCGCTCACGCTTCCAGAGTAAGGGATCGAGCGCGAAGGTCAAAGCTATGGCGGACGAATGTGAGGTCAGCGGGGGTGTTGACGCTGCGAAACCAGAGAGCTGGCGGGAGGATGTCGACGGGAATTTGCGCCGCTTGAAGGAGCAGTTCGATGCGGGGTGCATCGAGAGCGTCGAAGGATTGCCAGAGGCGGAAACAACTGGCGGAGCCGGAGAGAGCAGCGGTGACGGAAGGCAGGACAGAACGGTGGACGACGACGGGGAATGGTTGAAGGAGACCGTTGACGCGGAGGCAGGTGACAGGCGCGAGGGTGAGCGAGGCGCGGCGCAGCAGACAATCCAGAAGGGCTGGAGGAATGAGTGGCAGGTCTATGGGATGAATGAGGTTCCACTCTGACGAGGAGGCGACAAGAGCGGCATGAACACCCGAGAGCGGTCCAAGGCCCGGGTGTACGTCGGCGATGACGGGCGCGTGGGAGGCAAGCGAGGCGGAAGTGGTTGAAGGATGGACTCCTGCGATGCGGGCCGAGAGGCCGACGGCGCGGATCAGATGGAGGGCGTGAACGATGAGGGGTTGGCCAGCGAGGATGGCCTGGGATTTGGGCGAGCCAAAGCGCGAGGAGGAGCCGCCGGCGAGGATGAATGCCTCGGCGGCGGCGGGAAGTGGCGCAGGGTGGGGATGCATGGGCGTAATGGCGGTCAGCGCGTGGGCGGAAGCGTGGCGGCCGACTCCAGGAAGCGCAGGATGGACTCGATGCCGAGGTGGAAGTTGCGCAGGCAGAATTTTTCGTTGGGGGCGTGAAGGTTGTCGTCAGCGAGGCCAAAGCCCATCATGACGCAGGGCAGAGCGAGGTGACGCTGGAGATCGCCAACGATGGGAATGCTGCCACCGGAGCGGACAAAGACGGTTTCCCTGCCCCAGACCTGGGTCATGGCGGAAGCCGCGGCGCGTATCCATGGGTTGTCGATGGGAATCAGGCTTGGCTCAGCGGAGTGGATGAGGCGAACCTCGACGGAGACGCCGGGAGGGCAGACCTGCTCGATGAAGCTGCGATAGCGCGTAAAGCTGTCTGCGGCAGACATATTGGGCACGAGGCGCATGGAGGCTTTGGCCAGAGCTTTGGCCGGAATCACGGTCTTGGCGCCGACGCCGGTGAATCCGCCTCGGATGCCGTGGACGTCGAAGGTGGGTTGCGCCCAGATGCGTTCCTGCACGGAGAAACGGCTGTCGCCGACGATCGCCTGGCTGCCAAGGACGGTTTCGCGGAACTCCTCTTCGTCAAAGGGCAGGGATTGCCAGGACCGGCGCTCATCTTCGGCAGGCGGGAGAACCGTATCCTGGATGCCGGGGATGAGAATTTGCCCGGATTCATCCTTGATTTTGGCGAGGATGTGAGCGAGGGCGTTGAAGGAGTTGGGCGCGGCTCCGCCATAGCCGGAATGAAGATCGGACCGCGCGCTGCGGACCTCGATCTCGGTGTAGATCATGCCGCGAAGACCGATGCAAAGCGTGGGAAGTCCGGGAGCAAACATCGATGTGTCGGAGACGATGGCAAAGTCGGCGTGGAGATCGGCGGGGCGAGTGGCGACATAGGCGGCAATGCCTTCTCCGCCGACTTCTTCTTCGCCTTCGATGAGGAAGCGGACGTTGAGCGGCAGTTTGCCGTTTGCGGCGAAAAGCGACTCGACGGCCTTGATGTGCATGAACATCTGGCCTTTGTCATCGACGGCGCCACGGGCGTAGAGATTGCCGTCGCGTTCGGTGGGTTCAAAGGGCGGCGAAAGCCATTCGTCGAGCGGCTCGGGCGGCTGCACGTCGTAGTGACCGTAAAAGAGCACCGTGGTCGCGCCGGGGGCGTGGAGCCAGTCAGCATAGACAAGAGGATGTCCGGTGGGCGAGGTTCCGGTGGTTTCGATGAGGCGAACGTTCTCAAGGCCGATGCGCGTGAGTTCGGTGGCGATGTGTGTAGCCGCCTGGCGCACGTGGTCGCGATGCGCAGGGTCAGTGGAGACGGAGGGAATGCGCAGAAGCGTCTTGAGTTCGTCGAGGAAACGCTGCTGATGCTGACGGGCGAAATCGAGGGCGGTGGTCATGGAAGTGTCCGATGATGGAGAGATTGTGCAGGGCTGACCAGATCGTTGTGCGACTGAGCCGGAGGAGCGGATGCGATCCAGAAATCCAGTGTGAGGAACGAAGCGAGGAACTGTCAATGAGGCATGAGAGCAAGCGGGCGAAGAGAGCGGCGCGATGACATGGCAGAGGGATAGACTGAATGGATGTGGGCAAATGGGGTATTGAGCCAAGCACGAGGAGCCGGGCAGTGACGACAGGGACGCCAGTAAAGGTATTGATTGTGGAAGACGAGGTGCATGCGCGTCAGGGACTGGCCGAGTTGATTGGCGACTGGGGCTATCGCACGGAGACGGCGCAGGACGGCCTGGAAGGCTACGAGAAGGTGATTGCGTGGAGTCCGGAGATTGTGATTACGGACCTGAAGATGCCGCGCATGGATGGCATGGAACTGCTGATGAAGCTGGCCGACTCCGAGATGTCGCTGGCGGTAATTGTCCTGACGGCTCAAGGCTCCGTGGAGCTGGCCGTGGACGCGATGAAGCTGGGCGCATATGACTTCCTGCCGAAGCCGGTGGATGCCGGGCGTTTGAAGACGATTCTGACGAATGCGACGCGACAGCGCGAGACAGAGGCGGAGCGAGAGCAGACGCGGAGACAGATGCGGCAAAGCAGTTCACTGGGCGCTCTGGTGGGGCAGACGGAGCGGATGCGGGAGGTCTTTCGTCTGATCGAGCGCATTGCGGGAACCAATGTCTCAGTACTGATTACCGGAGAAAGCGGGACCGGCAAGGAACTGATCGCGCGGACGCTGCACGAACTGAGCGACCGGAAGCGAAAACCGTTTGTGGCGGTGAACTGCGCGGCGATTCCGGAGACGCTGATGGAGAGCGAAATCTTTGGGCACGAAAAGGGGGCGTTTACCGGAGCGATGGAGCGACGCGCGGGATGCTTTGAACTGGCCGAGGGCGGAACGCTGCTGCTGGATGAGCTGGGCGAGATGCCGATTGGAATCCAGGCCAAGCTGCTGCGCGTGCTGGAAGAGCGAAAGCTGCGAAGACTGGGCGGCAGCGCGGAGATTGCCGTGGATGTGCGTGTGCTGGCGGCGACGAATCGCAATCCGGATGCGGCGGTGGCGGCGGGACAGTTGCGAGCTGACCTGCTCTATCGGCTGAATGTGTTTCATGTGCAGTTGCCACCGCTGCGGGAGCGCCGGGAGGATATTCCGCTGATGGTGGAGGTGATGTTGACCGAGATGAATGCCAAGCACGGTCGGCGCGTGACAGGAATGACGGAACGCGCGCTGCGCAGAGTGAAGGAGTGCGAGTGGCGAGGGAATGCACGCGAGCTGCGGAATGCGATGGAACGAGCCGTAATTCTGGCTCCCGAGGATGGAAAGATCGACCTGGAGCACCTGCCACCGGAGACGGCGAAGGCCGAGGCCACGGCGAAAGCTGAGGCTATGGCGCAGGCAACGGTGGACAACGCAGCGGTGCAGTTGAGCGTGGGCACGACCGTGGCGGAGGCGGAACGGAAGCTGATTCTGAAGACGCTGGAGGCCGCAGGCGGCAACAAGACGCGCGCGGCGCAGATGTTGGCGGTGAGCCTGAAGACGCTGCACAACAAGCTGAAGGAATATGAGCGCAAAGAGCCGGAACAACCGGGCGAAAAGGAGCTGTAGCGAATGCGACTGAAGACAAAACTGGTGATTGCCATCAGCGCGCTGGTGGTGGCTGTGGCTTCGGTGCTTTCGCTGGTGTATCTGGATCAGTTGCTGGAGGCGACGATCCATCAGTCGTACGAGTCGAATCTACAGGTGGCGCGAGAGGTGCGGTATGCGCTGCAACTGGCGCTGGAAGCAGGGTTGAAGGATCATGTGGTGGACCCCAACGATCCGAATGAACTGCGCACGCTGGCAGCCCAGGCGGTGCGGAGCAATGATGCACTGCTGGCGATGATGAATGCGGTGAATCGCTACTCGCCGACGGTTTATGACATCAACATTGGCGACAGTGCAGACCACATTCTGTTGACGACGGGAGCGACGCCGGAGGATATGCCGCTGCCGACGCGGCCGGGGTTTGAAGAGTTGTTGCATGGCGGGGTGTGGAAGCTGCTGCGGGTTACGCTGGAGCCGGCACAGGTGTATGAGCTGGTGTTGCCGATTGATCGGAACGGGAAGCCCTTTGTCTCTGTGCATGTGGGAGTGCGGACGAGCTTGCTGCGAGCACAGTATGCGCCGTGGATTCGAGCAGCGATTTCCCTGATGGGGCTGGCGCTGATTACGGCGCTGGTGGCGGCGCTGCTGCTGGGAAATCTGGCGCTGAAGCCAATGGAGGAGCTGAGCGAGCGACTGGACTACTGGACGAGGCAGGAACGCGACGGGGTGCTGGCCAATATCGCCGACAAGCAGGCTGTAAGCAACGGCGATGCTGTGGCTCGCGTGAGTAGCAAGATTGAACAGATTGGGCAGCGAATGCGCACGGTGGAGGATGTGTACACGGAGTTGAAGGACAACGTGGAGCAGGTGTTGGGAAAGTTGCAGGATGGCCTGATGCTCTTTGCCGCCGATGGCCGGGTGGTGCTGGCCTCGGAGGCAGCGGCGCGGATGCTGGAACGTTCGCAGGGGCAACTGGTGGGGCATGGCGCGGAAGAGATTTTTGCCTCGGACGATGATCTGGACAAGACCATTCGCACGGCGTGGAGACGCGGGCAGCAACTGACGCGCGAAGAAGTGACGGCAGGTAGTGGGCGGCGATTTGCTATCTCGCTTGAGTTTATTGCCAATGAGCGATCGGAGCGGGGTTTAGGCGCGCTGCTCAAGCTGCATGATCCGGAGAGTGTGGAAGCGATTGAAAGCGAGTTGGAAGTCTCACGGCGATTGTCAGCCATTGGGCGGTTGACGGCCGGCGTTGGGCATGAGGTGAAGAATCCGATCAACGCAATCGTGGTGCACCTGGAACTGCTGCGCAATCGCATGGGGAGTGGACAGGATGGCGCACTGCGGCATCTGAACGTGATTCAGGCGGAGATTCAGCGGCTGGATCGCGTGGTGCAGACGCTGGCGGATTTTTCGAGGCCCGTGGAGATTCAACTGATGGAGCGCGACCTGAGAACTCTGGTGGACGATGTGGTGCTGCTGACCGAGGCGCAGCAGGCGCAGCGTGGCGTGCGCGTGGTGACGGTGGTGCCGGATCATCCGGTGATGGTGAAGGTGGATGGCGATCTGATGAAACAGGCGCTGCTGAACGTGACGCTGAACGGAACGCAGGCTATGCCCGAGGGTGGAACACTGACGCTGGAGTTGAGCGAAAGCGATCGACGCGCTGTGATTCGCGTGAGGGACGAAGGCGTGGGAATTCCACACGAGATGCTGGAGAAGATCTTTGATCTCTACTACACGACCAAGAAAGAAGGCAGCGGCATTGGGCTGGCGATGACGTATCGGATTTTGCAACTGCATCAGGGCGAGGTGCTCGTAGAATCAGAGGTGGGCCGAGGGACAGAGTTTGAGATGAGGATTCCGCTGCTGACTGTGGACCGTGGACGGCAGAGTACGGCGGTGCCGGAGACCGCTGAAAGTTTGCTTTGAACTTTTTGCAGGATGAGTTGCCGGATGCACACCGATCGACGGCAACGCGGGTAGAAGAGCAGGCAGCGAGGCTGGAACAGGCGAGGCGTGTGGACGATGGAAGAGATCGAAATGGAAAATCTGCTGTTGACGGTCGAGGGTCCGCTGGCGTGGGTGACGATCCACCGTCCTGCGGCGCTGAATGCTCTGAACCAGGCAACGATTGCTGAGCTGGGCCGTGTGATGGAGGCGTGCGCGGAAGACGATGCGGTGCGCGTGATCCTGCTGCGCGGCGCAGGGGGCAAGGCGTTTGTGGCAGGAGCGGATATTCGCGAGCTGGCGGAAGTGGATGCGGCGGAGGGGATGCGCCTGTCTGAAGCCGGGCAGCGGGTCTTTCGGCGGATGGAACAACTGGGCAAGCCGGTGATTGCCGTGATCGAAGGCTTTGCGCTGGGCGGCGGATGCGAGCTGGCGATGGCCTGTACGCTGCGGCTGGCGGCAGAGTCGGCCAAGCTGGGTCAGCCTGAGGTGAAGCTGGGATTGGTGGCCGGCTTTGGCGGAACGCAGCGGCTGCCACGACTGGTGGGACGCGGAGCGGCGTTGAAGCTGCTGTTGACGGGCAGCATTGTGGGCGCGCAGGAAGCACTACGCATCGGGCTGGTGGATGAGGTGGTGAGCACGGAGCAGTTGATGGATCGTGCGCGCGCGCTGGCGTTGGAGATTGCCGCAAATGCTCCGGTAGCCATCCAGCAGACGCTGGACGTGGTGGATTGCGGGCTGGATTGCTCGCTGGATGATGGTCTGCGCATGGAAGCGGATGCCTTTGGCGCCTGCTGCGCGACAGCCGATATGCACGAAGGCACACGTGCGTTTCTGGAGAAACGCGCCGCGCAATGGACGGGACGTTAAAGCATTTTTGCTCCCAGTGTTTCCGACCGGAACGCCGCGCTTTCGACGTGGCTTTTGCTCAAACAAAAGCCACACGAACCGCTGACGGACTGCATTCGCCTGAAGCGAAAATGCTTCCATCTTGCCTGTCAGCGGACACAAGGCGAGTCTGCGTCTAACCCGCATTTGCGGTCAGAATTCGTAATCCAAAGAAAACTGAAGGCGACGTGCGGTGGAAGTTTCAACCGGCGCGGAGAAGTTTGAGGCTGGCTGGGCGGCTGTTCCATAGGCGTCCTGCAGCAGCGCGATATTTGGATGATTCAGCAGATTGAAGCTCTCTGCGACGACATCCAGATGGCCGCGACCGATGGGAATCATGCGCAGCGCGCGCAAATCGAAGTCGAGTTGCGCGGGAGTGGCGAGGGAGTTGCGCGAGAAGCCGATGGGCCGCGCGGCGAAAGGAAAAATCTCTTCGCGCGTGGTGTCCTGGCCGGTGAGCGGGTTGGAACGAAAGCCGCTGGTGACGGTGAGGATGGGCGTGAACTCGAAGCCTGTGGCAAAGCGCATGAAGATGCCGGGATGGGCTGCGGCTGCGGCATCGGCGGGATCGTCGAGGTCGGGGCCAATGAGCCAGAGACCGCTGAGGGTGAGGCGATTGCGCTGGTCCTGAAGTGAGAGTGCGCGCTCGGCGGCGAGGTTGTAGGGATTCATCGGCTGCTCTGCGTCGTAGGAGGCATCATCGATGGTTTTGGACCAGGTGTAGCCGGCAAGAATTTCAAGATTATCCTGGAACTGTCGGTTGAGGGAGAGTGTGGCTCCGTTGAAGTTGGAGTCGGCTTCGGTGGAGAACTGGTTGACGGCATCGAAGGCGGGCAGGATGCGCGAAGAGCCGAAGAGTGGCTGGCCGAGTTGCTGCGCAGTCGGCGCGGAAACACCCAGTGAAGCCGCGTTGGAAGCGGTGAGCGTGACCGGTGGTGGAAGGTTGATGTTGACGGTGCGGCCGAGATGAACGCCGTGGACGAATTGATAGGTTGCGGTGAGTGTGGTTTGCAAGGGCAGCTCGCGCTCCACTTCCAGCGAGGCCACTTCGCTGTATGGATTGCGCAGTGTGGAACGCGCCGTGAAGATGGATGGAGCAAGCGTGGAGTAAGGCTGCGAGGCTGGGATGCCGAGGCGATAGATTGCGGTGGCAGCAGCATCTTCTGCAATCTGCGTGAAGCCGTTTGTCCCGCTCCACTCCAGCGTGCGGTTGAGCGTGGAAAGCAGAAAACGGTCGTAGAAGAGGCCAAAGCCGGAACGGATGACCGTGTGCTTCAGGATGCGACTGGAGGGTGCCCAGGCAAGGCCGAAACGCGGACTAAAATTCCAGGGCGACTGCGGCAGCGGCGAGGGCAGATGATTGTCATCCCAGCGCAGGCCGTAGTCGAGCGTCAACGATGGAGTTGCAGCCCAGTGATCCTGCGCCCAGGCCGCGGAACGAAGTTCGGCGAAGCTGGTGTCTGGCTGGCCAAAGCTCTGAACAAAAAAACTGGCATTGCCGGCGGCGAACGAAGAGATATCCGGAAAGACGAAGACGCCATGCGCGGCATCGGGCGTGAACGCGCGAAGAGCGACATGGTCGGAACGCGCGCCAAACTGGAAGAGATGGCTGCGCCGCTGAAACGAAAAGCTGTCCGAGAATTCCAGATGCGTTTCGAAGTGACGATCGTTGCCGAAGTACGGCGTGCCGAAGAGCGCGACGCCGGGAATGAGCACACCGGAGATTGCAGGCTGCAAAGCGGAGTCGCCGGTGTGCGCGACGAAGCGGCGTTGTGCGAGTTCGAAGTTGAGCTGGTTGAGGCGTGTGGAGCTGAGCGTGGAAGTGAGTGCGGCGTTGAGGCTGTTGTCCGCGACAAAGGTGGAGCCGCGCGCGGAGAGATCGGTGAGATCGTCGGTATTGAAGGCGTCAGAGACGTTGCGCGTGTTGGTGAAGGCGTAGCGCATCATGAGTGCTTCGCGGCTGGAAAGCGCGCGATCCAACCGCGCGGAAAGTTCGGTCTGCTGATCGTTCGTGGGAAAGAATCCGGAGTGTAGCTGGAGCGAGCCAAGCGCGGCGGAATGTAACGCTGCGGCGTTGAGCGCGGAGAGTGTGGCGGGGCTGAGATCGGAGACATCCTCACCCTGCGCGATCTCCTGCTCGGCGGCCAGGTAGTAGAACGCTTGATCGTGGAGGATCGGTCCTCCGAGAGAAAAGCCCGCGCGTTCACGATTCTCGTCGGGCTTGTGAGGATAGAGGCCAAGCGGCGGTGTGCCGTTGAGCGCGCCATTTTGAACGAAGGTGAAGGCGTCGCCGTGCAGAAGATGGACGCCGGAGCGCGTGGCCACATCGATCGATCCCCCGGCGGCTCCGCCGGATTGAGCCTGGAATCCGTGATTGACGATCTGAAAATCGCTGATCGCTTCCGGAGAAAGCTCGGTGCGGCTGCCGCCGGAAAATTCGTCGTCATCGTTGACGCCGTCGAGCAGAACGGCATTGCTGGCTGGGCGCAGTCCGCCAAAGCTGAAACCGCCGGAACTGGCGCCTCCGGTGAGCACGGATTGCGCGGGATTGGAGGCGGCAACGAGCGGCGAAAGCAGCGTGAAGGTGAGGTAATCCCGGCTGGGAATGGGGAGTTCCTCGACGCGATCACGGTCGATGTTGACAACGGAGGAGGTTTGCGTGGCGTCCAGCGCGGAGGTGACCGCGGAGACCTGAACCGTAGCTGCGCTGGCGGCAAGCTGAAGCGGCACGGTGATCGACGTGGCGCGTCCGACTGCGACTTCAATGCCGGTGGTCGGAGATGGGCGGTATGCCTTGGCTAGAGCGCGAAGTGTATACGTTCCGCTGGCGAGATGGAGGAAAGAAAAATCCCCTGACGAGGCGGAGACGGTTGAGAAACTACTACCCTGCGGGGTGACGAGAGTGATGCGTGCCGAGCCGATGGGTGAGCCGTCTGGTGCGCGCAGAGATCCGAGGATGCAGCCGGTGGTTTGAGCGTTCGCGGCGAGGGTGAAGAGAAGTATGACGACGAAAGAAAGAGAATGGCGAATAAAACGAAACACAGGCAACTCCTCGGGGATGGCGGGGGAAAGAATGCGGCAGGCATTGGCGCGGCGGCATACAGCGCACGCAGCAATACAAACGCACGCAGAGGCGCGCACGACCCAGGAGAAATCAGATGCGAAGAGGAGAAAGTGCCTGTGTGGGTGGAGATGCCAGCGGAGGGACGAAGAAGATGGCATGCGCAAGTTCCGTTTGCCGTTGCTGGCGGCGACGAAATGGGCATGCAAGCGCAAACAGGACGGCCATCCGCCACGGATACAGCGAGGCGGCAAGATGGCGGCAAAGCAGAAGAACAAGTGCGAGGAAAAGGACGATGGCGAAGAGATGAAATTCGGTATCGTTGCCAAGACCTGGAGCATCCCAGCGGTCGAAGGATTCCGAGATCGGCACCAGGATGGTTGCGGCAAGCAGAAGAAGCGTTCCGAGCTGGAGCAGACGCCGCATGGGTCGATTGTAACGCAAGGTGAATGACGGCGGTGGCCGATCGCGAAGCGGTGTGGGCATCTGATAGCCTCGATTTGTGAGCTTCCGCGAATTTCTGGGCAACGAATCGGTGGTGCGACGGCTGCGTGAGACGGTGGCTGCGGAGCGTGTGCCGCAGGCGATGATCGTAGCCGGAGCCCGAGGCTCGGGCAAATATACGCTGGCGCTGATGTTTGCGCGACTGGTGAATTGTCTGGAGCCGACAGAGACCGATGGCCTGCCGGATTATTGTGGGCGATGCAGAAATTGTGAGCGGATTGGCGAGGCGCAGAATCTGGAAGCTCGCGTGGCGGAGGCGGTGGAAGCGCGCGAGGATCTGCGCGAAACAGACAAGCGCGAGACGAGGATTCTGGTGCAGACGCATCCGGACGTGATGGTGATTCCGCCGGATCCTCCGCAGTTGCTGATTAAAGTTGGGCAGGTGCGGCAGGTGATCCACAATGCGTACTATCGTCCGCCGAGCGAAGGTCGGAGATCGGTATATGTGTTTACGACTTCAGCGCTGATGAAAGAGGCCGCGAACAGCCTGCTGAAGGTGCTGGAAGAGCCGCCGGCACACTGCACGCTGATGCTGCTGAGCGAAAATCCAGCGGAGCTGCTGCCGACGATTCGTTCGCGCGCGGTGCTGCATCGGCTCCATGCTGTGCCGCGGGAGACGCTGGAGCATTTGCTGGCGCAACGCCGACCGGAACTGAGACCGGCACAACGGACACTGGTGGCTCGGCTGGCCGAGGGGGCAGTTGGGCGGGCGCTTGGATTCGATCTGGAAGCGTGGCTGACGAGCCGCAACGATGCTTTGGGAATCCTGCGGAGCGCGCTGCGTGAGCCGGATGATTCGGCACTGTTTCGCATGACGGAGAGCTATCGCGCCGGCGCCGAAGGACAGGTGAAGATGCAGGGATTGATGCGCGCGCTGCACTCGCTGGTGGAAGACCTGATGCTGGCCCATGCAGGAGCGACGGAACTGATGCGCAACTGCGACTTGATGTCGGAGCTGGGAGCGCTGGCGCAGACGATTAACCTGGAATGGCTGGAGCGGGCCGCGCGAGAGATGCATGGCGTGGATGCGGGCATGCGTCGGAACCTGCTGCGGTCGCTCTCACTGGATGCGATGGCGGCAGGGCTGGTGAAGAGTTGATTCGGTGACAACCCCGGGGACAGGATCGGCATCGGAAGAGTTAAGGATGCTGGCATTCAGGCAGTAAATGATAAATGATACGACCCGGTACTTCGTGGCTGGTGCAGGGAGCCTGTCGGCGTGCGAAGCGATCGGGGAAAGCGTGAGGACGTCGGCGATGGAATTTGAAGAGCAACACGTTGATGCAGGGAAAGATCGTCCATTGAACCATACTTCGCTGCGCTCTGCGGAGACGGACAGCGCACAGGACGCCATGCATTCTCGCCCTTCGCAGGAGGAAAAGCGCGACAATCGCGGGAGCCGGCGTGCTGGCCTGCGCGAGCAGATTCGCGCTGCGCTTCCCTTCACCGCTCGCGTGCCGGGAATGGAAGAGTATTCCCAGCATGATGCCGAAGTGTTTTATCTGAAGAAACAGATCCAGCACCAGACGCAGATGGTGATTGTGCTGGAAGATGGCAGGCAGTTGCACGGAGTCATCGAATGGTATGACAGGAATTCGATCAAGATTCGCGGAAAGCAGCGGACGCTGGTGTACAAATCCGCCATTAAATATCTGTACAAACATGGTGAAACAGGCACAAACGCAGGCGCCTGATGCCGGATACGTCGTGTTTCATCCCTCGCGCCTGATACGTTGCATTTGAAGCCGCTCTACGACAAGCCGGAATTATCGGTCCGTATCCGTGGCCTGGGAAGGGACCGCAGCTTTTTGCAAGCGATCCAGCAACGCGGCCCCGATGCCGGATGGCTCGGGCGTGGGAACAACGATGGCGGAGCAGCTCGCAGAGTCCAGTGAGCGCAGCCCGGCATAGAGGGATTCGGCAAGCGTCTCAGGAAGCAGCCAGTTGCCCCACGGAAAACAGATGGCCTGGGTAAGCACCGCTGGCGGGATTGCGCCGGGCAGATGCCGCGGAAGAAGCAGCCCCACGCGCTGGCCGAGCAATGTGAGATCGGACAATGCGGCGGCAATGGCCGTGGCGTGAGCCGGAACGAGGATCACGCGAGCGCGCGGCGCGTAGTGACGCAGGCCAACACCGGGCGAAGGCAGGGCTTCGCGCGGTTGATCGGTGAGCGTGTCCGTCTTCCACTCGCGAACCGGGTCCAGACCGCAGAGCGGTTCGAGGGCTGATGCGATTTCTTCGCGTGAGATGGCTCCGGGGCGATAGAGGATTGCCGGATGCTGCGATGGATCGAGGACCGTGGACTCTACGCCAAAAGTTGTGGGGCCGGCATCGAGGACAGCGTCGATGCGATCATCAAGGTCGTCAAGAACATGCGCGGCGCTGGTAGGGCTGATGTGGCCGAAACGGTTGGCACTGGGCGCTGCCAGCGGAACCCCGGCGCGGCGGATCAGCGCAAGGGCAACCGGATGCATGGGCATGCGCACACCGACGAGCGGACGCGCCGCTGTGACGATATCGGGAATGCGCGCGGAACGCGGCAGGAGCAGTGTGAGCGGGCCAGGCCAGAAGGCGTCGATGAGGACTTGAGCGGCCGGAGAGATCGCCGCGACGACGGTTTGAGCCATGGCGAAATCGCTGACATGGACGATGAGCGGATCCCAGTGTGGACGCTGCTTGGCGAGAAAGATTTTTGCGACGGCATCCGCATCCAAAGCGTTCGCGGCGAGTCCGTAGACGGTTTCCGTGGGCATGGCCACGGTGCCGCCGCCGCGGAGAATGGAAGCCGCCTGATCCAGCCGGGCGGCATCTGCGGCAGATGGCTGCCAGAGCGCCCCGTCCGGGCGCGCAAACGGCGTTTCCATGCGGAGATGCAAGGTTGGCATAGAAGTATTATCTACTCGCAACACTCGCAACGGGGCAAATCCCGTATACTCGCCAGCAATGGTTGGCATCGAAACAGAGATCAAATTTGCCGTGTCGAATCTGGCGCTGCTTGAAGCGCGATTGACGGCGCTTGGCTTTGTGGTGAAGACGGCGCGAAGCTTCGAGAGCAACGTCCTGTTTGACACGCCGGAGCGAACGCTGCGAGCGCGGCGGGAGCTGGTGCGGATTCGCGAATATGCCGGGCGAACAGTGGTGACGCACAAGCGTGTGCCACCATCAGGCGTGGGGGAAGATCGTCACAAACATCGCGTGGAGACAGAGACGGAAGTGGACGACGAAGCGGCCATTGCCGGGATTCTCCGCGCCGTTGGCATGGAACCGGTTTTCCGTTATGAGAAGTGGCGGACCGAGTATCGGGACGGGCGGGGATTGTGTGTCGTGGATGAGACGCCGATCGGCGTCTATGCGGAACTGGAAGGCGAGCCGGAGTGGATTGACCTGACCGCAGATGCGTTGCAGGTGCCGACGGAGATGCGCACGACGATGAGCTATGGTCGACTGTTTGACCAGTGGCGCGAAGCAACAGGCGCGACGGTGCAGGATTTAACGTTTGAATCGGTGAAGGCGGCTGCGTTGTTGCGAGGGTGATATTGTTTTTCTCTGTAGATAAAACTACGGAGGAAGAAGTGCTGAAATTCTTGTTATCTCTCACCGTCCTGACTTTGACCTGGGGAAGCGGCTTTTGCGCAGCGCAAAACCACCCGGATCCTCATCCATCCTTAACCCCAGCCAGCAAAACACTCTCCGGCGCGACGGAGGACGAAACCACCGTGACGGACCCTGTAGCCAATCCGCGGGCAATCGTCACCGTGGGCCATGCGCGTTTCACGGTGCTTACCTCGCGATTGATTCGCATGGAGTGGGCCGCCGATGGAAGGTTTGAGGATCATGCCTCGTTTGTCTTTCTGAATCGGCGGATGCCGGTTCCCCATTTTACCCGAACCATGACAGCGAACGGCGTCGTGATTGCGACCGATGCGCTGACGCTGACCTACCAGCCGAATGCAGGAAGCGAAGGCGAATTCGATGCGCAGAATCTTTCGATTCGCATGAGCGTGGACGGCAACGCTGTGACGTGGGAACCGGGGATGAAAAATCCGGAAAACCTGATGGGCACGACGCGCACGCTGGATGGAGCGCGAGGGGACAAGACGCGTGAGCCGATTGGACAGGGTCTGGTTTCGCGTGCGGGATGGGCGCTGGTGGACGACTCGACGCGACCGCTGTTTGACTCGGCGGATTTTCGCTTTCTGAAAGGCGAACAAAGTCCCTGGCCGTGGGTGATGCTGCGTCCGGCAGGGGCGCGGCAGGACTGGTATTTCTTTGGCTACGGGCATGAGTATCGCGCGGCGCTGGGAGATTTTGTGCGCGTCGCGGGACGGATTCCGCTGCCACCGCGATTTGCCTTTGGCACGTGGTGGTCGCGCTACTGGGCTTACAGCGATCAGGAGATTTTGCGGATCGCAGAGGGATTTCGCGAAAACGACACGCCGCTTGATGTTTTTGTGATCGACATGGATTGGCACATCAATGAGCAACAGCTCAAGGCGATGGGCGAGACGGACCAGTCCGGGCATACGTTGGGCTGGAGTGGGTATACATGGAATAAGGTTCTGTTTCCCTATCCCAAAGATTTTCTGGAGCGATTGCACGCTGACGGCTTGAAGACGAGTCTGAATTTGCATCCGGCGTCAGGAGTGCAGCCGTGGGAGGCGCAGTATCCTGCGATGGCACACGCGATGGGCATCGATCCGGCGACGAAGAAGTATGTTCCGTTTGACATTGCCAACAAGAAATACGCCACCAACTACATGAACATCCTGCACCATCCGCTGGAGAAAGAAGGAATCAATTTCTGGTGGCTGGACTGGCAGCAGGAACCGACGACAAGCCTGCCGGGCGTGAGTCCGACGTGGTGGCTGAACTATGTGCATTTCACCGATCAAGAACGCGAGGGCAAGCGTCCGCTGCTGTTTCATCGTTGGGGTGGGCTGGGCAATCATCGCTATCAGATCGGCTTCTCCGGTGACACGGTTTCGGTGTGGGATTCACTGGCGTTTCAACCGTGGTTCACGGCAACCGCGGCCAATGTGGGCTATGCCTACTGGAGCCACGATATCGGCGGACACATGCCGGGCGCGGTCGATCCCGAGCTGTATACGCGGTGGGTGCAGTTTGGCGAGTTCAGCCCGATTCTGCGCACACATACGACGAAGAATCCGGAGTCGGAGCGCAGGATATGGGCATACCCGGAGCCATACTCGTCCATTCTGCGCAGGAGCTTCCAGATGCGCTATGCATTGCAACCCTACATCTACACGGAGGCGCGACGGACCTACGATACCGGGGTAGCATTTGTGCATCCGCTGTACTACGACTGGCCGGAAGCGGATGCGGCCTACACAAGCCGGGATGAGTACATGTTTGGCGACCAGATGCTGGTGGCTCCGGTGGTGAAGGCCGGCGATGCGGTGACAGGGCTGGCGACGGAGTCCGTGTGGTTGCCGAAGGGTGAATGGGTCGAGTGGTCGAGCGGGAAACACTTCACGGGACCGACGACGGTCAATCGTAGCTATTCGATTGAACAGACAGCGGTGTTTGTGAAAGCTGGCGCGATTGTACCGATGCAGCCGCCGATGCTGTACACGGGCCAGAAGCCGGTCGATCCGCTGATTCTGAATGTGTGGCCGATGAAGTCGGGGCAGAGCGTGGAGTATCGCGTCTATGAAGACTCGGGCAAAGCGGTGGAATATCAATATGGCGCATGGACCAGGTTGCCTGTGAAGGCGACGCAGCAGGGCGACACGCTGCGCGTCGAAATCGGTCCGGTGGAGGGCCACTTTGCGGGAATGCTGGAAGAGCGCGGCTATGAGCTTCGCCTGCCTGCGGACTGGCCACCGGAGACGGTGACGGTGAACGGGACCGCTGTGAAACAGGCCAATGCGCTGGGCCAGGGCGGATGGAGCTTCGAGGGAAATACGCTGACGACGAGGATTCCCATCGCGCGCCATAGTGTGCATGATCGCGTGGTGATTGAGGTGAAACGCAACGCGGAACTGATGGCGAAACGAAGCGAGCTGGACGGTTTTGCCGGAGCGATGACGCGGCTGCGTGGCGCATACGAGGCGATGCAGCAGACGTGGCCCGCGGCGCAGCCACCGGATGCACTGATCGCAGCAATGCAGACGGGCGATCGACTGGGCTATCATCCGGAGAACGCACAGGCGGAGATTGCCAGCTTTGCCGCCAGCGTTCAGAAAGCGCAGGCGGCTGTGGGAGCAGCGGCAAACGGCTTCAGCGATCGGCTGGCGGCGATGGAAAAACGTGCGGCCGCTTCCACCTGGCGGAAACCGGATTCCTCCGCGGAGCAACAAAAGCGGCTGAATGCGATGACGCGTGCGGGAAAGCTGGTCTCTGTCGCAGTCGAGTAACAAGTAATTCTTTGGTTGCACTGCAATGAAATCCCACGGCCTTTGGAGTCGTTTTCCAGCAGGCCGTGGGATTTTTTCATCGCTGGATGGTGACCAGATACCAGGTGGTGATCTCATGGAGCGGCAGCTTCCAGATGCCGCCGGCGCGAGTCGCCATCACTGGCTTGCCCATCGGTTGCGCAGCGCCGTTGAGCGCGGTGAGTGTGACCGCGCGTGCGCCGTCAAGATGGCGCAGGTTGAGCTGGCCGAGCACCGGCTCAATCGTGACGGGAGCCTTGCCCCATTGAGTGAGCGCAGTACCGACGGAGTTCCACTGAGCGCCGGAGTTGGCTACGGTGGAACCAGCCACGATCAACAAATGATGGGCTGTGGCAATCGATTCTCCATCGAGAGCGGTGACCTGAATGGCGGCGAAGTGGTTCTGAATGGCCGCTGCGACGTTGGTGTCGGCGATATCGGGATGCGCATTCAGAAATCCGATCAACGACTGAGTGCGCGGCGTGTCCACGGTGACCAGACCCGTGTGAGGAGCGCCGGAAAACCAGGCAAGCTGATGCGTGTCCGAGCGGATGGGAGAAGCGCTGGAGACGATGGGAAATTTCTGTGTGGGCGGACCGTCAAACGAAGCGATGCGAACCACATCCAGCAACGGCAGCGAAAGCGGAAAACCGGGCGTGAAGTAGGGGCGATCCGTGGTGGGCAGCAGCATGGAATCAAAGACCTGATCGCGCGAATAGGTGCGCGTGACGGTGGTCTGCGCTGGCTTCACATCTCCACGCAAAAAGAGCAGCGCGCCAGCCGCCAACTCGGCCATCTTGACCGGGTGCTGCGAGATATCGAAGGGGTCGCCCACGTAGGGAGAAGCGGTGCGCGATTGCTTCGGTTCAAAGGTGTACCAGAGAATGGCGTCCCAGTCCTGAAGCGCGCCGTAGGCGGCGAGCACCGGAATTCCCTCGGCATCGTAGTCGTTGGGGAATGGATTGTTGACCTCGCTGACGGTGTAGGGCTTGCCGACCATCGCCGAGCGTGACAGCTCGACGACGGTGGAGTTGAGCGGATCATCGACCATGGGAGATTTATGAACGTACATCTCCGGATGTTGCCAGTAGGTGTGGCCGTCAAGGATGTCGTTGTCCGCGGTCGCCATCAGGATGGGATAGCCGCTGTTTGCATGGCTGTGATCGGCGGTGGCGATGATGAGCGACTGATCGCGCAGGGTCTGCCGAAGAAACATTCGCATCGAATCAAAGTAGCTGTGCTGGAGATTGAGGAAAAACTCCGCCTCCGCGTGAAAGCGCCTGGGAGCCGCCGTGGCGGCTTGACCTCGCCAGTTCAGCAAGGGAACGGGCATGGCCGGATTGGCGACCGAGGCAAGCGTGCGCAACTCCGCAATCTGCGCAGGGGTGCGATGAAGCGTCAGCCAATGGTTGTAGAGGGTTTCGAGTTCCTGCGCGTAATAGCGGGATGGGGCACGATAGCCGACGTTGATGGCGTTTTCGTTGTTGACTTCGACGATAGCGATAGCCGGATCGTTGTTGTAGCTGCGGCCGGTATACGGATTGCGGTGAGTGAGCAACTGGCGCGCATATTCCTGCTGGAGTTCAATGAGGCGATGGTCGAATAGCGAGGTTCCTTTGGCTCCTTCGCGGAGTTTGTCCGCATCGGTTGCGCCGTCACCCGTCATGAATGGCCGACCGACGAGGAGATTGAAGTCGATGTAAATGCCGCGCTGCTCGAGTTGTGCGATGAAGAAGTCTTCTCGATCAAGCTGGTCAGGATCGAGCGAGCGAGTATCGGGGTGAAGCGCAGCGATGAGTCCGCGCGGAGCCGGAAGATCCAGGAACTGGAGACGGACGCAGTTGACGCCGAACCGCGCCAGCGCCTGCGCCCAGAAAGCGGCATCGGCTTTGTCGGGAATCTGACGCGAACCCGCGCTCCAGTCGGTGATGTTGACACCCCAGAGACGAATTCGGCTGCCGTCCGCAGTGGCAAGATGGCCGTTGGCGACACGAAGAAATCCATGCCTGCCGGCAGGCGCATCGAGCAGATAGGAGAGATCGATGGGAGACGGTGAAGCGAGCATATCCACGTAGTCAAGCGGAAACGGCTGCGGCGCGGGAGTTTGAGCGTGAAGCAGCGTTGAACCAAGGACGAAGATCAGGATTTGTGCAGTCTGGATCATTTGTGTCATCCGCATGGATCGAAAGCAGACGCGAACCAGCCCTTGGCGCAGCGATGCAGGAAGCTTGAAAGCGATGGATGAAGAGGAATTCATATCGAGGCAACTTTACTCTGCTCAAGGAGGATGGGAATCCAACAAAAGTCGGATTGTGGACGATTGCCGCTGTGCTTGAATCGAAGGATGCCTTGAACTTTGCGGACAAAGGCAAAACGATTTTACGTTGTACTGGAGTGACGTGCATGTCAGAAGATCACTTTCCCTCAGTGATGACGATGACGCGGCGAGAATGGATTGCCTCGGCGGCGGCAGGAGTCGCCGTGATGAGCACAAAGGGCACGTCGCTTTTTGCGCAGGAGCCGATCGGGAGTCCTTCGACGGGGCGCCGCATGGACGATTTTGATGACGGCTGGCGCTTCCAGCAAGGCGACTTTGTCGGCGCGGAACAGGGCATGTGGGCCGATGAAGAATGGCAACCGGTGCGACTGCCGCATGACTGGAGCATTGCCGGGGAGATGGATCAGAACGCTGCAACGGGCGGGCCGGGTGGTTATCTGCCAACGGGTATTGGGTGGTATCGGAAACGCTTTACGATTGCAGAGGAAGATCGAGGAGCCATCTTTACGGTCTACTTCGATGGCGTCTATGAGAACAGCACGGTGTGGATCAACGGGCATCTGCTGGGCACGCGACCTTATGGCTTTGTTCCCTTCTGGTATGAGTTGACGCCGTATTTGAAGTTTGGGATGGAGAACGTGATTGCGGTTCGTGTGGACAATTCCATGCAGCCGAATTGCCGCTGGTACTCCGGCTCCGGAATCTATCGACACACTCATCTTTGCCGTACCCATGCGCTGCATCTTGCACCGTGGGGCGTGTTTGTAACGACGGATGCAATCCGCACCGAGAATGCAACCGTGCGCGTGACCATGACTGCGCGTAACGCGAGCAAGCATCCGCGCTCGTGCAGCGTGCGCGCAACGCTGATGGATGCAGAGGGCAAAGCGGTAAGCGTGCAGAAGCAGCCATTGACCCTGGCTGCCAATGCCGAACGGACAGCAGCGCTGACGCTGCAAGTGTCCGGTGCGAAGCTGTGGTCTCCGACGGAGCCGTATCTGTATCGACTGCGCTGCGAGATTCTGGAAGGTGAAGCGGTGGTGGACGCGACGACGATCACGCATGGAATCCGCGAGGCAAGGTTTGATGCGCAGGAAGGATTTCTGCTGAACGGCGAGCGGGTGAAATTGAAAGGCGTATGCGTGCATCCGGAGGGTGGATGCGTGGGCGCTGCCGTTCCGGAACGCGTGTGGGAGCGGCGTCTGGAGCTGCTGAAGGCCATGGGCTGCAATGCGATTCGAACGAGCCACAATCCATTTGCGACGGAGTTTCTCGACCTGTGCGATCAGATGGGATTTCTGGTGATGGCGGAGGCTTTTGACGAGTGGCGCGTACCCAAGGAGCAGATTCGCTACGGATATAGCCGCTATTTTGATGCCTGGCATGAGGCTGATCTGAGAAATTTTGTGCGTCGTGATCGCAACCATCCCTGCATCGTGATCTGGAGCGCGGGCAATGAGATCGGCGACCAGTCCGCGCCCGATGGCACGCAAACGCTGCTTGCGTTGAAGCGCATCCTTCACGACGAAGACCCGACGCGGATGGTGACGGCGGCCTGCGACAGAATTGCCTCCGAGCCGCTGTCCAATCGGGTGAAGCCGGAGTTTCTGGAGTCGCTGGACGTGGTGGGATACAACTATGTGGACCGGTGGCGTGAGCGCGCCGATCTCTACTATAGCCTTGATCGAGCCGCGCATCCGAACCGGCGATTTGTGGGCACCGAAAGCATCGGTATTGGCGGCATTCGCGGAGATTATCAATATCTGGCGGAAGGTGCGAAGCCAGCGGTGGGGATGCACTTTCTGCCGCAACAGAATCTGATCATCGATACAGAATCCCTGTGGAAGTTTGTGCGCCTATATGACTACGTAGCGGGCGATTTCATGTGGACCGGAATTGACTATCTGGGTGAAGCCAGTTGGCCGATGCGCGGAAGCACCTTTGGCGCGATGGATACGTGCGGGTTTCGCAAGGATGCGTTTTTTTTCTATCAAAGCCAGTGGACCGAGACGCCGATGGTGCATTTGAGTCCGCACTGGAACTGGGCCGGACGCGAGGGCACAGTTGTGCCGGTCACGTGCTTTACGAATTGCGACACCGTGGAACTGTTTCTGAATGGCCGCTCACTGGGCGTGAAGGGGTATGAATTTCCACGCATGGGCATGGAAGGTCAATATGGAAATTATCCTGCGCGCGCGAAGGCCTTGCGCACGACGAGCGACCTGCATTTGAGCTGGGATGTGGTCTATGAGCCGGGCCAGTTGAAGGCTGTGGGCGTGAAGAACGGTCGCATCGTGGCCACTGAGGACGTAACCACGACGGGCGCGGCGGCGCGTGTGCAACTGAGCGCGGATCGCGAGCGGCTGCGCGCCGATGGCCGCGATGTGGCACATCTGACGGTGAGTGTGGTGGATGCCGAGGGACGCGTGGTGCCGACGGCAGATGCCATGGTGCGCTTTGCCGTGGAGGGTGCTGGAACGTGGATTGGCGTGGACAATGGGGATCCGTTCAGCCATCAGCGCTACACGGGCATGACGCAGACTGTCTTTCACGGTTTGTGCCTGGGCGTTGTGCAATCCACGCGGCAGGCAGGGCGGATTGAGGTGAGCGCGAGCGCGACGGGGCTGACCGCGGCAAGGCTGACGTTGACGACAGAGTGAAGCAGAAACCAGGTGCCGTTCAATGTGTTTCGCGCGGCAGGTGGACGAGGCCGCGTTGCAAAGCGGCGACGACAGCCTGAGTGCGGTCTTCCACTTTGAGGCGGAGCAGGATGACGCTGACGTGAGATTTGACGGTGGCTTCCGTGATGCCGAGCGCGGTGGCGATGCCTTTGTTGCTATGGCCCTGAACGAGAAGATGCAGCACTTCGCGCTCGCGCGCGCTGAGGTCAGAGTCTGGAGTACGATCAGCCAGCGCGCGGGAGACGGGCGAAGGCAGAAATTTGCCGCCAGAGACAACTCGTCGCAACGCATCGACAAGCGCTTCGTGTTGCATGCCTTTGATGATGTAGGCGCGCGCGCCGGCTTCCAGCGCCTGATAGATGTCTTCGTCGCCCTCGTAGGTGGTGAGCACGACAAAGCATGCGGAGGGATCGAGTACGCGAATGCGACGAATGGTTTCAACGCCGCTGATCCCGGGCAGTCGAAGATCCATCAGCGTGATGTCGGGCCGGTGTTGAACAAAGACTGAAATGGCCTCTTCACCGCTGCTGGCTTCGGCAACGGTCATCATATCCGGGCGAGCGTTGATGATGGCCGCGATGCCCACACGCATGATGGGATGGTCGTCGACGATGAGGACGCGAATTTTGCGAGCTTTCTCCATAAATGCTGACTCCGTTCAAAGACTGGCCATTGCATTGCGCGGCACGGTGACGCGGCGCGGCATCTCGATCCAGATGCGGGTGCCCGTGCCAACGATGCTGGAAAGAGAGAATCGTCCACCGACCGATTGGATGCGTTCACGCATGCCCATGAGTCCGTAATGATGGCCCGGCTGGGCCTGGACCTGCGCGGGATCGAATCCGGTTCCATTGTCGTTGATCTCAAGGATGAGATGGTTGCGAGCAAACGAAAGTCCGATCTCTATCGACTCCGGATGACCGTGCAGAACAGCGTTGTGCACGGCTTCGCGGGCGAGCATGAGCAGTTCGTAGGTGGCGAACTGGTTGAGCACGAATGGCCTGCCGCGAACCTGAAAGTGGATGGGCAGGCCGAACTCCGCGGAGCTGTGAGCGGCCATCTGTCGCAGCGTTTGATCGAGAGAGTTTTCCGCGGGACGATTGCGGCGGAGGTTCCAGACGGCTTCACGCGCCTCGTTGATGGTGGTGCGTATCTGCGAGCGGGCGTGCTCGATGAGGCTGCGTTCGGGAGCTTCTGACTGGGCGCTCAGGCTGGAGATGCCCTCGATGAGCGCGGAGATGCTGGTGCAACCCTGAATGACGGTATCATGCATCTCGCGGGCAAGTCTGGAGCGCTCATCGAGCACGGCTTCAAAACGCATGCGGATGCGCCAGACGCGGAAGGAATACATGGCCGCAGCAAGCAGGAGCAGAAGCAATGCAACGGAAGCGACGAACCCGGGCGTGCGATAGAAAAGTGGACGCTGAACGATGGCAAGTGTGGCCGAGGAGACGGTGTCCGGATGATTGACCTCGAAGGTCTGGACGTGAAAGCTGTAAGCGCCCGGCGGCAGGCTGGTGTACGACGCGGCGCGACGAGTGCCGGCATCGACCCAGTGATGGTCAAATCCATCGAGGCGATAACGGAAACGAAGACCGTCCTGGGAGCGCAGCAGGAGCGGCGACCAGGTGATTTCCAGTCGGCTGTTGCCGGGCTGGAGCGTGATCGATCCGGTGATGGGCACAGTGCGTCCATTCACCTGTATCTCGTGGATGACGACCGGAACCGGCGCCACGGGAGCGACCGGGCCTGGCAGGATGTGCAGTGGACCGCGATCGGTGAGGAACCACGCTTCGCCGTGGGAATCGAGACAACCGGAGGGCTGACGACCGCCGTAAATCTGCGCGACATCGACATCGTTGGAGATGCCGTAAAAGCTGAGCGAGAGGTGTGGCGTGGGATGGTCGGCGGCGGCATCGAGTTCCTGACGGCTGAGCAGCGAGATGCCATTTGGCCCGCTGATCCAGAAACCGTTATGCGCGTCTTCGAGAATCTGATAGATGCTGTTGCTGGCCAGTCCCTGATCGGTGCTGTAGTGTGTGAGGAGGCCGCGCTTCCAGCGGAAAAGTCCATCGTTTCGAGTGCCAAACCAAAGGCCGCCTTCGGCATCTTCGTGGATGGTCCAGACTTTTTTCTGGCTGAGTCCTTCGGTGGCTGCGTCGTGAACAAAGTGGCCAAGGTGAATGCGATTGAGACCGCGATCGGTGCCGATCCAGATATCGCCGTTCCGATCCTGAAGCAGGGCACGAGTGCTGAAATATGAGAGGCCGTCGCGCTCACGATAGTTGACAAATCCGTGAGGGGTGAGATGGCTGACGCCTTCGTCGGTTGCAATCCAGAGCGTCCCGTCGCGAGATTCCAGCATGCCGCGGATGAAGTTGTTCACAAGGCCGTCTCGGGTGGTGTACCAGAGTGTCTTTCCGTGATCGAGCAGGACGATGCCGTCGCCATCGGTGCCGATCCAGAGCGCGCCGGAGCGACTGCGCAGAATGTTGCGGACCTGAAGCTGACCAAGGCCGGGAAAATGCACAGCGCGAATGACGCCGTTGCTCATGCGAAAGACATTGGTGGAGACGATCCAAAGCGAGCCGTCCGTGTCTGGCGAGATGGTTCCAAAGTCGGAGTCGACAGGCTGCGGCAGTGGCACGATGCGGACCGGAGTGTGCGTGAGGCGGACCATGCCCGCCTGTGTACCGATCCAGATGTTGCGCTCGTCGTCTTCAAAGAGATTGAGAACCGTATTGCTGGGCAACGTGTCACTGGCGGTCATGGAGGTGGACTGATGATTGCGTAGCAGTCGCAGACCATCGCCGATCATGCCAATCCAAAGCGCGCCGTCGGAGGACTGGCGCAAGACTCGAACGGTTGCATGAATGCCGGCGATACGTTGAAATGTGGCTGCACCGGGCGAGAGGCGATGCAAGCCGAGGACGGTGCCGACCCAGAGGGTGCCATCCGATGCGGCAAGGATGGATTTGACGCGATTCTGGCTGATGCCTCCCTGCAGCGCGTAGCGGTGGACGACGCCGCGATGGATCGAGATGAGGTCGGAACCGCCGACCCACAGTGCTCCGGAACGGTCCTGGGTGATGGCGTGGACGGCCATCGCCGGAATGCCATGGCTTCCATCGACACGCTGAAATCGCTGGCCATCAAGGCGGAGCAATCCGTTGTCTGTGCCGACCCAGAGTGTGCCGTCGCGAGCTTGGAAGAGCGCGCGAATGAAGTTGTCGCTCAGTCCGTCGGCCGATCCAAATGCGCGAAAATGGCCGTTGCGGTATCGGAGCAGACCACCGCCCTCGGTTCCGATCCAAAGCGCGCCGTTGCGCGTGACCAGGAGGGAAAAGATACTGTTTTCGCGGATTGCGGGCGTGTTTTCATCATCGAAGAGTGTGAGATGCGAGCCGTCGGAGCGCAGGAGTCCACCTGTCGTGCCAATCCAGAGGTAGTGATCAGGAGTCTGCGCAAAGGCTTGTACGGTCTGCTCGGGAAGTCCATCCTGCGCTTGCCAGACTTTGCGCGTGTAGCCGTCCGGCGCCGACGCTGCCGCCGGGCTTGCTGTCCAGATCGCCATCCAGACCACCGCCCAGGTCGCCATGAGAATCAGTGCAGGCAGCGACAAGGACCGATGCGCCGGAAGCGTAGTCGCCCATGGGCAAACGCGCCCGTTGCACGGCCTGCTCAGCGGAGACTTGCCGCTTGTTCGCCCGGTGATGCGAAGCAAAGCGCCGCTCATTGAGGATGACCTGTCGTGGATGATTCCGCAACGGGCTGGCGATTCATCTGCTGATGAATCGTGGCAACTTTATCCTGAGCCTGTCGAATTTCGCGATACAGCTTGATCTGCTGAGTTTCTTCCGCGGTGAGGTGAAGCTGGTGACAGAGGCGAGCCAGCCGGTAGTGAGCCGCCGAGTTCATGGGATCGTCGCGAACGGCGGCACGAAGCAGCGGCAAGGCAAGCTGGAGCTTTTCCTGATCGACAAGCAGCGAGCCGAGGTTGAGTTCAGCATCGGGATCGGTGGGGGCCAGTTGGTGGGCCCGCTCAAAATGGACAAGCGCCTGAGAGGCGTTGCCCTGCTTCTGGTCAAGCGTGCCGAGAGCATTCTCGACTGTCGCATTGTCGCCTTCGTTTTCGCGAGCCATCTGAAGCTGCTGGCGAGCAAGCTGCCAGGTGGCAGAGTCGTTGCCGGCCTGCATATAGGCTTCAGCCAGTTCGAGGTGCATTCCCGGCAGATGCGGATCGAGGGTGAGCGCTTTCTGGTAGTGGGCGATGGCGTCGCGCGCGTCACCGGAGTTGATGAGTTTTTCAGCGATCAGTTGCTGCATTCGCGCCGATTCTGGAGCAAGCAGCAGCAGCTTGTTCAAAGCGTTGTCGGCCTGTTCAGAGTAGATGCGCTGCGCAAAGAAGAGAATGTCCGTGTTGTCTGGAGCCAGAGTAAGGAGCTTTTGCAGCACTGGCAGCGTAGCGTCGATGTCGCCGCGCTGATAGGTGAGATCGGCAAGCTGAACTCCGACCTCGATGCGCAGTTTCCCGTCGGGCAGGCTGGCGAAGGCGGAGTGGAGATCCGCTGAAGCCCTCGGATCGGCCAGCCGCTTTTCGCAGATGCCAAGCAGCGCCTGAGCCTGAGCGAGTTGAGGCGATGCGTCCAACGCGGAGCGAAGATCGCCGATTGCGGACGGGCAATCCTGATGCGAATACGCGATGACGCCCAGTTCGGTGAGAGCAGCGGCGTTGTGCGGGTCGATCTGAAGAATGGCCTGATAGCGCTGCTGTGCAAGCGGGATGTCGCCGGAGCGCAGCGCGGCATTGGCTTGCTGCAAGGCGGAATCAATCGAAGTGGGCTGTGCGACCTGCGCCAGGAGCGCATGTCTCGGCGTGACAGCAAGGAAGGTGACACAAGAAGCAGCGACAATCAGCGTGCGTAGCCAGGAAAAACAATGTCGAGGATGCATTCCCGTGATGCTGTCGAAGTGGGCCGCGCTCAAAGATGGCTTCATGAAGGCGATTTTAAGCTGGAGAGCAACTTTCTTTCGAGAAAGGTTCCAGGCCGGAAGACGTAACGCAGGAAAACGCTGCGCAACGTTCCGGCCTGAACGTGATGGCAATGGTTGCGATCAGAAGGTGAGACGTCCACCTAACTGGATATCGCGGCCACTGGCTGCCGTGCTGGTGATGACGCCTCCGCCCACCACTCCGGTTCCCGTGGCCGAGTCTGGCTGAGAAAAGTTGGGGTGGTTGAAGGAGTTGAAGGCATCTGCGCGAACCTCAAAACTGGTGCCGCGAGGAAGCAGGAAGGTTTTGCCGAGGCTAAGGTCAAGATCGCGCCAGTTCGGCCCGATGAGCGAGTTGCGCCGCTCATTGCCAAAGCTGCCTGTTGCCGGCGTAGCAAAGGCTGCGGTGTTGAACCACTGATTGACCGAGGGACTGGAGACAGATGTGTTGCCGACGACATTGGGCCGCCATCCGAAGCCGCAACCGCACTGATTGGCCTCGGAACCGCTGTCGTCGGTGCCGTTGTTGGAGGTGGTTGCCGTGAACGGAATGCCGCTGTGAATCTGGAAGATGCCCGTGACGCGCCAACCGCCGAGCACCTGATCGGTGACGCCATGCAACGCGAATCGCTTGCCGACGCCGAAGGGCAGTTCATAGGTGGCTGAGCCGTTGATGGAGTTGCGCATATCCAGCGTGGACAGGCCATAGTTGGACGAGATATTGAATGCGTTCTGCCAGGTATCCACACCCGCGTTGTTGCCGGAGCCGGTGCCGGAGTCCATGGTCTTGGACCAGGCATAGTTGAAGAGGAAATTCAAACCATGCGAGGTGGCTTTTTCCAGTCGGAACTGCAACGCGTTGTAGTTGGAGTATCCATCGAAGAGCACACCGGCAATGGAGCAGAAGAGCGGATATGCGCTGGGATCGTTGTAGCAGCTTGTGTACTGACTGCCATATCCAGACAACTCACTCTGCGGCACCTGATTGATGTCACGCGTAAAGCCCAGATGCGTGCCCTTGGTGAAGACGTAGCTGGTGTCGACCAGCATTCGGAAGGGCAGTTCATGCTGTACGGAGAACAGAACCTCCTGATAGTACGAGCTGGGCCGATCCTGCGGATAGTAGGTCACGTTCTGATAGTTGTACTGCGAGTTGGAGAGGTTGGAGAGCGAAGGATACGAGACCGCACCGGGTCCAGGCCCCGTGGCCAGTTTGAAGGCTGCCGTGTTGCCATAGCCTTTGCTGCCGTTTGGATTCAGACCAATGCCCAGCGCCGCGGTGTAGGGATCAACCGACCAGGGCTGGTCCGAGATGCCGTAGCTGGCGCGGACAACCCACTTGGGATAGGGCTGCCAGGAGAATCCGATACGTGGCACCCACTGGCTGATTCCGTTCTGAATGGTGTTGCGTCCATCCTGCCCGCCGTAGACCATCGCGCCCAGCGTTCCAGGCGGGGCATATTGTCCGGTGTTGACTACATTCGGGCTGAAGGTTCCCCAACGATTCTGCACCTCGCTCCAACCGCCCTGATACTGGTAGCGCAGTCCGAGATTAAGGGTAAAGGTCGGGCTGATCTGATAGTCGTCCTGGATGAAGGTGCCCATGTTCCACATGCGAGCGCCTGTTTCGACATCATCGTAGACGTACCAGCCATAAACATCGCCGAGCACGAAGTCGGCGTAGGGAACGCCCGTGGAGACGCCGCTGAAGACGAAGTTGCCTGACGAGATATCTCCCCAGCCGGTGTAGTTCTGGTAGCTTTTGTCGAACTCGCCACCCATCTTGATCGTGTGGCGACCTTTGATGAGCGTGAAGATATCGGACTCGGCGAGCGCGCCGTCTGCCAGCAGCGCGTGTACGCCACCGTTGATGCCGATGCCGCCGATCGATCCGCCACTGTTGATCGTCACCGTGGGAAAGATATTGCCCGGAGCGTCGGTGCCATAGGTTGGCTCAATGCCGAGCGAGGTGGGATAGCCCTTGTTGTAGGTGGGAGGCGTGTATTTATCCACCTCGCGAACGCCGCCGACACGCGCCTCGTTGACCATGTGATCGTTGATCGTCCAGACATCGGTGACCTGGCCATCTTCGTTGTAGTTGTTGCCCTGCGTGCAGTCAAAGCCGAGCGAGCAGAAACCATCCACGTTATAGGTCAGTCCGATGGGAAAGAGCATGTAGGACGCGGAGATGCGATTCTTCTGGCTCGGCGTGTAATCCACTTTGCCCACATACCACTTGGAGCTGGTTGTGCTGCCGGCAACAACGGTGTAGTTGTTCAGGTAAGGATTGCTGCCCGATTGCAGAAAGTTTGGCGCGGGAAAGTACTTCTGGATCTTCTGCGCGACCGGATCAAGACCCGAGTTAATGCAGTTGTTGGGATAATTCTGGCCGGTGTTGGGATCTTTGACGGGAACCGGGAAACAACCATCTTCCATGTTGACCGTTCCGTTCTGGCCCTGCGTCGGCACGGTTGTGGTGTAGACGCTGGAAGAGGTGTTGGGATTGTCCTGAAAGGTGAAGAAGAAGAAAAGCTTGTTGTGGAGAATGGGGCCACCGATGCTGCCACCGAACTCATTCCAATGCAACGGCGCAACGACGAGTGGTGCGCGATCAAAGTAGCTGCGCGCGTTGTAATCGTTGTTCTGGTTGAACTCGAAAAGCGAGCCGTGAAACTGGTTGGTGCCGCTCTTGAGCATCACGTTGAAATCGGCCACGCCATTGCCATATTGCGCGCCAAAGTTGCTGGTCTGCACGTTGACCTCGCCGATGGCGTCGGGCGGTGGATAGTTGTCGCTGGCGTTGGCGTCTCGCGGCTCCTGGGCAATTGCTCCTTCAATCAAAAACGTCCCGGAGTAGCCTTCTGTTCCGTTGACGCCGATTCCCTGCCCCGATGCGCTTTGGCTGCCGCCGCCATTGACGCCGGGCAGTTCATTGGTCAGCTCGTTGTACCAGATGCCACCGACGATCGGAGCATTCTGAACAGCTTTGGCATCAAGATCGAGGTGCTGTGCGGAATCCTCGGTCTGAAGCAGAGGCGCTTCGGCTGTGACGACAACCTGCTGGGTTGCCTGTCCCACCTGAAGTTTTGCATTGACGCCAACGGTGGCCACCGAGAGCGTGATGCCGTTGCGGACTTCATCGCGGAAACCGGGCATGCTGAAGGTGATTTTGTAGTGGCCGGTGGGCAGCGAAGGAACATCGTAGATGCCGGCGCTGTTGGTCTGAGTCGTGGAATGAATTCCAGTATCGATATCGAGCAAATCGACAGTCGCTCCAGAGATGACCGCGCCGCTTGGATCCGTGACCTGTCCTTTAATTTCACCCGAGTTCGAGTTCTGAGCCAAAGCCGATCCCGCAGCGAACGCAAGAAATGCCGAGGCAAGAACGAGTCTGCGGAATGTATTCGTTTTCATGTATGGTGCCTCCAAAAGGTGAAGCTGAACACGGCGAGCAGACTATCTTGCCTGAGAATGCACTTGCATCCGACCAAAGTCGGATTGGTGAATCTTTTCGCGACCAGACCGTTGCGCCCATCTTTGAAAACCATTGTAAGTCGCTTGAATTCTTATCGATCGCGAAACCTGGAGGGTGGTCGATTTCCCTTCCAGCAAACGGGCTTTTCTGTTTATTTGCTGCTTGAGTGCAGACCATGGCTGCGAGGCTGCCTGGTGCATTCCGCTTCGGCAACCTGAGACAAGATCCGACGCTCAGAAAAATGAAGATGCGCGGAGGATGACGAAATCAGGACACAGAACTGCGGGGTGCTTTGTTGTCTTGCAGGGCCAGGGATGGCAAGGAGAGGAAATCGTCGTAGTCCGCCTTTGGTCGGATGGAGGGATAGGTTGATCCCGATATGCTCAGGCACGCGCGTTGAGGGTGGTTTTGTCTGCTCCGAAACGACACCAGAGCAGCACAAGGAGCGACCGGGAGATGGTTCAGAAGACGTTGATCCTGAGAATTTTGATGGCTGGAATTTCGATGGTGGGAATCTCAACCCTGTCCGTGGCATTGTCTCTGGCCGCGCAGCAGCCTCAGGAGCCGGTCAATCCTGCGCCGCTCGACGGGCAAAGCTATGTGCTGGTGAATCAGCAGTCGGGATTGCAGGCAGACGGCGGAGCCGCAACCGCACCGAGCGGAACCGCTGCGACGCTCGAGACGCGCAGCTTCAGCAGCCTGACGCAACGATGGGCGATGACGAAGCTGGCAAACGGTCTGTGGGCGGTGAGCAATGCAGGCAACGGTTTGTGTCTCGACGGGAGTGGAGCAACCGTTACACAGAAGACCTGTGCCCTGACCGCGGCTTCACAGCAATGGACCCTGGCGGCGGCGACAAATGGATATCAGACACTGACGAACCAGAGCAATCGAGAGGTGCTGGATGTGGCGGGCGGCGCAGGCGCCGGACTGACGCTGAGCGCGCCTGGCAGTTCGCCGACACAAAGCCAGCAATGGCTGCTGCGGCCAGCGTTCTTTCGCGGAATCGACAATGCGCTGCTGGAAAAACAGGAAGCGGATCGCGTGGCGACTGGGCTGCCGTGGTGGCAGGACGCGGGCCAGACGGCGGACGTGTTGCAGATGCTGAAGAATCATGGCGTGAATACGGTGCGCATTCGGCCCACTTCGGTGCCGCCGTACCAGACGCTGACACTGAACGGGACCAGCGCAATTCCGGCAAGCTGCACCAGCAACGGTTGCTATGCCGAAACGGACGATGCGGATATTGATCTGGCCAAGCGCGCGAAACAGCTTGGCATGGCAGTCGAACTGACGTTGTTCTTCGATGGTGGATCGTCGCAGTCCGTGCCTGGCGCGTGGGCCTCGCAATCGCTGACGCAACTGGAGTCATCCGTCTACAGCTACGTGAAGAGCGAAGTGGAGGCATTTCGCGCGGCGGGCGCAATGCCGGATCTGGTGAGCCTTGGAAACGAAGTGGATACGGGGCTGTTTGGCACGCTAGCCTCGCCGGGCACAAGCTTCAGCAGCTTTGCCGCAGTGGAGCAGCAAGGGATGCAGGCCGTGCTCGACGCCGCCAGCGATACTTCGCTGGGCGCGGCAGTTCCCGCACCGCTGCGCTGCATCCACATCACTCCGGCGTGGAACCTTACGAGTTTTTTTACGGAAGCACAGCAGAACTCGATTCCGTTTGACGCAATCTGCCAAAGCTACTACCCGTTTTTTCACGGGCCGCTGACCAGCGCTCAGGCTACTGCCTCGAACCCCGGCAACAAGCCGGTGGAAGAGACCGTGCTGAACGGCGCGGCCACCTCGATTGGCGTGCCCATCTTCCTCATCGAAGTGGGCGAGCACTACGAGAACGGCTTCGATTCCAATGACCCCTGGTACCCTGCGACGGTAGCCGGACAGCGCCAGTTTCTGATCGATCTCACGAGTGCCCTGCGAAGCCTGCCGAACCATCTGGGCATGGGCCTGGAATACTGGGATCCGGAGGGCGTGGACACGACCGGTAGCGGCGGAGCCATGACCAATGGAGATGGACAACCGGATGCCACGTATACATGGAATGGCTTGACCCTCTTCGACAATGCGGATACGTCGGGAACGACGAAGACCAGCGCGACCAACTACTCGGCCGTGCTGAGCGGAGTGGATGCGCTGGGCGGCAGGCTCGACCCGACGCTGCGCTACAAGCTGGTGAATGTGAGCAGTGGCAAGGTGCTGGGTACGGCAGGAATCGCGGGAAACAACGGGATTCCTCTGGGACTGACAGCAAGCGATGGCGGCACAGTCGCCAACCAGCAATGGACGATCATCAGTGACGGCAACGGGCACCTGATCTTGACCGACGAGGGCGCAACCAGTGGCAGCACGAGCTATGCGCTGGACGCAGGTACTGCGGCAACGGCCGGAGGCAGCGTCACGCTGAAGTCGACCACGTCCGGAGCCGCTTCGCAGCAGTGGAATCTGGTGACGGCAAGCGGTGGCGAGTATACGCTGGAGCAGACCGGAAGCGGACTGGTGCTGGCGAGCAACACGGCCAGCGGCACCATCGAACTGGAAGCGCCCGCGAGCGTGAACGCCGACTGGATCACCCCGGTGGGCACGAATCAGCTTTGGCAGCTTGTTCCCACGCGCATCACGGAGCAGGCTACTCCGACTCAACTGGCCTTTGCCGCTGGGCTACCAGCAAGTCTGGTCTACGGCAGCGCGCCGGGAGATGTGAATGTGAATCTGCTGGATGCCACCGGATCGCCGGTGAGCGGCAGCACGGCGGCAGTCACGCTGACCGTCACCGGGCCAAACTCCTTTTCGACTGCGACAACGGTCAATGCCATCAACGGCACTGCGACGTTCGCTCTGGGTGCGAATGCACTGGGCGGAGTGGGCGCGTATACGCTGATCGCAACCAGTGCCGGAACCGCGAGCGCAAGCGCGACCGTGCAGGTGACGGCGGCTGCTCTGACGGTGGCCGCGGAAAACACAACGCGTATCTATGGAGATGCCAACCCGACGCTGCTCTACACCGTGACTGGATTTACGCATGGGGATACCGCGGCTGTGGTGAGCGGCGCGGCGACAGTGAGCACCAGTGCCGTCATCGCTTCAGCACCGGGCAGCTACGCCATTACCGTCGCTCCAGGAACGCTGACCGCGGCGAACTATACCTTTGCGTTGATGCCTGGAACGCTGACCGTGACTACGGCTACGACAGCCACGTTGCTCAGCGCATCAATGGGACAGACGTATCCGGGACAAAGCGTGACACTGACGGCAACCGTGAGTTCGCCCTCAACTCTGCCGCCGACGGGATCGGTTACGTTTCTCGATGCTGGCTCAGCGCTGGGCAGCGCGTCGGTGGCAGCGAATGGAATCGCCGTGTTGACGACGACCTTGCAGCCGGGAGCCAATGCGCTGAGCGCCGCCTTTGCTGCGAATACGGATTTTGCCGCTTCTACCTCCAGCATCGTCCAGGTGGCCGAGGCCGATTATGCGCTCACTGCCGGACAAAGCAGCCTTACGCTGAACGCAGGCGGCAACGGAACCGTACCCGTGACGGTGACGCCGACGGACGGATTCCAGGGAACGGTCACGATGGGCTGCACCAGCACACTGGCCAGCCTGAGCTGCACCTTTGCGCCAACGTCATTCGTCTTCAGCGGGGCTACTGCTGCGCAAACAGGAACGGTTACGATCACCGCATCGTCGGCGACGGCAGCGAACCGCGTCGTGGCAGAAATGGGATGGGCTTCCATGCTGCTTTGTCTGCCGTTGCTGATGCTGGTACGCCGAGGCAGTTGGGCACAACATCGTTGGACGCGACAAGGAGCGGCGCTGATTATGGTTCTCTTCTGCGCAAGCCTGATTGCCACGGTGAGCGGATGCGGCGGTTCCGGATCCACTGCGCCGCCCCCTGCTTCCGGGACGGTGACGGTGACCGCAACCAGCCCAACGGGATCCATCCATCAAAGCACAAGCATCAACGTAACCGTGCAGTAGTCGTGTGGAGCATCAGAGAATTCGCGAGCCGACATTGGCCAGCGTGATATCGTCGGTCGCGCGGCTCCAGCCGATGCGCAGATCCGTCACGTTGTTCAACGAAAACGCGTTGCCCTTCGCGCGCGATGCGGTAATCGCAAAGAAGTCCGCGCGATCGACTTCAACAAGAGAAAAGGCTGGACGCACGTCGGGCTGACGAAGCGCAACTTCGACGTGGCTCATCTCCAGATGACGCATGTGCCGCAGATAGAAACCGTAGGACGGAGTTTCGCCGAAACGGTTGGGGTCGGGATACTGATTCTCGTCTTCGGGCAAGTCCGGAACAGCGCTCGCCACACCGCCCGCGCTCTCCACATAGATATCCGAGAGCTTCACATCCTCGATCGACGAGTTTGGAATGCCGGTCAGAATCGAGGCAAAACGAGCCGGCGCGTTGTAACAGACCAGATTGCTGATGAGGATGCGGCGCAAAGTGCCCACCTGCGTCTTGCCGGCCGGACCACGCAAGCGCGAGCCAAGCCGCATGAAGATGGGTCCGGTGACCAGATCGCGCATCGTCGTATTGGTGATGGTCACATCCTCCAGCAGCGCGCCATCGACTGACTCCAGCGCATAGCCCTGACAGCCCTCAAAGACGCAGTTGGCGATGGTAATGTTCTGAAATCCCCCATTCGATTCCGTACCGCACTTGATGCGTCCGGTGTGCGGAATGTGATCTTCGGGCGTGTATTTGCGAAAGCTGCCATCGAGCACGGAGCCAAGCTGATAACAGCCTGTGACGAAGCAGTTGGCGATGGTCAGGTTTCGCGTGGGGCGCGCATAGCCGAGCGCATAGCTGGATTTGGGGCAGATGCCGTCGTCCCAGGGCGAGTTGACCGTGCAGTTGGTCACGCGCACGTTCTGGCAGCAGTCGATATCCATGCCGTCGCGGTCGGTGTCGATCTTCAGGTTGTCGATGGTGACGTTATCGACTCCAGTCAGCAGAATGCCGAAGTGACCGCCTTTCAGAATCGAGAAATCGCGTAGCAAGAGATTCCGGCAGTTTTTGAGCGCGATCGTTTTGTTGCCCACGCCCGCCTGCTCGGCGAGAAACGGCGGTCCGTCGCCTTTGCGGCCACGTCCGTTGGACAGGCCCCGACCCCATAGGAGACCCGTGCCGGTGATGCTGAAATCATGAATATCCTCAGCCCATATCAGCGAATTGTGCCAGTGATTGTGGCCATAATCCTGAAATGCATTCCAGGCGGTGTTGGGTTCGGCAGCGTCATAGACACCACCGTTGTAGCCGGTGGATTGGCCGGGCGCGGGCGAGTCAGCGGCGATCAGGGTTGCGCCCTGCATCAGGTGCAGGTGAACGAAACTTTTGAGCCGGATAGAGAACGAAAGATAGCTGCCCGCCGGAAAAATCACCACGCCACCGCCAGCCTGCGCCGCAGCGTCGATAGCTGCCTGAATGGCGCGAGTATCGAGGGTTTTCCCGTCCCCGGTGGCCCCAAAGCGGCGAATGTCAAAGATGCCCTGTCGGCCAAGCGCCTCTGCTGTGGCGTGGGGAGAACTGGCTGCTGCGGCAAGGGAGGCAGCAGGAAAGGACGCTGCGGCAAGACCGGCAGCGCCGGTGCGAAGAAAGCTGCGACGGAAAGCATCAAACTGGCTCATGACGGAAATCCTCTTCCTGAAAGTGACGCAATTGAGTGTAACCAAAAAGCAGGCGTGAAGCCGCACCGTGCTCCACGCCTCAGGAAAGTCAAACAAGTTTAGAAGACGATGCGTCCACCGATCTGGACCTGACGCGGCAGGCTGTTCTGGGCGACCTTGGTGATGTAGCCAAAGTCGCTCGACGTTGCACTGTTCACGTTCGGCGCATTGAAGACCGCATGGTTCAGCGTGTTAAAGGTTTCAAAGCGCAACTGGAAGTACGCGCCATGACCAAAGTTGAAGTTCTTCAGGATCGATGCGTCGAGGTTGTTGTAGCCATCCTGACGAACCCATGAGAGAGTTTGCGGCAGGGTGCGCAGGTGAAAGGCATATTGACCATTGATGAACTGGCTGCCATCGCACGCACCCGAAGTGGGGCACGCCGAAGAGTTGCCGGTGACGAAAGCCGAAGTGCTGAGCGCGGGCGTTCCAGAACCGACTGCGGAGGCGTTGCGAGTCTGGTTGGAAATTTGACGCAGGGATATTCCCGGCTGAAGCGGAATGTCCGCGCTGAATTCGATGGGCGCTCCGGACTGGAACTGGTAGATGCCGTTGATGACGTAGCCGCCAAGAATCTCATCCCAGAGGCGGCTGCCACCGAAGTTGAAGAGCTTGCCCTGACCGAAAGGCAGCTCATACGTGCTGCCAACGGTAAAGTGCTGGGTGTGATCAAAAGGAGAGACGCGGCGGGTAAGCTGCGCGTCTTCGTCATTCAGATACGTATCCTGCTCGATGAGTTTGGAGAAGCTGTAGTTGGCAGTCATTGTCAGACCGTGGGACATGCGATGCTCCCAGTGCGCGATCAAGTCCTGAAAGAAGGACTGGCCGATGGTCTGGTTCTGCTCCGTCACTCCACTGGCTCCAAACTGCGGAAAACCAGTAATCAGTGCCGAGAACGGAACCGTCTTCGACTGGTTGACACTGGTTGTGTTCGTTGCGCCCAGCGTCTGATAGAAGGGATTGGTGACGGACTCGCTGTATGCCTTGGCAATACTTTCATCGCGATAGGGATTGGTAGTCAGGAACGGCAACAGCGTCGCATTCAGGTTATGCGTCTCGACAGGCAGATGAAGAGCGTGGTTGCCGACATACATCAACTCCACCATATCGTTGTGCGTGATGGCTCGCTGAATTCCGATATTCCAGCGCTCGGAGTATGGATCATGCTGCACCGGCGCGAGGAAGCTGATCGCCTGGCCCAGGAAGGTGTTTGCACCCTGGGACGATCCCTGCGGCTGCTGGAATCCGTTGGGAAATGGATTGCTGAGCGAACCAGCCGAAGTCTCGCCGTTGTTGGTCGAGGCCAGATATTGCGTAGCCGCGCTGAAACCCTCCTGATTGGAGAGCGCTGCCGACGAATACTGCCCTTGGGAATTGAGATTGGAGAGCGTTTCCGGCTGCACGAAGATGCCAAAGCCACCACGAATCTCGGTCTTGGTATTCAGGCTCCACGCAAAACCGATGCGCGGGCTGAAGAAACCATTGTTGGTGGCATAGACTGCGCCATTGGGACCATTGGGAAAGGTCAATCCTCCCAGAGTATTGATGTTGTTGATCGAGTAGGAGCCACCGTAAGCCGTGACCGTGACGGGAGCAAAGGCCGGAGTGTTGGCATAGTTGATGGCCGCGGTTGGGTTGAACCCATTCACCGTGCGTCCCAGCTTCTCGCGGAAGGGCGTATCGATGTCGTAACGGAGGCCAAGGTTGAGGGTGAGGTTGTCGGTCACGCGCCAGTCGTCCTGAATGAAGGAGCCGACGTAGTACTGGTGATAGTCGGCGCGGGCGTTGAGATCAAACTCGCCGCCAGCCGGCAGACCCAGCAGGAAGGTGGCAAGGTCACCGCCAAAGGTCTGCGGCGCGGCACCCGTTCCCGCTTCGACAAATCCGGAGTTGAAGCTGAAGCTGCCAGAGGAGTTGCCAAAGTTCTGGATGCTGATACGGTACTGACGTCCGTCAAAGCCCACCTTCAGCGTGTGGCGTCCGATCACCTTCACCATATCCATGAAGACCTGGTAGCTGGTGCTGGGGTCGAGCGCCGATCCGGTGTCGCCCAGGCACTGGAAGCTGCTGTGGCCACCACAACTGCTCCCGGTCTGGAAGTTGATGAAAGGCAACTGCACCAGTTCGCTCGCCGACTGCATATAACCCGGAAAACCGAGGCTGTTGGGGCTGTAAACGGTGGCAGGAGTGCTGTGCACCTCGTTAAAGAATGTCCAGTTCAGGCGTGTGTCAAAGATCGTCGTCGCATTCAGCGTATAGACGTTGTCGAGCGAAGTGCCCCAGTTTTCGCGCTCCAGAATGGTTCCGGTTGCCCCGTTGCCAAAGTAGTTGTTCTTGGTCTGCGAACGATAGTTGTGGCGAATGTCAAAGAACACATGATCTGCCGCGTTGACGTTGTAATCAAGACGCCCGAATTCGTTGTCGTAGTTGTCGATGCTCGGCGCGTTGGCGATGTAGTTGTCCTGGCCATCGGCCGCCGCACCCGGGGTGTTGTTCGGAGACGGAAACAGCTTCAGATAAGCCTGCGCAATGGAGTTGAGCGGACCCGCGCTGGTGATCTGGTTTTTCAGAATCGGTGCGCGGGTGTACGACGAGCCGTTGACCGTGACCTGATACGGATTGTAGAGCTGGTTGGGGTCCGGATACGGGCTGGTGTTCTTGCCGCTTGGATTACACATGGCCGCCGCTGAACCCGGATCGTTGGCAAAGCCGGCAGGACAACCCGCAGCCAGCGTCTGATAGAAATCACCCGCGCGCTCACCGCCAGATGAGTTGCCCAGCAGCGGATCGCTGTCGGTGGGTACAGTCAGCGTAGCCGTGTTCGGGCTGGAATCCTTCAATCCCTCAAAAGCGAAGAAGAAAAGCAGCTTGTTGCGTCCATCGTAGAGTTTGGGAATCCGCACAGGACCGCCAAAGGTGAGACCGTACTGATTGAAGTGGAAGACCGGAGTCGGCTTGTTGGCGCGATTGTTGAAGTAGGTGTTGGCGTCAATGCCGGAGATCTGACCAAACTCATAGGCGGTGCCATGATATTCGTTGGTGCCGCTCTTCGTGACCAGGTTCAGAACACCACCAATGGTGTGGCCAAAGCTGGCGTCGGTGTCAAACGGACGAACGGAAACCTCGGCCACCGAGTCTTCCGTCGGCGCATACGCCAGAGCACCCAGCAACGTGAGGTCAGGAGAGCCATCCAGCAGCACCTCGCTCACCTGATTGGGCGTTCCACCCATCGACCAGGAGTTGCCCGCATTGTTGTCAAAGGGATGAATCTGTTGTGGCGCCGCGGTGTTGATGACGCCGGGCGTCAGTTCGGCCAGCGTCGTCGGCGTGCGTCCGTTCAGCGGCAGGTCCGCGACGGACTGGGTATCGATGACCGAACCGACCGAGGCATCGGATGTATTCAACTGAGGTGGAGCGCCCGTAACCGTGACCGACTGCGTTGCCGCGCCAACCGACATCTTCAGATCAATGACCGCATGCTGCTGCGACTGTAAAGGAACGCCTTTGCGCTCAATCGACTGGAAGCCGTTCGCCGTCGCACTGATCACATATTCACCTGGCAACAGGAACGGAACCACATACTGACCGGCTGCATCGCTGACCGTGTGATTGACGGTGCCGGTGTTGACCTCGCGAACGGTGATGGAAGCGCCAGGGATGACGGCTCCGCTGGAATCCATGACCGTGCCGGAGATGGTTCCGCGGAACTCCTGCGCGCTGGCGACGCGAACGCCCCCAACCAATGCAGCTCCAAGCAACAAGGCGCAGACAATCGTACCCAGAAGCGAGGTGAAGCGAGAAGAAGCGCGATTCCGTGCATCCAGTCGATGGACCGCACGATGAACGAGTGACTGTAGTGGTCCTACCAGTTGAAGGCCACACTTTGGGTGTTTACGCATGCCTGGCATCCTTTGAAACAGATTTGAGTCAGAGAGCTAATTGTCCAGCGAGAGGAATTGTCTCTGTATATAACAACAATTGTCAATAGTTGTAAAAAAAAGTTTTTTTCCTTGGGGCTGGCCCGCTTGCAACCGCTGTCTCCCTGCATCAGCCGAAGAAAATCATTCTATTGGTCTGACCATAAGAGCACAGGACACGATTGCTTCCTCAAGTCTGCCCCATGAACCAGACAACCATGAAACAACCATGAATTGGGATAAATGGATTTATTCGGGATAGCAAACTTCGCCCTGACCGTCGCCTGCAAGTGCCAGCCGGGGAGCGCCAACATTGACCTGAGATGGCAGGGATCCAACCGCCAGCCTTACGGCTCGTCGCGATAGATTCCGATCTCTGCCGATCCCCCCTCGGCCTGGCGGGCGCGAAACATGCCCGGCGTGTTGAAGCTCCAGGCCATCTGACCATCCGGGGCGATGGCGATTACGCCACCGTCGCCATGGATCGGCGCCAGTTGCTTCTGGATGACAAGATCGGCGGCCGCCTGAAGGCTCATCCCCTTATATTGAACGAGCGCGCAGATTGTCCGAGCGACAGTGTAGCGGATGAAGTATTCTCCGATCCCGGTTCCGGAGACGGCGCAGGACTGGTTGGAGGCGTAGGTGCCCGCTCCAATGATGGGCGAATCGCCGATGCGATCCCATCGCTTGGCCGTTAAGCCCCCCGTGGATGTGCCGGCGGCAACGTTGCCGGAGCGGTCCAGAGCGACGACGCCCACGGTGCCGTATTTATGGTTATCCGGAGTATCAAAAAATGCCTGATGATCGGGCGCGGGCGGAGCACCGGCCGGACGCGAGGGGATGGGAAGATGTTCCTGCTTGAGTTCGCGGACAAGGCTCTGCCAACGACGCTCGGTGAAGAAAAACGAGGGTGGCACCTGCTCCAGCCCGACCGAGGCGGCAAAGGCATCCGCGCCAGCGCCAGCGAGCATGACGTGTTGCGATTTTTCCATGACGGCGCGCGCCAGCGAGATGGGATGCCGCGTGCTCGTCACGTCCGCCACCGCGCCGGCTTTCATATTGCTGCCGTCCATGATGGCCGCGTCCAGTTGATTCGTTCCATCGGCGGCAAAGACAGCGCCACGCCCGGCATTGAAGTTAGGATCGTCTTCCAGAATGCGAATCGCTGCCTCAACCGCATCCAAAGACGTGCCGCCTCGATCCAGCACCGAAGTAGCCGCGTGCAAAGCCTCGGCCATGCCTGCTCGATACTCCTTTTCAGCCTCCGGCGTCATCGAACTGCGTTCGATCACTCCAGCGCCGCCGTGGATGACGACGGCCCACTTGTGGTGCGCAGTCTTTGCCGTCGATTGAGCCAGAACAGAAGTTGTCATCATCAAAAAAAGAGCAAGCACGCGTTGCATCGAGATTACCTCACCGTGGGCGGAAGATCATTGCGAACGATAGCGCCATCCTTCATGACAAAGCCGACGTGGGTGACGGCGCTGATATCTTCCAGTGGATTCCCAGGCACGGCGATGATGTCGGCATCGAAGCCCGGTTTGATCTGGCCCATGTGATCGGACCAACCCAGCAGGCGCGCGCCATGCAGCAGGTCGGCGCGCAGGACATCGGCGGGCGTCATGCCGTATTTCACCATGAGTACAAACTCGCGCGCCTGCGTTCCGTGCGGAAACGGACCCACATCGGAGCCAACCGCCATGGGAACGCCTGCGGCGAGTTGTCGATGGAACTGTTCGACGTGGTAGTCGAGCATGGCGTGCTCGCTTGCGGCCGCCGAGGGTGAGTCGGCATGATCGGCAAAGTATTCGCTGATGGCAAACGTGGGCACCGCATAAATCTGTTTCGCCCGCATCAGCCGCATCGTCTCGTCGCTCAACTGATACGCGTGGTCGATCGAGGCCACGCCTGCGGTTGCCGCAAACAGCGCGCCTGGCTCGCCGGTGCAGTGAACGCCAACTACGGTGCCCATGCGCGCCGCTTCCGCGACGGCGGCAGCAAGCTGCGCTTCAGAAAACTGCCACGGTGTATGAAAGACTCCATTGTGAAGAGTATCCGCGCCGGTTTCATACATTTTGACGAAGCTCGAACCGTCTTTCAGTTGCTCGCGAATCACGTGGATGATCTCGTCGGTGCTGTCGGCATACGTCGCATTGGAGCTGATGTGTTCGGCGGGATTGAAGTGGATTGCGTCTTCATGTCCACCGAGAATGCTGATGGCGTTGCCGCTGATGCGCATATGAGGGCCGGGAATCAGCCCGGCGTCGATGGCATTGCGCACGGCTGTATCGGCTGATCCAGCGCCTTCGGTTCCCATATCGCGTTCGGCGGTAAAACCGGCCATCAGATCATCCCGCGCGGCCAGTTCCGCATAGATCGTGCGCTCCGGCACGGATTCGACCACCGTCTGCATATCTTCCGCGCCGGGATGCAGAAAGAGGTGAACATGGGCATCGATCAGGCCGGGCATCAGTGTCGTGTCGCCGAGATCGATCACGCGGGCGTCGGCTGGATGCTGTACAGTCTGTCCTACTGCGACGATGCGCCCATCCCGAATGTATATCTCACCCGGCGACTGAATCGTTCCCTGCTCCACGTTCAAGATGCGCGCAGCGTGAAGCACAACGGCGGAGGATGGCGCAGTCGAGTTGCTCGCAGCCTGAGCAGAAAGCAAGGTTGCACTGAGGACAGCGGCCAGCATGCCCAAAGACAGGGAGCCGGAAACGAGACGGGAAAACATGGCCCGATAGTAAACTATTCCTATCGGTTCGCACCGAGAATTTCTTCTCTGCTCGTCGATACGTCGTGAATCGGATTCGCCGGGCTTTGGCGTTCAGCCATCCGATACGTTTCCACGTATGTCAATGTCGGTGCGACGGGAGATCTGAAACTGAAAATGCTGCGTCCGGCTGTCGTCTGCGGCATCTAAACAGACGTCTAATGTATAGCGGTATCTGAACAAATCCCATGTAATGTCAGTGAAGCGAACAGAAACTTGGTGCGCTGGCACTTTCGACTGGAGTCGTTTTTTGCGTTTTCTCTCGTATCTTTTTTTTGTATCCCTACTGATACCCGCAGCGGCTCAAACTTCTTCGGATATGTGCTCGCCGATACCGGATGCGCCCACCGAGGCTCTTCTGCAGGTTCCGGCCGATGCTCCGTCGCAGACTCATCCATCCACTCAAGCCCCATCGGCGCTCACGCCTCAAGCCGCTCCGCCCAACGCTGAAAATGCCGCGGAAATGCCGAAGACCACAGTCGATCCTCGACAGCAACAGCCCAAGCGCATCCTTGGCTTCATGCCCAACTATCGCGCCGTCAGCGCTGGAGAGATTCCACCGCCGCCGTCGGCAAAGCAGTCCTTTGATCTGGCAACGGTGAACAGCTTTGATTACTCCTCGATTGTCTTTGGAGGCTTAACTTCGCTGCTGGCCGAAGGTACCAATACCCACCCGGACCTGGGAAAAGGCGTATCGGGTTTTTGGGGCTATTACTGGCGCGGTTTTATCGACAAGACGGATGGAAACTATCTCGTAGTCTTTGCGCTACCCACCCTGTTGCATGAGGATGTTCGTTATTACGCCATGGGACATGGAGGATTCAAGCGACGAGCCTTTTACGCTGCCTCCAGCGTGCTGATCGCCCGCAATTATCAAGGGGAAAAGACGTTCAGCGGAGCGGAGGTTTTTGGCCGCGCCATCGCTCAGGGCGCTTCCATGCTCTACTATCCCGATCAGGACAATACCATTGGCGCATTGCTTTCGCGATACGGATATTCGATTGGTCGAGACGCAATTACGGCAACCTTTCGTGAGTTCTGGCCGGATATTGCCACCCATGTCCTGCATCGCCATCCCTGAAGGAAAACAGGGCAGATGACGTAGAGTTCACACAGGATGGCTCACCCATCCGTACTTCCATGCATCTAAGCAGTGATACTTGACCCATTTGGGAGGCTATTTGCGTTTTCTGGTCACCGTTTTTCTGTGCTTCTCCGTTGCAGCATCCGCACAATCCGCAAATCCCAGCACGGACCTTCCCAATGCGCCGGTTTCGCATCTGAACGCGCAACTGTCCGCCAGCAACGAAGCCGGATTTTCCGCTTTTGAAGGATTGACGGCTCTGAGCATCTCGCAGTCATCCGCAGCAGGCGGACAAAGCACGAGTTCGACAAGCAGCGGCGAGAATTCCAAGCCATCCAAGCCGTCGTCGGTTACCAGCGGAGCGCAGACCAGTCCAACCGATGAACAACAGCCCAAGCGGATTCTGGGGCTGATGCCAAACTATCGCGCGGTCAGCGCCGGCGTGCGGCCGCCCCCGCCGGGACCGAAGGAATCCTTCATCATCGCCACGGAAAATAACTTCGACTACTCCCAGTATGTCTTTGTGGGATTGACCTCGCTGATGGCTGAGGGAACCAATACTCATCCGGAGTTCGGCAAAGGTGTCGGAGGTTACTGGAGTTATTACTGGAGAGGATATATCGATAAGTCCGCAGGCGACTATCTGATTATCTTTGCTTTCCCTACACTTTTCCATGAAGACGAGCGTTACTTTGCCATGGGTCAGGGCAGCTTCTGGAAGCGCACCGAATACTCCGGCATGTCTGTCTTCATCACACCGGACTATCACGGAAAAAACACCTTTAACTGGGCGGAGATACTGGGTCGCGGTGTTTCGCAAGCTGTTTCTCTTACTTACTATCCGTCTTCGGTTGCCACTCCTTCGTCCTATTTCAGCAAGTTTGGTTATGCCGTGGGCCGCGATGCGCTGACCAACGTCTTTCGAGAGTTTTATCCGGACATCGCGCACCTCGCTTCGCGCACGTTCCACCGGAAAAACAAGCCAAAGGCAAGTTGATTCAGGCAGAGTGCGCAATGGCTTGGGCGCGCTCAAAGATGGCGCGAAACATTGGCTCGGTAAGCCGGCCCGTGTTGGTGTTTTGCAGGGACGGATGGTAGCTGGCCAGCAGACAGCGTCCATCGGCAAGACGAAACTCCGCCCCATGTGCAAACTTGAATCCGGAGCGGGAAGCGAGCGCTCCACTGCGCAGCAGGACACCGACAGCGGCCTCAAAACCAATCCGCCCCAGGCAGACGATCACGCGTAATCGCGTGAGCAAGGCGATCTCCTGATCCAGCCACGGAGCGCAGGTCTGGATCTCCTGCGTGGTTGGCTTGTTATCCGGGGGCGCGCAGCGAACCGCGGCGGCAATCCAAAGGTCCGTAAGGGTGAGTCCATCGCCGCAATCTGTGGACTCTGGCTGCGACGCAAATCCGGTGCGGTGCAGCACCGGGTACAGAAAGTCGCCCGATCCGTCGCCGGTGAACGGACGGCCGGTTCGATGCGAGCCATGCGCGCCAGGTGCAAGCCCGACAATCAGCACACGCGCCCGCGGATCACCAAACGACGGCACGGGACGCGCCCAATACTCCCAGTCGCGCCACTGACGACGGCGTACGCGCGCAACATCAGCGCTATAGGCGATCAGCCTCGGGCAGCGCTTGCAGCCGATGATCTGCTGATTGAGCATCTCCAGGCTTGTCGCCGTCGTCCTCTGGCAGTCTGCGCCTGGCTGCGGGGCAGAAACGTTCATTCGTGGTTTCCTAACTGGGCTACGCTCCATCTCAGTCATTGTATCGACGCACAAAAGTTTCAACACTCTGCGACGTTGCCGTAGAATTGCGTTGCGCGAAACCAAGCGAAAAAATCGTTTTTGTCGATGGAGATCCCATGCAGAACAAGCTCACCCACGCCCTGATGCTGATGGCACTGACTGCAACCTTTGCTTTGACCACGGAAAGGGCACAGTCTGCCACGCCTCCGATTCTCATTCACGGCGAGGCGCCCGTTACCCTTACGCGCACCCATACGCCGGGCGGAACCCAGCCGGAGTTTACCGGCATCACGCTGATGCCGGGCCGGGGCATGGAGGTGCAGCAGATAACCGCATGGTTCCCGGGCAAAGGTGAGGTTCACGTACTGGCTTCGCCGTCGCTGGCGCAGTCGGCCACCATGTTGAATACGCGGGACACACCCAATGGCGACCTGGGCTATCGGCTTGGCGCCGCATTTCTTTTTCCTTACCCGAACCGGATTCGTGGCAAGCTCTCACCGGATGGCAAGATGCTGACCGCAGTCTGGCAGGGGCGCAGCATCCTGTTGCCGGCCAACAACGTGGGCAGCAGGCCCGGTGCGGAGCGCCACGCGATGCACGGACTGATTCTGAAAGCAAAGATGACCGACGTCCGGATGACCCATACCGCCGAGGGCGGAACGATTACGGCGGTTCTGCACTGCGGCGATTTCGGTGGGCATTGGTTCTCCAGCAGCGATTTGATGTACACGATCACGCTGACGGCAAAAAACGTGGAGGTTTCGATCACAGCAAAGAATGTGGGCAAAGCAAGCGAACCCGTAGCGCTGGGCTGGCACCCGTATTTTGCCCTGCTCAGCAAGGATCGCGAGCAGGCGCGGTTACACATTCCCGGCAGCGTATTGGCTGCCGTGGATAACTATGACAATGTTTTTCCCACCGGAAAGCTGATGCCGGTCGCAGGCACGGCGTATGACTTTCAGGCGCCGAATGGCAAGGCGCTCGGCGGTCAGTTCCTCGACGATAACTTCAGTTCTCTGGAGCGAACCCACGGAGTGGTGGTAGTAAAAGTGCTCGATCCTGAGGCTCACTACGGAGTGGAGATCGATGGCCTTTCACCGGAGATTCGCACGGTGCAGGTCTATGCTCCGCCGACACAGAGTTTTGTGGCGGTGGAGGATCAATATAACTTCGGAGACCCGTTTGGCAAAGAGTGGGGGACGATGAATACCGGAATGGTGACACTGGCCCCAGGCAAAAGCACCACATGGAAGGTACGACTCGGTTTGTTGCAGCCATAAATCGAGTTGCGTCTGCTCCGTCAATTCTCCCGGCCCCGACTTACGGCCCCGATAGCATCGAATCCTCCATCAAGAGGGTTTCATGCTATCGGGCACGGACGCAAAGCCATTTGCGCAATAGGCGCTGCAACCTGCACCAGGGCTGGTTTGACCGCCTGAGTGAAGGCTCTTACCATAGAAGATGACGTCTTCTGCTCGGCTTCCGGCAGCGCCGTCCCGGAGCGTCCACAGGAGCGCATCCGGGAGATTGCGCAGCCCGCTGAGCCAACCTTGAGACGGACGCATACTGGAAGGCACACACATTGAGTTCTACTGAGACGATTGACACCGCCCCTAACGCCGACAAGGCCATCGAAACAACCCTTGCCAACAGCCCGGAAGCTCACAGTGGTCACGAGGGGCACTCGCACCCAGACCACGATCATGCAGGCCACGATCATGCAGGCCACTCCCACGGCCCGGTCCTGAATCCAGAATGCGTACGCGAAGTGAAGATTGAAGCTACAGCGGATGAAGTTGCCGCAGCCTTTGCGCGTGTACTGAAAGAGTACAAAAAGTACGCGAAGATTCCCGGCTTCCGCGCCGGCAAGGTTCCGGAGACGGTCGTACGCCGCCGCTTCGCAGAACAGATTCACAAGGATGTGGTGGAACGGCTGCTGCCGGAGCGTTTTCAGGCCGCCATTCAAAGTGCAGGATTACTCCCGGTCTCGCAGCCGCAGCTCACCCAGCTCACCCTGGAAGAAGACAAGCCGCTCGAAGGCACCGCGGTCTTCGAGGTTGTTCCTCCCATCGTGATTGACGGCTACCAGGATGTCACCGTTCCCCGGCCCATGATCGCCGTGACGGATGAGGAATTTCAGCGCGAGCTGAAGCAGTTGCAGGAGTCACGCGCTACCGTGGAGACGGTGGACGAAGATCGCGCGCTGGTGGATGGCGACTGGGCGCAAATCAGCTTCAGCGGAATCGCCAGGGATGGCGAGGCTGCCGAGCCGATCAGCGGCGAAAACTCTCTGCTGGAGATCGGCGGCGAACAGACGCTTCCAGCCTTTACTGAAGCGCTGCGCGGCTCACGCGTGGGTCAGGAAATCCAGGCGGAAGTGGTCTATCCGGCGGAGTATCAGGAAGCCAGCCTGGCGGGAAAAACCGTCGCGTACACGATTGCTGTGCAGGCGATCAAAAAGCGGATTCTGCCCGAGTTGAACGATGCCTTTGCGCAGGAACTGGGCGACTATGAAAACCTGGCCGCGCTGGAGAACAGGATCCGGGAGTATCTGCAAAGCACCAGGGAGCGCGAAGCCGAGCAGCAGACACGCGAAGCCCTGTTTGCCAGGCTTGCCGAGCGTTTCGCTTTCCCTGTTCCTGAAACTCTGGTGCAGCAACAGGTGGACGCGCGGCTGGATCGCGGCCTGCGCGCACTGGCCGCACAGGGCATGAGCGCGGAGATGATGCGCAAGCTTGACTTCAATCGTCTGCGCGGCGCACAGCGCGACTCTGCGTTGCAGGAGGTTCGCACAGCGCTGCTGCTGGATCGAATTGCCGAAGCCGAGGGCATTGAAGTGACCGACGAGGAGTTTGAGCGCGAGCTTCAGATGGCTGCGCTGCAATCCCGCGAACCGCTGGAGAGCCTGCGCGCGCGTTTGACCCAGGACGGCGGGCTGGCTAGAATCCGAGAACAGATCAAACGCGAGAAAACCGCAAGCGCGCTGTATCAGCGGATGCCCGCTGCCTGATGGCATCTCGCCCAAGTCACGGCGCATTCCGGATTCATTTTCTGGAATGCGCCCGTTATCAACCAGCATCACCTTCCCGCCGGAGCGCGACAGCATATCCGGCAAAAGTGAGAGAATAGCGGCATGGCACTGGTTCCCATGGTGGTTGAGCAGACGAGTCGGGGCGAACGAGCCTACGATATTTATTCCCGTCTGCTGCGCGACAACATTATCTTCCTCGGCACTCCCATCGATGACCAGATTGCCAATCTGGTGGTGGCGCAGATGCTGTTCCTCTCAGGTGAAGACCCGGAGAAGGATATTCAGCTTTACATCAACTCGCCAGGTGGATCGATCACCGCCGGGCTGGCGATTTATGACACGATGCAGTTCATCAAGAACGACGTGGTGACCTATTGCATCGGACAGGCCGCAAGCATGGGCGCGTTTCTCCTGCTCTCCGGCACCAAAGGCAAGCGTTTCGCTCTGCCCAACTCACGCATTCTGATTCACCAGCCCTCCATGGGCGGGTTGAGTGGTCAGGCGACGGATATCGATATTCACGCGCGAGAGATTCTGCGCATTCGCGAGATTACCAACACGCTGATGGCCAAGCACACCGGCCAGACGCTGGAGCGGATTGAGCGGGATGTGGAGCGCGATTTCATCATGACCGCGCCACAGGCCAAAGAGTACGGTATCATCGATGAAATCATTGACCGTCCAAGAAGTTGAGACAGGGTTGTCACTCGTTACGGGGTAATTCGAGGGGATGCAAAGATGAAGACACGTTCGGGACCGGAAGACACACTTCGATGCTCGTTTTGCCATAAGTCGCAGGACGCCGTCGCCAAGCTCATTTCCTCGCCGAGCGACTATCCTCGCGCCTATATCTGCGACGAGTGCGTGGCTGTCTGCAACTCCATTCTGGACGATGATCGAAGCGAGTCAACCACTGCCACCTCTCCGGCTCATCTACCCAAGCCGCAGGAAGTGAAAGCCTTCCTCGATGAGTATGTGATCGGCCAGGATCAGACCAAAAAGAAGCTTGCCGTGGCGGTTTACAACCACTACAAGCGCATCCAGATGAATCGGATGCGAAACAACGATGTGGAGCTGGCAAAGTCCAACATTCTGCTGCTTGGCCCCACGGGATCCGGCAAAACCCTGCTGGCGCACACGCTGGCCAAGATGCTGGATGTACCCTTTGCGATTGTGGACGCGACCACGCTGACGGAGGCCGGCTACGTCGGCGAGGACGTGGAAAACATCATCCTCAAGCTGCTGCAGGCCGCTGACGGCGACGTGGCGCGCGCGCAAAGCGGCATCATCTACATCGACGAGATCGACAAGATCGGCCGCAAGGACGAGAATCCATCCATCACCCGGGATGTCTCCGGCGAAGGCGTGCAGCAGGCGCTGCTGAAGATTCTGGAAGGCACGGTCGCCAACGTTCCCCCGCAAGGCGGACGCAAGCATCCGCATCAGGAGTTCACCGCGGTCGATACCACGAACATCCTGTTTATCTGCGGCGGCGCGTTTGTAGGTCTGGAACGGGTGATCGGTCGACGCATCGGCAAGAAGGCGCTTGGTTTCAAAGCGACGGAAGAGACCGAAGCCGATGGCGCGATTGCGCTGCGCCCACAGCGGGATACGGAACTGCTGCGTCAGGTAGAACCGCAGGACTTGATCAAGTATGGCTTGATTCCTGAGTTTGTGGGACGCCTGCCCGTGATGGGCGTGCTGGAAGAGTTGGACGAAGCCGCGCTGGTAGAGATCCTGACCAAGCCGAAGAATGCCATTCTCAAGCAGTATCAGCGGCTCTTCGAATATGAGAATGCGCATCTGCATTTCACCGCGGATGCTGTGGGTGCCGTGGCGCGCGAAGCGCTACGACGTAAGGTGGGAGCGCGTGGCCTGCGAATGATCCTGGAAGAGCTGATGCTTGACCTGATGTATAACCTGCCCAACAGCAAACGTTCCCGCGATCTGGAGATCACTCGCGAGATGGTCGAGCGTCGCGACTTGTCGCTTTCGCTGGCGCTGCTGGAAAAAGCCGGATAGATTGTCGCTTCCAGGCTTTTGCGTAGCAGCGAATGGCTTGGAATAGCTGTTGCTTGACACGGCTGGTCTGAATCGCCGACGCTGAATGCATGTTTCGACCCGTGCGTTTGCCTGCTCTTCTGGTTGCTCTTGCCTTGCTTGCTTCCCTTCCCCTGGCTAAGCCTTTGTCCGCTTTGGAGCGTCAATCTCCATCCACCTATCATGCGCGTCGGGTTGCACTGGGTCAGGCGCTTCATGGCGGGGTTGCCGTGCTTTTTGCCGCCGAGGAACCGTTGCTCGACTTCATGCCCTATCGCCAGGATGCGGATTTCTATTACCTGACAGGATGGAACGAGCCGGGTGCCGCGCTGCTGGTTGTTGGAGACGATCCTCAGGCTGATCCGGCGCATGCCTATCGCGAGGTGCTCTTCCTGCCGACACGCAATCTGCGCATGGAAAAATATACGGGCATCAAGATGGATGCCGCGACTCCCGATGCGGCAAAACGAGCTGGCGTCGATGAAGTGATGTCCATGGGCGAGTTGCCGCAGTTTTTGAATCGCCTGATTCGCGCCAATCGGCGGGTAGCTGGAAATCTTTGGGCGCCTCCCGATTCCGCACAGGCCACCGCGCTGCTGCAATGGACGGCAACAACGCTGGGCGATGCGACGCCGCTGAAGTCACATGATCTTACGCGGCTGACCACCCCGTTGCGACAGGTGAAGGATGCCGGCGAAATCGCCATGCTGACCCATGCAGCCAATGCCTCGATGGATGCGCAGCGGCTGATGTTCCGCTCGGTCAAGCCTGGGGCGACGGAGCGAGCTGTGGCCGGCGAGATGATCGCGCGCATGATGGAGGATGGCTGTGAACGCCCCTCCTATGCGCCGATTGTCGGCTCGGGAATCAACTCGACCGAACTGCACTACTCTGAGAACTCCGCCACCATGCAGGCGGGCGATGTGGTGGTGGTGGATGCCGCCTGCGAGTACAGCATGTACGCCTCCGACATCACGCGCACCGTACCGGTCTCCGGACACTTCACGGCGCGTCAGCAGGAAGTCTATGATGTGGTGCTTGGCGCGCAGCGCGCAGCGGCGGCGGCGTTCGTCGCTGGCAAATCCACGATCAACGATCCGTATCACAAAGACCCCAACTCGCTCGACACCGTAGCCTGGCAGTATATTCACGATCACGGCAAGGGTCCGCACGGTGAGCCGCTCAGCGACTACTGGATTCACGGGCTTGGCCACATGGTTGGCATCGATGTCCACGACCCGGCCACCTATCCTGCTGTGCTTAAACCGGGGATGGTCTTCACCATCGAGCCGGGAGTCTACATTCCCGAGGAAAAACTTGGCGTCCGCATCGAAGATACATTTGTCGTGGGCGCGGATGGCAAGCTGATCGACCTGATCGCCGCGCTGCCACACACGGCCAGCCATGTGGAAGCCGCGATGCAAAGTGCCCGGTGAGCGCTATGAACGCAACGGACGACGAGAGCCTGGACGGCACGCAGGAAGAGCCACTGAACCCGGAGCCGCTGAATGCGGAGCCATTGAATATCGATCGGCTTTGTCAAATCTTCCGCGAGCAGCTTGTTGCCTGCCTTCAGGAGAGTGCGCGGGGACGGATGGGCCTGTTCTCCCACACTGTTGCCGAGCAAGGCTCGTGGCCGGAAGCTGAGCAACTACGCGCACTGGCAGTCGCTCTGCACTCCATGATGGCGCACCTGCGTCTGGAGTCGCCAGGCGGTGCGCTCCTCGATCAGTATCTTGATCTCTGCTCGATGCACGGCGAATCGCATCCCGGTGAGGCGCGTTTGGCGCGTCAGTTTCTGGATTGGATGAAGGCAGCCGAGGAGCAGCCATGATCGTCCTGCGAACCTTTCTCGCGCTTGCCGCAGGATTTTTCACCATGGCGCTGATGCTGGCGCTGGCCACGGCATCGGCGCGCTGGGCCGGCAAACAGCCGATCGCCGGCAAATCCATCGGAGCCATGTTGTGGAATCTGGGAACCACGCTTGCGGCAGCCCTCTGTGGCGGCTACCTGACGACTACGCTGGCCGTGGACAATCCCCTCATTCATGCGCTGGCGCTGGCGATCATCGTGCTGCTGCTTTCCGCACTTGGCGCCATGCAATCCCGAGGAAGCTACCCCATCTGGTTTTCTTTGCTGATGGTGGCGACTGGGCCGTGTGCCGTGATCGCAGGCGGGCTGCTGCGCTTGAAGTGGATGGGGCTGTAAGGGCCGGGACCGGACTATCTGGGATAAAGCAGACAACCCTCCACGCCGTAGGACGCGGAGGGTTGAACGTGAGATGCCAGCGAGATTGGATTACCAGCGTAAGCCAATGGTCAAAGGCACCAGTTCAGTGCGTCCCAGTCCCTCGGAACTGCCCTTGCTTGGCGTGTCAATCCACAGATACCGCGCTTCGATGTAGACGCGCAGTCGGCTGACACCGCCCATATCCGGGCTTCCCAGGCGATGAGACAAACCAAAACCAGCATTAAAGCCACCCTGATTGCTGGAGAAATGGCCCACCGTAACATTCTGATACCCGCCATAGCAGAAGTAATAGCAGTACTGCACGGGCTGAGGATCGGTGAAGCTCGTCAGCTTGCGATAGAATCCTCCGCCGCCGGTGATGTAGATGTCGCTGGCGCGCTTGGGAAACAGATCATAGACCGGATCGACGGTGAATGACCAGATGTGCGCGTTGCCGCCCACGGAACCTGCCTGCCGGGTGAGAAAGGCTGGCAGTTTATCGTCGATGAACTGATATTCCACAAGTGCGCTGAAGTGGTTGGTGAACTTCCATCCTGCGCCCAGAGTCACCTCCGGCCCCCAGGTGATGACCTTGGAGTCGGCGCCAATCGGAGCATCTGCGCCACCACCGCCCTCAAAGGACAGATGCGATTTCCAGCCGGTGTGGTGACGATTGTAGCCGTGATAGACCTGTCCGCCCGCGGCTGGCTCCGGTGCGGCCGGCAAAGCGGTCAACCCGGCGGTCAGACTGGCAGCTCCGTCCGCGCCAAAGGCATCGGCTGTCGCCAACCCTGTCGTGGAGCTGGAGAACGTGCTCGCATCGCTGGTGGCTGCCGCGCGGGCGCTGCCACCTGCAACACAGAGCAGTCCGAATGCGGCTGCGAAGGCGGTCATACTCACTGGGCGAAAAAAACTGAAACGGGAAGGTCGAAACATGCTGCACCTCAAAGAAGTAGTTTGAACTGCGCTCTTGTTGCTCGGATGCCTGTCACTCCTCTTGATTGGACACGGTAGCAGAGAAAAAGTTGCGATTGCTATCGTTCCGTTCAGGCCATCAACACAGAGGGCCAGAGTTTGTACTCTGACCCTTTGGAAACACTCCAGGGTGAGTTGGTTGCTCACCCTTGAATATCGAATTGCTCCGGATGAAGTGTTGCATCGTTTTTGACCAGCACGCTTTTGCCTGTCAGGGTCTCAAATTCACCCAGCCAGCGCGCATTGCCAGCCTTCAGCACCTTCGCCGTCTCCGGATGAACGCGCAGCGTGATTTCACTTTGATCAAAATGTTTCCGCATCTTGCGCATCTCGGTATAGATTTCATTGGCAACAGTCGCCGGACTTTTGACCATTCCGGTTGCCTGGCAAACCGGGCACGGAACACTCAATGTGCGCTCCAGCGACTGTTTGACGCGCTTGCGGGTGATGGCAACCAGCCCAAAATCATTGAACTGAAGCACCTTGGTCGGCGCTCGATCCTGCTTGAGCGCTTCTTCCAGCGCCGTCAACACGCGGGCGCGATTTCTGCGCTCGTCCATATCGATGAAGTCGATGACGATGATGCCACCCAGATCGCGAAGCCGAATCTGTCGCACAATCTCTGGAATCGCATCCAGATTGGTTTTGAGGATGGTGTCTTCCAGCCGCGCCGTCTTGCCCACGTATTTGCCCGTGTTGATGTCGATGGCGACCAGCGCTTCCGTCTGGTTGATGACGATCGAACCGCCACTCTTGAGCCACACTTTGGAGCGGAGAGCCTTGGAGATTTCGTCCTGAATTCCGAAGTGCTCAAAGAGAGGAACTTCCTTGGTATAGAGCTTGACGCGGCGCACCAGGTCCGGCGAAAAGCGATTCAGAAAGCGCACAATCCGCTCGTAATCCGCCTCGGAATCAACCCAGATTTGCGAGAAATCATCGCTGACCTGATCGCGAAGAATGCGCTCAATCAAATTCAAATCGTGATAGATCAGCGCGGGCGGCTTGGAACTCTCCGCGCGCTGCCGAATCTCGCTCCACAGGTGAATCAGGAAGCGCAGATCGGCGCGCAGCTCCTCTTCGCTGGCTCCTTCTGCGGCAGTGCGCACGATGAACCCACCTGTAGCCTCGCCGCGCTCGCTCAGCAGAATGCGCTTCAGCCGCTGACGCTCTTCGTCGGACTCAATCTTGCGGCTGACGCCGACATGGCTGACCGTGGGCATGAAGACCAGAAAGCGCCCGGGAAGCGCGATATGGCTGGTGATGCGCGCGCCTTTCTGCGCAATCGGTTCCTTGGCAATCTGAACCAGAATCTCCTGCCCCGGCTTCAGCAGATCGCTGATGATCGGCAGATCAGAGGTCTGCGACGCGCGGCGTGACATTGGGCGACGGCCATCACCGGAAGATCGCTCACTGCTGCTGCGCTCACTGCTGCTGCGCTCGCCCTGACTGCGTTCGCCTTGGCCGCGGTCTGGCGCGCCACGCTCCGTGACTCCGCGATCTTCGCGACTCGACTCACTGCGACCCGACTCACTGCGACCCGATCCGCGATTCCGCCCAGAACCGTCGCGGCCATCACGACCCGATCCAGAACGGCCCTGACGTCCACCACGCCCGCCTCCATCGCGACCCGGGGCTGGTTCAGCGCTGCGGCCCGGACGCATGTGCGTCTCAAGCTGCACCTCGTGCAACATCTCGCCAATAACACCCGAGCGCACCTGCTGCTGAAGCGTCTTGTCATCCACGTCCGACGAGTGGCGGGGCGCGCGCGATCCCTTGTGCGAAAGCTCGTACTCCTCAACCTCCATCTCTTCTTCTTCCACATCGCCGGATGCGCGGGCGGAAACGCCAACTCCAGACTTCTTTTTCCCTTTCTCAGCGGCATCCTCTTTGCGATCGCTGCCAAACAAATCCTTCAGGCGAAAGGCACTCGGCGGAATTGGATCCGCATCATGGCGCGCCGACCCTTCAAGCAGTTCTTCTTCCTCTTGAAACTCGATCGAGGCACCGCCCTCAGCGGCATTCGCTGTGGCCGCTTCGTGACTCGCTTCCTGCATCACTTCGTGGCCCGCTTTAAGACTGGGTGCCGCCCCTGCGGTCATTGGCTGGTTACGATGACGCGCCAACGATTCGCCCGGCAACAGCCCTTTGCCATCCCATTGAATCTCTGTCTCGATCAGCGTGGACGGCTTGGGCGCAACGCGAGCCACGGGAGCTGCCGACGGCTCGGTCGCAGCAGCTCTCGGAGCCGGCGAACGGGTTTCGCTTGGCGAAGGACTGGCTCCGTAGCGCGCCAGCGACTCGCCCGGCAAAACAAACGGAGTGGACGAAACCTGCTCCGACGAACGATCCCGCCGGCCAGCGTTTCGACTGGACGCGCGAACATGAAGCTTCGCCTCTGAATCGTCCGCGACGAAACGAACCGGAGTCTCCTCGACATCCAGCCCGAAGGCCATAGGGGCTGGCACGTCAAAACGCTCGACCTCAGACCGTTCTACATCAACAATATGCTCCCCGGATTGCACGTCTTTGAACTCGGAGCTTCCGGACGCGCCATCTCTGGGCTGATCCTCGCGACCGCCTCGACCGCCACGGCGACGACGACGACCGCGCATCCGACGTCCGCCCGCGGCATCCTCTTCTTCGCCCGCAGTTGGAGCCTGTCCCGGAGAACCCTCCGAAGTTGTGACGCTCGAAAACTCCTGCGCATCCGCGCTATCGTTCAATGCGGGACGCTCGCTGCCACGGTCCCTGTCGCCGGATCGGCGAGAGCCTTCGTTTTGCGTGGCAGGCTGTCGGATGGGCGTGCCCTGAGTCGCGGCGCGCTCCAGTTCGTCGGCGTCTTCCGGCTCTTCCATCTCCATAAAGTCGGTGACGTAGAGGAACGCATCGCGCTCCAGACCGATGTCGACAAACGCGGACTGCATGCCGGGAAGAACGCGCGTTACACGCCCTTTATAGATCGATCCAGCCAGCGTGTATTCATTCTCACGCTCGTAATAAATCTCTGAAAGCTGATCGTCCTCCAGAATTGCCAGCCGCGTCTCATGCGGCGTGCTTGAAATACAAATCTCTTTGGCCATGGTGCCTTTCCGTCCCGGGACGTACCGCGGGAACGACCGGCTGGAGACATGATCCAGGAGACACTCGCACAGGAGGAGGCGAATTTTCAGGTTGTCGATCCGCACACACACGGAAGCTTATCCGGTGCGGATGGTCAACAGACGTAGCTCGTGGTCGCCATCCGGAGTTCCGGCTGGGAGCAGAGCAAGGCCTGCGGACGCCATCGGCGAGCAGGCGTAACTGCTGACGGTAACCTGTTTGAAGCAAAGATTTTGTGGCATATCCAGCGAATCCCGAAGTCGCCTGCCTGGGAGGAAAAATCATCCAGGAAAACACTCGTTTGATCCGCGACGCCGTTCCGTTGACAAGGGCCAGAGCCAGGCTCAAAAAAACAGAAACATGGGCCACGCAACGCTCTGCGATCCTGTTTCCAGTCTTTGCGATCCCATCCCGGGGCCATTCGCCGTCAACTACCCGTCTTTGCGTCTTCATTCATCCCAATCCTGCCGGGGCAACGCATCAGAGTCCCTGCCGGCCAGTAATGGTAGTTTTCAATTTGCGCCTCATCTTCGTGCGCAAGACTACATGGATTCCTCAAACTTAATTGACAAACCGACGCATGCGCACATTCATCACCACGCCCAGCGCCAGAAAGGTAAACAACACCGAGGACCCTCCGTAACTCATCAGAGGCAGCGGAATCCCCGTCACAGGCATGAATCCGATGACCATGCCAATATTGACCATGATCTGAAAGGTCAAAACCGCAACCACACCCATCACCAGAAGAGAACCTGAGATGTCGGCAGCGGTTTGAGCGTTCTGGATCAAACGCATCAATATAGCGAAGTATAACAGCAGAACCAGAAATGCGCCGACAAATCCGTGCTCCTCGCTAAAGGCCGCGAAGATGAAGTCAGCATGAGGGATAGGCAGGAAATCTCCCTGCGTCTGCGTGCCCTTTTCGGCCCCTTGACCCCATATGCCGCCGGAACCGACTGCGATCAGCGACTGGCGCAGGTGATAGCCCGTGCCGCGTGGATCGGCGTCCGGGTTCAGAAAGCTGGTCAAACGCGCCTTCTGATAGGGCTTCACGACCTTGCCGCTGGACCAGGCGCCGACCACCACCACCAAGGCAACCGTACCCAGCAGCAGAGCCTGTCGCCAGTGAATTCCGCCCAGAAACAGGCCTATGAGCAGGATGGGCGAGTAGGTGAGCGCGGTTCCGAGATCCGGTTGCGCCACCACCAGCAGCATCGGCAAGCCCACCAGAGCGATGGCTTTGAAGATATCCGGCCAGGTGAGTCGGCGACAGCCCAAATTGGCAAAGTAGTGGGCCATCAGCACAATCAGCACCAGCTTGACCCACTCCGACGGCTGAAAGTGGACAGGTCCAATCCGAACCCAGCGCCGCGCTCCCATCACACGCGTTCCTACCAGCCGGACCGCGACCAGAGACAAAAGGCAGACTCCATACGCCCAGTAGGCGAAGTCAAGCAGGCGGTGATAGTCCACCCGCGCCAGCAAAAACATCAACACCAGGCCGCCACCGATCCAGTACATCTGCTTGATGTGAAAGCCGACATACTTGGTGTGCATCGTAGCCGAGTAAATCTCAAAAACCGACAGAATGCACAGCAGCATCACCATGCCCAGCAACAGCCAGTCAAAGTCGCGATAGCCCAGTGCCTTCTGCATCAGCGCGCCTCCGCCCTCGTCGCCGCCGCTGCGGACTGCCCCTGCCGCAAAACCTTTGCCGGCAGCACGCTGCGAATCGGGTCTGCCGGATGGTTCAGCGCAATCTCAAATCTTCCGGTCGCCAGTTGCGGCAATGCTGTATCCGCATCTGTCGCGTGCCTGTTCGTGCCGGCATATCTCCGTCCAACTCGTCCGCCTGGCTCACTCGAACCCGGTCGCGACCACACCGCAGCCATCTCCATTCGCGAACCAGACGCTGAGGCATTCGCCGCCTGCTGACCCGTCGCCGCCGGCTTGCCGGGCACTGTAGCAAGGTTGTGCTCCTCGCGCCGTTGTTTGTTTACATAAGCCGTAATCACCTGCGCGGCCAGCTTGGCCGAGCCGGAACCCCAGTCGCCATGCTCCTGCAGAACGACGACGGCAATCTCGGGATTCCGTCGTGGCGCCATGCCCACAAACCAGGCATTCGGCGTCTTGGCGCCACCTCGATTGTGCGTATCGCCGCCGCCCACCACCTGCGCCGTTCCGGTCTTGCCCGCAAAATCGATTCCCTCCAGATGCGCGCCCTCTGCCGTGTGATACAGTCCCGGCTGCGTCGTCCCGGCCATCCCGTCGGTAATCGTCATCCAGGTATCCGGATTGAGCGGAACCTCCGTCGTGCCCGATCCGGGATAGGTATCCAGCAACGCTTTTTCAAAGTCCGCAGGCACCTGGTCGGCATCCACCAGATGCGGACGCACCATGTGGCCATCCGACGCCACGCCGCTCAGCGCGCGCAAAAGCTGGATCGGAGTCACGGCCACCGCGCCCTGCCCAATACCGACCGAGATCACTTCGCCCGCGTACCACTTCTCGTGATACGTCTTCATCTTCCACTCCGTCGAAGGCATCACGCCGGCCATCTCATTAGGCAGATCAATGCCTGTCTTCACACCAATGCCCAGCTCATGCGCATACTTTGCGATCGTATCGATGCCCAGCATCGAGGCAAGCTGATAGAAATACGTGTCGCACGACTCGGGAATCGCCTCATGAATACTCAGCAGTCCGTGATGATGGTCGCAGTGAAAGAAGTGGCCGTAAAAATTGCCGCCGCCCGCGCAATTCACCTTCAGGTTCTGGGCAATTCCCTGCTGCAAACCCGCTACCGACATGATGACCTTGAAGGTCGATCCCGGCGCAAGCTGATCCTGAATCGCCTTGTTCATCAGCGGATGGTTCGAATCGGTAATCAGGCTGCTCCACTCGGCTCGTCCAATGCGTACCGCAAAAGCATTCGGATCGAAATTCGGATGCGAGACCAGCGCCAGCACCTCGCCGGTGCGCGGGTCCATCGCCACAATCGCCCCGTTGGCCGTGCCCAGCGCCTCTTCGGCTGCGCGCTGAATGTCGATATCCATCGTCAGCTTCAAATCGTGACCGGAGACTGCGGGCTGAATGCCTTCTCGGCCCACTTCGCGACCATGACTATCTACGATCACGTCCATCGAGCCATCCTGGCCTCGCAGAATCTCATCGTAGGACTGCTCGATGCCCGCGCGCCCCACCACATCGCCCGGCTCATAGTAGGCATAGCGCGGATCGTCGAGCATCTCCTCGCTCACCTCGCCCACATAACCAATCACGTGCGACGCAAATCCATCGGGAGGGTACAGCCGCCGCTCTTCGTCAATCGTCTCCAGCTCCGGCAACTCGTTGCGATGCGCAGCAATGAACGCCTGCTCGTCCGGCGTGATGTCCTGCTTGATCGGGATCGGCTGATACGCGGCCGAGCCTCGATAGCGTCGCAGCGTGGCGCGCAACTGATCCAGATCGAGGTCCAGTCCGCGAGCAATCAGTGGCAGGTCGGTGTCGATCGACTTTCCCTGCTCGCGCACCAGGAAGCAGGAGACGGAAGGATAGTTATCCACCAGCAGCCGGCCTTCGCGATCAAAGAGCTTGCCGCGCGGCGCAAGAATAGGAACTTTGCGGATTCGATTCTGTTCCGCCAGCACCTTCCAACTGTCCGCGCCCAGCACCTGAAGCCGCCAAAGTCCTGCCACCAGAACCAGCATCAGCAGCAGGATTCCGTACTGCATCAGCGTCAGCTTCAGCGTTGGCAACTTCTCTTCGCGGTTCACTCGCTCGGTCGTCATCGGCCCATCCCTCTCCAGCATACGGCGCGCTCTGCCGTTCCGCGTGCTCTCAATCCTTCACTTGAAGACGGTCCAGAAGCGGAAAAAGCACCAGTCCGATCAGCGCATTTCCGGCAGCCACCAGCACTTGTGTCAGAACTCTCCAGTGCACCTGCAACCCCAGCAGACCGCTGGAGACAAAGACCACAAGCAGCCCGGCCAGCAGCGTGAACAGGAAATTCAGGATCACCCGCAGCAAAGCATTCTCCACCACAAAACGGATGCCGATCGAAGCCGCCAGAAAGCCGCACACCGTGTTGGCAATGCCGTGAATTCCGATCACTCCCTGGGTCAAAGCGTCCTGGAGGATGCCCAGCGTCGCCCCCAGCAACGTGCCGTGAATGGGATGACGCCGAACCAGCGAGAAATAGAGCACCACCAGCAGCGGCAGATCAAAGTAAGCAAATCTGCCCAGCACGCGCGGCAGCCACGCCTGCAACACCAGCGAGGCCAGCGGCACCAGCACATACACCGCCAGCGGATAGCGGCGAATCTCCATCTCCCGCCGTAAATCCGTCGACAAGCCGGTCATGGAAGCCTCCTGTTCTGCGGCTTCTGCGCCGGCGCGTTCGATGGAGCCGAGCCAGTCTCCGGAGCAGGCGAAGCTGAGCCCGATCCCGCGCCATATCCTGGCGAAAAACGATCCGGATGCAAAGCAGGTATAGGTTTCGGCGCAGGCGGAGGAGTTGCTGCTGGTGCCCCATTTGCCGCGCCCGTTGCCGTGCTCGTTGCCGCTACCCCCGCAACCGCGCCCACCGCCGGACCGTTCAATCCTGGCAGTCGCTCGGCCATCTCTTCGGCTGCCTTGCGCCGCGCCTGCTCACGAGCCAACTCGGCAGCCGCTGCCTGGCCCTGTTCGGCTTCGCTCTGCTTCAAGTCGCTTTCGATCGCCGGCGACAACTCCAACTGCAAATCCGTCAGCACCAGCACCTCATCCAGCCGATCCAGCTCCGCCGCCGGCTTCAGGATGATGTCAATGAACGCGCTCCGATCCGGATCGCGCACCACGCGCTCGACCGTGCCCACCGGCAATCCACGCGGAAAAATCTGATCGCCGCCGGCCGTCAAAACCTTTTCGCCGGGCTGAATACGCGAGTCGGCAAGAACCCCGACAACCTCGGTCTGCCCATCCGCATTGCCGCGCAAAATGCCGCGTATCCGAGTCTTCTCCAGCACCACTCCCGCGCCGCTCGTCCCATCGTTAATCATCAGCACCTGAGCGGTGTGCGGAAAGACATCGCGCACCTTCCCCACGATGCCGTCTGCGGTAATCACCGCCATATCGGTCCGCAGCCCATCCGCCGAACCCTTATCGAGAAACAGCAGATGCGATTGCAGATTTCCGCTCGTGCCGATCACCTGCGCGGCGACTGTCTTCTGCGGATAACTTTGCTGGAAGTGAAGCAGAGCCTGCAACCGCACGGCCTGGCGTACATCCTCCTGCATCATCGCCTGCTCCAGGCGAAGCCGGTCAATGGTCTGTTGCATCCGGGCGTTCTGTTCACGCAGATGGACCAGATCAAGATACCCCAACCAAAAGCCAACCGCACCCTGATCGACTGCGTGAAAAAGCCGCTCGGGAGGAGTCACCAGGTCTGCGGCCCACAGGCGCAGCAGCATCACACCGCCCCGGTCACGCGGAGCCATCTCCAACGCGCGCTGCTGCGCTGTCGTTGCGCTGCTTCGCGTTGGACGACGTACCTGCACCGCAAGGCCGATGATCTGCGCCAGCAACGCGGCAAGCAGGACAATCAGGTTCCGGTGTCGGCTGAAAAACGATTCCATCCGTGCTCTTGTCCGCTTCCCTGGCGGCAGCTTGCGTGCGGTTTGCAAAAGTGGGACGCAACCCGCGCGTCCCATCTGCACTCACAAAATATACATCGCTTCGGCTGTCATCCGGATCGCTCCGCAACCATCGAGCTACGCGATCCGGATCAGTCGATTTTGATCTTGCGCAGCAGCCGGAAATCCGAAAGCATCTTGCCCGTTCCCAGCACCACCGAGGCCAGCGGATCATCGGCGACCGAAACCGGCAGTCCCGTCTCCTCGCGGATCCGCTTGTCCAGGTTTTTGATGAGCGCGCCGCCACCGGTCAGCACGATGCCACGATCCGAGATATCGGCCGAAAGCTCCGGCGGAGTCCGTTCGAGCGCCACTCGAATCGCATTCATGATGACCGCTATGCACTCGGCCAATGATTCGCGAATCTCGCTGTCGTCGATGGCGATGGTCTTGGGCACGCCCTCAATCAGGTTGCGACCCTTGATCTCCATCGTCAGCGGCTTGTCCAGCGGATACGCCGAGCCAATCTCGATCTTGATCTGCTCCGCCGTCCGCTCGCCGATCAGCAGGTTGTACTTGCGCTTCAGATAGTTGGTGATCGCCTCGTCCATCTGGTTGCCGGCCATCCGCACAGAGCGCGAATAGACGATGCCGGAGAGCGAAATCACCGCGATATCCGTCGTGCCGCCGCCAATGTCCACAACCATGTTGCCGTAGGCCTCGGTGATCGGCAACCCGGCGCCAATCGCGGCCACCATCGCCTGCTCCACCAGATAGACCTCGCTCGCCTTGGCGCGATACGCCGAGTCCTCGACGGCGCGCTTTTCCACCTGAGTAATCTCCGAAGGCACTCCGATCACAATGCGCGGATGCACCAGCATCTTGCGGTTGTGCGCCTTCTGGATAAAGTAATTCAACATCTTTTCGGTGACTTTGAAGTCGGCAATGACGCCATCCTTCATCGGCTTGATGGCCACGATATTGCCGGGCGTGCGGCCCAGCATCTCCTTGGCCTCCTTGCCCACAGCCTCCACCTCACCGGTGTTTTTGTTGATCGCCACGATCGAAGGCTCGTTGACCACAATGCCTTTGCCAGCCGCATAGACCAGCGTGTTGGCTGTTCCCAGATCAATCGCAAGATCGCTGGAAAACATGCTGAAGAGCGAGCGCAAACCGTGTGCACGCGCAGGACGCGAAGGATAACCATTCAAGGACATGTCAGGAATCAACTCTCTTGGATCATTGTAAGGCCAGCTTAAGATACTGTGACTTTTGCCGTAGCTTCATCTCTATGGGAAAAGTTTCTTGAAGTTCCAATGAGGAATCCTTCAGTCTTTTTCGGGAATCATTGTGCCTGCTCCTCGGCGCCTCCGCGGGGCCTCGCCGTGCCCGACTTGGCCGTGCCTGTCTCGGTCGTGCGCTTGAGCTGCCCACAGGCAGCGTAGATATCGCGTCCACGCGGCCGGCGGATATAGGTCTGAATTCCCGCAGAGAGCAGTTCCTGCTGAAACGCCAGCACCGAATCCTGCGACGGACTGCTATGGGCAATCCCCGGCCCGGGATTCCAGGCAATCAGATTGACCATGGCGGGCAGACCGGAGTGGCGAACCAGCGCAGCCAGCTCGCGAGCATCTTCCCTGCGATTGGTCACTCCATCCAGCAACACATATTCAAAGGTGAGCTTCTCGCGCGGCTTGAAGGGAATCGCGCACAGCGACTCGATCAGCTCGCGGATCGGCCACTTGCGATTGATGGGCATCACGGACTCGCGCACGGCGTCGTTCGGCGCATTCAGGCTGATGGCCAGTCTGGGACGTTCCGGCTCAGCGGCAAAACGCCGAATCGCCGGCACAATGCCCGATGTCGAGACGGTCATGCGCTGCGTTGCAATGCCAACCTCATCCTTCAGCAATCGAACCGCAGCCATGAAGTGGTCATAATTCAAAAACGGCTCGCCCATGCCCATAAAAACAAGGTTGATCCGGTTGCGGTTGATCTCGACAGCATGGCGATCCAGCACCGCCACCACCTGCCCGGCAATCTCGCCCGCAGTCAGGTTGCGTTGCAAACCAAGCTTTGCCGTCAGGCAGAACTGGCAGTTGACAGCGCAGCCCACCTGACTGGAGACGCAGATCGTTGCGCGCTTCCACTCCTGCCGCGAAGCCGTGTCCAGCGCGCTCGCCCGTTCGCTTTGCGTCTCTGGCTCGTCCACTTCGGCTGCGCCGTCGCCATCCGGCATCCAAACCGTCTCAACCGTGTGCTCGCCGGTCCGAATCAGATAGCGCTCGGTGCCATCGACGGAGCGAAAGCTCTCCACAATCTCCGGTCGGCCCGGAGTCCAGCCTGCCTGCTTCAGCCGTTCGCGAAAGCTCAGCGGCAGTGTGCTCATCACAGCCCAGTCATTCTGTCGCTGACGATAGAGCGCGTCGGCCAACTGCCGCCCGCGATAGGGCTTTTCGCCCAGACTCTCCGCAATCGCGGCCAGCCCTGCGACACTGTGGCCAAAGAGCGCCTGCGCTTCACCCACTGTCTGCGAAGCCTCGCCCGTCCGCAGCAGGGTCAGCGATGCGGCGGGCATCGTTCCACTGCGGCTGTTTTCGCCGCTGCTTTGCTCGTTCTGGCCCAATTCCATCGGGTGTTTCATTCTGCTTCAGAATATCAGTCACTGCTTGTTCTTCCGGCCGGCTTCGATCTTTCCCTCCGCCTTTGCGTCTACAATCAGAGTCAGTCGGAGCAAGACGGGAGACCCCTGTGTCCACAATGCCCAATCCGCCACGCAACCTGCGCCGCACCGTGCTGCCCAACGGCATGATCATCCTCACCGAGCGCATGGAACACCTGCATTCGGTGGCCATGGGTGTCTGGGTCAAATCCGGCTCGCGGTATGAAGAAGCTCCCCTCAACGGCATCTCGCACTTTGTCGAGCACATGCTCTTCAAGGGAACGCGTTCGCGCTCGGCGCAAAGCATCGCTCGCGAGATGGATTCGATTGGCGGCAATCTGGACGCCTACACGGGCAAGGAGACGATCTGCTTCAGTGTCCGCGCGCTCTCCGGCCACGTGCCCATCGCGCTGGACGTGCTCACTGACCTGGTGCTTCATCCGGTCTTTGCCGGGCCGGATATCGAGCGCGAGCGCGGCGTGATCCTGGAAGAGATCAAGATCGACGAGGACAATCCGGACGTGTTGGTGCATGAGATTTTCACCCGCAACTTCTGGAAGGATCAGCCGCTGGGAAAGCCGATTCTGGGCACCACGGAGACGGTCCGCGCATTTGAGCAGTCTTCGCTTTTCAGCTATCACGTAGACCGATTCCGCGCGGGAAACATGGTCTTTGCTGCTGCCGGCCAACTGGATCACGATGAGTTTGTCGAGCAGGTCGCGGAAAAGTTCCACCGAGTAGCTCCCGGCGCTCCGTCGCTGCACGGTGAGCCGCCCGTGGTCAGCTCGCCTATCGTACTGCGCAACAAGCGTTCGCTCGAGCAGGTACAGATATGCCTCGGTGTACCCTCCCCGCCGATCACCGATGAAAACCGCTACGCCACGCTGATCCTGAACACGGTGCTGGGCGGCGGCATGAGTTCTCGCCTCTTTCAGACCATCCGCGAAGAACGCGGCCTGGCCTATTCCATCTATTCCGATCTCAGCCCTTACTCCGATACCGGGTCGCTGTGTGTCTACGCCGGAACCTCGGCGCAGAAAGCACGCGATGTCATCGAGCTTGTGCTCACGGAGTTTCGCAGCCTCAAAGAGGTTCAGATCGCCGAAGACGAACTTCGTCGCGCCATTGAGCAGGTCAAGGGCAACATTCTCATGGGGCTGGAAAGCTCAGGATCAAGGATGTCCAATCTGGCTCGACAGGAGATGTACTTTCACCACTTCTTCAGCGTCGATGAGGTGCTTTCGCGGCTGGAAGCCGTGACCTCGGCTCAGGTGCAGCAGATGGCTCAGGCGCTCTTCCACCCGGAAAAGATCGCCGTCACCATGCTGGGCAGGCTCGATGGAGTCAAGCTGAAGCGCACCGAGATCGTCTGCTGAAAATCCGGATACTGCCCAATTCTTCGGTGCAACCAGTTTGTTGAAAGCTGCTATACTCATTTTGCAGACGAATTTGTCCGCCCAGGCTTGAGCAACCACAAACCGGCGCGGAGAGAGGAGTGGGCCACAAGCCCACTTTTTATTTGCGATAAAAAAGTCGCGCGGCAATTTGCATCAGGAACAAAATAAACGAGATGGCTTTTTCAACTGAAACAATCCGTGAAACCGCTCAGCGCGTCGCTGGATCGCTGGGGCTGGATGTGGTGGATGTCACCTTCACGGTGCACGGAAAGCAGCGTGTCCTGTGCGTCTCTCTGGAAAAGAACCCGGCGCAGCGGGAGGCTTGCCTTCTGCAGCACCAGCAGGATCCGGCCGGGGTGCCGATACCGGGCGGTGTCGCAGACCCTCGCCACCTGAGCTGGCTGACGCACGAGGATTGTGTCGCCTTCAGCCATGATTTTGGCACGCTGCTCGATGTGGAAGACCTTGGACCCGATGGTGAATACACGCTTGAGGTCAGTTCGCCGGGGCTGGATCGCAGGCTGACGACGGCAGAGGATTTTGAGCGTTTCCGCGGCGCGCTAGTCAAGGTACAGACGCTGGAACCCATCGCAAACAACCGCTTCTGGCAGGGTCGTTTGACTCAATTCGATGGTGAAACTTTGACGCTGGACCTCACGGCAACGCGCCAGAACAGCAAATCGCGCAAGACCGGGGTTCAGCACGTGGAGATTGCGCGGCGCAATGTGGAACGCGCGCAGTTGCTGCCCGAGTTGGATTCGCACGGATAAACAGACGGCTGGAGCGCACGAGCGCCCGGCAAACACAAAGCAGTAACTCTTCCGGCCTGGAGTCGGCAGAGATCAAACAGGAACGAGCCAAAGAACAATGTCGAGCGCTTTGTACCAAACCATCGAGATGTTGAGCCGGGAAAAGAACATCGACCCGGAGATCATCGTCCACGCCGTGGAAGAGGCTATCGTGCTGGCCACGCGCAAGTATTACAAGAGTCAGCAGACGATGCGCGGCGAACTGAACAAGGAGACCGGCGAAATCGTCGTCTATGCCTACCGGACCGTGATCGCTCCGGAAGAAGAGCTGGCGGATCCCATCAACCAGATTCCGCTTGCCGAGGCGCAGGCCGAACATGGAGCCGAGATTGAGCCTGGCATGGAGATTCGGACCTATCTCGACACGCGTCCTCTGGGCCGCATCGCCGCGCAGCTTGCCAAGCAGGTGATCTTTCAAAAGGTGCGCGACGCGGAGCGGGATACGGTTTTCAACGAGTATGCGCATCGTGAAAAAGAGGTGCTTTCCGCCACGGTCAAGCGCATTGAAGGGCCGGATATGGTTATCGACCTGGGCAAGGCGGAGGCTCGGATGCCGCGTCGCGAGCAATCGCGGCTGGAGTCGTTCAGCGTGGGCGAGCGCATTCGCGTCGTGCTGCTGAAGGTGGATCGCACGGCCAAGGGACCACAGGTGCTGGTCTCGCGCGCCGCGCCGGAGCTGGTTCAGAATCTCTTCCAGTCCGAGGTTCCGGAGATCTACGACAACACCGTGGTCATCCGCGCCATTGCGCGCGAAGCCGGTGAACGTACCAAGATTGCTGTCATGAGCCGCGACAAGGATGTGGACCCGGTCGGCGCCTGCGTGGGCATGAAGGGCATGCGTGTGCAGTCGATCATCCGCGAGCTGCGCGGCGAGAAGATTGACATTATCGAGTACAGCGAAGAGATCACGACCTTTGCCGAGAAAGCTTTGCAGCCGGCAAAAGTGAGTCGAGTCTCGATTGTGGACCTCGAAAACAAGCAGCTTGAGGTCATCGTGGATGACACCCAGCTTTCGCTTGCCATCGGCAAGAAAGGCCAGAATGTTCGTCTGGCCGCCAAACTGCTGGGCTGGAAGATCGACATCAAGAGCGAAGAAGAGAAGCGCCAGGAAGTGGAGCAGCAGATGTCTGCTTTCAGCGGTGGTCCTTCGACGCCCATCGAGCAGGTCACAGAACTGGGGGATTCGATTCTCCAGAAGCTGGTCGCAGCCGGAATCACAACTGTCGAAGCGCTGGCGGATATGACACCGGAGCAGTTGGAAGAGATTCCTGGCATCGGCGAAAAGACTTTGGAGCGCATCAGCGTTGCCGTGCGCCACTACTTCGGGGAGTACGAAGAAGGCGAAGCGCGTCCGGAGCCACCCGCGTCGGAGGCCGTTCCAGCCGCTGCTTCCGCGGAAGCAGACGCGGTTTCGGAGACGGATGCAATGGCAGCGCCCTCGGAGGAAGATTCTTCCGAACCCGAAATTTCGCCTGCACCCGGCGAAGAGTCAGCACCGGTTGCCGAGGGAGCAAAGGCAGATTCAGAAATGGCGTATTCAGAAAAGCCGGATTCAGAGAAGCCAGGCTCGGAAGATGCATAGCCGGCATCTTCCGGTCGCACAGAATTCAGGGGATAATGGTATCGACCGGGCGATTGTCTCCGTGAGGTTCCGATGAACAGTTAACCTTGTAGCAGGACAACGAAAAGAGGCGGATGAGTAAGGTTCGAATCAACGATCTGGCGCGCGAGCTGGAAGTGAAGAGCAAGCAAATTCTGGATGCTCTGCGTGCAATGAATCTGGGTGAAGGCAAGACTCACTCCAGCTCCATCGAAGAAGATGAAGCCGAGAGTGTGCGCGGTCACCTGAAGAAAAGCGGCAAGTCGACGGCTGGAGCAGCCAGCGCGCGAACCGAGGCGGAGATTCGTCCCAAGATCGATCTGTCGGGAATCTCCAAGCCAGGCGACGCGATGAAGGCGATTCTTGCCAGCAAGCAGCAAGCCGAGCAGCCTGTGCGCAAACCCGTTCCGGCAGCCGCAGCAAAGGTTACCCCGCCGTCCGCGCAACCAGCCGGACATTCAGCCGGGCAAGCATCCGGACAAGCATCCGGGCAAGCCGCCCCCAAAGAGCCGGTTGTTCAGGTGATTCCGGCCCGGCCCGCGCCGCGCAAGGTTGTGCCTCAACCGCGGCCCGCGCCCAACATCGTCACGCCTGCGCCGGCCATTGCCGTGCCGCCCCCGGCAAAGACCGTGATTGCGCGCCCCCCTGCGGGCGCTGTGGTCGCGCCGTCCAAGCCTGCCGTTGCATCCGCGCCAGCTTCTGTGGCCGCGGTGGTGCGCCCCGCAGCCACGGAAGCTGCGGAAAACAAGCCAGCAGCGGCGCCGGTCGCGCCACCCGCGGCAGCCCCTGCCGTCTCCGCAGCACCTGCCCGTATAGCCGCCGCTCCAGAAGACGTGGTGGTGGCAGCCAAACCCGCAGAGCCGCCCGTGGAAGTGGCAATCAGCGCTCCCACAGCCGTGTCCGAATCTCTTCCAGAGACAACCGCGGTGGAAGCAGCGGCCAGTATCGCTGTGCCTCCTGCAACGACGGAAAGCAGCGCTGCACCGGCATCCGTCGTACCTCCAGCCCGGCGCGTCATCATGCCTCAGACAGGCCCGCGTCCGTCTTACAAAGCTCCGATTCTGCCGCCTGCGGCTCCGCGTCCCGCGGGGGCGCAGGGTGGGCTGGAGCGCGGCAAACCGATCTTTGAACGACGTCCCGGCGGCGCGCCCGGTGGAGCACCGGGCGGATATCCTTCGCGGCCCTATAACCAGCCGGGCCAAACTGCCGGCGGACCGCGTCCCAAGCATCCGACGCGCCCCGGTTTCAGCTCTCCGGGCGCTCCCGGAGCGCGTCCCGGCTTTGGCGCTCGTCCCGGTGGATTCGGCGGGCCTCGTCCGGGTGGATTTGGCGCGCCACCGGCGGCTCCGCCTTCCGGGGAGCCAACGCGCGCGCAGCGTCCTTCGGGTCCGCCGCGTGGCCGTGGCCGCCAGCAGTATCCCAAGACCAAAGAAGGCCCGATGAAGGGCTTTGTTCCGCCGCCACGGCTGGGCGGAGTCTATCTGGGCACGGAGCCGCCGCCGATCACGCGGGAGATCACCGTAACGGAAGGCATCAGCGTCAAGGATCTGGCGGAAAAGCTGGAGATTCGCGCCAAGGATCTGATTGCCACGCTGCTGATGCGCGGCGTCTTTGTCACCGTCAACCAGTCGCTCGATGCCGAGATGGTCAAGGATGTCGCCGGGCGTTTTGGCGCAGCGGCCACCGTCATCAGCTACGAAGACGAGCTGGCTAACCAGGCGATTGAAGAGATTCTGGAAAGCGACAACATCGACGAGCTGGAGGTATCCCGCTCGCCCGTGGTCACCGTGATGGGCCATGTCGATCACGGCAAGACTTCGCTGCTCGACGCCATCCGCGAGACGGATGTTGCTTCCGGCGAGGCCGGCGGCATCACCCAGCATATCGGCGCTTACAAGGTTCGTTTCAGCAAGGAAGGATCACCCGCCTCCGGGCGCGAGATCGTCTTCCTCGACACTCCGGGTCACGAGGCGTTTACCCGTATGCGTGCTCGCGGAGCCAAAGTCACCGACCTGGTTGTCATCGTGGTAGCGGCAGACGATGGCCCCATGCCGCAGACGATTGAAGCCATTGACCACGCCAAAGCAGCCAATGTGCCGATCATTGTCGCCATCAACAAGATCGACAAGCCCGAAGCGCAGCCGGATCGCGTGATGAAGCAGCTTGCGGATCGTGGTCTGGTGCCTGAGGATTGGGGCGGAGACACGGTCTATGTGCCGGTCTCTGCCAAAAAGCGCCTGGGTCTGGATCAGTTGCTGGAGATGATCTGCCTGGTCTCTGACGTTGCCAGCCTGAAATCTACCCCCGGTCGCAAGGCCGTGGGCACGGTGCTCGAAGCCAAGCTGGATCGAGGTCGGGGCGCTGTCGCTTCGGTGCTGGTCCAGAACGGCACGCTGCGGTTGAACGACAGCTACATTGTGGGCAATACCTTTGGCAAGGTGCGCGCCATGTTTGATGATCGTGGCCGCGCCATCACGGAAGCCGGTCCCTCGACGCCGGTCGAGGTGCTGGGTCTCGAAGGGATGCCGGATTCCGGCGATACCTTCCTGGTGGTTGCTGACCGCGACAAGGCCAAGGGCATTGCGCAGTATCGCAAGATGAAGGAGCGCGAGGCTCAACTGGCCAAGAGCAGCCGTGTCTCGCTCGAAGGACTGGCCGAGCAGATTCGTCAGGCAGGCGTGAAGGATCTGCCGATCATTCTGAAAGGCGATGTCACCGGATCGGTGGAAGTGCTGGCGGATTCGCTGGTGCGCATGTCCACGGAAAAGGTACGCATCAAGGTCATTCACTCGGGCGTTGGCGCCATCACGGAAAGCGACATTCTGCTGGCCTCGGCCTCGAATGCCATCGTGATCGGCTTCAATGTTCGTCCGGAGCGCAAAGCGGGTGAACTGGCGCAGCAGGACAATGTGGAGATTCGTCTGCACTCGATCATCTACGAGTTGCAGGATGAGATTCGCAAAGCCATGCTGGGCCTGCTGGACCCGACCTACCGCGAAAACTACATCGGCCGTGCGGAGATCCTGAATATCTTCCGCATTCCGAAGGTGGGCACGATCGCAGGTTGCCGCGTTACCGATGGAGTGCTGCGTCGCGATGCCGAGGTGAAGATTCTGCGCGGAGACGAGCAGGTATTCAAGGGCAAGATCGGTTCTCTGCGTCGCGTGAAGGACGATGTGAAGGAAGTGACCAACGGCATGGAGTGCGGTGTCGGTATTGCAGGCTTCAGCGACCTGAAAGAAGGCGATATGATTGAAGCCTTCTCGACGGAGCGCATTGCCAGCGATCTCGGCGCACTGACTTCCGCCAGGGCCTGATTCTCACACTGCCTTAGCCCTAAAAAAACCCCGGATGCTCCGTGAGCATCCGGGGTTTTTCATTGCGTCACATCCCCCTGCGTCCACGCTGCTTTCGGCTTTTCCTCGGTGCTGCCAACGACCCTCTGCACCGTCTACAATGAAGTGTGCAGTTCGAGGAGAATCGACGATGATTATTGGAGTTCCGCGCGAGATCAAGGACCATGAAGCACGTGTGGGCGTGACCCCTGCCGGCGCCCGCGCTTTGACCGATGCCGGTCATACCGTGCTGGTGGAGACCCAGGCTGGCGCGCTTTCGAGCTTTCCCGACCACGAATATCAGGATGCTGGCGCTGAGATCGTCGGCGATGCAGGCCACGTCTGGGGAAACTCCGAATTGGTCGTCAAGGTCAAGGAGCCGGTTGCCGCCGAGTACGCTTATTTTCGCGAGGGACTTGTTCTTTTCACCTATCTGCATCTGGCTCCCTTGCCGGAGCTGACCGATCGCCTGCTGGCCGCAAAGGTAACAGGCATCGCCTATGAAACCGTGCGCGACAAAGCAGGCACACTGCCGCTGCTGACGCCGATGAGCGAGGTCGCCGGACGCATGAGCATTCAGGTGGGCGCGACCTATCTGGAGAAAGAACGCGGCGGACGCGGCATCCTGCTGGGCGGCGTGCCCGGCGTGCCTCCTGCGAATGTCTGCATCATTGGTGGCGGAATTGTGGGGACCAACGCCGCCAAGATTGCCATGGGCATGGGAGCGCGCGTAACCCTGGTGGATATGAACCTGAATCGCCTGCGGGAGCTGGACGACCTTTTCAGCGGTCGGCTGCATACTCTGGCCTCGAATAGTTACAACGTTGCACACGCCACGCGCGAGGCAGACCTGGTGGTGGGCGGAGTGCTCATTCCCGGTGCGACTGCGCCGAAGATCGTGACCAAAGCGATGGTAGCGCGCATGAAAAAGGGCGCCGTGATCGTCGATGTGGCCATCGACCAGGGCGGATGCGTGGAGACGGCCCGCCCCACGTCGCACTCGAACCCATCGTTTGTTGTCGATGGCGTGGTGCATTATTGCGTCACCAACATGCCCGGAGCGGTGCCTCATACCTCCACGCTGGCGCTTACCAATGCGACATTCCCCTACCTGGTGCGGCTGGCGAATCAGGGCGCCGAGGCAGCTTTGCGTTCTGACAGCGGACTGGCCGAAGGACTGAATGTCTATCGCGGCAAGTTGACCCATCGCGGAGTGGCAGAGTCACAGGGGCGAGAGTGGACAGCACCCGCAGAGGCCATCGGCTGATTGCGGCAAAGCGCGCGAGCGCGGCACAGTTGTTCCTGCTCCGCCTATAATTGCTGGCATGTCATTGCTGGACCCATCGGCGTATACGCAAGGGCGACGATCGAGGAAGCGCACTGCCCTGCTGCTGGCCGCGGGGGTTTTTGTGCTGCTTTCGGCGCTGATCGCTCTGAACGCATTCAACACCAATGGCATTCGATTTCTGACGCCGCAGACCACGGGCGAGATTCTGGTTTTCACCGCCACGTCCGTGCTTGCGTTTCTTACGCTGATGGCGCTGCTGGTGATGCTGCTGCGCAACATCGTCAAGCTGTATCTGGATGAGCGGAGCCGCGCGCTTGGTTCGCGCCTGAGAACCCGCATGGTGGTGGGCGCAGCGGTGATTGCACTGCTTCCCGCAGCGTTCATGGTTCTTTTCAGTTTTGTGTTGATGAACCGCTCAGTGGACCGATGGTTTTCGCAGCCCACCTCGGAGTTGCGCGCGAACTCGGTGCGCGTGGTCTATCAGCTTGCCCATTACGCGGCTGCCAATGCCCGACTGGAGGCGCAGGCGATTGCGGCTTCAGGCGCGATGGATGGAGATTCGGAAGCGGCACTGAATGAGCTTCACTCACGGCGCATCACGCTGGAGGGCGGCTTTGTGGCGGTGTATTCGGTGGATCACAAATCCGTGCTGGGCTATCAACTGCCTTCGTCGGATGCGCCGCGCAATGTTCTGCCGTGGATTGACGATGGCACGTTGCAGGCGACCCAGCTTCACGGCAAACTGACCGATGACCTGCTGACCGTTGCGCAGCGAACGGATGAGCCTGTGCTGATTGTGGGGAACCGGGAGTTTGTGACCGGATTGGCGGAGACCACAAGCGGCCAGGTGGTGGTGGTGGGCCTGCCCATGCCGCCTGGATTGAGCGAATCCGCCAATCAGATTCGCCAGGGCGCAAGCCAGTACTGGAAGCTGTTTCGCTCGCGCAATCGCATTCGCACCACATATCTTTTCATGCTGCTGCTGATTACGGCGCTGGTCTTTTTCTCCAGCATGTGGCTCGCGCTTTTCCTCTCCAAACAGATCACGCGCCCCGTGGAGGCGTTGGCCGATGCAATGGATGAGATTGCCGAAGGCAAACTGGAGCGACGCGTTGCTGTGGAGTCCAGCGGCGAGATGGCTGATCTGGTGGGAGCCTTCAACCACATGGCTCAGGACCTGGAAAACAGTCGCAAACTCGCAGAGAGCGCTCGCGAGCAAATCTCCGACGCCAATCGTCGCCTGGACGAGCGCCGACGTGAGTTGGAGACGATTCTGGAGACGATCCCAAGCGGCGTGGTCACGCTGGACCGCAGCGGAAGGATCACCATGGCCAATCGAGCGTTTGCCGCATTGATGCATCAACCGGAAGAAAAACTGCTGTCCGGCCGACGGATCTCGGAGATCTTTCCCCTGGAGTGCGCGGAGGAGCTGGAGCGGTTGATCCGGCGCAGTCATCGCATGGGCGCGGCTTCCGCCGAGCTGGAGACAAAAGCCGCGCCGACGACGCCGCACCTGGCCGTGACCTGCGCGCGGCTTGACCTGGCCGACGGACAGGGCGGAACGATTGTGGTGGTGGAAGACACAACGGAACTGCTGCGGGCGCAGCGACAGATGGCCTGGAAAGAAGCTGCTCAGCGCATAGCGCACGAGGTGAAAAACCCGCTAACGCCGATTGGCCTTTCTGCCGAACGGATGCTGCGGCATCTGGACAAACCAACCGCGGAGACACCGACGGTGCTGCGCAAGTGCAGCGAAGTGATCCTGAGCAGCGTCGCCAGCCTGCGCGCGCTGTTTGATCATTTTGCAGCACTGGCAGAGTTCCCTGCTCCGCAACCGCGGCTTTGCGAGATCAACTCCGTGGTAGAAGAAGCGCTGAAGATGTTTGCCGGTCGCATGGAAGGCATCAAACTGCGCGTGGACTTGCAGCGCAACCTGCCCGCGGTGATGGTGGATGCGGGAGCCATCCGGCGCGCGCTGGCCAACCTGATCGACAACGCTGCGGAGGCGATGCAAAACAGCCTGCTGAAGGTGCTCACCGTGACCAGCGCAGTCGCCGCCGATGGATCGCAGGTTGAGATAGCCATCAGCGATACCGGAGCGGGATTGACGGAGGAGATTCGCGAGCGCCTTTTTCTGCCGTTCTACTCGACCAAGCAGCGCGGCACCGGACTGGGACTTTCGATTGCGGCCAAGATTGCGCAGGACCATCATGGATCCATTCGCGCGGAAAAGAACGTTCCCCAGGGCGCGCGCTTTCTGCTGTGCCTGCCGACGGCGGACCCTGTGAGCGAACCGGCACAAAAAGGCACGACTGAAACCGGGATATGCGAAACCGAATCCCATCCCGTTGCATCCAATTGAGCACCGATGAGCCACATCCTGATCGCCGACGATGAAATTGAGATTCGCACTTCGCTCGAAGAGATTCTGCGCGAAGAGGGCTATCATGTCACCTCCGTTGGCACCGCGACTGAGGCCTGGATGCGGATGCAGGATGTCGCCTTTGACGTGGCGCTGCTGGACATCTGGCTACCTGACCGCGACGGGCTGGACGTGCTGGCCGATGTGCAGACTCTGACCGCCGATGCGCGGCCTGAGGTGGTGATTATCTCCGGCCATGGGACCATTGAAACCGCCGTGCGCGCAACACGGCTGGGAGCCTATGACTTTCTGGAAAAGCCGCTCTCGCTGGAGCGTACGCTGCTGGTGGTGCACCATGCGGTGGAAGCGCGCCGTCTGCGCCATGACAATCTGGAGTTTCAGCGGCAGTTTGCCGCGACCAGCAGCCTGACCGGCGAGAGCGTTCCGGCCAAAGCGCTGCGCCAGCAGATTCGGCTGATGGCTCCAACCAACGGGCGCGTTCTCATCTACGGCGAATCGGGCACGGGCAAGGAGCGCATTGCGCGTGCGATTCACGCGGAAAGCCTGCGCCGCGACCGCGTGTTTGTGGAACTGAACTGCGCCGCCATTCCAGAGGCCCACATAGAGGCGGAACTCTTTGGCTATCGCAATGCCGCTCATCCGGCAGCACAGGCGGGTGCTGCGACGGAGCAACGCGGCGTGCTGGAGCGAGCCGACGGCGGCACTCTGTTTCTGGACGAAGTGGGCGATATGAGCCTGAAGACGCAAGCCAAAGTGCTCAGCGCTCTCGACGACCAGTGCTTTACCCCGCTCGGCGCCACGCAGCCCATTCGAGTGGATGTGCGCGTGATTGCGGCCACCAACAAGGATCTGGAAGAAGATATTCACAAAGGCAACTTTCGCGAAGACCTCTTCTATCGATTGAACGTGGTTCCGTTTTTTGTGCCACCGCTGCGCGAGCGCATGCAGGATATTCCTCCGCTGGTGGCGGAGTTGCTGCGCGAGTTTGGCCGCGAATATGGACGGCCTCACATGGAGATCGAGAAAAGCGCTCTGGAAGCGCTGGCCGAGCACAACTGGCCGGGCAATGTGCGTGAACTGCGCAACGTCATCGAGCGTGTGCTGATCCTGAACCCGCGCATTCTCCGCATCGAGCGCCGCCACCTGCCACCTCTGACGCAGCGCGCCGGAGCCCACGCGCGAAGCGGCGACTGGAGCACGCTGCAGGAGGCGCGTGATGCCTATGAGCGCGAGTACATCCTGAAAAAACTTGAAGAGGCCAGGAACAATGTCAGCCGCACCGCCGAACTGCTTGGACTCGAGCGCAGCCACCTCTATCGCAAGATGAAAGCCCTGGGCATCAGCGCCCGCGAATAGAGCGCTGCGCGCTATCGCTTTGCAACCGGCACGATCACCGACGGATTCTCCGGCGCGGTGGGATGGATGCTGAAATCCCACACTTCATCTCCCAACTGGGTCGGGGAGAGAATCTGCACCAGCGCATATTCGCCCACACTGAGCGGAGCCACCGGCGTAATGCGCAGCCAGTGGTTGCCAGGCAGGATACGGGACTTCACAGGCTGCACATCTTCCGTCTCGGTCACCTTGCCCGTCGCGCTGACACGGATATTGCCGATGATGCGCATGGCCCGTCGCTGATCGACACGGACAATGGCAAATCCCGCATCCGGCGAAGCTGCGCCATGCGGGTGATTCTCCACTGCGACAGCATCGCGCGTCGGCACTGTGACCGCGTGAATGGGAGCGGTTTCAGTGGCAACCTTGTCGTCCAGGGAAAGATAGATCTGCGGCTGCGTAGTATGCAGTTGCACGAGCGCCATAGCGCCATTCACGTCAATCTGATCCTGCTGCCCGGCGAGTGGCAGCATCGATCGAAGGCGATCCACTCGGGAGTGATTGATCGTGCCCGGAAGCGCCGAGATCTCCACCAGCTCCGGATGGCCGGCAAATGCATCCAGCGCAAAGACGCCGTCACGATCCGGCAGTCGCAGACCCGGCGCGACCTCCGGCATGGCTTCATCCATCTCCGTTCGCTGCGCGGCTTCTTCTCGATCGAGCTGCGCGGCTTCACGCATCGCGTCGGAGTCCATGCTGCCCGCCGACGCATTCTGATTCTGCGCATTGGCCTCCCACGCATGGGTCGCCTTCCAGTCCACAAGAGAGTTCGGCAACTCCTCCCAATCCTCTCGATCGACGGAAAAATAGCGAACGCGATCTCCCACGACCTGATAGCTGCGCACAAGCTGAAAGGTGCCATCGGTCAGGATCAATCGTCGATTCACCGGCCTCACCGCATGGGTCGCTCCGGTATACAGGGTTTTTCGATCACCGCGTACTGACGCCGCAGGTGGCGCCTCAGTTTGGATGAGAATGCGCGGTTCCCTCGCTGGCTGTTCTTCCGGCGGCACTGCCACAGGCGAGTTCGGATCATCCGGCGCTGGCGCAGACGATTGCGACCATACTCTCTGCGTGCACGTTGCCAGCAACAGCAACGCAAGCATCGCTCTCGGAGCACACAGGCTCATTGACCTGCGAAATCCACGGAATGCACGCGTTGAACCAGCACGGCTCATCCACTCGTAGTCTATGCCTGCACGCGCAGGATAGAAAGTGGCTGGAAACCCTGATTTCCCGCCTGGAACAATCCGCGGCGCAACAAAACCGGGCACGAAATCGTCTACGACTGTGTATTCTGAAAAGAACAGGACGCTTTTGGATGCAGAACTATCGCAGGCAAACCACGCGCACCAGCATTGCCCGCCAACGGGCCATTCGACGCGCTGTCTTTTGCTGCATCGCGTTGCTGACTCTGCTGATGTTTATGCAGGCCGCGCACGTTCATCCTGTCGGCAGCAATACAGACCAGTGCCCCATCTGCGTTGCCATGCACTCGGCGGCGCCGGCAGCCACACCCACTGCCGTGGTTGTCCTTGCACATGCTTCCACGCCGATTCTCCCGGTGGTTCTCTTCGCTGCGGCTCGCCCCTGGCACTACACACTCTATAACCGACCCCCGCCAGTCATCGCCTGAAAATTCGCCCGCATCCCGGCTTGCCGCACAGCCACGCTGTTTTGTTCCGTCTTCGTTCCACTCCACGGACGGCTGTTGATCGAGCGGCAAAGCCATTCGTCGATTCGTGGTCCAGTTGTTCTTCCTATCCGCGCTCGGTGTCCCAGTGCTCTGACCCGCCTTCGCCATAGCAAGAGAACGTTCTTTTCAGACAGGCAGGATCGGTTCCTGTGAGGGTTCTTGATGATCTTCCATCGCTTCCTCTTTCGTTTCGCGCTTCTTGGTCTTTTCTTCGGCTGTGTCCACGCCGCTCTTCCGCTTTTTGCCCAGTCGGCGAACAACTCCGGAACCATCAACGGAACCGTGATGGACAGCAGCGGCGCCGTCATCACCGGCGCACAGGTCTCCATCGAGAACCCCGTCAGCGGACTCACCCGCACCGCCACCACCGATAGCGCCGGCAAATACCAGTTCCCCAACATCCCCTTCAATCACTACCACCTCACCATCTCCGCTCCCGGCTTTGACTCCGCCAGCCATGACGTTGAAGTGCGTTCCACGGTAGTCACCACACTCACGGACAAGCTCAATATCGGCGCCGGTACAACCACCGTCGAGGTGGATGCCGGCGACCTGCTTCAAACCGACTCCAGCTTTCACACCGATGTCGACCGCAATCTCATCGACAAGCTTCCACTTGAGAGCCAATCCTCTTCCCTCAGCTCGCTCGTCACCCTTGCCTCACCCGGAGTAGCGGCTGACTCCAACGGCCTCTTTCACGGCCTTGGCGACCACGCTTCAAACTCGTTTTCCATCGACGGACAGCCCATCACAGACCAGCAGAGCAAGGTCTTCTCCAATCAGATTCCATCCAACTCCGTGCAGTCGATGCAGGTCATCGATGGCGCACCGCCAGCCGAGTACGGAGGCAAGACCAGCCTCGTCATTCAGGTCACCACGCGCTCCGGCCAGGGCGTCACCACCCCCACCGGCAGCCTCACCAGCTCCTACGGCAGCTTTGGCTCGGCCAGCAGCGGCATCGACTTCAGCTACGGCGGCGCCAACTGGGGCAACTTCGTCGAATTCGATGGCCTCAATACCGGACGTTTCCTCGATCAGCCGGAGTTCGCCGTCTTCCACAACAAAGGCAACGAAGAGAACTTCTTCGATCGCGTGGATCGCACCCTCGATGCAAAAGACAACGTGCATCTGAACTTCAACTACAGCCGTTCCTGGTTTCAGACGCCGAATTCCTACGACAGCACCAACGTCACCAACGTCATCGCCGACGGCGCGACCTCGTCGCCCGCCTTCGGCGCAGTGGGCAGCGCCGATCAACGTTCGCAGATCAACACCTTTGACATTGCGCCAAGCTACACACGCATTCTCAGCAACTCGGCCGTCTTCAACATTGGCCCTTACATCCGCCGCGACGCCTATGACTACTACCCCAGCAACGATCCGCTGGCGGACAAGGGCGCGCCCAATCTGCAAACCTCTTCCATTGGTCAATCGCGCTCGCTCACCAATGCAGGCGTACACTCCGATCTGACCTATACCCGCGGCATCAACCTGATCAAGATCGGCGGAAACTACGCTCAGACCTTTCTCACGGAAAACGATACGCTGGGCATTGTGAATGCGCTCTACAACGCGCCTTGCGTCGATGCCAGCGGCAATCCCGTCGCAGGCTATGACAGTCCAGCAGCGTGTGGCAGCGATTTTCCCAACCCGCAATATCTTCCCGTGCTTGGCCCTTACGATCTGACGCGCGGCGGCGGACTCTACACCTTCAACGGACACACCGACATCAAGGAGATCGGCGTCTACGCCGAGGACCAGATCACGGTCGGCAACTGGCTGCTGAACCTCGGCCTGCGCGGCGATGTCTACAACGGCCTGGCAAAGGCCAGTCAGGCGGAGCCGCGTCTCGGCGTCTCTTACAAGATCAATGCAACCGCCACCGTCCTGCGCATCTCCTACGCGCGCACTCTGGAGTCGCCCTTCAACGAAAACCTCGTGCTTTCCAGCGAGGGCTGCGCGAACCCCGTACTTTCTCCACTGCTGCTTTGCACCCCCGGCGTGCAGGGCACGCTTCAGCCCGGCTTCCGCAACGAGTTCCATGCTGGACTCCAGCAGGCCTTCGGCAAAAACTTCGTCCTCAGCGGCGACTATATCTGGAAATACACCCACAATGCCTTCGACTTCAGCGTGCTCGGCAACACGCCGATCACCTTCCCCATCGACTGGAAAAGCTCGAAGATTCCCGGCTTCGCTCTGCGCGCTGACGTGCCGGACTTTCATCACCTCATGGCCTTCGTCGTCATGTCTTCCGTGGCTGCGCGATTCTTCCCACCTCAGGTCGCCGGCGCAGGAGCGACAGTCGGCCAGCCGGGCCTGCCCTTCCGCATCGATCATGATGAGCGCTTCAACCAGACCACCCACCTGCAATATCAGATTCCCGGCGAATGGCGTCGATGGATCGGCCCGTGGATCGGCTTCAACTGGCGCTATGACAGCGGTCTGGTGGCCGGAGCCGTTCCCTGCTATAACCCGCTCTCAAACGATCCCAACTCAGCCTGCGCTCCCACCTCCACCACGCTCAACGGCCTGCCCGCGGTCATCCTCAGCGGACTCACCGCCGACGAGCAAGCCGAGGCTGGCCTCATCTGCAATGGCCAGCGCGCCACGCCGTCGATGGCACTGCCTGGCGTCTGCCTTGCCTCACAGCTCAGCTCCACCCTCGTTCACATTCCCGCACCAGGCACCGGCGACAACGACAAGAACCCGCCGCGTGTTGCGCCGCGCAGTCTCTTCGACGCATCCATCGGTCAGGACAATCTCTTCCGCGGCGACCGATACAAGTGGAGCCTGAAGCTCACTGCCGTCAACGTGACCAATAAATATGCGCTCTACAACTTTCTCTCCACCTTCAGCGGTACGCACTTCGTTACACCGCGAGCGATGACCGCGGAACTCGGTTTTCATTTCTGAGGCATCCGTCGATCACTTGCTCACCCGCATGAATGCTGGAGAAAAAGATGAAGCTACGCTGAAGACGTGACGAAAACTTCACGTATTTTTCCTCGATAAATCATCGTCCCTTCGATGACTTTGCCTTCGCATGCACCGTCTACCCAACATGCGAAGGCATATTCGACGAAGACATATTTGAGGAGAAAGATAGAATGACCAGCGCGCAAAAACTGAGAATTGCACTTGATTCGATCAATCTGATCATTGCTCCGGGAGCCTTCGATTGCCTTTCTGCCAAGGCCGTTGAAATCGCCGGATTTTCTGCGCTTTATATGACTGGAATGGGCACCTCTGCCAGCCGACTGGGTCTGCCTGACTATGGCCTGGCAACCATGACCGAGATGGTCGCCAACGCTCACGCCATCTCTGCCGCGGTGCAGATTCCTGTCATCGCCGACGCAGACACCGGATATGGCAACGAGTTGAATATGACTCGCACCGTGCATGAATATGAGCGCAGCGGCGCGGCTGGCGTGCATATCGAAGATCAGGTCTTCCCAAAGAAATGTGGCCACCTGGGAGGCAAACAGGTCATCGCTCGCGACGAGTACATCAGCAAGATTGCCGCAGCCGTGGCTGCGCGCCGCGACCCGAACTTTGTGATCATCGCGCGCACGGACGCCAATGCCGTACTTGGCTTTGACGAAGCCATTGCGCGCGCCAATGCTGCGCTGGATGTGGGTGCGGATCTGGCTCTGGTGGAAGCTCCGGAGACGCTCGAACAGATGGCTGCTGTTCCGGAGCTTGTGCACGGACCCTGTGTGCTGAATGTGCTGATTGGCGGGAAGAGTCCGCTGGCGACGCTGGCTCAGGTGGAACAGATGGGCTATCGCATGACTCTGCTCTCGGACGCAATGTTGGGCGCGGCCGTACATGCCTACGACGCCATGATGGAGACGGTGAAGCGAACTACGGAAACCCTCCGCTTCGAACAACACTTTACTCCGCGCTACCTGTTTGAGCGGCTGGGCAGTGAGCGCTGGGATGCGCTGCGCCCCGAGGCGCAAACGGTTGAAACCGTCAGCCAATAGCTTCCACTCGGGCGATTGCAGCCACCAAAAAGGCCGACCCGCGCCATGCGGATCGGCCTTGATCATTCTTGATCTTTTCTGTTGCCTGAGCTTACTTCCCGCTTTGCGCCGGTGCGGAGGTTTTGATTCCGGAGAGCACGGAGTTCGTCGAGTTGGTGCTACGCAGATAGAGAACCGTCAGCGAGATCGACGTAACCATGAAGATTGCCGCCGCCCAACCGGTGAGCTTTGTCATCAGGTTTGCCGCGGCGCGTGGTCCGAAGGCGGTCTGCGACCCCTGGCCACCAAAGGTGCCCGCAAGATCAGCGCTTTTGCCCTGCTGAATCAGCACAACCCCGATCAGAAAAAAGCATACGATCACGTGGACCACAATCACGGCATACAGCAGAAAATGCATAGGCTTGTAACTTTCTGAAGTCTCGCGCGCAGTTTCATGCGCGGAGAGAGATTTGGTGCGGAAGGGGGGACTTGAACCCCCACGCCTTTCAGCGCAAGCACCTCAAGCTTGTGCGTCTGCCAATTTCGCCACTTCCGCAATGAGGCAACTGAACAAGTATAGCAAAACTCAGCCCCGTGCGTTCATCCTGCGCGTCCTTAAACGCGTGGGGCAGTGGATTCGGGTTGCGCGTCAGCGGGAGGCTCCAGCGCCTCCAGAATCTGCTGGTAAAGACGGTTGCGCACCTCGTATCGCTCAGCGGCGCGAGTGACAAAGCGAACACGCAGATTCACCCCGCCATCGGTTGGGCGCAGATGAATTTCGGCAGTCGCGTCCCCTTGTTCCTGAGCCAGCGGCCCCATCATCTTGTGCCAGTCTTTTTCCGCCTGCTTGGCATCTTCATCGGTAGCCTTGCGCACCAACTGATGAATCCGTTCGGCAAGTTCCCACGTGGAGGCAGTCTTGGGCAAAGGCACGGACAATTCATCCCACATCCACTGATTGGCCGTGGAAAAACTGTAGTACTGTCCGGTGATGGGAAAGCTGTTCAGCATGGTCACGCGCCGTCCTGTGGGATGCGCCGTGTCAGACGAATCGCCCAACTCCAGAAGCGTGGTGCGGAAGAGGCGAATTTCAACCACTTCGCCCGTTGCTCCGTTGATCTGCACATGGTCCCCGATACGAATGCCGCCCTTGCCAATGAGTACAAACCAACCCAGGAAAGCCAGCAGAAAATCCTGCAACGCCACTGTGATGCCCGCTGTTGCCAATCCAAGAATCGTAGTCAGATGATCTGGCACACCGAAGATCACCAGCAGAATGAGCACCACACCCACCATCTGAATGGCAATTTCCGCAATTGCCCGCAGTGTGTGCAGCCGACGCTGATCCATGGTGGAGCGGCTTGTCCATTGGCGCACGAGAGTGTCAGCGATCAGCATGAAGATGATCACCAGCGCCAACCACAGGGAAGATTCAGCGATTAAATGCAGCAGGATTCCATGTTGTACTTCCACCTGCGCACCCCACTGCCGATAGGCTGTCGCCAGTCGCTGCTCGGTCTGGATGCGGTCCTGCAAAATGCTCATCAGCTCGCGCATCGCGCTGCGTTGGCGTAGCGAAGACAACGCGTCGGCAGCATTGTTGGACGATGCATTCAGGCTGTTCTTTGCCGCGGCGCTGTCGCTGGCCGCAGTAGCCGCCTGCATCTGCGCGTACTGGGCCGTGAGCGTTGCGATGTCCTGTGTGGCACGTAGTCTGGCCTGTCGAATTGCGGCGCGGCGGCTGGACTGCGACAGCCAGGTTTCAATGCGACTGGCCAGCGTGTGGTGGCTCTGCACGGAGACAAAGGCTGGATCATACGGTTGCTGCGCCTGTTTGTCATAGTCGGTCATTGTTGCTTCGCGGGCCTTGAGCTGGCTCTCGATCTCCGCCCGCGGATCACCGGAAGCGCGCGCCAGTGCTGCCTGCGTATCGTGCAGAATATCAGTGTCCAGCCCAAGCTGCGCCTTCCACACATCGAGCGTGCCGGGAATCTTGGCTGCACCGGAGTGATTCTCAGGATGGCTCAGTTGATCGACGCGCGTCTGATCCTGAACTACCACCTGTTGCAGTTGCTGCACCTTCTGCGCCAGCTCAAGCGCATGTCCGGTCAGTTGCCGTTGCTCAATGTCGGCTTTGCGCAGAGCAAAATTGAAGGCCTGATCGACCTCATGATCGGCCAGCCGTTCAGCCGCCCGCGCATAGCGCTCCTCCTCGGCAGTCACGGCCAGCGGGGCAAGCGCCTGAGCCGTCAGCCACGGACTTTGATCGACGAGCGGCTGCTTGCGAATCTTGCCCCCGACGCTGCTTGTGGAAGCATTCAGAAAAGGCAGATGGGTCATCGTTGACCGCGTCGTCCAAAGCAGAAATACGCATAGCGAGGCCAATGCAACCAGGATGGCCAGCGTAGTGCTACGCTTCGACGTGGAATTCAATCTGCGATTGGACATGATGCCCTCCTTACTGAATGCGTTCAAAATGGAATCCTGACTCGGCCAGCGCATGGCTGATAGCGGTAATGTGCGAAGCGCCTCGCGTTTCGAGAGTAACATCGATGACTGTCTCGGCCAGGCTCACTCCATAGTAGGCGCGATTGTGAATCGTCTCCACAATGTTGGCGCGTTCGCGAGCAAGAATCTCCGTCAACTGCAACAGCGCGCCGGGGCGATCCAGCAGATAGACGCGCAGCCGCAGCAGGCGGCCATCCTTCACCAGGCCGCGCTCAATGATGCGCGCCAGCAGCGTCACGTCGATATTGCCTCCACACACCAGCACCGCCGTGCGCTGTTGCCGCAGCGAAGTCTTGGCCTGCAAAAGGCTGGCCAACGCAGCCGCGCCCGCGCCCTCGGCCAGCGTCTTCTCATGCTCCAGCAGCATCAGAATCGCCGAGGCAATTTCCTCGTCATCAACCGTGACGATCTCATCGACATAGCGCATCACCAGCGGCAGAGTATGCTCGCCCACGCGCCGCACCGCGATGCCATCCGCGATGGTCGCCTGCGCGCCAATCGTGATCGGCGCACCAGCCTCCCGCGCGCGCAGCATCGACGGCAGCTTCTCCGGCTCCACGCCAATCACTCGGATGCGCGGATTCCGTTCCTTGAGCGCGCAGGCAATTCCGCCAATCAACCCGCCGCCGCCAATTGGCACCACCACCGCTTCCAGATCATGCACCTGATCGAGCAGTTCAAGACCAATCGTTCCCTGCCCCGCAATCACCAGCGGATCGTCAAACGGATGAATGAACGTCAGGTTGAGTTCGCTGCATCTGCGCAGCGCTTCGTCGCACGCTTCGTCATAGTTGGCGCCGTGCAGAATCACCTCCGCGCCAAAAGCGCGCGTCGCCACAACCTTCACCAGCGGCGTCGCCTGCGGCATCACAATCTGCGCTCGGATCCCCAGCCGTGAGGCGTGAAACGCCACTCCCTGCGCGTGATTTCCCGCCGAAGCCGCAATCACGCCACGTCGTCGCTCCTCTTCGCTCAGCGTGAGCAGCTTGTTCAGCGCGCCGCGCTCTTTGAAGGCGCCCGTGCGCTGAAGATTTTCCAGCTTCAGATACAGCTCCAGCCCGGTGCGCTCGGACAGGTGATGCGAAAGCTGACAGGGCGACAGGTGGATCGCATTGCCCAGCCGTTGTCGCGCCTCTTCGATCGAATCTAAATTTACCGCTGAACAAGCCCCTTGCATTGCGAAACTCCCTCTCGAATCCGTATCCGGCACACATGGAAAAGCCATCGCCGCGCTTGCGGAGATGGCTTGATCGGGTCCAGGTTTTCTCTGGTTGGAATCAGGCATTTCCCCGCAAAGCCGAAAGTGGGCCGCTAATTCGAATGGCGACCGGAATCGTGCGGCGAATGCTAAGGAAACACATGTTGTTGGCAGTTAATCAGACTCGCACACGGCCCGTCAAGCGCGGCTTGCTTGCAACCTCTGCGTCGACCTTTGGATTACGGACTTGCAATCGCTGCCCTGCAACTGTCGCGTTCCATTCGCTGAAACGTACAATGAACCCATGCACCTTGAAACCTTCCCCGTCGGTCTGCTCCAGTGCAACTGTACGATTGCCGCCGACACTGCCCGCGGCGAAGCCATCGTCATCGATCCCGGAGATGAGATCGCGCATATTGTCGATCGTCTGGCCGCGCTGCGCGTGACTCTGCGCCAGATCATCGTCACCCACGCGCACATCGACCACGTCGGCGGCGCGCTCCAGCTCAAGCGACTGACCGGCGCACCCATTCTCATGCACGAGGACGACCTGCCGCTGCTGCGCATGATGGACGTGCAGGCCGGCTGGCTTGGCGTGGAAACCCCGCAGACCGCGCCACCCGATGAATCCCTGCACGAATCGAAAATTGTCGGCCTCACGCAGTTCCCAGCTACCGTCCTGCACACGCCCGGCCACACTCCGGGCAGCGTCTGCCTGCACTTTGCTCCGGAGAAATTGCTCATCGCCGGAGACACGCTCTTTGCCGGGAGCATCGGACGCACGGATCTGCCCGGCGGCGATGGGCGTAAAATTCTGGAGTCCATCCACGGCAAGCTGATGCATCTGCCCGCGGAGACAAGGGTGATAGCAGGCCACGGTTCGGCAACCACCATCGGCGAAGAAAAATCGCAGAATCCGTTCCTGCGCTTCGCCTGACCAACTTACATCATTTTCACTGCTCGCGCCGCCGCCACTTGCAGCAACATCCGCGCGCCCGCTGCAAACTCATCCTCCGACGCCAACAGGCTCACCACCAGCCATCCAGGCAGGCCAAAAAATCTGCCCGGATGCACCAGCACACCGCGCTCCAGCAGCAGCAGCGCCATCTCTTCATCTGTTTGCAGCATAGGCACGCGCAGGATCACATACCAACCTGCCTCCACGCGCAGCCGACTCACCCAACGCGTCGCCTGCTCTGCCAGCAGATCATCCAGCGTTGCCAGATTCCGGCGGATGCGCGCAGAGATTTCCTTTTGGATTGCCTTGCTCTGCTGCAACCACAGCGGCAGCGCCACCTGCACCGGCGTGCCCACAGAGAGAAACGTATCCGCCAGCACCTCCAGTCGTTCTAGCGCTACATCACGGTCAGTGGCGATTTCGATTTCTTCTCCGCAGGGTACGGCAATCCACCCGAGCTTCATCTGCGGCAACGCGAGAATCTTGCTGATCCCGCTGACCACAAAGACCATCGCATCCGTCGGTCGCGCAAGGAACGAGGTCGCATCCTCGTCGGCAACCTCGATCAGCGAATAGTCAAGAAAGACCTCATCCACAATCAATGCGATTCCATGCCTGCGACAAATATCAAAGATCGCCTCGGCCTCGGCTCGGCGCGTGTAGTGCCCTGTTGGATTGTTGGGATGCACGAGCAGCAACGCGCGCGTTCGCTCGGAAATCGCCGCCTCCAGCATCGCCAGATCCAATTGCCATCGCTCATCAAAAACCAGCGGCGTCTGCACCAGACGCACACACTCGGCATCCGCCAGATAATCAAACAGCGGATAGCACGGCGCAGGCGCCAGCACTTCATCCCCGGGGTCGCAGAGCAGGCGAAACAGATAGCTGTACGCCTCGCTTGTGCCCGTCGTCAGCACCAGCCGGTCCTCATCGATACTCACGCCACGCACGGCGTAGTAGCTGGCAATTGCCTGGCGCGCGCTGCGTCTTCCGCGCGGGTCCGGATCGTACGCCTGCGCCTCGGCTCCGGTCATCGCCTGCAACAGCTCGCTCTGCATTTGAAATCCACAGCGTGTCGGATTGGAAGCGGTAAGATCAAGCACAGGCAGGGCACTTCGCCGTCGCGCCTCCAGTGCGCGCGTCAGCGCAGTTGCTTCCGTATTCCACCCCGTGCGTTGTGAAAATCGCATAGATTCAGCATCGCACGAGGCCACGGTACGCCGGAACCATACCACCCCCCGGGGAGACGCAGTTCATGAGCATTCGCGCCATCGCATTCGATTATGGAATGGTCCTGAGCGGACCTCCCGAGCCAGCCGCGCGCGCGCAACTGCTGCGCCTCACCGGTCTTGACGAAGATGCTTTTGAAGCGCTCTACTGGGTCGATCGACACGCCTACGATCGCGGCGAACTCTCCGGGCTGGAGTTCTGGCGAAAGTTTGCCAGCGATGCGCGACTCTCGCTCGATGACGACACGCTGCACAGCCTAAACACATGGGATGCGGCGATGTGGACAACCGAAAACCACGCCATGATCCGCTGGCAGCAGCGGTTGCGCAGCGAGGGCTTTGCCACCGCGATTCTCTCCAACATGGGCGACGCCGTACTTGCCAGCATCGAGCGCAATCTGCCCTGGGCGCGCGACTTCGATGCGCACATCTGGAGCTATCAACATGGCTGCGCCAAGCCAGAGTTGGATATTTATTATCTGCTCTTGCAGCGGCTGGGAACCGCGCCCGAAGAGACGCTTTTCCTTGACGACAAACAGGTCAACATCGACGCTGCACTCAGGATTGGAATGCAGGCTCTGGTCTTCACCGACGTTGCGCAGCTTCGTCAGGATCTGATCTCCATCCGGCTGGACACTGAACTGCCACTGCCGGAGTAAAGCGTCGGAAGGAGATGCCGCACAGCTTCGCCTGCAAGCAATCGTTCAAGCAGGAAAAACTGCGCGGCGCCGTTTCATTCCGATCAGAACTTCTTCTGCTCAGAACTTTCTGTTTTAGAACTTCGCCTCCACCGGAATCGCCAGCTCCGTCGGCACGTTGAGCGTTCCCGTCAACTGGGGGTCCGCCGACGAACGGCTCACATGGATCGTGTAACTGCCTGCATCGGCCTGCCAGTATTTCCGGTCCACGTTGTACCAGGCGAAGGATCGCCCGTTCAGCGGAATCGTTACATGGCGCATCTGTCCCGGCTTCAGCTCCACGCGCGCAAAGCCTTTCAACTCCTGCGCCGGACGCTCCACCGTGGGATGATCCTCGGCGACGTAAAGCTGCGCCACGTCCGCACCGCTGCGTGAGCCTGTGTTTGTCACGTCAAAGCTCACGTTATAACTGCCGGGCGTGCCCGTCGCGGCAATCTTCAGATTGGCATAGTGGAAGCTCGTGTAGCTCAGTCCAAATCCAAACGGAAACAGCGGCTGCACATGGTTGCGCTCATATCCGCGATAACCGACAAAGATGCCGTCGTTATAGTGAATCTTTTCCGTTCCCGGCTCCGGATAATACGAGGTGAACGAGGGGTTGTCGGCCAGTTTTTTCTCCCAACTGATCGGCAGTCGGCCCGAAGGATCGTCGTCGCCAAAGAGCAGCCGCGCAAACGCCGTTCCGCCTTCTTCGCCGGCATACCAGTTCTCCATCAGCGCCTGCGCCTTGTCCAGCCACGGCGTCGCATCCACGCTGCCGCCCGAGGTCACGCTCACGATCACATGCGGATTCACAGCGGCAACTTTTTCGATCAGCTCCTGCTGGCCCGGCGGCAGTTGATATTCGCGATCCGCACCTTCGGTTTCAATGCTTGGATCGTAGCCCACGGCGATCACGACCACGTCGGCGCGCTTGGCCAGAGCAATCGCGGAGTCCGTCACCAGCGTGCCCTTCTTCGCAATGCCCAGTCGCAAAACGCCCGCGCCAAACTGCGGCCCGCTCAACTCCTCGACCACCACCTTGTGCGCGCCCGGTGTCAGGTTCAGCGTAATCTGCGTCAACGCAAAGCGCGGAATATCGGCGTGGTCGATCACCGTCTTGTCATCCACCATCACGCGATACTTGCCCTGGTCCTCCACAAACATCAGATAGTCGCCCGCGGCGCGCACATGATAGTAGCCCGTCCAGCGGTCGAAGTGCTGCGGCGCGCCACCGCCCATGAACATCTTCATCGTATTGCTGTCGATGGTGTTGATCAGGTCGCCCAGGTCAGGATCGGAAAGCGCCGACTGCCCCGAGTTGATCGCCATCTCCGTCCGTGTCGCCGTCGGCTTGCCGCTGAAATCATCCTTGGCAAACGTCTCCACCGTCACGCCCGGCCGATAGACATCGGCGGCGGGCGTCAATCCTGTCATCATCGCCATCACGGTCGGCTTTGGCAGCCCACGATCCCACGTCACCTCGCCTTTCAGTCCCAGCCGATCGCTGATGCCTTTCAGAATGCTGACATCGCCAAAGGTCGGCACCATGCCGCTGCCGCCCGCCGTCGGATTCGCCGGAAACGCATCCGGCCCGATCACCGCAATGTGCGTCGTCTTGCTGGGATCAAGCGGCAACAGGTGGTTGTCGTTCTTCAGCAGAACCGCGCCTTCCAGCGCGCCCTGCAAAGCGACCTCGCGTCCCTGCTGGTTATAGCGCGGAATGGAGCGGTCAAGCGGATCGTGATACGTACCATTCGGACCGATCCAGCCAAAGCGATAGGCCACGCTCAGCAGATGCCGCACCTTGGCGTCAATCGTCGCCTCGGAAACTTTGCCTGCCTTCACCGCCGGAATCAGCGTCTCGGCATTCATATACCAGCCAAACGGCATCTCCAGGTCCAGTCCCGCATTGGCCGACGCCACGCCATCGTGGGTCGCCGTCCAGTCCGACATCAGCAGCCCGTCAAAGTGCCAGTCCCTGCGCAGAATATCGATGTTCAGGTGCGCATTCTGCGTCGCATGCTCGCCGTTGATGAAGTTGTAGGAGTCCATCACCGCGCCCACATGCGCATCCTTCACCGCAGCCTCAAACGTGGGCAGATAAATC
>JAJZEA010000080.1 GCA_021851335.1 Acidobacteriota bacterium | reverse complement strand
GAGACACGGACGGAGAAGCGGCCACAAGCGAGGGGATGGCTAACATATTTTTTATGTATCAGATAGAATCTGTTTGTCTCTTGTCCAGGTCAGATGTCCCCCAGAGGGGCATGCGGAAACTTTGTCCGGCTAAATAGCGATATTGCGGTATTTCCAGCCCCAGGGGGGAACCTCTTGCATTCCAGCCATTGTCGGAACAGATTGGTTACCCCCTGGGGGTGATCGACGGGATGATCGCTGATGCCCCCCAGGGGGTCAACAGTCCGTGCTACGATTGGCAGCGCAGTATCTATGTTTGGCGGCACGGATACTTCGGTCGCCAACCAAGATGAAGCCACTCCTTGCTCATTCCGCACTCCGTATGTCAGTTCTCTTGATCCGACGTCGCCTCGAAAGCGATATATCCCAGTACCAGAAGATATCGGAAGCCAGCCAGACCTGGGCTTTCGACATTCGAAGTTTGCAGGAAGTGGAATCGCGGTTCAATGGCCAGCCAACTTGCCGTTGCCGCGGCATCTCGATTCGGCGGCGTGCAGAACTCGAAGGTCGCATATTTCGTCAGTCCCAGAGATGCACGCCACTGACGGGACCAGTCCTCGCGGGAACGCGGCTGGAATCGAAGAAAGCGAATGTCACGAAGAGGCAGGTTAAGCGCGCGCAGGAAACGGAGGAAGCGAGCGGCGCATGGCCCATCGGTATCGGGATGATGAAACACGGCATAATCACGCGTGAGCCACACGGCATGGACGTAGGCATCGAGGCCCTCGATCAGGTCGACGCGGCGCACGGGATCGGCGGCCAGTTGTTCGAGCAGTGGAGCATAGCGCTCGATGATTTCCACATCCTTCCGATGTGTAGGCCGTCTTGGGCAATGTCCAATATCTCCCTGCTGCGCATCCGACAACCGCTCAAAGCGATGTCTAATCGTGCCTGTCGAAGAGCGCATTTGGTGTAATGAATTGGATCTGCGCAGCCATACTTCGGCGAGCGTTGGATCGACGCCGTGGAGACTGGCTGCTTCCGCCACCGATTCGTGGGGATAATCCATCTCACACAGAAACCGTTCAATCGGCTCCAACCATCCCGTTACAGTTGGCGGCACTTCTTTCAGGCCCTTGGCTACCACGGGATCAATCAGCGGGGAATAGTTGCGGACTCGCCACTCCCAGAGAGGCTTCCAGACAGGCTCGCCGTTGCATCGCTCCACCCACCGACTTAGGGTTCTGGAAGAGACGCCGGTAGCCATGGCGAGCGTCTCTGGAGCAGGTTGCGTCAGCGCTGACTGTGACAGAAAGACCGGGAGTAGCCAGCTGAGGCAATGCGTATAGATCATTGAAGTCGAAGGCGATCCGTGGCCCATGAATCCGGCGATGAGATAGGCGTGTTTCCGAGTCGTAAAACGATGGCGGTACAGGCGCTCGGCAATGGGCTGCTGAACCAGTTTGGCGAGCCATGGAAAGGCAGACAGAGCTTGGGAGGAATCTGCAAGATCGTCGAGCATTAGCCGCAGAAAGCTGAAGGTGCAGAATCCGTGCCGAAGATGATGAAAGTGCATGGGGTGGGTTGAGTTGCCGGTACGGGTGACTTCGCGCAGAATTGCGTGGATGGTATGGAAGATGGTCTGTGGCAGCACAGCCGCGACCTCACCATGTTCGCGCAAGCCGAAGAGGTAATTTGATGGCTGGACCAGATGCTGACAGGTACGTTCGCTGTGCCAGGCTTTTAGCTCGGCGAGTTCTTCGGGGTCGAGCAGTATGTGCAGTGGCAGACGACGTCTGGCGTGATTGCTCTTCAGGCGGTGCGATTCCGACGGGCGGATCAGCAGTTCGACATCGCCTGCCGGATCGTCCATGTTCGCAAACAGAAGGTCACGCATCTTCATGTGTAAGGCTTCCAGTCTACGCAGACCACATCGATAGCCGAGGATTACCAGCAATCGAACAATCTTCAGCCGTTGTGGGCTTTTTCTCAGCTCAAAATCCTGGTCGATCCGGTCGAGAACCTGCGCATACTCGTCTGGCGCAAGCAGGTTCACATCCACGGCCCCGAGGATTTCCATCGGGCCACCACGCAGCACGGACTGCCTGTGGGCCGATTGGTCACAGCGGGATCGAAGGTAGTAATCGAATGCCCGCAGAGCGCGAGTTATTCTGGCCTTTCTTGATGTGGCGTCTTCGCTGCCTCCCCGACTCAGCAGGGCAAGCGTGTAGAGTTGCTCCAATTGCTCACTCGAAAGTTCCGCTGGGTCGTTTCCATCCGGGAGAAAGGGACTGATGCTGATGGCCACCTCAAGAACCGTGGCACGGATTGAACGGACGGAGCGCAGCTTGTCTGCTTGACTGCGCTGCGTGAGCAGAGCCAGGGTGAAATCCGCGATGCGGCGAGAGAGCGGCGAGTGGCTGGAATCGTTGGCAAGGGTGGAGCATGCCGTGCGCAGATGCTCCCGATCTTTGCTGCGCAGTTTTGCCCGAAGATCCGTAAGCCAGTCGGGGATGATCTCTGCTTCGATGTGCGGATTCTCCGGTCGGCGCGGAAGCCGCGAGGAAGCGCGTGGTGGATCGTCGGCTGCATAATACGGGTTGTCGTACCAGTCGAGAGCGGTAACACGCCGAATTGTCTCCATCGGAACGGAGTACGCGACGATCTTTCGACTCGCGTAGCTGGCCAGGATTGGTGGAAGGTGGACAGAGATGACGGCTTGCGCTGCTCGAAGCAGAGCGCTCATGCCACCGAGCTGACATTTGGCATTGTTGATCGGATTCTGCATGATCGCGTCGTGAATCAGTGCGCTTAGCCTGTGCGCTATCTCCCGGTCGTTCGGGCCGCAGTCCGGTAGCGCAGGATCGGTTGGCGCCAGCAGAGCATCGACCGCGGAGGGGGCGGTACGCAGCAACAGGCAGGTGGTCACAGGGTCGGGCTGCCAGGCCCGATACTCGGTGATGTGCGTTCTGGGAAGGGTCAGGCGCAGATCGACAAAGCATCCCTGATTTGCTGCGGAAGTATGGGTGAGAAGATCGCGCATGGCCCGCACCAGGGCGATGACGGATTCACGGCTGCACAGCCCGCCGTAGAGAATGGCCGATACTACCGCCGGGACCGGTGTTTCAATCGGACGATATCGAACAGAGTCGTTCGCGCTGCCGCCCTCCAGCCAGTGATCGAGCCAATGCCTCCACTCCCTGTAGCGGCAGAGTCGGCGGGCCAGATCGTCGGGGATAGGATTTTTGGCATATTGCGGCAGAACTGGAATACGCGGAAATGCAACAGCCTGAAGATGGCGCATGGCCCAGGATGAAACGACCGTGCGCAGCACAAGGAGCATATTGCGAATCGTTGCCGGATCGTCGAACTCACGCTCGATCAGCCACTCCATTCGGCGCATATCCCGAGCCGACCAGCGTCCCTGCCTGCTGCCTAGCAGAATGTGTCCGACGCGAGTCTCGTGTTGCATGAAAAATTCCCGGAGTTTGCCAAGCGTCTCCCTCTGTGTTCGCGTCAGATCGAGGTGAGCGGCTTGCTCTAGTGCGTCTTCGATGGCGGGCAGCGGAGATGCGGTGCCTTCTGTCATGCGAGTGGCTCCAGCGAAATCGGCTCGAAACCGAGACGCGCGAGCATCGGCTCCAGGCGGGAGTTCAGTTCGCGCAGGTAACGCACAAACGAAAAGGAGGAGTATGGACCCCACGGCTCTTCACCGCGGAAGTGGTGGCCCATCCAGCAGTCCACAAACTCCGGCGGACATACACCCTCGGCAGCGTCTGATGGCTCGACAGCGGTTTCGAGGAATTCCGTCCGCATAAAACGACGTGGAAAATTGGCGGGAAACGGGAATCTGCTCCCAATAATTCGCCGGATCGTTACCGGGCGTATCCTTACCATCTGGAGCTTCTTGCCGCGCAGTCGCAAAAAGTAGCAAGGCAACCTCCGCGACGGCTTCGGAAGGTCATGACACGCATGGATGCGATGCAGATACCGCTCATAGTGCTGCATCTGCCTCCAGACAGAGTCCGGAACCCAGATCAGCCTGCGCTTGTAGCCGTCGCCGCGATCCTTGTCAGCGATGGTCGCCAGGTGCGTCGCCTCGTCGAATGCGCTGAGATGGACATAGGGAGTCAGGATTCCGCGCGTGCCCACGCTGAACATCTGCATCCAGACACAGTACAGGGAATACTCGTTGTGCTTGGCAACAAACTCATCGAGTTTATGGTCGTGATCGAACAGCTGGACCTGTCGCAGAATCCTGCGCTTCATCGTCTCCATCGCCTGACGGATAGCGTCGATCGTCGGGCTCATGCGACTACCGACCGAGAAACCGACGCGCGGCAACGTTAGCGGAGAAGTGACAGTGCGTCTAAATCCAGCCCGGGCCAGATCTTCAACCAGGCTCATCATAGCAACCTTGTGCAGGGCCACGAGGCGCTTGGCAGAAGGCGTCGAGTAGAAGAGCCGAACAGATGCCAGGGAGTGATCGGTGCGGGTAATAATGGCGGCGGCTACTATATCGCCACCGGAACTCTCGACAATGCGCTGGAACACCACTCTGCTCAGCCGTGCGGCAGTGACTCGACCGGTCTCGTCGATTCTGCTGAGCAGTGCCTTCAGTTCCTTCACATACCATTGTGGGTTGCGCTTGAAGAGCCGCACTGGCTCTTCAGGCAACGGATCACCCGATACAGAGGCTGTCCTCTTCAACACATTTCGAATCACCCAATGAGCGCCGTACAAATCTGTGAATTCGAGAAACTCCTCGCGTTCGCGATCACCTGGCGGAGAGTCTATCTGCGAGTGATATGGTGGCCGCAATGCCCGCACACGCCAGATAGCACTGGTTGTGTTGCGAGTCGGATCGTCGAGTATGCGTAGGGACAGATCCGAATCCGGTGGCGTTGTGCCATCGGTATACACAGACAGGGCAAGGCACTGCTGAAGCGATTGCCCCGTCCACAGCATGCATTCGACCAGTGCTCGAAGTTCTATCAATTCGTTTTCCGTGATCTCCGGGTCGATGGCCCAGGCGAGCCTGTCCATAGCTCGCGCAAGCTCGATTGTCGAAAGCGATTCCCAGGACCAGGGTAGAAGCTGATTTGCCTTTTCAGGCGCGCCGGCGCGTGTGATCCCGGCAAGTGCTTCGTTTTCCGCCAGCTCCACAGTGTTGTTCGGCTCTGGCTCATCCGGATATTCACCGGCTTCAAGAAGAGCGTGCTTTTGCCGACTGGATCGGTTGCCTGTCGGATGCACATGCAGCTTCCCGGCTGGAGTGTCCTCATCATCCGCATCGCCGAACGTAAAAGTAAAATTATTCTCGTTGCTATACTCACCGCCCTGCTGTTCGCCGCTCTCGTCGTCGGAAGGACCAGAACTACATTCCGGTCCCTGATCTTCAATATCACGGTCGAATGTGACGAGGTGAAACGACTCGGAGTTCTGTCCCCAGCGAAGGAACCAGCGGATGCGCGTAACCGTCCCGACGACGTCATTGGCTGATCGCGATTCTTGCACCCTCGACTCAGGGGATTCCTCAAGCATGTCGTCCGTATCCATTCGAAAGGCATCTCTCAGTGCTTCCATATAGGCATGGGTTTTAACCATATAGGGCAAGTTGGCAACTGCCGACCGCCATGGCTCGCGCTTCTGTTCGAATCTCCAGCAGTACACCGCAGGCGCATACAATCTCTCATCCAGCCACGCGCGAGGTTCTTCCCCCTGCTCGATTCTCCGACGCTCGTGGCGCAGAATCGCTGCATGCGCGACGAGCATCTGTGCCTGCAATATCAGAAATCTTCGCGACACATTCTCCGGCCACTCTGCTCGACCGCGATCCCACAGCAGGCAGTATAGGCGGTGGCTCTGCGCACTGTTCCCGATCACAGGGTTACGACCGGAAAAGGCGAGAAAACTGGATTTCGCGCTCGCGATACCGTCTTTGAAAAGCCTGTCTGCGAGGGTGACAGGATCGCACAACAGCCAGTCGAGCAGCGGTCTCCAGGCTTCCAGCGTCGGATGCTGATCCACGAAGCGACCGTCGTCGGCCTCGAAATCCAGGATTTCGCGGATGCGCCTGGCAATATGAATCAAACCGCAGAGCTTCGGCGCTGCCTGAATCTCCCAGAGCATATCTGCGAGCACGCGATGATTCCGATCCTCTCGCTGCGCTAGATCGAGAAGCCGGGGCACAACCGAGTAGGTTGAGTCCTGACGTTGATCTCCAGATTTCTGCTGTTTCATCCTTACTTCCATCTCTTTCCATCTCTCTTTGCATTGCGCCTTTCATTTCCAAAGATGAACAAATGAATCACCCTGGCCTCATGCACGAATCTGATACGCATCCTTGTCCGAAGTCGTGAGCAGTTCTACTGCAACGCTTTCTGCGGTAATAACTAACTCTCGGGTACGTGGCCCGCGCTGACGCCATCCGGTATAGCCGCACGCGATTTGTCGGCGCAGCGCCTCGTCGGGGCTATAGACGACATATGTCGTCGCTTCTGATCGTGCGGCGACGCTAGGGAGTAGCACCTCAATGAAATGCTTATTTTGCAGATCCTTAATATGTGCTCGTGTGTCTTTTCTCACGGTATGCAAACGGCTTCGCGTGAGTTTCTGACCATCTGTAATGCGCACCACAATCTCAGCAAGACCAATGCGAACCTCGCAACTTTTCTGGCCGCAAAGCAACGGCGCGAAAACCTCGCGATATATCCGGCCGTCGTGATAGCCGAGAGCCTCTTCTCCATCGTGGAGTGAATGGATCCCTTCTTGGAGTGTTCCTGCAGCTTTCGTCCTCTGCGAGGACGCGCTGTGCGGTGGTTTTTTTGCTATTTCTGCGATCGGCATACACTGCTGCGACGCCACGATTGCGTCGGTGTCGAGCGCGTGCGATATCGTGTCAGTGTCTGATGACGTGAGTCCCGCGTCAACGAAGAGACTGCATTCGATCGATCCTCCCTCTCCGGCTGCCGCGCGCTGCCGTTTGGGCGTGGTGCATGTTGATTGGCGAGACCGCTTCTGATTCTCTGCTTCGTCGCGGTCGGCTTTGTCCGGCACATCGATTGCTGGGAAGAGAGGCAAGTAATCACTGTATTGTTTCTTCATTTTTTACCTCGTTGTACAGCTGGATTTCGGTGCAAGAAACTCCCAAACACGCCGAGCATCGAGACAGCAGCTCACGCCGTGCTATCCACTGGCTCCTACGCATCCGTCTCCGGATGCTCGGTCGCGCTGTACTCTCCACCCGCGAGGATGATGCTGACGTAGCGCATCACCGCGAGGCGCGACCAGCAGGCACCTCGCCGCCCGTGGCGCGCCTGCTTCGGGAAGCGCCCCTGGCTCATTAGCGCGTAGATCTGTGAGCGCGAGTGACGAGTGATGTCCATGACATCGCGCAGTCGCAGGATGCTGTCCTCTTGTCGGTTCAATAGCATCTACTAGCTCTCCCTCCAGGTGAGTGATGGCTTGTCCGGCTCGGCGCGCCGATTTGAACGCGAGTCGGAGAGTGCCTGAGCATAGCTTGCATGAGGGGTACCGCGACAACGAATAGCATAATCGAGATTCGTTATG
>JAJZEA010000019.1 GCA_021851335.1 Acidobacteriota bacterium | reverse complement strand
CAGTTCGAGTTGCAAGCAAAGGCTCGAACACTAGCCCGCGCAGCCTGACCGCGATGGCTCAACCGCAATCAGACGAAAGTCCAAAACCAGTACGACTATGAGCGACGCGTTCTGAGGGCAAGGTCAAAAACACCCGAATGTGGGGACTTTTGTGGGTACTCCCCCTCAAAATCCTGCGTAAAACCAAGCGATTCTGAGCAATCGCGCGAGCCGTTTTTGCGTGCGTTTGAGACCTCGACCGCCACTTCTCCACACCCCCGACGGCGGCGGCGACGAACTAATCACAAACATCAATGCGCTACACAAACTATCCAACCGATACAAAAGATCGGGCAGGCCAGCTGTATCTTTTGGAATCGACCGATGGCTGCTGACAGCTTTGAGGGAAATCTTATTTCTCTATCTTTTTTCGAGAAATATATATATATACATTCACGACAGATATCGATAGAGTGACGATTGCTCCACGATTTCATTTCAAGATGAGGAAAAAGGTCCGATAGATTTTCTTTTTTCAGACCTGAAAGATCCCATGAAAAGGTTTTCTACGAAATCTGATATGAAAAAGTCTCTGATTTGCAATGCTGGGCAATCGAAGATTTCTGATTTTCGCTTTTCTCCCCAAGGCCAAGATGTCGCAGAAAAACCGGGTTTGCATCGATGGTTTTGTGCTGCTTTCTGTATGCTGATGCTCATTGCAACTTTCAATCTGTCTGGTTGTGGCAGCTCGACTCAGGCCGCGCCCACGCCCACGCCCACGCCCACTCCAACACCTCCTAGTCCTCCATCCCAGGTAAGCACACCGACTATCTCTCCAGCAGCCACGGTCATCTCCGGCAGCACACCTGTCTACATCACGGATGCTACGTCCGGCACAACGATTACCTATACGCTGGATGGGAGCACTCCTTCTGCAACGCATGGAACTACATGCGCTCCCAGTCCCACCGTCTCCTGCTTCACACTCGTGGGAGGAGCCGTCGTCAATGCAATTGCTGAAGACTCTGGCGGAAATCTTTCCGCTGTCGCTACGCAGACCTACACGGCTCTAGCTTCCAGCAATTCCTGCGGGGGATGGAATCCGCAGAATGTATATTCAGTCAGTGACTTCACCGCCGATCAGGCCACCATCACCAGCGTTGGAGCAACACTCGGCGCGGACTGCAATGGCGGCGGCTATGTGAATTACCTGAATACAGGTTATGGCAGCTTCGGAAACCTGGTCGCAGTGGGCTATGGGCGCGGGTATCAGGTAGATATCCGAGACAGCCTTCACAGCAGCTTCTATAACCCCACCCAGGCAGGCATTCAAGATGGACTTGGGACTGCAGTCACGCTGGCGCTCACCAATTCTCCGGAAGGCCCCGGAGGACGCATCAACGTTGCTCCATACACGATGGCGCTGTTTCTCAATGGAGGTTTTTGCTTCTTTCCTATCAGTTACTATTCTCCAGGCTTGCAGAATGCAGGCGCCCCATGCAACAGCAGTTCCGTGACGGATGGAATATTCAGCCAGGAACTAGCGGCCAATATTTCCCCCAATCAGCAACTGTCCAGTGAGTTTGGTTTGCAGGGGTATTACGAGGACGCAAGCAATCTGGGTAACAATACAGCTTCGATCTTCAAGTACCAGTTCACCATGACCTACTTGAGCGATCCCGGCGCCCCCGACAATCCAGGCGCCATCACCTGGCAGTCGCCTCAGACAAGTTCCGACTATAGTCCGATTTACAAATTTGGACCTGCCGCCACATATGACAACAATGGCACGTCCAGCAATGTCCTCAACACCACATTCGAGGCTGCGCAATATGACATTTCTGCCTACAGTAATGTCGCCAGTGCCAGTTCACTGACCTCAGTTCAGCTGACCAATACAGACCTGGGCATCGCGCAGTATGATGCCGGCATCCGGCTACGCCTTTCCGGCGGTTACACGCAATACCTCACGCTGAACTCGGGTTGCAACGGATGGAATCCTCCGCAGTCTGTGAATCTGACACAAGGCGGATTGATCGTTACAGGAAAGATTTATCCGATACCCGCTTCCTCACCTTGTGAATCCGTGCTTGCCATCGAAAATCCAAGTAATCAGCAAGCTCCGATCATCGCCATATATTTTCCGCAGACGGATCCGGTCAATGCGCAACAGGTCATCGAAACGGACGTGACGAGTGGTAAGAGCGTGAACCTGGATCGACGAGTGTTTTCCTATATGGGAGCGACTTCGTATATCCAGCCGGCAAATCCATACAGGATAGTGAACAACATCAAGTTTGAAAATCAGTTCACGGAAATCGTTCCGGTCGCCAGGATTAGTGGACTGCTGGCACCCAACCATGCCGGCCCAAATATTGACGAAGGCGTACGTTCTGAAATATTTGTTCTCATCGGCTCGCCCGCGCAGGTTCTGACTTCACTCCAGAATATAAACAATAACGAAGGGTGGAATTGGTAGCGTCTTGCCCTCGCCCTCAGAACGCGTCTCTCATAGGCGCACTGGTTTTGGACTTTCGTCTGGTTGGGGTTGCGTCATCGCGGTCAGGCTGCGAGGACGAGTGTTCGAGCGTCGGCATTCTGCTCGAACTGAGCTGGGCTGAGATAGTTCAAAGTCGAGTGCATCCTTGATCGATCGGCTGTACCAGAGCAGCCAGTCGAGCGTTGGGTCTTTGGCCTGCCTTTGGTTGCGGAACTCCATGCCGTGCAGACACTCCACCTTCCGCGATCCGAACAGCGTCTCTGTCACCGCGTCATCCAGCAGTTGCCCTTGCGGCTCATAAAAGCCTTTATTCCATGCCCGGCGAGAAACTCGGCGTAGCTGAGGCTGGCGTGCTGGCTGCTGCGATCGCTGTGGAAGATCAAGCCAACGGCGGGGAGCCGACTATGCCACGCCATGTCGAGTGCGCGGCAGGCCAGCCTTCTCCGCCTTCACCGAGTTCGCCAGCGTCTTCTCCACACTCCCAAGGGCCTTCGCTGCAGCAGAAATCTTCTGCCCAGAGGTCACCAAACGAACCGCCTCCTGCTTGGACTCCAACGTATAGCGCCGCCGCGTCGATTTCTCCATCTCAGTCGCCTCTTCGCGATTACAACCGCTCGCCATGAGAGACGTTTTCCGGGGGCAAGCTCACGATACCAACAACCTATTGAGACTCCAAAGCTAGACGAACAGCGGAGCCAGCACCAGAGTTACCGTTGCCAGCAGTTTGATGAGTACATGCAGACTTGGGCCGGCTGTGTCCTTAAAGGGGTCGCCCACGGTGTCGCCGACGACCGCGGCTTTGTGTGCCTCCGATCCTTTGCCACCATACATTCCGGTTTCAATCAGCTTCTTCGCGTTATCCCAGGCGCCGCCGCCGTTGTTCATCAGCATTGCGAGCAGAATGCCGCTGATGGTGCCCACCATGAGAAACGCCGCCACCGACTCAGCGCCGGAGAGATTGACAACGTGAGCCATGGATGCGGGCAGATCGCTGCTGCTCACCAGATGAAAGCGTGAACTCAGGTGTCGGAAAGAGATCCCAATCGCGACGGGCATCAGCACAGCCAGCGCTCCAGGGCGGATCATCTCCTTGAGCGCGGCGCCCGTCACAATATGCACGCAGCGGCCATAGTCCGGGCGAGTGGTTCCGTTCATGATTCCCGGATTTTCCTTGAACTGCGCTCGGACGTCCTGGATCACCATCTCTGCCGCGCGCCCTACTGCGCGAATGGCCATGGACGAGAACAGATAAGTCAGCATGGCCCCCAGCAGCGCGCCGACGAAGACAGGCACGTTGGCCAAATTGACGCTGGAGAAACTCCATCCCGCAGGCAGCGTAAATCCCGCTGCTTCCACGCGGTGACGTACGATATCGTGCACCGTTTCTAAATAGGCAGAGAAGAGCAGAAACGCCGCCAGGGAGGCTGATCCAATGGCATATCCCTTGGTGAGAGCTTTGGTCGTGTTTCCTGCCGCATCCAGGCTGTCTGTGCGGTCACGGACCTCATGCGGCTGATTGCTCATCTCTGCAATGCCGCCAGCATTGTCGGTAATCGGGCCAAAGGTATCCATCGCCAGAATGTAGGCCGCGCTGGACAACATGCCCATGGTGGCAATGGCTGTTCCGAAGATGCCTCGTGCATATTGCGTGATTCCCACGGCATCCTGCAACCCAAGCACGCCAAAGTAATAGCTCAGCAGCAGTGCGCCGCTGATCACGATCACTGGCAGCGCGGGCGTCTCCATGCCCACAGCAAGCCCGGTGATGATATTGGTCGCTGGTCCGGTTACACAGGCTTCGGCGATGGAGCGAACCGGACGGAATCGCGTCTCGGTGTAGTACTCGGTGATGGATACGAAGAGGAACGAGGTGGCAATGCCTACGGCACCGGCAGCCAGCAGCCACCAGCGATCCTGCAAGAGGAAATGCACACCCAGCGCAAAGCCAGCAAGCGCCAGAAAGCTTGTCGCGTAGAAGCCGCGATTCAGCGCATGCATCGGGTCTTCACCCTCCTTGCTGCGCACCACGCCAATGCCAATCATGGAGGAAACGATATTGATGGCGTGGACGATCAGAGGAAACAGGATGCCTTTCACGCCAAGCACTGGATAGAGCGTGGCGCCCAGAATCATCGCTCCAACACTCTCCGCCGCGCTGGACTCAAAGATATCTGCGCCGCGACCGGCGCAGTCGCCGACGTTGTCACCCACCAGATCAGCGATGACAGCCGGGTTGCGCGGATCATCCTCGGGAATTCCTGCTTCCACCTTGCCCACCAGGTCTGCGCCCACATCGGCTGCCTTGGTATAGATGCCACCGCCGAGCTGGGCAAAGAGCGCTACAAGGGAAGCGCCAAATCCAAAACCCACAAGCTGGTACGGCACCGTCTGCGGATGCTGCAATCCTCCGAAGAGCAGAAAGAGTGAACTGATGCCCAGCAAAGCCAGGCCCACCACAATCAGTCCAGTGACCGCGCCACCATGGAGCGCCAGCCGCAGCGCCGCAGAGAGGCTTGTCCGAGCCGCCGCGGCTGTCCGCAGATTTGCGCGAATCGAGACAAACATCCCCGTAAAGCCAGAGATTCCCGAGCACGCCGCACCCACCAGAAAGCTGAAAACCACCTTGAGCGCCAGCGACGAGGTCGGGGGATAGGCTCGATAGCCGACGTATAAAACGATTGCCAGCAGCAAGGCCATCCAGGCAATCGCTTTGTATTGCCGTGCGAGAAATGCCTCTGCGCCTTCGCGGATGGCCGCCGCAATTTCCTGCATGGCGTGCGTGCCGGTGTCGGAACCGATCACCGAACGAGCAAACAGAAGCGCGCCAATCAAGGCAACTACTCCAATCGCGAATGCAATCCACAGCCACATCGCGTCTGCGCTCGAAACAGCCGCCCCGGTAATCTCCGCTGCTGCCAGCAGATGCTTTGGGGAAAAAGTCGACGCTGCGCCATGGGCAAACAGCAAAAGATCAACTTGCATTTTGTCTTACCTCCATCGATTCTCCGCACACGGGGCTGTCTTCAACTCCCGCGACGCGTCGCTCTTTCGACTTTTTCCTCCGTATGGAGCAGGCAATTCCCCACCTGTCAGGAAATTCTTGTGAGCATGACGAATAAAACACGCCAGCAATTGAATCGTCAATACTGCAATGGAGTCATGGGTCTTTTTCTGTCGTGGCAGAGAGTTGATACAATCTTCTGGGTTTGGGAATGTTTGGACACGATCAGGGGGTGGTGACGATGGAAAAATCAAGTACGCAGCGGAGGCAAGAAAGTTCGTCTGCGACCATGACCGCGCCACAGTTCGATCCCTCCGGCAACACAGCGCTGAGCGCCGAGCAACTTGTCGATTTCTATCGGCTGATGTACACATCACGGCGGATCGATGACCGCGAGATCATGCTCAAGCGGCAACAGAAAATATTTTTCCAAATCTCCGGCGCCGGCCATGAAGCGCTCCAGGTAGCGGCCGCCAAGGCCTTGCGTCCGGGTTATGACTGGTGTGTGCCGTACTATCGCGACCGTGCGCTTTGCCTTGCACTGGGTGTGAGTGCGGAACAGATGTTTTTGCAGGCTGTCGGCGCCGAAGCCGACATTGCCAGCGGTGGACGTCAGATGCCTTCGCATTGGGGTTCGCCCGAACTGAACATTGTCAATACTTCGTCATCCACGGCAACGCAGGTTCTGCATGGAGTTGGCTGCGCGGAAGCGGGGATGTACTTTACACGTTTTCCACAAGCGGCGGCTTCTTCGGTCACTGACTATCGCGCATTCCACCCGGTCCGCTTTCATCAGGATGAGGTGGTACTCACGTGCATCGGGGAAGGCTCGACTTCGCAGGGTGAGTTCTGGGAAGCGGTGAACAGCGCGTCGAATCTGAAGTTGCCTGTCATCTTTCTGGTGGAGGATAACGGGTATGCAATCTCAGTGCCGGTGGAAGTGAATACACCCGGAGGCAGCATATCCAGGCTTGTGCAGAATTTTCCTCATCTGCTGGTGCAGGAGGTGGATGGCACAGAACCCGACGCTGCCTTTGCCGCGCTCACACGCGCCGTCGAGTACTGTCGCGCGCGTCGCGGTCCGGCGCTGGTTCACGGACACTGCGTGCGCGTCTACTCCCACTCCCTGTCGGATGACGACAAACTCTATCGCACACGCGAAGAGCGTGAGGCGGATGCGCTTCGCGATCCGGTACACAAGCTCCAGATGCGCCTGCTACGCGAGGGCATTCTGTCGGAAACAGAACTGAATAGCCTGGAGCAAAAGATCGACGCGGAGATTGCCGCGGCAGCACAGCGAGCTGTCGAGTCTCCCATTCCGTCCGTCCGCTCTATTCCAAGGCACGTTTACTCGGAAGACTTTGATCCCACATCACCGGCTCTTGCCACACTGCCCCGAGCGTCTGAGTCCGACTCCGGCGACAAGACCATGGCGGATCTGATCAATGCTTGTCTTCGCGATGAGATGCGCCGCGATCCGCGCATCATTGTCTATGGCGAAGATATTGCCGACGCCAGTCGCGAGGCCGCGTTGAAGGAGACCAAAGGCAAAGGCGGCGTCTTCAAACTTACAGCGGGATTGCAAACGGAATTTGGCTCCGAGCGCGTCTTCAACTCTCCGCTTGCCGAGGCCAATATTGTAGGTCGCGCTGTTGGCTACGCGGTGCGCGGCATCAAGCCGATTGTCGAAATCCAGTTCTTCGACTATATCTGGCCTGCCGTTCACCAGATTCGCAATGAACTCGCACTGATGCGCTGGCGCTCCAATGGAACCTTTCGCGCACCGGTGGTGATTCGCGTTCCCATCGGCGGCTATCTCACGGGTGGCTCGATCTACCACTCACAAAGTGGTGAATCCATCTTTACGCACATCCCTGGCCTGCGCGTCGTCTTTCCGTCCAACGCGCTGGACGCCAATGGCTTGCTGCGTACAGCCATTCGTTGTGACGATCCGGTGCTTTTTCTGGAGCACAAGCGACTCTATCGCGAAACGTACGGACGCGCGCCGTATCCTGGCACCGATTACATGATTCCCTTCGGCAAGGCCGCTACTGTTCGTACAGGCTCTGACCTCACCATCGTTACCTACGGCGCGCTGGTGCCGCGTGCGTTGCAGGCTGCGCAACGGGCCGAGCGGGAGCATGGCATCGAAGCTGAGATTCTGGATCTGCGCACGCTCAGCCCCTATGACTGGGAGGCAATCGCGACCAGCGTGAAGAAGACCAATCGTGTTCTGGTTGCCTATGAGGATATGAAAAGCTGGGGCTACGGAGCGGAGATTGCCGCGCGTATTGCCGACGAGCTTTTCGATCACCTCGACGCGCCCGTCAAGCGTGTGGCTGCAATGGATACCTTTGTCGCCTATCAGCCCGTACTGGAGGATGTGATTCTTCCGCAGCCGGACGATTTGTTGCAGGCGATGATTGCGCTGAAAGCGTTCTGAAACATTTTCGCGTCGCACTGTGTCACCATAAAGGGGAGCGTTTTCCGCGCTCGCTTTTCTGAGGAGAACAGCTTGCCCGCCGATTCTTCCGTTTCCCGCGTTCTCATCTATCGCCTGGGCAGCCTGGGCGATACCACGGTTGCTCTGCCTTGCTTTCATTTAATTGAGCGCTGCTTCCCCGCCGCGCAGCGCATCTTGCTTACAAACTTTCCTGTCCACGCGAAAGCGCCCGCCTCCGCAGCCGTGCTCGGAGCGAGCGGACTGGTTCACGGCTACATGCGCTACTCGACGGGCACACGCAACCCGCTGGAACTGATGCGACTGGCTCTCGAAATTCGTCGTTTTCGACCGCAGGTTCTCATCTACCTGATGCCAGTGCGCTCTGCAAAGCAAGTGAAGCGCGATCTGACATTCTTTCGCGTGGGGTGCGGAATTCGTCACGTCGTTGGCGCCTCGGCTGCATCGGAGTCCACGCGCCGCATCGATCCGGCTACAGGTCTCTTCCAGTCCGAGTCTCATCGACTGGCCGAACTTCTGGTGACGCTTGGCGATGCAGATCCTGACGATCTTCGCAACTGGGATTTGCGTCTGACGGATGTTGAGCGTGGCCGCGCTGCCGCAGCGCTGGGTTCGCTTGGAAACACGCCAATGTTTGCGTGCGGGCCAGGAACGAAGATGCAGGCAAAGGACTGGGGCGTCGAAAACTGGCGTACGTTGCTCGAATTCCTGCAAAGGCGATATCCGACTCACGGCCTTGTGCTGATTGGGGCGACGGAGGATCGATCTGATGCGAGTGCCGCAGCAATCAACTGGCGTGGCCCTCAGGTGAATCTCTGCGGGGAGCTTACGCCTCGCGAGACCGCAGCGGTACTGGCGCGTGCGCAGCTTTTTCTGGGTCCGGACTCAGGTCCGATGCATCTGGCCGCTGCCGTTGGTACGCCGGCAGTGATTGCGTTTTCCGCACGTGGTCTGCCTGGAGTCTGGTTTCCTGTCGGCACGCGCCATCAGGTCGTCTATCATCAGACCAGTTGCTATGGCTGCAATCTTGAAACCTGCATTGAGCAGCAGCGGCGCTGTCTGCTGAGCATTACGCCGCAGGCGATGTTCGCGGCCTGCGAGCGAGTGCTATGCACGCACATGCCTGACATCGACACATCGCTTGACTTGTCCTCATCGAACTCTACACAGGAGCACTGAAATGCACATCGTTAGCGGCGGCGCGGGATTTATTGGCAGCAACCTTGTCCACGAATTGAACGCACAGGGCATCACCGACATTCTGGTGGTCGATCATCTGGCCCACGCCGCAAAGTTTCGCAATCTGCATGGAGCGCGCTTCACCGATTACATGGACAAGGCCGAGTTTCGTCGCGCCATCGCCGCCAACTCACTCGGAGCAGACAAAATTGAATCGATCCTCCATCAGGGCGCTTGCTCCAACACACTCGAAGACGATGGCGTCTACATGATGGACAACAACTTTCGTTACACCTGTGAGGTGCTGGATTTTGCCATAGAGAATGGAGCTCCGCTGGTCTATGCTTCGACCGCTGCTGTATATGGACTGAGTGGGCCAGGCCGCTTCACGCCGACGCTTGAGAACGAACGACCGCTTAATGTTTATGGTTTCTCCAAGCTGGTGTTTGATCACTATCTGCGTCATCAGCTTGCGCTGGGCAATGTGCCCATTCCGGTGGTTGGGCTGCGCTATTTCAACGTCTATGGTCCGCGCGAACAACACAAGGGGCGCATGGCTTCCGTTCTCCATCACTTCACGCGCCAGATGCGCGAAACAGGCAAGGTGCGTCTGTTCTCGGGCAGCGGCGGCTATGCGGATGGCGAGCAGCGGCGAGATTTTGTCTATGTTCGCGACCTGGCGCGGCTGAATATGTTTTTCGCCGAGATCGGTCCCTATGCTCCGGCGCGCGGCTCAGCTCCACATCGCTATCAGGGAGTGGTGAACGCTGGCTCCGGCACGGCTCGCACCTTCAACGAAGTCGCGCAAATTCTGATGGAAATTCATGGACATGTGCCCATCGAATACATTCCGTTCCCGCAGGATCTGGATGGTCGCTATCAGCACTTTACGGAGGCCGATCTCACCGGATTACGCGCTTTGGGCTGTCAGCTTCCTATGACTCAGATTGAAGCAGGGATTCGTGAAACCTACGCCACGCTGGCCGTCATCGGCGAATAATGCGGACTCCGACCTTGTACGCGTTCAGCTCAGGATCTGCCGCACCGCATCCGGCAGGTCTGCGGCGACAAAGTCGGCCAGCTCCGCGCCGCGTTCCCATCCCGGTTTGCGATGTTCCGAATCGCCCTGGATGAAGACGGTAGGCATGCCTACGCCTCGACCAAACTCGATATCGGAGAGCGAGTCGCCCACCATCAAGCTGCTGTCGGCAGTGATCTGAGGAAACTCTGCGCGCGCCTGCTCAAACATTCCAGGCAACGGCTTCCTGCACTGACACTGCTTCTTGTCATGCGGGCAAAAGTAGAATGCATCCACCTGAGCGCCGTGTATGGCCAGCAACTTCTGCAATTGCTCGTGAATGGTGTGGACATCCTCGGCGGTATAGCGTCCCAGCGCCACCCCGCGCTGATTGGTTACCACGATCACGCGCTTGCCGGCCTGTTTCAGCGCCGCAATTGCCTCGGCCACGCCCGGCAGCAGAATAAACCGCTTCCACGAGGAGACATATTCGCCCTCTGGCTGCTTCTGGTTGATGACGCCATCGCGGTCCAGGAAGATGGTTTCAATGCTTTTATTCGAGTGCGTCTTCGCACCGGAGAGTTCCGCATCTTTCTCTGTCTTCGTCACCCGATTATGATAGCAACAGCGGCACAATTCACCGGCAACAGCGACTCCGCAGAGACGCCCACCATTGCAACGGATTTTTGCCACTCATCTTCGCCACTGAAGTTTCTGGAGATTCCGATGTCTGAGCACCCCAACGTCCAGTCCGTCTTCTTTCGCGCCATTACCGATCATCTGGAGATCGTGAAGGCGATTACGGCACAGCAGGAGTTGTTGGAGCATATCGCGCGTGCCATGGCTGACGCGCTGGCCACAGGCAACAAGATTCTGTGGTGCGGCAACGGAGGCAGCGCCGGCGATTCGCAGCACCTGGCTGCGGAGATTGTCGGTCGCTTTCGTCGCGAGCGCAAGGGGCTGGCCTCAATTGCGCTGACCACGGACACCTCGATCCTGACCGCTGTCGCCAATGACTACGGCTACGACGCAGTCTTTTCCCGACAGGTGGAGGCGCTGGGTCAACCCGGTGACCTGCTTGTTGGGATCTCCACCAGTGGCAACAGCAGAAACGTGGTGGCGGCGCTGGAAGTTGCTCGCGCACAAGGCGTGAAGACCGTAGGATTCACCGGGGAGGGTGGCGGTAAGATGGCCTCGCTTTCAGATTTTCTCTTTGCCGTTCCTTCGCGCGACACCGCTCGCATTCAGGAGGCTCATATTCTGGCCGGACACATGCTCTGCGACTGGATTGAACTGGACTGGCTACAATCCAACGTCAAGCAGAGCACAGGAGCTGCGCGATGATTGAACAGATTCACGCCGTACTGGATCACATCGAACATACCTGGCCGCAGTTGCGCATTCTTGTCCTTGGCGATGTAATGCTCGATCGCTACATTCGTGGTGAAGTTGCTCGAATTTCGCCGGAGGCGCCTGTTCCGGTGGTGCGCGCCACGCACCAGAGTGAACAGCCCGGCGGAGCGGCCAACGTTGCCATGAACCTGACCCGCCTGGGCGCACAAGTTACGCTGATTGGCTTTACGGGCGGAGACGAGAACGAGCATTCGCTGTCCGCCCTGCTTGGCCGGGAGGGTATTCAAAGCGATTTCATCGCCGATCCGGACTATCCCACTATTACGAAGCTGCGCATTCTCGGAGGCAGCCAGCAGATGCTGCGTCTGGACAGCGAGCGCCTGGGCCAGCGTCCCGCAGATCACGCCGCGCGCCTGCTTGAGGCCATCGAGCGTCACATCAATCATTGCCATGCTGTGATCCTGTCTGACTATGCCAAAGGCGTGCTGACTCCACAGACCTGTCAACCGGTGATTCAGGCTGCACGTCGACGGGGTATCCCGGTCCTGGTGGATCCAAAAAGTTCGGATTTCTCGCGCTATCGCGGAGCGACCACCATCTGCCCCAATCTGGGGGAACTCTCCGCAGCGACGAGCCATTCGCCTCTCGATCTCTCCGCCATGCTGAAATCAGGCCAGCGCCTGGTGGCTGAACTGGATCTGAACTTCCTGACGGCTACGCTGAGCGAAAAAGGGATCGCTCTGGTCACGCGCGACAACGTTCAAATCGATCCCGCGAAGGCGCGTCAGGTTTTTGACGTCTCCGGCGCCGGGGATACGGTGATCTCTGTGATAGCGCTTAGCCTTACCAGTGGACTGGATCCAAACACCTCGATCCAACTTGCCAATCTTGCCGCCGGCATCGTCGTTGGCAAGGTCGGAACGGTTCCGATTGAGCGCTTTGAGCTGTTGTCGGCTCTCAGCCCATCCATCAACCTCCACGCTGCGGAAAAAGTAGTCACACGAAGCGAGTTGCAAGCGCGAGTGGCCGCATGGCGCGCCAGTGGCGAACGGGTTGCCTTTACCAATGGCTGTTTTGATCTGCTGCACGTTGGCCACATCACGGTTCTGGAGCAGTCCCGGCTCACAGCCGATCGTCTCATTGTCGCCATCAACAGTGATGATTCGGTGCGCCGACTGAAAGGTCCGTCGCGGCCGATTGTCGGCGAGCGGGAGCGGGCGCGCGTCCTCTCAGCGCTGGGTTGTGTCGACGCCGTCGCAATCTTTGACGAGGATACGCCGTTGGAGCTAATTCTTGCCGCCCGTCCCGATGTGCTCATCAAAGGCGGCGACTATTCGGTGGAGACCGTTGTTGGAGCTGCGGAGATCGCCACCTGGGGTGGTCAGGTGCGGATTATTCCCACGGTTGAAGGCCACTCGACAACCCGTCTCATTGAGCGTGGGGCTGGCCGCGGATAAGTCACCCTGACTGCGATGAAGTGGCTCCTGCTGTTGGTGTGCGCCGGTTTTCATCGGATGCACATTTCGGCTTGACGCGCTTCCACCTGTGGCGCTATTTTCTGAGTACACGGGAAAGGAGGATGATCCAGCCTATGAATTCTGATTGTTCGAGTTGTTGCTGTTCACAACGTGAGGTGACTGCGGCTGCTTAGGGCGTCGTGCCCGGCTTCAGCGGTTTACCGGCCAAGTGCGGCCGGTCCTCCGGCTTTCGCGGCAGCGCGACAGCCCAGTCCACAAGCCAATTTCCACAGTTCACCCATCAGCGGTCCGTCCCGGTTCTCCGGCGGGCCGCTGGTGCTTGTGCGCGGAAAAATGCGGCGATTTTCTTGCCCGGATTACAAGTCATACGATTTTCTAGTACACTTTCGCGGTAGCTTCGTCCGCCGGTCTTCCCTTCGTGGACGATTCCAACCCGAGAGGCTCAAGATGAATATCTATCGAACCATGTACCTTTGCAGCATTGCGGCTTTGGCCGTTGCTGCCGTCGCGGCTCAGGCGCAGCGTCGTCCGCAGCCTGAACCCGCCTGGGCGCACGCCGCCTGGATGAACCAATCCCTGTCTCCGGATGAGCGCGCCGACCTCGTTCTGAAGGAGCTAACGCTCGATGAAAAGATCGATCTGATCCATGGCGAAGGCATGGCTGGCTGGGGCAAACCGAACCAGTATGCGTTGCTGGGCAATGGCGGAGCCGGATTTACGCTGGGTGTGGATCGGCTGGGAATTCCGATTATCCAGATGAGCGACGCGGCGTATGGAGTGCGATCGAGCGCGATGAACGGACGCTACTCGACGGCGCTGCCCTCGAATCTCGGCGCGGCCTCAAGCTGGGACACAGATGCTGCCTGCCAGTATGGCGCACTGATCGGTCGTGAGTTGCGCGCGCAGGGCTATAACATGACGCTGGGTGGCGGCGTGAACCTGACCCGCGAGCCGCGCAACGGACGCACCTTCGAGTATCAGGGCGAAGACCCGATCCTTGCTGGAACTCTTGTCGGCAACCGCATTCGCTGCGAACAGGCCGAGCATGTCATTGGCGACATCAAGCACTATGCTGTCAACGATCAGGAGAGTGGACGCAACGAGGTCAATACCATCATCAGCAAGCGCGCCTTGCAGGAGACGGATTTGCTGGCCTTCCACATTGGAATCGAAATCGGTAACCCTCAGGCGGTGATGTGCAGCTACAACGCGATCAACGGCGATTTTGCCTGCGAGAACAAGTACACGCTCACCGATGTATTGCGGAATCAGTGGGGATTCAAGGGATTTGTGCTCTCCGACTGGGGCGGTACGCATTCGACGGAAAAAGCCTCGGCGGCAGGTCTGGACAACGAAGAGCCGGGTGAGGTTTTCTATGGCGCAGCGTACAAACAGGCGGTGCAGGATGGAAAGATTTCCATGTCGGAGCTGGACGAGCACGTCCATCGCATTCTGCGCGCTGAGTTCGCCGCCGGTCTGGTCGATCATCCTGTCCACAAGAGTGTTGTCGATGTCTTCGGTGATCTCGCAATTGCCCGTCACATCGAGGAGCAGAGCATTGTGCTCCTGCGCAACCAGAACCACCAGCTTCCACTCAGCATGAGTGTGCACAGCATCGCCGTGATTGGCGACCATGCCGACACAGGTATGATCTCCGGCGGCGGTTCGGCTCAGGTTGATCCTCCCGGACAACCCACCGCGCGCTGGGGCCAGCATGTCTGGTTTCCCACTTCGCCGCTCAAGTCCATTCAGGCCATGGCGCCCCAAGCCAAGGTCAGTTTCGCTTCCGGATCAGACCCGGCTGCCGCTGCTGCTTTGGCGGCGCAGTCCGATGTGGCCATCGTCTTTGTCAACCAGTGGTCGAGTGAAGGCATGGACCTGCACGACTTGACGCTGCCCGATCATCAGGACGATCTCGTCGCTGCCATTGCCAAAGCCAATCCGCACACCGTCGTTGTGCTGGAGAATGCCACGGCCGTGACTATGCCCTGGGTCAACCAGGTTGCAGGCATCGTTGTTGCCTGGTTCCCCGGCTCCGATGGTGCGCCCGCAGTCGCCAATGTGCTCTTTGGCAAGGTCAACCCCTCGGCCAAACTGCCCATCACCTTCCCGCTCAGCGTTGCGGACCTGCCTCATCCGACGCTGGTGATGCCGCCGCCACACTCCGAAGCAGCAGCCCCGGTCCAGCGACACGTACTTACCAGCCCAACGTTCAGCGTCAACTACGATGAAGGCGTCAAGATCGGCTACAAATGGTATGACGCAGAGCAGAAACCCGTGCTCTTTCCCTTTGGCTTTGGCCTTTCCTACACCACCTTTCGCTACTCGGGACTGAAAGTGACACCGGGCGAAAAACCGACCGTCACCTTCATGGTGAAGAACACAGGCAGCCGCGCCGGAGTGGAGATTGCCGAGGTCTATGCTGCGCTGCCTGCCAGCGCCAACGAGCCGCCCAAGCGCCTCGTCGGCTGGAGCCGAGTCGCACTGAACCCCGGCGAAAGCAAAGATGTTACGCTCAGCATCGATCCGATGTATCTGTCGATCTTTGACGAGGCAACCAACCAGTTCAAGATGCTTCCAGGCAGCTACACGTTCATGGCAGGCGGCTCGTCTCAATCCCTGCCGTTGCACGGCTCGGTCAACCTTCAGTAGCTTGTGATACACCATCTCATGACAGGGCGCGGATCGCACTTCGATTCGCGCCCTGTCTTTTGGCGGCATTCCGACTCCCGCCGCCTCAACCAATTTATATTGTTGATTCCATTATTCTTAATCGATAGCTTGAAGTGTTCGCGTGTGTATTACGTGTGAAATATTGGCTTGGTGAGGACGGCTGGCAATTCCGCCGCCTCCACTCATTCACGCTCTGAATGATGGGTGCATCCCTTTCGAGCAACCTTGACGGTTCCGTGCACAGTTCCGAAGCAGTAACATCCATCACTCAAAGTGCGAACGCGTTTCACCTAAAGCACATCCACTGGGTATTGCAAGGTATAGATATCCACAAGGAACGCTAGGCTGTATCGGCCTGATCTTGCCCCCGGAAAACGTCTCTCATAGCGAGCTGTTGTAATCGCGAAGAGGAGACTGAGATGGAGCAGGCAATACGGCGTCGTTACACATTGGAGTACAAGTAGGAGGCGGTTCGGCTTGTGATCTCTGGTCAGAGGGTTGCATCGGCAGCGAAGGCGCCGGACGAGCATACGCCTGCTGTCCACGGTGTGTTTCCATTACATCCAGTACGAGGGAGTCGGTCAGAGAATCCGATTTTGTTGCTCTACAGCAGACTGGGCAGAGCGGACGACCAGCCCAAGAGGAAAATCGCGCCAACTCCACAGCTATACGCAGCGCCGGTCCAGGCCAGTATCCTTCCTGCCTGGGGATGTTGCAGACGTGTGCCAAATACTCCGCTGAGCGATGCCGTCATCATGCCGTTCATCGCGATCAGCCCCGCGGCAAACGCCATGAGTCCCAGCATGCCCTGGCTTGGGCCGCCGAGCCTCGACGCCAGCAGAAAAAGCATGAGCTGGCTCGGAGTCTCCGCACCCACGCCGTGCAGCATTCCAATCAGGAAGACACTTCTTCCGCTGTAGTTCCAGGCAAAGAGCGCCGGGCGTTCGCGTTCTGGTTCAAAGAGTCGCTGCACACGCCAACTGAGTGTGTGAATCAGGTTCACCGCTGCGGCAATGCGGCTTTGTGCCCGGTCAGTATGTGCATGGGGATGCATGAGGCCGGCAACCACGGCAACGCCCAGCACAATCAGCGTTGCGCCGATCAACCGCTCGGTCACGTTGTCCAGCCAGACTGGCAATGGAAGGTGCAATTCGATCACTGCTACTCCGAGTGCGACTACGGTCAGCGCATGTCCCACGGCATAAAGAAGTCCCAGAATGAACGCGCGCAATCGGCTTGCCTGCACCGCGGCAATATCCGTGATCGCCGCCAGATGGTCATAATCGAATCCATGTCGCAGACCCAGCACTGCGCAAGCTGCCAGCGCTGCCTCGAACTTCCAGTGCATCGCATCTCTCCCGTTGTCCAGAATACGGCACGCTGCGGTTCAAAGACCCCCGTTTACACTAGTTGTTAGTGCCTTTCGACGATCCATCCTCGCAGCTTCCGCTTCGTTTTGAAGCAGAACGCCCGGTCCGTTCCACACGGACCACACTGCGCGTCAGCCAGCTTCTCGCTCAGGCGCGTTCGCTCGTCGAGGAGTCTCTTGGCTCGGTCTGGGTCGAGGGGGAAATCTCCAACTTTCGTCCGTCCTCTGCGGGCCATCTCTACTTCACGCTCAAGGAAGATTCAGCACAACTTTCCGTCGTGCTCTTTCGCCGCCAGGCGCTGCTGCTGCGCTTCCGCCCGGAGGATGGTCAGGCTGTTCGCATTCGCGGCACGCTCAGCGTCTATGAGCAGCGCGGCCAGTTACAGCTTGTCGCGGAGACGATGGAGCCGGTGGGTGTCGGCAGCCTTCAGCTTGCCTTTGAGCAGTTGCGAGAGCGGCTCCGTGCTGAGGGTTTGTTCGATACCGAGCGCAAGCGTCCATTGCCACAATTTCCGCGCACGGTTGCCGTCATCACCTCGCCGACGGGAGCCGTCATTCGCGACTTTCTTCAGATCGTTCGTCGCCGTTACGCCGCGCTTCATGTGCTGGTCGTCCCTGTTGCCGTTCAGGGAGATTCCGCAGCCGCGGAGATTGAAACTGCGTTGCGTCGTCTGGCGGAACCTGCACTGCCCGCTCCTGTCGATCTGATTGTGCTTGCGCGCGGCGGCGGTTCGCTGGAGGACTTGGCCGCCTTCAACTCGGAGCGAGTTGCCCGCGCCATCGCCGCTTCGCCGCTTCCGGTTGTCTCAGCCATCGGCCATGAGACCGACTTCACTATCGCCGATTTTGTTGCAGACCTGCGAGCGCCCACTCCATCGGCAGCAGCGGAGTTGGTCACGGCTTCGCTGGCAAACATTGCCGAAAGCATCTTTGAACTTCGCCGTCGTCTGGAGCGCGCAGCTCGCTTTCAACTGCTTCAGGTTCGTCAGCAATATGCGTCCTTGCGCGATGACCGCATCGGTCAGAGTCTGACGACTGCGCTTCGGCTCCGCCAGCAGCGTCTGGATGATCTCTCAAACTCGCTGGACGCGGTGACTGCGCTTCGGCTGCGCCAGGCTCGTCGCACACTGGACGCGCTTGCCACTCGTACCCTGCGCTGTGATCCGCAGCGCAGGCTGGGTGCTGCGCGAGAGCATCTTGCCGGCCTTCACGAGCGTCTGCGCGCCGCAGCGACGCGTGGCTTCCAGATGGCGGCCCTCGCCCACCGCGCTTCCAGTGAACGCCTTCATCGCGCCATGGCCGCGCTTGTCGACGCACGTCGACGCACGCAGACCCAGCTTCATCTCCAGCTTGCTGCGCTTTCGCCGCTGGCTGTGCTGGAGCGTGGCTATGCGCTGGTGCAGGCGGAGGATGGAACGATCCTTCGCGACGCCGCGCAGCTTTTGCCTGGACAGCTTGTCCTCACTCGACTGGGCCAGGGCAGCTTCACCAGTCAGGTCGAGCGCATACAACCCGAGCCTGCCATCTCCAGCGGAGCCAACGCGGCGTCGCTCCCCAAGACCAGCCCATCCACCACCAAAGCACAAGGGAAACGATGAGAAAGTTATTCGGAACCGATGGAATCCGCGGCGTTGCCGGTCAGCCGCCACTCGACGAACAAACGGTCTACTCTGTCGGCCTGGCGTTGGCTCACTCCTTGCGCCCGCTTGCCATTGCGCCGCGCGTGCTGGTTGGGCGAGACACGCGCGAGTCCAGCGGTTGGATGCTCTCCATCTTTGCTGCGGGTCTGCGCGCGGGCGGAGCCGAGATCATCAGCGCAGGCGTACTCCCCACTCCGGCCATCGCTTATCTTACGCGCCGCGACGGCTTCCATGCCGGCGTGGTCCTCTCAGCCTCACATAATCCTTGGCAGGACAACGGCATCAAGCTCTTCGGCGGCGACGGATTCAAGCTGCCGGATGAAGTCGAGCTGGCCATTGAAGAGATTCTCTTCCGCCATGCCTCCGGCTCGACTGCACCCGCGCTGGAGGCGCTGCCGGCGGTCGTGGATGAGCCGCACTACGCATCGGAGTACATCGCGTTTCTGCTGTCGCTGGTTCCCGGCCTTCGTCTCGACGGCCGACGGATCGTAGTAGACTGCGCCAACGGAGCTGCGGCTGCCGTTGCGCCAACGCTCTTCCGCGCTCTCGGCGGAGAAGTCACGCTCCTCCACATCGCCCCCAATGGACGTAACATTAACGACCATTGCGGCGCGCTGCATCCTCAAGTGGTTGCTGCCGCTGTGGTCGAGCGAGGCGCCCAACTGGGGATATCGCTCGATGGCGATGCGGATCGTTGTCTGCTGGCTGGCGCCGCAAACCATGTGATCAACGGTGACGCCATCCTGCTGCTGTGTGCGCGTGATATGCAGGCGCGCGGGCTGCTCACGGGCCATGTTGTGGTCGCAACTACGATGTCCAACATGGGCCTGGAAGCAGCGCTGCGCCGCTCCGGCATTCAGATGCTGCGCTCGGCTGTGGGCGATCGTTATGTGCTGGAGCTGATGCGCCGTCACGATGCCGCATTGGGCGGCGAACAGTCAGGCCACATTCTGTTTCCACATCTCGCCACCACCGGTGACGGCCTGCTCACCGCTCTTGTCGTCCTCGACATACTCGCGCGAAGAGGTCAATCCGCGGAAGAACTGACGGCGGATCTGGAGGTTTATCCACAGGTGATCGTCAACGTCAAAGTCCGCGAAAAGCTGCCATTGGAGAGCTTTCCTGCAATTCAGGCGGCGATTGCCGAAGCCGAAGCCGCGCTGCACCAGACGGGACGCGTCGTCATCCGCTACTCCGGCACCGAGGCGCTGGCCCGCATCATGATTGAAGCTGCCGACGAAGCGTCGATGCGGCATCATGCAGAGGCAATCGCCAGTGCCATTCGCGCCGAACTCGGCATCTAATCCAAGCAGCAGGTTTGCAGCAAAACGTATGCTGAAACGTCAAGGAAGTAACTACAGACAAGCAAGAGCAGGGAAGTGCAGGAGCCAACGATCATGACCGTCATTCGCCAGGAAGACCTGATTGCAAGCGTAGCCGGAGCCTTGCAGTACATCAGCTACTATCATCCGGTGGACTACATCCGCTCGCTGGCTTCGGCCTATGAGCGCGAGCAGTCGCCTGCCGCCAAAGACGCCATCGCGCAGATTCTTATCAACAGTCGCATGTGCGCTGAGGGCCATCGCCCCATCTGCCAGGACACGGGCATCGTCAATGCGTTTGTCAAAGTTGGCATGGATGTTCGTTTAGATGCCGAGATGGATTTGCAGCAGATGATCGACGAGGGTGTGCGCCGCGCCTATCTCGATCCGGATAACAAGCTGCGCAGCTCCGTGCTGGCTGACCCGGCAGGAGCGCGCAAAAACACCCGCGACAACACGCCCAGCGTCGTCAATGTCGAACTGGTGCGCGGCAACACGGTCGAGATCACGGTTGCGGCCAAGGGCGGCGGTTCTGAGGCCAAGAGTAAGTTTGCGATGCTCAATCCCTCCGACTCCATTGTGGAGTGGGTGCTGAAGACGGTGCCGACGATGGGTGCCGGTTGGTGTCCTCCGGGGATGCTCGGCATCGGGATTGGGGGCACGAGCGAAAAGGCGATGCTGCTGGCCAAGGAATCGCTGATGGATCCGATCGATATTCAAGACCTGATCGCGCGCGGCCCAAAGACGCGTGCTGAAGAGTTGCGGATTGAGCTGTATGACAAGGTCAATCGCCTGGGCATTGGCGCACAGGGACTGGGCGGTTTGACGACCGTTCTCGACGTGAAGGTACTTGACTATCCCTGCCATGCGGCCAATCTGCCCATTGCCATGATTCCCAACTGTGCCGCCACGCGCCACGCGCACATTGTGCTGGATGGCTCTGGCCCCGTGTATCTCGATCCGCCTTCGCTATCCGACTGGCCGAAGCTGACTTACGATGTCTCCGGCGCGCGCCGCGTGAATTTGGACACGGTGACACGAGCGGACGTGGCGACGTGGAAGCCCGGCGAGGTGCTGCTGCTGAACGGCAAGCTGCTCACCGGCCGCGACGCCGCGCACAAGCGCATGACGGACATCCTGAGCCGCGGCGAAAAGCTTCCGGTCAACTTTCAGGATCGATTCATCTACTACGTCGGCCCGGTCGATCCAGTGCGCGAAGAGGTGGTGGGACCGGCAGGCCCGACTACAGCCACGCGCATGGATAAATTCACGCGACAGATGCTTGCCGAAACCGGATTGCTGGGCATGGTGGGCAAGGCCGAGCGTGGCCCGACGGCGATTGAGGCCATTCGCGAGTTTGGCGCGGTTTATCTGATGGCGGTTGGCGGCGCGGCCTATCTGGTCTCCAAGGCGATCCACGGCGCGCGTGTGATGGCTTTTGAAGATCTGGGCATGGAGGCGATCTATGAGTTTGATGTCGTCGATATGCCAGTGACCGTTGCGGTCGATTCCAAGGGAACCAGCGTCCACCAGACTGGTCCTGCCGAGTGGCAACAGCGTATTGCTGGAATTCCCATCCTTCAGTAGCTTCGGTTTCCGGCAAACTCACGAAAAAGGCAAGCCCACGCTCAGCGTGGGCTTGCCTGTATGGACTGTGAGGAAGAGATTCGTTACAGTTTGCCCCAGCGATAGACCACGGAACCTCCGAAACCGAGTCCGTTCTGGACGCTGGAACCGAAGCTGCTCAGGAAGTATTCCGGAGAGCAGCGAAAGCCGATGTTGCTGGAGAAGTTGTATTCGATGGGCAAACTGACGTCCAGCACACCTGCGGCGCTGTCAGGATAGAGGCCAAGCTCCGGAGCGGTAAATCCATTGGCGTCTGCAAAGTAGTTGTTGAAGACCGCGCCCACCATCACGCGCCCGCTCACCGAGTAGCGCGGGTGCAGCATGAATCGATAGCTGGGGCCCGCGAGCGCGGCATATTCGCTGATCGCCGGCTTCACAATGTTGTACTGGTTGGGGCCGAGAAACTGGGTGCCATAGTAGCCGCGACCATCCAGCGTAACCGCCCAGCGTTCACTGTAGTAGCGCGTAAAGCCGACATTCCAGGCGTAGAGGTTCACCTTTTGCAAGCCGCCGCCATAGCCGGTCACGGAGCCGGGTCCGGCGACGGTACGGTTGAATCCCATGCCGATATAGACCTCGTACAGATGGTCATACATGGCATGAATCTCCGCTTTGCGGCGCTGCTCGCGACGCGCACGCAGACGCTGCTGCACGGTCATGCCCTGCTGATAGATGTTGCTGCTCAAAGCGCTGGGCGCGCTGGGCGCTTGCGCCGCTGTGCTTGAAGAAGAGTCAGAAGGCTGCTGCGTGGGTTGCTGTGCCTGTCCTGCTGCCATAGCCAGCGTGGAAAAGGTCACGAGAGAAGCAACTAGAAGAGTCGAACGGCGAAGCAAAGACATCGGGTTAGGAGTTCCTCCGGGGGCGGTCGCACAATCGGTTGCCAGCGACAGCGGCCCTCTTGTTATTAAAGCATTCCAGGCACCACCGGAAACTCGCAGGTGCCGACCATAGCAGATAGACTGCTCTGCTCGGGAAGTGTCACGCCCGCGCAGCCGACAGGTCAGAAAGGAATGTCGTCGTCAGTGATCTGCGTGGATTGCGCGTAGTCGTCCGCGGCAGGCGGACGCTGGTCGTAACTGCCGCTGCTGCGGCCGCCGGAGTAGCCGCCCGAAGCGCCGCCCTCTTCGCCTCGGCCAGAGAGCAGCGTCATATCCGTCAGCACAATCTCTGTGCGATAAACCTTCTTGTTGGTCTCGCGGTCATCCCAGCTTCGCGTGGTCAATCGACCCTCCACGTAAAGCTTGTTGCCCTTCTTCACATAGTCGCGCACGATCTCAGCCAGTTTGGCGTAGGCCACCAGATTGTGCCACTCGGTGCGCTCCTGCTGGTTGCCCTGCTGATCCTTGTAGCGCTCGCTGGTCGCCAGGCTGAAGTTGACGACCGGCTGTCCGCTGGGCAGAACCTTAAACTCTGGGTCTTTGCCGATATTGCCAAGCAGAATGACTTTATTGACGCTTCTTGCCATAGACATGTTCTCCAAAAGGCTAACCCAAAGGATAGCAGAGAGCGGCAACCTTCGCTTATTTCCATTGCCGGTTCAGTCGTGTCGGTTGCGCATCCACTTGGCGGCGCCAAGCATTGTCAGCATCAGTCCAAAAGGAACGCACATGGCACTAATAATCAGCGCTAACCAGCCAGAGTTGGAGTGTGCTCCATCGCGGTTGATGCCGCCCAGCACGGTTGCCGTCAGGATGAGGCCGAGCAGCCCGGCAGCCAGAATCGACGAGCCGCCGATCAGCAACTCGCGCGTGCCGTCACTGGCATTCAAGGTGGGCTTGTGTGAATCGTTCATCGAGGTATCTCAGCAAAGGCAGGTTAGGGATCTCAGACGCGGGCTGCGGCCAGCATGGCATAGACAATCACGCCGGTGACAGAGACGTAAAGCCAGAGGGGGAATGTCCATCGCGCAATCTTGCGATGATAGGGAATGCGGCCGGTGAGCGAAAAGAAAAATGTGATCAGAATCGTGGGCAGCGCTACGATGCTGAGCAGGATGTGGCTGACGAGCAGGATCAGGTAAAAGGTGCGCAGCGGCGTGTGCGGATAGTGGCTCTCGCCGTGCAGCGCGTAATTCACAATGTAGCAGACCAGAAAAAGTGCGGAAAAGACAAACGCTGTCATCATAGCGGCGCGATGCGCTGGAATGCGCCCAGCGCGAATGAAGACAAAACCGATGAGCAGCGCACAGGCGCTCAGTCCGTTCAACAGCGCATTGAGCGCGGGCAGAAAGGTCAGGCGAAGACTGGCGGGGTCCGCAGCCGGGTGAACATAAATCAGCCAGAAGAGAAACAGCGTCGCCGCCAGGCTGATACCCAGAATCGCGGTAATTGCGGGGCGGATGGGGATAATCTGACTCGTACTCATCTGTATTTCCTTGGAATGGAATGATGGGCTATCGAATGGTGGCGGCGAGCATGAGTCCGGTGAGCAGCAGCGGCAGGTAAAGCACACTCACCTTGAGCAGATCGCGAGCCACCATGCGGCTTTCGGTTTCATCGGTGGTGCGCAGAATGCGGCTGAAACGCACCGTGTAAGCAAGGTAAAAAATGCCCAGCGACACAGCGAGCACGGCATAAGCGACGCCGGCCATGTGCAGCCACCATGGCGCCAGGCTGACTGGAATCATCAAAACGGCATAGACCAGAGCCTCGATGACTGTGGAAACCCCGTCTGGCTGCACGACGGGCAACATGCGGATGCCGGCGCGCGCATAGTCATGACGATAAAGCCACGAGATGGCCATGAAATGGGGGAACTGCCAGACAAACAGAATGGCAAAAAGCGCCACGCCTTGCCACTCGATCTGGCCTCGCGCCGCAGTCCAGCCCAGCAGAGGCCCGGCTGCTCCTGGAAATGCGCCAAGGAACGTGGCCAGCGAGGTAAGCCGCTTGAGCGGCGTATAGATGGCGACATAGGTAAACACGGTGAGCAACGCAAGCGCCACGGTCAGCAGATTGGTCGTCTCCAGCAGTGTCCAGCCACCCAGCAGCACCGCTCCCAGTCCAAGCGCTAACCCCACCGGCAACGAGATGCGGCCGGAGGCAATGGGCCGGTGCGCGGTACGCAGCATCAGCGCGTCGGATTTGCGCTCCATCGCTTCATTCAGCGCACTGGCCCCGGCGGAGACCAGCGCGACGCCAATCAGCGTCTCCACCAGTCCACGCTGCACGCTGGTAATACCAGAGCGAATGGAGCCGAGGTAAAAACCGGCCCACGTCGTGATGAGCACCATCGTGGTGACTTTGAACTTGAACAGTTCGCGAAGATCGCCGATCAGCGTCGCCGTCGCCCCGGCAGCGAGATGACCCATATGCGAGCGCTGCGCAACCGAGGGCGCGGGCAGTGGCGCGGAAGAATCGGTCGAGACAGAGCGGGTGGTGACAGGCGAACTCATCATGATGTCGGTCGATGTGGGAAGCTCATGCGGTGGAAGTTTCCGGTAATCCGGAACCGTTGCAGCAACAAGTTGTACGAAGTCAAAGCCGAGGGAGGGGAATCCCCCGGATGCAGCCCGATGCGAACCTCACTAAGCATGATACCTGCCTGGGGCGGTCAGGATTTCAGAGAGTGGGCCGATTTCAATGGACGGGCATGGAGACGGGGTCAAGTTTCACTCCGATCCAATGGAAAAAGCGACAACGCCTCGATAATGTTTTGGACGATCTGTTCGGGTGCCAGGTCGTCCACGGCGAACGTAATGGGTGCCTGACGATACAGCGCAAGTCGCGTTGCGTAGCGCTGCGCCAGTCGGTCCTGATTAGCGAGAACCGGACGCACAGTCTCCGCTTCGGCAGTGCAGCGTCGGATCGCCTCGCTCAGTGACACCTCCAGGTGAATCAGGCAAACGCCGGTGGTTTCCAGCAACAATCTGCGTGTGCGTGCGTCCTCGATGGCTCCGCCGCCCAACGCCAGCACCCATCCCAGAGATGGGGCGGCGTCGGTGTCTATGCAGGATTTGCTCTCTGCAAATGCGCGAATCGTGCGGTGCTCCAGTTCGCGAAACCAGGCTTCGCCATGCATCTGGAAAAGTGCGGCAATGCTGTGCCCCGTGTCGGCTTCGATGATTGCATCCGCGTCTGCAAACTGCCAGCCGTACCGCTCGGCAAGCAGTCTGCCCACAGTGGTCTTGCCCGCTCCCATAAATCCCGTCAGCACGATCAGGCGAATGGCAGGACTGTGTGCCGAGCGCGCGGTTGCGATCCGGTTAGCGACGGTCACTGGAGATTGCCTGCTCAATCTTCTGCCAGAGCTTGTCATCCGGCTCTTCTTCCGTGGGCAACAGCATGCGCGCGGCTTGGGCAATTGCCTCCAGTTCGGTCAGCAACGTCTGGCACCGCAGGCAACTCATCAGGTGAGCATCGGATTGAAGGTCTTCTCCAGCCGCGATGCGAGCCGCCATGCTCGACTGAAACGACGCGCACTCCTGCTCATGCGTTGAAGCGGAAGCGCCTGTCTCTGCATTTGGGTGGTTGAGTCTCTCGGGTGGATTCACGGAAGCACCTCCGGGGTCGTGCGTGCGCCCAGCGCCTCGCGCAGCTTCATGCGCGCCTTGTGAAGCTGAGATTTGGAGTTGCCAATGGAGCAGTCCAGCATCGTTGCAATTTCATTGTGCTCGTAGCCATCGATATCGTGAAGCATAAAAATCAATCGATAGCCGGCAGGCAGATCAGCGATGGCCTTTTCCAGCGCCATGCGGTCAATGGAGCCGGTCAGCCGCAGATCCTGCGCACCAAAGCTGCGTATCGGGCCGGACTCAGGCGAGGGGTCCATCGCTTCGTCCAACGAAACCAGATTCAGCCCCTTGCGACGCAGGTTCATCAGCACCACATTGACCGTGAGCCGGTGCAGCCAGGTGGAGAAAGCAGAGTCGCCGCGAAAGGTGGAGATTTTGCGATGAAGTTGCAGGAATGCCTCCTGCGTCAGGTCTTCGGCCTCGGCTACGTTGCCCACCATGCGCAGGCAAAGGGAGTAGACACGGCGCTTGTGTTGAGCATAAAGCTGAGCAAAGGCAGCGCCATCTCCTGCCTGGGCGCGGGCCAGCATTTCGTCGGCAGGCGGAACGGCCGACACCTCGACTGGGGCGGGGTCCGTCTCGATCAAGGATGGATTCGTGTGCCTGGGTGTCAATGGAACTCCTGCCCGCTGCGGGGAAACCAAACTCTTGTTGCATTGTCAACGAAGACTTCGATGAGCGAATGCAATGGGAAGGTTGCAGCAAACCTCTGCAAACTTTGCCTGCACTTATTAGTATAGTGAGCGGAAGCAAAGAATCATTCTGTGGGCATGCGCGCAGGGTATCGAATGCCGCCAGAGCGGGAGGTCGCTGATTATTCCAATTGTGAGGGAGCATCCGCGGGCGTTCGCGTGGCCGCATCTCGGGCAGCGCGGCTTCCTCGTCGCTGCCGCCTGCTTCCTGCTTGGCGCCGTGTGTTCGGCTATCGGTCAGAGTATTCCTAAGACCGTGAAGTATCCGGAGAAAATCTCGCCACTGAAGGTCGCCGTTGGACCCGATGCAACGCGTAAGACCGCAGACCCTGCCAACATTCTAAGCGGAGACCGAAGGCTCCGGCGCTGGCAAGGGCTGCTCGTCGTCCGCATCGACTTCACGGGCGTTGATCGGGATCGAATTGCGCCGCTGCCACTCACGCTGGAGCAGCAGCCCGGCAAGCCTTTGAGCATTCAGGCAATCGACGACAGCCTGCGACGTTTGTTTGCAACAGGATTGTATGATTCGCTTGCTCTCTATGGTCGTCGCGTGCAGCGAGGGATCGTGCTGGAGTTTCGCGGGCATCCACGGCCTTTCATTGGAACGCTCAGCGTGATTGGTGCTCGCGGAGCCAATAGTAATTCGCTGCTGTTGCGCGCCAGTCGATTGACGCCGGGTACACCATTCTCAGAAAAGCGGCTGGAGCATGGCGAAGCCGAAATGAAGCTGGAGTTGGTGCGGCTTGGTTTTCAACAGGCCACCATTCACCACGTTGTCACGCCAGACCCGCGGCAACAATTGGTCAATATAGCCTTCACCGTTGTGCCGGGAAATCAGGCCCGCACGGGCACAATTTCGCTGGTTGGCGATAGCGGAATCGACTCGGCTGATCTGGAGCGCTATACGCATCTCCATAGCGGAATGCGCGTGGGTCCGGAGACCAGTAGCAAGGCGATGAATGGCCTCCTTCGGGAGTATCGCAAGCAGGATAGGTTGGAAGCGGATGTCAAGCTGGAGTCACAGAGTTATGATGCGGCCAGAAATCTGGTCGACTACAAGTTTGTAGCCAATCGCGGTCCTGTGGTGCAGGTGGTTCTGGATGGCGCGCATCTGAGTGCAGAGCGCATTCGCGCTCTGGTGCCGGTCTACCAGGAAGCAGCCGTGGATGAAGACCTGCTCAATGAAGGAAATCTGCGCATTGAAAACTACTTCCAGAAGCGAGGCTATTTTGATGTAAAGGTCCGTCATGACCGGCTTTCTGAAGTGGAGCAGAATGCGCGCTCCGGCAAAGTAAGAATTACATATCATGTCACGCTTGGAGCCAGACATAAGGTCACGCGCGTCTCCGTTGTCGGTGCTCATTACTTTGATCGCCGTACACTGAGCGATCTACTAAGCGTGACGGCTGCAAATCCATTTGACAAGCAGGGTTTGTATAATCAGCAACTCGTGCTGAGTGATGTTGCTGCGCTGAAGGCGATCTACCAAAATAACGGATTCTCCGCCATCGAGGTTAAACCGCAGATCACTGATCAGGATCAGCAGGGAAAGCTCCCACTGTCACATGGCAGCAAGAAACAGGTTGCACTTCAGGTGGCGTATGTGATCGACGAAGGTCCGCAACAGCGTGTTCGATCCGTGCAGATAGTCGGTAACGAAAAGATCCCAGGAAATGAGCTGAAGCCGCTGTTGAATACCACTCCGGAGCAGCCGCTTTCGCCGCACAGTTTATCCTCGGATCGCGATACTCTGCGGACGTATTACCTGAGCAAGGGTTTTGACCAGTCTGATGTGCAGGTAACCGAATCGCTGGCTAAGTCCCAGAAAGACGAGGTGGATGTGGTCTTTCACGTCCATGAAGGAGAACAGGTTTTTGTTCGCAACGTGATCACTACGGGGCTGCACTTCACTCGTCCAGCCACCATCGTGCATGCGGTCACGATTCATGCCGGCGATCCGCTGAACCAGTCTGCCCTGCTGGATACACAGCGCAATCTTTACGATCTTGCTCTGTTCAGTGAGGTCAATCCGGTGGTTCTCGATCCGCAAGGTGAGTTGCCACGCAAAACAGTTCTGTTGCAAACGATTGAAGCCCGGCGCTGGGATCTGAGTTATGGCGCAGGTTTTGAGTTACAGACAGGAACCGTAAACGGATCACCGACCAGCAATCCCAACGGCACTGTGGGAGCCAGCCCGCGCGTGCTCGTGGAGTTGAGCCGCACCAATCTTTTCGGACGCGACCAGACGGCTTCCATCCGCGGCCATTATGGCCTGCTGGAGCAGCAGATTGATCTGCTCTTTCAATCGCCGCGATTCCGCAATAATCGCAACCTGGAGCTATTGATCTCCGGTGGTTATAACAACAGTCAGGACGTTGTAACATACAGTGCATCTACACTCGAAGCCACTTTTGCCATGACCCAGCATTTCTTCGGTGACCATGAACTACTCAGCCGGGCAAACACGCTGGAGTATCAGTTAGTCTTTCGCCGAGTCAAGGTAAATGCAAACAGCGTTCAGGTTCCCATCACGGATATTCCGCTGCTGGCGCAGGCGGTTCGCGTGGGCGGGCCGGGAGTTACATGGATTCGCGATACACGAGACGCACCTCTGGATGCGCATCGCGGCACATATACCAGCTTTCAGGAGTTTCTTTCTACCTCGACCTTTTCTTCGCAGGCAAACTTCAATCAGGTAGACACGTCGAACTCGAGCTACTATGAGCTGGGTCGCACGGGCATCGTCTTTGCTCGCAACACGCGCTATGGACAGGAACGCGCGTATGGTAACCCTGCCGATGAGTTGATTCCGCTACCGGAGAGACTCTACGCGGGTGGAGCAAACTCCCATCGTGGATTTGGCATCAACGCCGCCGGTCCACGCGATCCGCAAACGGGATTTCCCATCGGCGGGGCGGGTGTCTTCGTCAACAGTCTGGAACTTCGACTGCCTCCTCCCACATTGCCCTACTTCGGAACTTCTCTGAGCTTTGTCCCTTTCCACGATATGGGCAATGTCTTCACCAATGCTTCCGATGTCTGGCCCAGCTTCCTCCGCTTTCGACAACAGAATCGCGCGGGATGCCGCAATCTTGCGCCCATCACGGCGCAGAATCCATTGTCCGGGCCGGTGACCTCAACGGGACAACTGGGAAGCTGCACGTTCAATTATTTTTCTCACGCTGTTGGGTTGGGCTTGCGCTATCGAACTCCTGTTGGACCGATTCGCGTGGATTTCAGTTACAATCTGAACCCTCCGATCTATCCTGTGACGTATGACGCCATTAACAAGGTGGAGCTGACGAATCCGTATGTGGGCGAAGGCTCGCATTTCAACTTCTTTTTCAGCTTAGGGCAAAGCTTCTGATGCAAAGAATGACCAATTCGGCGATGAGGAGTATGAAACTCGCACTTTGTGCGCTCTGGTTACTCGCTGCTCCAATGATGATTGGGCAACAGGCTCCCATTGCTTCGCAGCTTGACGACAATGCAACGATGCATCGTTTGAATGCTGTTGTTGCTGTGGTGAATCAACAGGTAGTGCTGAACAGTGACGTGGATGAAGAGATGCGACTGGTGCATCTGTTGCCTGGCGGCAACCAGCAGGACAACTCCGCCTCAGCAGCGCTGGAGCGGTTGATTACTCGCTTGCTCATCGAACAGCAGATTCGCATTGAAGATCCGTCCCAGCTCAATCCTGATCCCAAAGAAGTGGAACAAAGCCTGATCGGACTGCGACAAGACCTGCCTGGCTGTAGGTTGACAGACTGCATGGGCAGTATAGGGTGGACTACATTTCTGGCCGGTTTGGATCTGACTCCGGAGCAGGTGGCTGCTTATTGGAAAAATCGCTACGCGGTGCTGGGCTTTATTGAACAACGCTTCCGCAGTGGGATTCGCATCTCTCCGGATGAGATTGACGAGTACTATCGGAAGACGTTGCTGCCGCAGTATCACAACCCCGCCGATGCGCCTCCGCTCAAGACAGTCTCGGACCGCATTCAGGAGGTTTTACTGCAGCAACACGTCAATGGATTGCTAGAGGATTGGGTCAAGTCGCTGCGTGATCAGGGGCAGGTAGAAATTCTTGATCCTGCACTCCGGCTTGGAGTGGAGCAGGCCGAGGACGTCGCATCGAATTCTGCAAAAAGCAAACGAAATTCAAAGTTAGAAGATGGGATATCCGTGCCATGACGGAGAAACCAAAGCTACCTCAGGAGCAGGTTGAGGATTCAACTTCTGAACACCGAGACGAGACCGTTGCTCGACAACTGACTGCGTCGCGTGGCTGGTTGCGTCATGCGGCGATTGTGTCGTCTTCCTGCGCAGTCTTGACGATGGTGGCGATGCTAGTGCTTTATCAAATTGCAAACTCATCTCAAACACAGATGCTCGCTCGGCGCTGGCTGATTCACTCGCTGAATGAAGCTACAGGCGGTCGAACAGAAATTGGCAGTCTGCACTGGAATCTGCTGCATCTGGGCGTAGAACTAGACAATGTGACCATTCATGGTCTGGAGCACAAAGGCGAAGCACCGTGGATTCACGTTGACCACATTGCAGCGAATCTGGGCGTGGATGGGTTGCTGCATGTCGGAAGCGCCACTCGTGTTGTTCTGCATTCAGCGCAAGTTGACGGACCAGCCTGGCATCTGGAGGTCTATGCGGACGGCTCCACAAACCAGCCTCATCCGAAGCATCCTTCAAAACCTGGGAAGCCTTTTCTGGACACGCTGTTTGATTTGAAGATCGGCGATCTTCAGGTGAGACGTGGGGTGATGCAAATTGCCGATCGCACCGTACCGGTTGACTTACATTCCCGCGATGTCGCGTTGTATCTGGGCTGGTTGCCCACGATGATTTCCAACAGCGATCAGGCCCGCAATCAGGTGCCGAATTATGCTTTTGGAACCTATCGGCTGATCGTCAATCTAAAGCAGATTGCCCTGTGGCAGGGTCCGCTGACCGGCAAGATTCCACCCATGCAAGCAGGACTTTCACTACGCGCTTTGCTGGGGAGAAATCGGTTGGATCTGGAGCAGATGCAGTTCAGTTCCCAGGATCAAACGCTTACCGTTGAAGGGGTAGTTGAGAACTTTGCTCATCCAGTCTGGCATATGCGCTCCAGCGGCAGTTTTGATCTCCGAATGCTTGCCGCCGTGACGGGATTTCCAGCTCTGCCCGAGGGCATAGCATCTTTGAAATTTCATGTAGACGGCACAGGTGCGGATTATCTTGCCGAAGGCGAATTAAGCGGTACCAATGTTCACTACAAAGATGCGATCGCCGATGCACATGCAAAATACATTACGGGAGAATTTCGCGCAACGCCACGCCTGCTGGTGGTCTCTCACATCGTCACGCGCTTATCCGAGGGCGGCGAAATCGACGGGGACTTCACCTACGACAACTGGCTTTTCCCTACACCACATCCGGGCAGCGCCGAAGAGCGGCGTTATATCAAAGCCCATCAGAAAGTGCCTACTTCAACTGCAGTGGTACATGCTTCGCTGCATCGTGTTTCGCTGGACACAGTACTTCTCGATCTGGCCTCGCCGCAGTTTCAGCGTCTCGGCTTTGATGCGCAGATTGATGGTGACACGACAACGACGTGGACAGGGCTTGCCTTTGATCTTGCCATTGAAAATCATCTAAGACTGACGCCCACGGGACTCACACGCCCGGGACTGGCAGCCGTGAACGGTTTGCTGGATGGCACGTACTATGCTGGACGCGGAAATATTGCCGTGAGTCGGATGATGATTCATCTGCCACACAGCACAGTCATCGGTCAGGGAACGCTCGGCGTTTTTCCCATTGACCGCCCTTCGAACATGACTCTCGATTTTACTTCGAGCGATCTTACCGAGTTTGATGCATCACTGCGTGCCCTGCAGTTGAAATCAGGAAACCGTATCGGTTCAGCAGCTTTGCCCGCAGTCTTCGATCAGCCCAGCTTGAGCGGTAGTGGAAGATTTCAAGGGACTTTTACGAACTCATGGTTGACTCCGGTGGTAGAGGGTCATCTTCAGGCTTCGCATCTGGGAATTGAGATTCCCGATGGCAATCCGCTATCGCCGCCAAAATTTGTTGACTGGGATAGTGTCGAAGCCGATGGCCGATATTCGCCGGCCAGTATTATGGTCCGCCATGCGGTGCTGCGGCGCAGCGCGGCGCAACTCATTCTTTCTGGTCACATCGATACCGCTGATCCAAAATACAATCTTGCTGACCCGCAAGTGGAATTTGACGAAAACTCCAGTGTGCAGGTAGTAGCTGATCTGCAAAAGTATCCAATACGCGATCTGCTCGCGCTTTCGGGAACGCATGCTCCAGTCAACGGAGCCTTGAGCGCGCAGATTCATCTTGCCGGAAAGTTCACTGCGCTTCAGGGGGGGGCGCAATTTCATCTCGATCAGCCGGTGATTCGCGGCATTCGTTTGGATCGTGTGGATGGATCGGGATCGATTCATGCACAGAAGGTCCATCTGGTTCAGCTTCGCGCTACGCAAGGCAAGGGAAGCATGGAGGTTTCGGGCGATTTCGATCTGGCACAACAGAGCTTTCAGGCGATCGCGAATGGTTCATCGATTGCTGTAGCGCCGTTGCTGGCCAGCGACGACGAGAACAATCTCAATCTCGCCGGGGAACTACGCTTTCATGCCACGGGCGATGGTTCCATGAAAGATCCACATATACATCTGGTTGCAGCGCTCAGCGCGATCCGACTTGCCGATCAGCCGTTTTCTGATCTCGATCTGGATGCGCAAACCAGTAACCATCAGGTTACGTACACACTGCACTCGCAGCAAAGCGCAGGTGATCTGGAAGTGAATGGAAACACCCATCTGGATGCGCAGATGCAGACCGTGGCGTCAATGACGTTGAAGCGCTTTGATCTGGGTGCAGCGTTAAAGCTGATGCACGTCACCGGCATCACTGGCCAGTCCGATTGGGAAGGCACAGCCAATGTTTCTGGCCCGTTGGCGCACCCAAAGGAGATGAGCGGAGAGGCTCGTCTGAGACAACTGACTGCGGTGCTGGAAGGAGTGCATCTGAGCAGTCAGGGTGCGGTTCACGCGCTGCTGGCCCATGGTATCGCGCATCTTGATCCGGTCGAGATTACCGGCGAAGATACCGACGTGCATGTCAAGGCTGATGTGCAGATTGTCGATTCGCAGCAGGTGGACATCGCAGCCAACGGAGTCATCAATCTGCGCCTGGCTGAATCGCTCGACAGCGACCTGGTTTCTTCCGGCAATACCACCTTTGATCTGAACGTGAATGGAACCCTGCTCAAGCCCATGCTTGCCGGCGATGTCATCTTTCATCGCGGAGCCATGGCTCTGCGCGATTTCCCGAACGGCCTGAGCCAGATTGAAGGAACACTGGAGTTTAGCCAAAACAGGTTACAGGTTCGTTCGCTCACGGCGATGAGTGGCGGCGGCGTGCTTAAGGTGGGTGGCTATCTCGGATTCCAAAACACACTTTACGCCGACCTCACTGCCACCGGTGATGGCATTCGCATCCGTTATCCGCAGGGTGTGAGTTCACTGGCGGATGCCAAACTTCGGCTTCAGGGACCAGAGAACAATCTGCTTTTGAGTGGCAATGTCATCATCACGCGTTTTGCCATTGGGTCAGACCTTGATTTGAGCGCATTGAGCGCGCCGTCCGTGGTTGCACCCACGATTTCGAACACCGATTCGCCGTCAAATCACCTGCGACTCGATGTGCATCTAACTACTTCGCCGCAACTTACGTTTCAGAATGCATACAACGCGAAACTTGCGGGAGACGCTGACTTGCACCTGCGCGGAACACTTGCATCTCCATCGGTGCTGGGAAAGATTTCACTGACAGAAGGGAGCGCATCGATCGGCGGCACACACTATGAGTTGCAGCGCGGCGATATCACTTTCAATAATCCCGTTCGCATTGAACCGAACATCGATCTGGATGCAAGCGCGCGGGTGGAAGATTACGACATTATTCTGGGCCTTCATGGCACGCCGGGACAGTTGAAGGTGACCTATCGCTCGGAGCCGCCGTTGCCGGAAACGGATGTGATTTCGTTGTTGACTCAGGGACAAACCACGGAAGAGCAGTCCGTCTATGTGCAGCAGCAACAGCAGCAGGTCGGCGACAATCCCACCACGGAGTTACTGCTGGGCGGAGCACTCAACGCAACCGTCACCAATCGCGTGCAGCGTCTGTTTGGCTCAGGAGCCGTGCGAGTTGACCCCAACTTTATAGGATCTGTGGGCAATTCCTCAGCGCGTGTCACTGTGGTGGAACAACTTGGCCCGAACTTGACATTTACCTTTGCCAGTAACGTCAACACGACCGCTCAGCAGCTTATTCAGGCTGAATATGCAGTGAATCGCCATGTCTCGTTGCTGATTACTCAAGACGAGAATGGTATCTTTTCCGTAGTCATCAAGAACCGCCGACGCTATCGTTAACCCGCTCAGTAGCAAGGCTGTACTTCACTGTGAGCGGACAATCTGCTGGAGTGCGATGACCCGTGAGCGCAGTTCTGCAGTGTTGTGCATTTCGGTCGACGAAGCAAATTCTTCTTCCAGCGCACGAGCATCTTGACTGCCTTGAGGGTGTCCAAAGGTTCCAAGCGTGCCTGCCAGCTTATGTGCGGCCTCATGCGCTTCCATCCGCAACGGTGAGGTAAGCGCGCCGGTTTCGATGGCACTCACAGCCTGGTCGAGAACGGTGATGCGACGGGATATTTCGGGCAAGTATTTCTCCCACAGTCGCTCGAGTGCTGCGGGCAATGCAGGGTGGGATGGTTGGGGCCTTTCACCTGCAGGATTATCTCCAGCCAAGGATTTTCTCCATCTGGCTGGCGAGTGTCAGTGGGTCAAATGGTTTGGTAAGCACAGCACGTACGCCTAGATCTGCAAATCGTCGCTGATCTGCGCTTTGTACTTTTGCTGTCAACAGAATGACCGGGATTGCCGATGTAGCAGGCACTTTCTGCAACTCGCGAAAGGTGGATGGCCCGTCCATACCCGGCATCATCACATCCAGCAAAATTGCGTCTGGCTTCTCGATGCGCGCGCGTTCCAGGCCCGCTGCGCCACTGTTCGCTACCAGCACTTCCCATCCCGCAACCGTCTCCAGGCTCAGCGCTGCAACTTCACGAATATCGTCTTCGTCGTCGATGATTAGAATTTTCCGAGACACTGAAATGCTGCCTTCCTCTCTGCTTCTGAAAGATCGAGATCAATTGTGATGGGTTGATCGATAATCCCATCCCATCGCTGATCCCATCCCATGGATACTCTAGTTTGTGCAGAGACTTATCTTCAAGTTTTCACAGTCTCATCCAGAATTGCCGATTCACGACGCTGACGGGATCGACGCAGCATGGTGACTACCAGAGACTCTAACTGTTCCGGCTGTACCCGCGCCTTGGTCAAAAACTGTGTGGGACCAAGTTGCAGCAGGGAGCGCTCATGCGCCGGGATCTCGCGTGCCGAGTAAACTACCAGCGGCAGATGCGCCAGATCATCATTCTGTCGCAGCCAATCCACCACATTAAATCCATCGCCGTCGGGCAAGGAGAGATCAAGAACCATCAAATGCGGGCGAAACGTCAAGCATTGCTGAAGCGCATTCTGTCTTGTGTGTGCCTGCTCGACAAGCATGCCCCCACGCGCGAAGACATCGGCGATAATGCGGGCTAGATCGACATCATCCTCCACCACCAGAATGCGTGCCGGTTCGCCGGAAACAGACAATACCCGAGCGAGTTCGTGCAGCAATTGCTCCTCAGAGCGAGTCTTTTGAATCCATCCAGAAGCGCCTGCGGGCAGGTTCACGCCAGCATCCGGAGACTCCATGCTGAGCAGCACGATGGGCACCTGCTGCGCTGCCAGATGCTGACGGAGTTGAGGCAAAATCTCCCAGCCGTTGGATGGGTCCATCGAGGTATCCAGCAGAATTGCATCCAGCTCTCTGGGCCTTGTCGGACTCTCCCACAGCGCGTCAAGAGTCTCTTGCGCGGAAGCAGCCTCCACCACCTGATATCCCTGACGCCGCAGTTGCGCAGCCAGAGAAGTGCGTGAACGCGCATGAGCATCCGCAATGAGAATGGTGCCAAAATCGGCGACCCGGTCTGGCGATGGAGTGGAAGTCTCCGCAAGCTCCGGGTGAAAGGGAAGCAGCACGCGGAAGGTTGATCCGCAGACAGAGTTACGCTCCGCCCATATCTTCCCACCATGCTGTTGTACGATTGTCCGACAGATTGCCAGGCCCAGCCCGCTGCCACCTTTCTGTCGCGAATCGGAGGCATCCACCTGCTGGAAGCGGTCGAAAATCTTGTCCAGCTTGTCGGCGGGGATGCCGCGTCCCTGGTCGATGACGGAAATCATGACGGCATTCGAGGTGGTGCGCAGAGTGACAGAAACTGTTGCACCGGCAGGAGAGAATTTGACGGCGTTCGAAAGCAGGTTGGTGAGTACCTGCAACAGCCGATCCGGGTCGGCCTTCAATTGCACTGCATTGGCGTCGTGAATCAGTTGTACTTCCGCAGCTTCGGCTACCGGCTGCATGCCATCGATGGCTTGCAGCACGATTTCGTTCAGCGCCACGGAGCGGAAGCTGAGCGGCTCACGACCGCTTTGAATGCGCTCCAGGTCAAGGATATCGTTGATGAGTCGCACCAGCCGATCGGAGTTGGACAGCGCGATACGCAGCAGGTTCGCTGCTTTTTCGTTGACATCACCCAGAATGCCCGATGAGAGCAGACCAAGAGCGCCGCGAATCGAGGTCAGCGGCGTTCTCAGTTCATGGCTCACCGTGGAGACAAACTCATCTTTCAGCTTGTCCATGGCAAAGCGCTGAGTGATGTCACGAAAGCTGATGACTGCGCCAGAGTATCGTCCGTTATCCGTGATGGGTGTTAGAGAAAACTCGGCGGGAAACGAGCTGTGGTCTATCCGACAGACAACCAGTTCACCACTGAACGGCTTGTGCTGTTTCAGTGCTGTAAGCAGGCTACAGTCGTCTGTGCAAACCGAGCTGCTTGCCTGGGATGCATGCATCAGTTCATGCAGATCGCCACCAATCATCTCCGCAGCTTCTCGTCGCAACATGCGAGCTGCTGCTGGATTCATGAGTGTGATATGACCTGTCGGATCGGTAGCGCAGATGCCATCCGCGATGGTATCCAGCAATATCCGTTGCGTGGAGTGAAGCTCATCCGCGCGGTCCTGTTCCCGCGTTCGAGCCATCATCTGCCCCAGTGATGCAAGGGTCGTCTCGATGGTCGCAACCGTCTCCTGATCTTCGCGGATTCGGCTGCGTCGAAACAGTTCCAGCACTGCGATCTGATGATTGGCCACGCGCACCGGAATTGCCAGGCCGCTTGTCTGACCAAAATGCAAAGCTGGATGGTTATCCCACTGCGATCCTTTGGCAGCGAAATCTTCCACCCACAGAGCATGGTTCTGCCGCCGCGCTGCGCTGGCCAAGGGGGCAGACTGACCGGAGAGCATAGCCTGCTGAAGGAATGCTTCGCTTTGCGACTCTGGCGATGCCCATCCTGCGTGAAACTGCAATTCGTCGTCAGATTTAGGAGAATGCCACAGAAAAGCCGCATCCCATCCAAGCGCCAGGCAAAGCGCCTCCAGAATTCGGATGGAAGCAATTTGTGACGAGGTGCTTTGGTTGACAATCTGTGCCGCGGCAAGTTGCAGCGCCAGGCGGCGCTCACGCAGCTTCTGCGCTGTCACATCGCGCAGCGTACAGCGCACCGTGTTGACAGCTTCGCCTTTCTGTCGCGGGCTGAGCGAGATTTCCAGTTCGAGGACGCGTCCATCCTTTCGATGCGTTCGCACCGAGTGGCTCTCGATGGTTTCGCCGCCCAATGCGCGTTGGAAAAGATGGCGAATGAGTTCCTGAACATCCGCGTCAAAAAGCTGCTCCAGCCGCGGAATCTTCTGAAACGAGGCTTCGTCCATGCCAAAGCAGGATTGCCAAGGGCGATTGGCGTAGAGGAACTTTCCTTCGGCATCCAGCACTGCAATCTGATCGATAGCATGGTCAAACAGGTCGCGATATCGCTCGCTCGATTCACGCAGAGCATACTGTTTCTCCACGCGTTGACTCTGGTCGATGGCAACGGCCATCAGGCCATTGGCTTCTCCTGATTCTTTGCGCAGGACGGAGAGATAAAGCGTCGCCGGAATGCTCACCCCGCTAGCGGATACAATAAGAAAATTCACCGCCCGGACCTTGCTGGGTACTTGTGACATCAAGGACTGAATGCAGAACGCAAAAGGTGAGATTGCGCCTGCAGTGGTGACGAGTTCAGGTTGCCGTCTCGCCAACGCCTGAGCCACCCGTTCCAGTTCCCCGGCTGCAAAGAAATCATGGATACGTCGCTTGCCGATAAGCTTGTCCGCGCGCTGTGCAAAGACTCGCTCTGCCGCATGATTCACATATGTGAAGACGCCATCGACCGTCGTCGAAAAGATCATCGAATGAGCGCTTGACAGAAGCGTTTCCGGAGCGGGCACACCCACTCCCCCCAGGGTCATTCGTCGGTTGCCGCTGGATCGCATGCAAGATGCGAGCAACAAAAAGACAGCAGCGACAGCCAGCGCACTTGCCAGGATTTCAGTCGGAACGCTGTGCCAAATCCACCCCAGCGTCGCACACAGAACGAAGCCGCCCAACAGGCTGGACAGCGAGATGCGGATTGACATTTTCTTTGTGCTCTTCATGCGTTCTTCTGGTGTCTCTATCTTCAACTTCTGATGGCCGATGTCTGTTCTTGAAACAACTCTACAACTTTTGTGTTACGCATGGACAAGTCGATTGGATCATCGATCAGGGTGCTGATGCAAAAAAAACGTTTGCGTCGAATCACGCTTGGCAATAACACGCGGTTAGTTACGATTGGGACTACCCATACCTGCCTGATGTTTTCTCGTTCAACCCAGATTGCGCTTGCCCATGCGCAATTCCAGGCAGGGGCACAGCTCCAAGGGTACTGGTTCTCCACCGGTACCAAATTTCATGGTCTTTTCGCACCTTACCGGTTTACTGCGCCATCTATACTGCATTCGATGAGAACTCATTTTTTCTTCCGTTCGGCTGCCTGGTTTGGGATTGCCTCGCTGCTGGTAAATCCGCTTGCTTATGGTTGGGGCAGCGTGGGGCATCGCATGATCAATCGGCTGGCCGAGTCGGCTCTGCCGTCGAGCATGCCTGCATTTTTACGCACGCCGTCTGCATTGGACGAAGTGGAGTATCTGGGACCGGAGCCTGACCGTTGGCGCTCGCCCACGGAGCCGGAACTGAGCCACGCACAGGCTCCGGAGCACTTTCTGGACATGGAGTACCTGGACCAGCTCGGTCCACTGCCGCATCAGCGATTGGACTTTGAAAAAGACGCATTGGCACATGGACTCGATCCAGCTCATGTCGGCCTGCAACCGTGGCAGACGGACGAGGTTTGGGAGCGATTGAAAGCAAGTTTTCGTGCGTATCGCGAACTGAGTGCAAAGCACCAGGACACAGCCGCCGTGCAGCAGGCCATTCTTTTCTACATCGGCTGGCTTGGTCACTACGTCGGCGACGGCTCGCAACCGTTGCACACCACGATCAACTACGACGGGTGGGCACTGGCCGCCAATCCCAACCACTTCAGCCGCGAACACGGCATTCACAGTTTGTTTGAAAGCCAGTTTGTCGGTTCTCAGGGAGCTAATCTTCATCCTTCCGATGTGGCTGACAAGATGACTCCGCCACACTTGTTGCAAGGCGACATCTTCACTGTCTACATGGACTATCTTCACGCAACTTCCGGCTTTATTCAGCCCCTGTATCTTCTAAACAAGACCGGCGCTTTTGAGGGGAAGGGAACTCAGGAGTCACGAAGTTTCGTCGAGCAGCGGCTTGCTTCGGGTGCGTCCATGCTGCGGGATATGATCTACACGGCATGGGTGCGCAGCGCTGACCCGGTTCCACAGCGTAGCTATCTTGCAGGCGAATAAACGACGTTGCCTGATGCTGCAGGGTCAAAATGCTATCTGAGCCTTGTCGTGGATCGCGCTGTTCGGTTCCGTTTCCAGCTTCATCGAAGGCGGAAACAAGGTCGAAAATCCCGATCGTTTCCGCTCCTGCTCAACTTCGTCCTCGCAGTGTCGCTAAGCCGCCATCCACTCCGATCACCTGTCCTGTGATCCAGCTTTGCTCCGGAGACAGCAGAAAGGCAATCGCAGAGGCAATTTCATCGGCTTCGCCAATCCTACCTAGTGGATGCATCGTCGTCGAGGCTTTCATCGCAGCCTCGTTACTGGTGATTCGTGCTGTCAAAGGAGTGCGGGTCAAGCCTGGCGCCACGCAGTTCACGCGTAAGCCTCGCGGAGCGTAGGTGGCTGCCGCCGCCAGAGCCAGTCCTTCCACGGCGGATTTCACCGCGCCAATCGCTTCGTGGTTGGCAAGCCCCACACGTGCCGCAGCACTGGAGATCAGCACGAGACTACCGCCTTTGGGCATCGCTCGCACTGATCCGCGCATTGCGGCAAAGCCGCTGCGAACATGAACCGTAAATGCCTCCATCAACTCCTCATCGGTAGTCAGATGGCCTGGCTTCAACAGCAGGGATCCAATGCAGTTCACCACACCATCCAGCCGTCCGTGCTCTTTCGCAGCGCTGGCAATCGCGGATTCTATCGTGGAGGGTTCCTCGGCGTTCACCTGTATTGTGGATGCTCCGTATTCGCCAGCCAGCGTTAGTAACCTGGCCTCGTCGCGACCCGCAAGTGTGAGTGTTGCGCCCTGCCTGGCCAGGCGTCGAGTCAGCGCAGAGCCGATGCCCCCCGCGGCTCCCAGAATGAGATATGCGCAATCCTTCATAGCTTCACTCTATGCTCACTGCCAAAGCAATGGACGTTCGATTTCAGCCTGAATCCAAACGGTTTTCCTCCTATGGAAATCGGCGCCAGCAAGACCCCCGCGGACAACTTCCGGCATAGTTCAGGTGGAATCGTGGAATATTCAGTGGAGAAGATTGTCAGCGGTGCGACTGGAACGCAAGCGCCAACTTCAATGCATGAGTGACGATTGCAGCCGACGAAACAAGGCCGTAAGCAATGTGCGCAGGATCAGCGCGGCAGGCAAAGCCGCTAACGTCCAACCTGCCAGAGCATGCACCAGCAGAACACCTACTTCGGAAACAATGTGCGTGTAGCCGGGATGCGGAAAAGAATGAAGCTCGAAGGCATGTGCGGATGCATGGCTTCGCAGCATCCATTCGCCAAATCGCAGGAATGGGAACAGCAGAAGGATCTGCAAGGGCAGCGCCAGCCAGTTGGCGGCCTGTGTTGCAAGCAGATTCAATCGCAGGGTCGCCGCTACGCCCAGGCAAAGCATACTGGAGATTCCCCACAACGGCAGGCACCCAAGAACGAATCCTACAGCAATGGCTAACGCCAGATCCTCAGGGCTGAGGCCCGCGCGAAGCAACGTTCGAGGATCGGCCACACGCATCCTTGGCATCCCACCTTCTCGATGACCAGCCTATCGGCTGCCGATGCCAGGGAAATAGTCGGAGTGTCAATTCTTTTTCAAAATTCTTGTTTGGAACCAGACGCATCAATGTTGTGCGATGCCCGGAATCACATTTCCCTGCGCGGTGGCGCCTGCTCGTCGCGTTGCCTCGGCCAGCACGTTGCGATAGTTCTGATGCAGCAGTTTTCCATGCTCCACCAGCAGCTCTCCGCCCACATACACACGCTCAATGTCTCGCTGCTCCGCTGCCAGCACAAGACTTGCATATGGATCGAAGATTGCGCCAAAGCTTGTCGGATCAATCACCAGAAAGTCGGCAAACTTGCCAACTTCCAGGCTGCCCAGCTTGTCCTTGACGCCCATCACATCTGCCGATCCCATCGTATGCAGAAACAGAACCTGATAAGGGCTGAGCACTGTCGCATCCTGATATTTGTCGCGAATGGCATAGAGACCCGTGCGCATATTCTCCAGCGGATCGGCAAGGTCGGCGCTTGCCTCGCCATCCACACCCATGCCTACGCGCAAACCCATCTTCAGATACAGCGGAATATCGGGAACACCTGAAGCCAGTCGCCCGTTAGAAAGCGGATTCCAGCTCATGCCGCTGTGTGCGCGCACAGCAGCGCTCAGGATGGCTCGATCCGGATGGATAAAATGTCCAAAGTAAAGTGTTGGCCCCAGTAGCCCGCTCTGCTCAAACCAGGGAAACTTCGCCCGTTCCGCAGCCACGGTATCGGGTGGCTCCAGATAGTGGCTCTGGTTGCCAATGTTCCACGTTGTCATCATGGTTCTTTCCGTTGTCGCCTGCTGCAGAGTCGTATTGAACGCGGTCGAACCGTTAATCATCACCCCAAGCATTCGATCGGATTTGGGTTGCGTCTCCAGCCAATCCATCAAGCGCTTCAATCGCGCCATCGCCATCGCAGGCGTGTCCTCTGCGCCGATGTGGTCTGGCTGATAGCCGTGCAGAAAGCGGATGCCGCTGTCCATCTCCGCACGATAGCTTTGCTGGTCACAGTCAATCTCTCCGCAGTGTCCGGCCCCGCCATAACTGAAGTCGTAGGCGGCTGTAATTCCATGTTGCAGATGATCCAGCGCGCCATTCAGCGTGAACCAGTAGAAGTCCGCCGCCTGAGCGCGCGCAGCGTGCTCGCGATACAAGCCGTTAATCCAGCCTGGCAGCGTCTTGTCCGCTGCTATGCCTCGGAACGCCGCCTGCCACAGGTGGCTATGTGCGGAGATGAAACCTGGAATCACCCACTCCCCATGCCCGTCCCAAACCGTTGCCGCCGTGGTTCCGGTTGGCGGCTGCCCGGCGTGGACAGCCGCAATGCGCCCATCGGCCCCAACCAGCAGATAGCCGGTGAAAGAATCCTGCTGGCCCGGGGCCATCGTGAAAAGGCGAACATTGCGCAGGAGCAAACGCGACGGTGCCTGCGCCCGCAAGGTTGCAGTTGCCACCCAGGCGCAGAGAATCAGCAGAAAGGCGACGGCTATGGGAAATACGCGGTTCTTGGGGCTTGGCATGTCCCTTGATATCGCAGAATCGCACTTCATGCAAAGACAATTCTGCCGCCATCTTTTTGACAAACGCAAAGAATCATCCTGATTTTGTCCAGTCCATACCATCCGAAATCCCCTTTTATCCGTTCCTTATTCAGGTAGATGCATCCATAGGTAACCTAAAAGTGTTACTTTAATACGGAATAAATTTGTTACTATGGACACATGTTGGGGTGACTGACGGGCGAAATTCGGTGCTTGTGTACTTCGCTTCCGAGCCGACTCGATCCGTTGCAGGATGGCTGCATGATAGCGAACACTGCATTCCGATTAGAGATTTTCAAGAATCAGCCGAAGAAGAGTGTGAGCTACTCTTCCATGACCATTCAAGCCAATTCGAGCAAAAACTTCGGGTTGCAAGCGTTGGTTGTAGCAGCTTCGATTCTGTTGTTTCTCGTTGCCGGGGTTTTCGCTCAGGCTGCCGTGCGCAGTGCCAGGTTTATGGTTTCCGCAATGGTTGAGGACTCCTGCACCGTGCAGTCAAGTCCATATATATCAATATCCTATAAGGATAAAGCAGTATCGGATGTGAGTGTTCAATGCGCCTTTGGATCTTCCTACCGGCTTGCCATGCAAACTGCCTCTTCCGCAGAATTTGCATCCTCTGCAAGTGAGCGTTCTGCCTTGATGCCGCAGCAAACCGTTGCCAGACCAATCCGTGAAACTGGATATTCCCCTGCGGTCATGAGTTCTGAGGCACCATCCTCTGAGAGCCTGCTGCTGCTCACCGTGGAATACTGAAGTCCAATTCTGTGAAGATAAAAAGTAACTAAGTCCTAAGTTGACCCTCCGACAAAGCTTCCAAACAAAGCTTCACCAGATATCTTCTCTCCTCGTTCAGGTAACCTTTCTGCGGGCATTTCAGGCCGCAATCTGGGTACCAATGAGTATTGGAATCGATGCATAAGTTGTATTGATTCCCGCTAGGATGAAACGTAGATTCCAAGTATGCAAATCAGGCGGAATGCGGTTGTCTCCTGCTTGGTAGCGCAATGGATACCGGCTCTCACTGTTGTGGTGCCGCTAAATCAACCTACCGCGAAGCAATTCGCAGAAGACTGAGGAACTACGAATGATGAAATTGAACTCAATCCGAAGGAACGTCGGCGCGAAATTCTGGATCAAGTCCGGGGTTGCAGCGGCAGTGCTCTCCATGGTTGGCATCGCAAGTACGCCGGCTTTTGCCACAACCAGTGTCACTACAACTTTTCAGGTCACCGCCACCGTTGCTTCGGTGTGCACAATTTCGGCGAACGCGCTGCCTTTCGGAACCTATACCGGATCGGCATCTTCCTTGAACACCACCATCAGCGTCACCTGTAACCAGACGACTCCCTTCAATGTGGGCCTCAATGCAGGTGCGGCAACGGGGGCCACTGTGACGGCACGCAAAATGACTGGGCCTGGAGGCGCAACGCTGAACTATGCCCTCTATCAGAACTCCTCGCTGACCACCAACTGGGGCAACACCGTTGGCACGGACACAGTATCCGGATCGACAACAGGAACCACCGCGGATTTGCTGACTGTTTACGGCAGCATTCCCGCAGGGCAGTCCGTTACGCCGGGTGCCTATGCAGATACCATCACTGCGACTGTCACCTATTAATCCAAACCATACCCTTTTCAATGCTCCTTCCGGCGCTGCAAGGCGCCGGGTGGCATTGTGTGAGTAAATCATTACGCTGGTCGCTCCAGGCGTTCAACCGATGATTCGGGATGGGTGCAGACTCGCGCGGTTCCTGCTTCCTATTGCCTGTGGCAGTCGGCGCAAATTCGTTTTCTTCTGGACTGAAACACTGGGGATGGATGATGCAAATCGCTCGGAGACAACTTTTACTTCATGCAGCGGTAGCCTTCTTGCTGGCGTTTGTCGGCTTGGCCGCCTCAGCACAGACCATCTCTGTCATGCCTGTCAACATCTTCCTTCAAAATGGCGAAAAGACAGCAACCCTGTCGGTCATCAACAAAGCCACAGCCGATACAGCCGTCCAGATTCGTGCTTATGACTGGTCAATCAAGAATGGCGAGGATCAGCTCACCCCAACCTCCGGATTGCTGGTTAGCCCGCCGCTGGTCACCATTGCTCCGGGAGCTACCCAGATCATCCGCATGGTTCTCCGCCAGGCACCCACGACGCAGGAGTCCACATACCGCATTCTGGTCGATCAGATTCCAGCAGCTTCCACGGCGGGCACGATTCGTATTGTGCTGCGACTTTCCCTTCCGGTTTTCGCTGAGCCTGTGTCTCGCGTTCGGCCACTGATCGCCTTTCACCTGGAGCAAAGCAGCGACAAGCTGGTCCTGGTCGGCATCAACAGTGGGTCGGCCCACGATGTGCTCCGCAATATTGAGCTGACAACGACGGACGGACGCAAACTCCATCCGATCCGCGGAGCTTCCCCTTACATTCTCGCCAACTCCACCCAGCGCTGGCCGATTGATTTTACTGGATCGCTGCCGCCATCTGGCGATTCGCTTGTGCTGACCGCGCAGAGCATCAGTTCATCGATCCATGAGCAGGTTTCCGTTGCAATGGCGCATTGAGTACTCGCCAGCAAGAGCAAATCTCCCGGTGCAAACCGTGGCCATGGTCCTTCTTCTCACTTCGACCCTCACGCTCGCTCCGCCCGCGCGCGCCTTTGCTCGCGTCGCCCTCAACGCAACGGCCTCTTCGGATTCCACGGGCAAGACCAGCTCCGCGATTGGTGACAATTCCAACGCTGATAATTCCTCTGATTCCACTTCGCTCGATCCGGCAGCCGTAGCCAGCAGCGATCAGTCTTTGCTGCTTGAGGTCTATATCAACGGTCGTTCCACCCAGAAAATCGGCGAGTTTGTCATGCGACACGGAGTCTTGCTCACGCGCCCTCAGGAACTGATCGACCTGGGCATTCGCATCCCCGACTCGCTTATCCACAGCGCGCTCGTCGATGTCTCGACCGTGCCGGGCGTCATCTGGAGCCTCGACGAAAAAGATCAGATTCTTCGCGTATCTGCAAAGAACAGTGCACTGGTTCCCACCGTCATCGGCTCCAGCGGAAAGCCCAATGCTACCGGCCATCGTGTCATCGAAAGCGGCACCGGCATAACCCTCAACTATGACCAGATCGGCAATCTCATCAGCCGCCAGTTGAGCGGGTCAGGATCGCTTCAATTGCAGGCATTTTCAACGTTTGGCGTCCTCAGCTCCAGTTGGCTCACCTTCACTGGCGCTGCCGCTAACGGTCCTGGAGCGTTTTCCGATATCCGCCTCAACACGGACTTCACATACTCTGATGCCGATCATCTTCGCCAGTTCATCGTCGGCGACTACATCACCGACTCTCTGGCCTGGACGCAGCCCGTCTACATGGAGGGTTTCAAGTTCCACTCGAATTTCGCGCTCCGGCCCGATCTCATCACCTTCCCGCTACCCTCCATCTCCGGCTCTGCCGCCGTGCCAGGAACCATCAACGTCCTGGCCAACGGCAACCTCATGCTCTCGTCCGAGGTTGGTTCTGGCCCGTTCCAAACGCCGCAGCTCCCCGTCATCGCCGGAGCAGGAAATATTACTCTTACTGTCACCAACGCCATGGGCCAGCAGGTCACAGTGAACCAGCCGTTCTATGCCAGTCCCACCCTTCTCAAGCCAGGCCTGCAAGACTATGCCGGGCAGTTCGGCCTGGTTCGCAGAAACTGGGGTTCAGTCGGAGAATCCTATGGCAAGCTTGCTGGAGCGGCACTCTATCGCCGAGGAATCACCGACAAGCTCACCCTCGAAGGCGGCAGCGAAGGAACCTTCGGTGCGTACAACGGAGGCGGCGGAGCAGTCTATCAGGTGGGCACACTGGGCACGGTCAACTTCGATGCCTCCGTCAGTGAGGGCGGCGGAGAGACCGGTGAACTCTACTCCGTCGGTGCCCAGCACATCGGAACCATTCTCAGCGTGGGAGGCTCGCTCATTCAGGCGACAAAAAACTATCGCAACATCGCCACGATGAACGGAGAAGGCGTCACCAGCAAGCAAGTCAGCGGATTTTTCACGCTTGCTTCCAAACGCCTTGGCTCTGCCGGTGTTGCCTACAGCGATATCGTTCAGGGCGCGCCTGTGGTCAACTTCGCGCTCAATGCCATCACCGCGCAGTCCACCAAACTGCTCTCGCTCAACTTCTCGCGCAGCTTTCACAAGATCAATCTCTACGCCACGGATTTCATCACCTACAGCGGCGAAGGCAATTACAACGGACTCGAAGCTGGCATCAACATTCCCTTCGGTCATCGCAGTTCGGTCGACGTGAGCGGTACCTCGGACGGCATCGCCGAGGTGCAGGTGCAGCAATCTGCCCCAGACATCGGCGACTGGGGCTACAACACATATTTCTCCGCAGGCAGCAGCTACCACGAGTTCGGCCAACTCCAGTACAAGTCACCGATCGGCTTGTTCTACGCCGGTGTTGATACAGGCGACGGTGCGACGACATACCAAGTGGAAGCGCAGGGTGCTCTATCCTATGTCGACCACGCAATCTTCCCCTCGAACACCATCTACGACAGCTTCGCCATCGTCGATACCAACCCGATGAAGAACGTCCGCGTCTATCAGGAAAATCGTGATGTTGGAACCACAGGAAAATCAGGGCGCCTGCTCGTGCCCGACATGCGCTCCTACGATGAAAATCGCATCTCCATCAGCCCCACCGATATTCCGCTTGACATCACCCTCGACAATGACAAGAAAATCGTTCGGCCGCAGTTCCGATCCGGCGTGATCGTGAAGTTTCCCATGGAGTTTAGCCGCGGCGCGCTCATTCGTCTGGCGGACGAAAAAGGCGTCGCGATTCCTGTCGGCAGCACGGCAACCCTGTTGTCTACTGGAATCATGTTCCCTGTTGGCTATGACGGCGAAGCCTACGTGAAGAACCTTGGCGACAGAAACGAAATCTCCGTACAAATGGACGACGGCAGTCGGTGCTCCGTCCGATTCACTTACAAGCCAACGCCCGGTCAGGTGCCTGTCATCGGACCCCTGCGTTGCGTGGAGCAGAAAAAATGAACCGTATTCCATACAAGTTTCGCCGGTCTGCGCTCCTACTGCTGTTTTTGCTTAGCACAGCGCTTCCTGCTCTGGGTGCCAACAGATGTACGGTGAAGGCCGTTGGTATTAACTTTGCCAGCTACGTCGCCAGCCTCAAAAACATCACCGGCACACTCACCGTCACTTGCTCCAAAGGACTCGCCTACGGCATCGCGCTCAACTCCGGCCTCAGCTCTGGAGCCACCATCACTGATCGCGCCATGAGCGGACCGTCCGGAACTTTACTGCGCTACGGCATCTACACGAACGCTTCCCACTCCATCAACTGGGGCGATAGCTCCGGCACCAACTGGGTCACGGGTACCGGTACGGGAACAGCCCAGAAATACAACATCTACGGCCAGCTTCCCGCCAATCAGTATGTCACGGTCGGAACCTACTCCGATCGGATTACCGCCTCCGTGGAAGGCGCGGGTGTTGCAACTGTTACCGCCAGCTTTCTGGTGAACGCCAGCGCAAAGGCTCACTGCACCGTATCTTCCTCTGCAATGGCTTTCGGCACCTACTCCGGCGCAGTGAATAACTCCACCTCGACGATCTCTGCGACCTGCTCGGATGCCACCAGCTACACCATTGGCCTCAACGCGGGGAAAAGTAAAGGAGCCACCATCACCAAGCGCGCCATGACCGGCCCGCGTGGTGCGCTGCTGCACTACGGCCTCTACTCCGATGCGGCGCGCACCGTGAACTGGGGCAACACCGCGGCAACCAACTGGGTGACAGGCACCGGCAACGGCACTACACAATCCGTCACCGTCTACGGACAGATTCCAGCAGGCCAATCCATTGCGCCCGGCAGCTACTCTGACACCATCATCGCCACCCTGACCTACTAAATCAGAATCCGTGAGCGTGTTTCATCCATAAGCCAAAGTCAAAAGCCACGCATATCAGACCCCCCGCGATGAAGTCACCGCGGTATGTAGGAAACACGCTCGAGCATGTGCACTCGCAGAAGAGCATCGAAGCAGCATTTTCCCGGAAAATCGAGCCCGGCATCAGCGCGTTCAACTTCCAACTGCAATGGATTGTGGCGAATGGTAGGCGAGACAGGGATCGAACCTGTAACCTACGGCTTAGAAGGCCGTTGCTCTATCCAATTGAGCTACTCGCCCGCAGGAGACTGCACTTTCATTGTAATCTGCGCTCCGTCTCCGGGCGCGCTTTCACGGTCTGCATTTACCATACATATGGCCCTCAACGCGTGTGGAAGTGCCGAAGCTAACGTGCTCCTGGCTTGCCTGGTCGAGATGCCACAGGCGCTGATGTAAAGTGAAACTCCCAGAAAAGCCAGGTCATCGTTGAAGGCCTGCCTCAAGACGACTTCGACGCGTGTATTCCGGCAGCGAATTGCCTGCAATTTCTTGATACTTGCTTCAGCCCAGCGTTCTGCCCAGGCCAGATTGATCCAGTGCGTTGCAGCTTGCGGCATCAGATCCACAAAACAGTTTGCGGTTGTGGAATTCGCCCCGGGGTCGGCATCATATTCGCACGCATCCACTGGCTCATCGCGCGTCCAGAAATCACATTTCGTCGGTACCATGCCGCAGTTCGATTCAAGTACCCATCGCAGCGCTTTCTCGAGCGGAGGGAAGGTGCGCACTTCATCGAGCAACGCAATCCGGGACCGATCCTGACAAATGTCGATCCACCCTGGCCAGCCCTGATCGATCACGGGCGCATCGCTACCCAACTCCACGCTCCAGTCAGCTTCCATTCCGTTGCTCCGTCGCAATGGACGCTGCTGCAATCACAAAATTCGTTACAACCCTTTCGGCCCAGTGGCGATGAAACGTCTTGCTGCGTTCTCGCCTGGCTAGAAACGCGCAATGGCCGCCCTGTTGGGTTTCAATCAGGCGCACAGCCTTGTTTGCCAAAAGCTTCTGACGGGTATCGGCGCGCATGCGAATGAATGGATCGTCCAGAGCATTCAGAATCAAAGTCGGAATTCGGATTGCATCGGCGCGCCTCGCGCTGGAGGCGCGAAAGTAGTAGTCGTCTGCGTCAGAAAATCCACTATGGGGCGCAGTCACAGCGTTGTCAAATTCGCGAATGGAACGGATGGTGGGAAGCCCGACCAGTGAATATCGCTCCGGAAAAAGCTGCGCCTTGCGACGAAAACGCTGCCTCAGCCGCTTCAGAAAGTTCCGCTCATAAATCCGATTCGAGCGCTCATGCAGCGCATCCGCACTCTCGGCCAGGTCTGTGACGGGGCTGACCGCCGCCACCGCAACCATCCACTCCGGAGCATCGCTGCCCGCTTCTCCAGCAAGTTTCAGCACCAGATTGCCACCCATCGAGTAGCCGATCATCGCCATGCGAGTGAGGTGATGCTTCTGCTGGAAGTGGTGCAGAACTGCATCCACATCGTCTGATCGCGCCGAGTGATATAGCGTGGGAGTCCAGGCATCGGTGTCGCCGCAGTTCCGCATATTCATGCGAATCACGTTGCACCCGGCTCGCAGCGCCAGCGCCGTGATGCCGCGCACATATCCGGAGTTCGACGAACCCTCCAGCCCATGCACCAGCAGCAGGGTCAGCCGTTCGGCAAACACACGCCGGGTCTGTCCATCGCGCTGCCAGTGACAGTGGCACAAAACTCTGCTCTGGTCGGCTTCATCCACCACAACAGACTCCGCCTCAGCTTCTTCCGCCAAAGTCGGACGAGGCCAAAAGTTCCCCAGAAGCGTCTGAGCGTGTCCGCCACGAAAGATCGTAATGGCGGGGTACGGTGTCAGCCAAAGAGGATCGGGCGGAAGCGCAAATGAGCGGAAGGTCAAAGGGCCTGAATCACAAGGTGTGTGGGGTTGTGGAAAGCGAGATTGCCCTGCAAGGTGGGGCGGCTAGTGGGGATCGAACCCACGACATCCTGAGCCACAGTCAGGCGTTCTGCCGCTGAACTATAGCCGCCGTAATCACTTTGTCGATTGTACCATCGGCTGCGGTGCGCGAGAGCGTGGA
>JAJZEA010000018.1 GCA_021851335.1 Acidobacteriota bacterium | reverse complement strand
TCCGCGCGTCCAGGCAAAGACGATGGCGACTTTGGCGGCTTTGGCGGCTGCAATCGCGGCGTCATGGTCAGCCTGGCGCGCTTCCGGGGTCATCCAGTTCAGGCGCACCTGTTCGGGATGGTTGGAGGTATCGCCGGTGACGGAGAGGGTGACGTCGTGAGTGCCCGCAGTGAGATCGAGGGCAACGCGGACATTGTCGAGTCCGTCGGTGGTGGGCATCAGTCCATCCTTGCCGCCGATCACGGTATCGCCGTGAACGGCGCCGCGGAGGCCGTTGGCAGCGGCGACGGGTTTGCCATCGATCTGAAGGCTGCCCGCCGCGCCCAGCAGTTGCAGATAGACCCAGTAGGAGCCGGCTTTAGCGATGTGCAACCTGCCGTCCCACGTAGCTTCAGTGTTGGCTGCAAGGGCTTTGTGATTGGCCACGGTGAAGTCAATCGTGGCGTCGGTCGATTTGCTGCCGTCCTTTGCGGTGCGCATCAGACCGGGCTTGCCGGCGGCGTTGGTCCAGAGCGCAGCGGGGATGGGCTTGCCGGTCATGTCATCCTCGACAGCGTAGTCGATCTTGACCGCCGGATCGAGCTTGCGCATGGCCTGCACGGTGCCGATCTGACGCCAGGGGAAGCCGATCGAACGCTCGCCTGCCGTGCCGATAGCGACGGTCTGTCCTGCACCGGGGCCGATCATGGCGACGGAGGCGAGATTGGCGGAGCTGAGCGGCAGGATGGAGCCTTCATTTTTGAGCAGCACGGCGGCGTCTTCCGCGGTTTTGCGGATGACGCGAGCGTTCTCCTCGACAGCGTGGACGGGCGGGTCTTTGGGCGCAAGCTGGCCCGGGGTGGGGTGATCGAGATAGCCGAATTTGTCCATCTCATAGAGGACGGTTCCGGCGGCGCGGGTGATGGTGGACTCAGAGAGCTTGCCTTCCTGACGGAGGTTCCAGAAGTTCACATGCGCATCCCGGACCGAGCCGAAGGTGCCGGCATTAAAAGGCTTTTGCGGGGGTTCTTCCGGCAGCGGGCGACCGAAGAAGCCGGCCATCATGGCGGTGTTGAATTTGAGCGGCTTCGGCGGCTCCGGCTTGTCGGTGGTGAAGAAGGAGAAGATCATTGCGCCCATCGGACTGCCTTTGGGACCAGGGCCGGGCATCTCCATGTCGAGGCCGTTGTTGATGAAGTCCGGCGCGTGGACCGCGCCCCAGTCGGAGGTGACGAAACCCTTGAAGCCGACCTGATCGCGGAGGATGGTGACGAGGGTGTTCGGGTTGCCGCAGGCAGCGATACCGTTGACCTTGTTGTAGGAGCACATGATCGATGAGACACCCACGCGGACCGCGTCGATGAAGGGCGAGACATAGATTTCGTGCAGAGCCTGCTGGCCGACCCAGACATTGCCGCCGTCGGTGTCATAGGCGACGTAGTGCTTGGCCTGAGCCATGACGTCTTCGCCCTGTACGCCGCGGATGAAGGCGGCGGCGGTGTCGCCGGTGAGGACGGGGTCTTCGCCGTAGGTGTTGTAGCCGCGGGCGAAGGTGATGTCGCGGTCGATGTTGATGAAGGGCTGGAGGACGACATCGATGCCGAGAGCTTTGGCTTCACGCGCGACGACCTGGCCATTGGCGACGGCATCGGCATGGCTGAAGGTGGCGGCCAGACCCATGGTGGCTGTCTCTGCCTGAGAAGGATAGCGGGTGAGGATGCCGGGAGGTCCGTCGGAGAAGCGCAGCGGCGGAATGTGCAGGCGGGGGACTCCGGTGAGATATCCGGCCTGGCCCTGATTGGTGGCGGGATCTTCAGAAGCGCCGCGGATGAGCGCCATTTTTTCGTCAAGGGTCATCTGGCTGAGCAGCTTGTCGACGCGGGCATCTCCGGTGACGACGGGGACGGACTGGGCGAGAAGCGGAGCGGCAAAGGATGCGGTGAGCGCGGCGAGCAGCAGGGAATGCCGGGCGGCGCGCTGCCATCGGGATGTTAAAGACATACGACTGTCTCCTCTAATTTTTTATGACCAGCGAAATGCGGCAGAGGTGCGGATGTTCTGGCAGGATCTGCGCGTCACTCAGTCAAACAGGTTTGAACAAAATACGCAAACCGATAGGGAAACCGTTCCCTGTTGCGGACAAAGAATCGCGTAATGAAGCATATTGCGCGAGTGTAAGAACGCCACAAGGCAAGGTCAGGACCGGCGGCAAGCAACTCCAGTATGCTTGGGCTGATGGAATGGAAATGAGCCACGAGGAGAAAAAGCGAGAAGAGCCGCGAGGGACGATGCTGGAGCGGCTGCTGGCCAGGGATCGGAAGACGCTGGCGCGCGCGCTGACGCAGGTAGAAAGCGGAGACACCCAGGCTGCCGAGCTAGTGGCAGCATGTCGCCGGTCTATGGCACAGCAGGGGTGGTCGCGGCGAGCGGTGCGGCTGGGGTTGACGGGCGCTCCGGGCGCGGGCAAAAGCACGCTGGTCGAGGGGTTGACGCGGGCGCTGCGGCAGCGCGGGAGATCGGTCGCCGTGCTGGCGATTGATCCATCCAGTCCGCTGACGGGTGGGGCGATTCTGGGTGACCGGATTCGTATGCAGTCGATGGCCGGCGAGGATGGCGTCTTCATCCGATCGATGGCGACGCGGGGGCATTTGGGCGGAGTGGCGGCGGCGGCGGAAGATGCTCTGACTCTCATCGAGTGCGCGGGCTGGGATGTGCTGTTGGTGGAGACGACGGGCGTGGGCCAGGGCGAGGTGGATGTGGTTCCGCTTGTGGATGCGGTTGCGTTGGTGCTGGCTCCGGGAATGGGCGATGCGGTGCAGGCGATGAAGGCCGGCGTGCTGGAGATTGCCGATGTGCTGGCGCTGAACAAGGCGGATCGCGACGGGATGGATGAGCTGGAGCAGGAGATGGCTGCGGCTGAGGCACTGACGGAAACGGTGACGGGACGCGCTCCGCGAACCATGGTGCGGACGGTGGCGACAAGCGGCGAAGGCGTGGACGCGCTGCTCGATGCGTTGCTTGCGATTGCTTGTGATCGTGACGGCGTTCGGCAGCAGCAAAGCAAGCAGAATGCGAAGCAAGCGGCAGATTTGCGCGTGTCGGGTCCTTTGCGCGAGTCGGGTCCGCAGATCGATCATCTGGGAATTGCCGTGCATTCGCTGGATGCGGCGGAGGGTTTCTATCGAGCACTGGGGCTGGAGCCGCAGCCACGGGAGACGATTGCCGCTGAACGTGTGCGCGTGACGATGCTGGCCGCGGGAGAAAGCCGCATTGAACTGCTGGAGGCAACGGAGGCGGAATCGTCCATCGCCAGATTTGTTGCGCGTCGTGGCGAGGGATTGCATCATGTGGCGCTGCGCGTGCGTGATCTGGACGATGTGGTGGCACGGCTGCGCGCGCAGGGCGTGAGACTGGTAAACGAGCAGATTCAGGTGGGAGCGGGCGGACACCGCTATGTGTTTGTGCATCCGGCAAGCGCGCATGGAGTACTGCTGGAGTTGGTGGAGGCTGCGCATTGATTCATCCGAGAGAGCGAGAGAATGCCCTGCTGCTGGGCATCGACACCTGCGGCGTAGCCGGGAGTGTGGCGCTGGCGCGCGTGCAGGATGGCCGGATGATCGTGCTGGGCGAGTCGAGTTTGGCCAGCCGCGAATGCGCTGCGGGACTGGTGCCTGCCATTGCAGGCTTGCTGCGCCAGTCCAACTGCACGATGGGAATGCTGGACGGCGTGGTGGTGGTCCATGGACCGGGAAGTTTTACGGGGATTCGCGTAGGCGTGGCGACGGCCAAAGGGCTGGTGAAAGCGCGAGCGCTGCCTCTGCTTGCGATTTCGCGCCTCGCGATCCTGGCCGCCGCAGGAGGTACGGATTGCGCCGCGCTGGATGCCTGGCGTGGGCAGATCTTTGTCGGTCAGCGAACGGCGGATGGCTGGCAGGAACGGTTAGTGACGGCGGGCGAGTTTCGCGTGGCGGAAAACTCGCTGCTATTGCCGGAGCGAGTGGCTGTCTGTGAGGAATCCGTGGCGCAACTGCTGGAAGCTCTGGCGGAGGAGTCGCGAGTTGTTCGTGTGGCCGCGCCGGGAGCCGTGCAGGCGCTGGAGTTTACGCAGCAACGCTGGCTCGCCGGAGAATGGGATGATGCGTCTGCGCTCGATGGGCACTATCTGCGCGGGACTGAACGCGGAACGGAATCTGAATTGAACCGTGGAATGGAGGCGCGCGCGGCAACGGCGCGCAACGCGGAATGACCGACGCGGCGACAATCCAGATGAAGCCGATGCAGGCCGAAGATATCGAGCGTGTGCGGGAGATCTGCGCCAGGCTGCCGGAGGCTCCGCAGTGGACCGAGTGGCAGTGGCGGCAGATGCTGACTGGCCGCGAAGTTCAGCGGATTGCGCTGGTGGCTACTGTGAATACCGGCGAGAGTATCGGCAAGAATGCCGGAGCGGAGACAGGAATCGTGGCAGTTTCAGTCACTTCCTTGGTGCTGGAGGATGCGGAGCTGGAAACCATTGCGGTGGCAGGAGCGTGGCAGCGACGTGGCGTGGGCCGTCGGCTGCTGGAGGGCTTGATGCAGCGTTGCGCCGAGGTCGGCGCGCGGCGGTTGATGCTTGAGGTTCGGGCGTCCAATCAGGCGGCGCAGCGACTCTACAGCATCGCGGGTTTCACGGAGACGGGACGCAGACCGGGCTATTATCGCGATCCTGCGGAAGATGCGGTGAGGATGGAGCGCTGGCTGGCCTGAGCATTGGCTGGTTTAAGCACGAGCTGGCTTTTGCAGTCGGTTTGGGGCAAAGCTTGTGGTTCTCCTCTGATTTGCCGAGTGGCGGGAATTTTTCAGTTGCCGGGCTGTTCGTTCTGGGCGTATACAGGATTGTCCGCTGTATCGCGAGGTGAACCATGACGGAACTCCTGGAAGCAAGCAATGGCGCTGAGATGGAACGACTGATGCATGAGCATCGCCTCTATGCTCAGCGACTGGACGAGCTGATGGCCAAACCGTATCTGTCGGTGGAAGAGCAGATGGAAGAGGTGCGGCTGAAGAAGCTGAAGCTGCACACCAAAGACCTGATGACGGCTCTGGAACATCGAATTCCAGCGGTTGCCTGAGGGAACAATCACCGTCGGTGGTCCTCTATTCCGGGAAGTTTGCCCGCACGGAATGGGCCGCTTTCCGCATGGTACGTGGCTGCGCCGTATAATCGTTGGGGATTATGGTCAAAGACGGTTACTTTTACGGCGTGGGATTTCTGGCGGCCGCAGCGGCGCTTGGCTGGTTTCTTACTGTGTGGCTGGCGGTGCCCTGCATACTGCTGGCAGCATTCTTCCTGTGGTTTTTTCGCGATCCTCACCGGACGATTCCAGCAGGTGAGGGGCTGGTGGTCTCGCCCGGGGATGGTGTGGTGACGGAAGCGGCCCGCATCGTGACCGCGGAGGGTGAGCGGCAGCGCATCAGCATCTTCCTGAGCGTCTTCAATGTCCACGTCAATCGCTCGCCGATTGCGGGTGTTGTGACGGAAGTGCGCTACCAGAAAGGGCTTTATCTGAATGCGATGAACCCGGCTTCAGCAGAGCGCAACGAGCAGAACAGTGTGACCGTGCGCGCCGAAGACGGAGCAGAGGTCACCTTTCGTCAGATTGCCGGATTGCTGGCGCGACGTATTGTCTTTCATCGGAAACAGGGGGATCGCGTGGCGCGAGGCGAGCGCGTGGGGCTGATCAAGTTTGGCTCGCGGGTGGATGTGATCCTGCCGGCAGATGTGCAGGTGCTGGTGCAGCCCAAGATGCGCGTTGCGGGCGGCCGTAGCGTGCTGGCCAAGCTCGCAGGAGCGGGCAAGTGAACCAGCCGAGCTTTGCGATGGGCGCACGACACGATCGTCCTCGCAGGCGCCGCCGAGGCATGTTTGTGTTGCCCTCGCTGTTCACCGCGGCTGGCATCGGCGCTGGCTACTTTGCCATTACCCAGACGATGCAGGCGATGCAGGCGACGGTGGACGCGGCACAGAAGCTGGACTGGGCTGCGCTGGCGATCTGTTTTGCAATACCCTTCGACGCGCTTGACGGTCGCATTGCGCGGATGACGAATACGGCAAGCGATTTTGGCCGCGAGCTGGATTCGCTGGCCGATGCGATTACGTTTGGAGTAGCCCCGGCGCTGCTTGCGCTGGTGTGGGGATTTCACTTTCTGCCGGAGACGATCAGCCCGGAACTGGCGCATCCGATTGTGCAGGTGGGAACGTTTGTCTGCTTTCTCTATCTGCTTTGCGGCGTTTCACGCCTGGCTCGGTTCAATATCAGCCACGATCCTCAGCCTCAGAATCCCGGACGCCTGGACCGAAAGTATTTTGTGGGTATGCCGATTCCGGCAGCCGCGGGCCTGATTGCATCGTCGGTGCACTGTTTTTATGGGATTCCGATTCCCTACTGGTGGCTGTCGATCTTGTGGATTGTGTTGGTCGGGCTGATTGGATTCCTGATGGTGAGTACGTGGCGCTTCTGGTCCGGCAAGGAGATCAATCTGGGCCGGACGCAGCCGTTTCAGCTTTTGGCGTTGCTGGCGATCGGTATCTTTATCCTGATTCGTTTTTCGCGTGGCGTACTTTTTCTGATGGCGCTGGCGTATATGTTTTCCGGAATCTGGGCGCGTGCCGCCTACTCCTGGTCACGGCGACGCAGACACCAGTCTGCGGTGGTTGTCGCTGTGGCGGAGACGCAAGGTGGATTGCCCTCGGAAGGAGATCGTTCGCCGCGATGATGCCCGTGTTCAAGATTGGAGTTGTTGGCTCAGGTTCGCCGCTGGGCAGCGAGTTGAAGGAAGCGTTGGCAGAATCTGCCTTTGCCGGTGCGCAGTTTGTTCTGATGGAAGATCCGGAGGCACACGGCAAGCTCGATCAGATTGGCGACGAGCCAGCGGTAGTGCTAGGGCTGGGCCCTGATTCATTTGACGGCCTGGATTTTGTCTTCTTTGCCGGGAGCAAAGCGCAGACACAGCGCTGGAGCCGCAATGCTTTGCGCGTGGGCTGCACGGTACTGGATTTGACGGGCGTGCTGGAGGAAGAGCCGGAGGTGCTGATTCACAGCCCGTGGATGGAGCCGCTTCCGGGCGCTCCGGATCTGTTGACGCGAGCGGTAGTTCCGGCGCATCCGGCGGCGCTGGCGCTGGCTTTGCTGATGGGTCGGCTGAGGGCGTCAGGACGGCTTCGATCGGCTGCGGCGACAGTGTTGCATCCTGCATCAGAATATGGCGCCTCGGCGCTCGATGAACTCCATCAACAGACGGTGGGGCTGCTGAGTTTTCAATCCGTGCCGCGTTTGGTCTTTGATGCGCAGATTGCGTTTAACCAGCTTGTGGATACAGGCGAGTCCGCCCAGGTGAGCCTGCGCGCGACGGAAGAGCGGATTCGACAGCATCTGTTTGCCTTGACGCCGGATGTCGAGCTTTCCCTGCAATTGATTCAGGCTCCGGTCTTTCATGGACTTTGCTTTTCGGTGTGGGTGGAACTGGCTGAGGCGGTTCCTCGTGCCGCGCTGGAGCTGGCGCTGGCAGGCGTTCCTGTTGAGGTGCTCTCGACCGGCTCGGAAAGTCCGTCGAATTTAGCCGCCATTGGGCAAAACAATCTTCTGGTGCGCATTGGCTCGCCGTCGGACGAATCGACGCGAGAGCAGCACCTTCGGAAGTTCTGGCTTTGGGCGGCTTGTGACAACCTTCGCTTTGCCGCGCAGAATGCCGTCGATTGTGCGCTTGAACTGCGCCGTCTACGTCCGCAGGGCCAGGTACAGTAATCCGTCGAGTAAGCGACCGGCAGCGCCAGACTTGCCATCGCTGGCAAGCCAATCTGCTTCGTTCCCGCATCTTCAACTTCCATAGTCCCTGTCAGCGAATATCGGGTACGGGCGGGTGCGGGGCCAGCGCTTGCAGCGGACAAGGCCTGCGCTGCCCATGCAATCGCTGGGCAAGTGGCATTTACAAATGAGGCGTGTCGGCGATGAGCCGTTGTGTATATGCACTCTGCGGGGCGTGACAAAGCGATTCGGCCTCACCCATCTCCACCAGTCGCCCGCGCTCCAGCACCGCAATGCGCGTTGCCAGATAGCGCACCAGCGGCACCGAATGGCTGATGAACAGATAGGTTAGTTTCCGTTCCTTCTGCAACTGGCGCAACAGGTTGACCACCTGCGCCGCCACGCTCACATCCAGCGCGGAGACCGGCTCGTCCAGCACCAGAATCTCCGGCTGCAAGGCAAGAGCGCGCGCAATATTGATCCTCTGCTTCTGTCCGCCGCTGAACTCATGCGGGTAGCGCGCAAGCGCCGACTCATCCATTCCAACCGACCGCAGCAGTTCCGCCGCCGTCCTCCGCAGAGTTTGTCGGCTTGCATCGCCTGGCAGGCTGCGCCGATGGATGACGAGCGGCTCCGTCACCAAATCGAACACGCGCATACGCGGGTCCAGCGCAGCCGCGGGATCCTGAAATACCGGCTGCATCCTTCGCCGCAGCCCCTGAATAGTCACAGACGTGATGGCAATGCCGTCCACGCGCACGCTGCCTTTATCCGGCTCCGTCAGCCCTAACACCATACGCGCGAGTGTGCTCTTGCCGCTGCCCGATTCGCCCAGCAATCCCAGCGTCTCTCCGCGTTCCAAGGTAAAGCTGACGTCATCGACGACCGTCGTCTCCACTCGGCGCAGCCCAATGCGCCGCGCGTAGCGCCGAGTCAGCCCCTCTGCTTCCACCAGAGCCATGGCTCAGTCCAGCTTTGGATGCAGTTTGTGAAATCCTGTCGCATCCTGATAAGCGCGGCCAAATGCAAGCAGCTTGGCATCCTGATAATGGCTGGCCAACAGAGTCAGGCTGACCGGAGTTCCGGGTCCACCGATATTGTCGTCGTTGCCATCGTCAACCCTGGGCGGCTTGGGCGCGTCTGCACCGCGCAATCCGTTGGGTACAATCAGCGCTGGATGTCCGGTCAGGTTGGTTGCCACCAGTTGCTCGCCGTTGGTTGGCGTCACGATGATATCCACCTGCTCAAAGAGCCTGGCCCACTCCTGGATCGCAAGCGTACGCGCACGATTGGCCTGAATATACTCAACTGCGGGATAGAAGCGCGAGACACGGAAATCGTTGGGCCAATCCTGCGGCCCTTGTTCGGTCAGCAGACTGTCTCGGCCACTCATCGTCAGGTCGTCAAACGCCGCGGCCGCTTCTGCCGTCAACAACGGCGCCATCGCACCGTAAGGCAGTTTGGGCAACTGCACCGGAATCAGAGTCGCGCCCATCCGGCGAAGAGCGCTGAGCGCGGCCTGATCGTATTGCTGGTCATAGACGCGTCGTGCGTGTCCGGCGGCGAACATGGAATTGCGTAGTTCGCGAGCTTTTTTCTGCTCTGCCGTCTCGTTGCCCTGGGCTGCGCGCGGATGAAATGCTGCGATTGGCTCAAACTCGCTTTGGAAGTAGCCGATGCGCAGCTTCTTCCAGTCATAGTCAACATTCCAGTTGAACGCGGCGTTACGCGTGGAGAGGTCCTTGCCATCCGGGCCAAAGATCGCCTGCATGGCCATGGCACAATCCTCAACGCTTCGACAGATCGGACCCAGCTTGTCCATCGTCCAGCTCAGCGCCATCGCTCCGGTACGTGGAACAAAGCCAAACGTAGGCCGCAATCCTGTATCGCCGCAGCGTGTGGAAGGAGACGAAATCGAACCCAGCGTCTCGGATCCAATGGCAAAACCGACGCAACCGGCCGCCACAGCGCTGGCCGGTCCTGCCGACGAGCCACTAGAACCCTGTTCCGGATTCCACGGATTCCGCGTCTGACCGCCAAACCAGTGATCGCCCATGGCGAGCGCGCCCAGGGTCAGCTTGGCGACAAGAATCGCTCCGGCTGCATCCAGCCTCTCGACAACCGTGGCATCTTCATCGAGTTGCTGTCGCTGAAAGCCACCCGCGCCCCACGTCGTCGGATAGCCTTTGACCGCAAGCAAGTCTTTTGCGCCCCAGGGAATTCCGTGCAGCGGACCACGGTAAAGACCCGCGGCAATCTCCGCGTCGGCAGCACGGGCCTGCGCCAGCGCACGCTCCTCCGTCAGCGTAATGACGAAGTGCAGTTTTGAGTCATATTTTTTCAGTCGTTCCAGATACATTTGCGTCAACTGGGTTGCCGTCACTCGCCGCGCTTTCACCAGCGCCGCCAGTTCTCCGACCGTCGCGAAGGCGAGATCGTTCAGATCTGACGGAGCCGCGGATGCTTCTACCCGACTCCATTTCGGCTGCTCGATCCCGGTTTCGACCACCGCCCCGGCAGGCAGCGGATCAAAGACAAAAGCCGGAGCTACGCTGTTCGGCATCTTGAGCTTGCGGATGGCATCGTAGCTCTCGCGCTGCGACTCCAATCCATCGAGCATCATCTGTCGCTGTGCTGCGGTCAGATGAACCCCTGCCAATGCTGCTGCCTGGTCGATCATCTCGGAAGTGATCGGCGCTGGCTCGTCGGGAGATTTCTCCTGAGCCTGAGCGGAGAGCGTGAGTAAAACACCGGGCAAAAGGGCTGAACCAACGCCCGCCTGCGAGCAAAGTGTGAGAAAACTTCTTCGGTTCAAACGACCTTCTGTCCGCTTCATGCGTTGCACCTTTCGTGGCTCTCTTGACGACACTGGAATGGAAGCATAAGCGCAAAAGCCTCCTATGCAGGAGGCTTTTGCGTTGAGTGTCCACTTCGTTTACTTCATGTTTCCGTTGGAGTCCATGACGATTCCGCCCGGTCCTTGATTCTTCTTGGCCTCGTTGGCTTTGCGTGTGCCCATGGCCTTGTCGCGCCAACTGTCGGCAGTGGCTACATCGGCTTTCCGCGTCGCTTCGTCCCCGCAGTCCAGATCGGCTTTACGGCGATAGATCAGGTTCATGTATGCCATCGCATCATCGTAATCCGGGCGATTCTCAATGGCCATATTCAGGTATTTGGTGCCTTCAGCCACAAGCGGTGCATTTTGTTGCTGGAGCGCCAGGCACTCCTTTTTCGGGAGCTTTGCATTGCCCAGACCGTCATCCGTCATCCCAGCAGGGGCCAGAACCTTCAACGCGTTTTCGCGCGCCTCGGTCCAGTCAATCACACCCACTGTATAAGCCGCTTCAGGGTCCTTCGGATCGACGGCGAGAACTTTTTCCTGCCATTGCTTGGCATCATCCAGCTTCTTGATATTAAAGTACAGGCTGGCGATGCCTTTCATGCTGTTGATGTCGCTTGGATCCTGCTGCAGGACTTCCTTATAGATATCGATCGCCTGATTCGCCATCTTCACATTGTCTGGCGTATCCAGCCCAGGAACGATGTTTTGCGAAAGAGCCGTTGCGAGATAGTTCTTCGCCATCGGCAGGCTTGGATCGTCCTGAATCGCGGTCTGGAAGTGGGTTATCGCGGCTTCGTACTTCCCGGCTTTATACGCCTCCACGCCCTTGTTGAGCTGATCTCGCGCCGCGAGACGATTGCATCCAGTGAAAGTTACCGCCATCACAACCAGGCTTGCCGCAAGGATCGGCAGACGTGCGCTTCGATTCATGTTCGTTTCCTTCTCCTTCGAGTCGTCGCCAGTGATTCTCAAGACGCCTGGCAGGCCCGCGTTGTGCTTCCCTTTGCGCCCTGATCGACTGGCTTACTGCCCGGCCATGATCTTCGGCGTCATCAGACCTACGTGATCGACACCCGCAGCATTCCCAATATCAATGACATCCGCGATTTGAGCAAAGTCCACATCGTCGTCGCCCTTCACAAACATGATGCGCTCGGCGCGGTTGGCGTAAATCGCCGTAAGTCTAGCCAGAAGATCGCTCTTCGCGACGTCGTCCTGATTGATCTTGTAGGCCACCTGATTGCCCCCCGTATGCAGCACCGAGACAACGATCGTACGGTCATCGGGCTGCGACTTCTGCGGGTTCTTCGGCGGCTGAGGGACCAGTGCATCCAGCCCCTTGGGCGTGACCGGCACGATCACCATAAAAATGATCAGCAAAACGAGCAATACATCGATCAACGGCGTGACGTTGATATCCGAGGACAGGCCTCCAGGCCCGCTTGTTCCCATTGCCATTGCTTTGACTCCTTCCGAGAATCCTTCACGTTCGGATTGATTACGTTGCCCTTGCTCTTACTCGCCTGAGGATCCTGGCCCCTGTCGCTTCTCTGTCAGGAGTCCGACGGAATCCACACCGGCAGAACGTACATCATCAATTGCATTTTCTACATCGAGGTAGCGCGCGCGTGCGTCGGCTCGTACGAAGATCTGCTTTCCCGGCTTGTCGGCAAGCATATCGCGCACTTTTTGACCAATCTCCGAACCCGCAATCTTGTTTTGCCCCAGATAGAGCGTTCCATCCCGCGTGATCGCCACAACAATGGCGTCTTCCTTGTCGGCATCGGGCATCGCGATCGGGTTGTCCGTCTTGGCCAGATCGACGCTCACCTTGTTTTGCAGCATCGGCGTGATGACCATGAAGATGATCAGCAACACAAGCATCACGTCCACCATGGGCGTGACGTTGATGTTTGAGTTGACTTTTGCGCCTTCATTACGAACTGCAAGTGCCATGTATCTGCTCCCAATCTGAGTTTTGCCGTCCCTACTGCATTGCGTCTTTGCTCTTCAGCCCGTTGGCGCATCTTGCGCTCTGGCGGCCACTTGAACAGAGACCGCCAGAGCTGCTTTCCCAGGCTAGAGACAATCATCCAGTCTGCCGCAACCCGTGTGCCCGGATTGAGACGTACGGACGGTTCTTACTTGCTGCTCTGCTTGATGAAGTAATCCACCAGCTCGCTCGATGAGTTATCCATCTCGACGTCGAATGCTTCCACACGTCCGCTGAAGTAGTTGAAGCACATGACGGCAGGAATGGCCACGATCAAACCAAAGGCCGTGGTGACGAGAGCTTCCGAAATACCACCGGCGACAGCGCCGATGCCGGAAGACTTCTGCGTCGCAATCTGCTGGAAGGCGTTCAGAATGCCCATGACGGTACCCAGCAGGCCCACGAATGGAGCTGTTGATCCGACTGTAGCCAGAACGCTGATGCCCTTTTTGAGCTTGGCGTGGACGATAGCTTCAGCCCGCTCCAGAGCGCGCTTTGCACTCTCGACGGTCTCTTCATTGACGCTTCCGCCCTGGCTTTTGAACTCCTGCAGACCAGCCTGCACAACCTCGGCTAGATGCGACTTCTTGCTGCGGTCTGCCAGCTTGATTGCCTCTTCGAGCTTGCGATCCTTGAGGGCGCCGGCAACCTTCGGAGCAAATTCGCGCGACTGCTTGCGGGCTGCGGAGAAGTACAGGTAACGGTCGATCATGACTGCCAGCGACCAGACCGACATGATGAACAGGATGATCGCAATGCCCTTGGCAAAGTAACCCATGTGGCTCCAAAGGCCCATCATGCTGAAGTCAACGGTTTCATCCTGGAACATGGCCAGAGCTGAGGGGATGTGGGTAAGGTGTGCAAACTGAGTGAGAATCACTGAATCGTTCCTCCTGGGAATAGCTGAATACCTGGTAAAGTCTGCTGCGGTTACAGGCTTAAGGATCCGGCACAAACAATCCCTGGCCCGCGAAGAAATGGCGTCCGGAAGACCGGTAAGCCGAGCGAAAATTCTCTCAGCCGCCCAGGCTGAAGACTACATTGACCGTGGTTTCCACCTCAACCGGCTCACCATTGAGCAGGTAGGGCCTGTAACGCCACCGGCTGACCGCCTGAAGCGCTGACTGCTGCAGCATCGCCGGCCCGCTGATTACGCGCAGATTTTGAATTGTCCCGGTTTTCGAGATCGTCGCCTGGAGCACGACGGTTCCCTGCATGCGGGCCGCTTTGGCAATGGCAGGATAGATCGGATTGACCTTTTCCATCAACATGCCCTGAGCAACACCTTGCGAGATGGCGATCTTCTTTGGCGGAGCTGCCTTGACGACTGGCGCCGAGCTGGCACTGCCAAAGAGACTGCCGATCACGCCGCCCGGAGCGCCGTCCCCGCCACCCATACCACCCGCCACACCAAATCCCGCCGAAGGTGGCGCTTCTTTTTCAGCGACCATCTTGATCTGCTTGGGAATCCTGGTAGGCGCCGTGAGCTGATTGTTCATCATCTGCGGCTTGACGATAACCTGATGCACTTCCGGCGGTGGTGGTGGTGGCGGTGGTGGCGGCGGTGGCGGTGCAACCAGCAATGTCGCCATGGCCTGCTTGGGAAGTGCCTCGGGATAGATCAGCGGAATCAGGACCATGACGCCAATCACAGAGCCGCAGAGGATGGTGGTGACAATCATCCAATACTTGCTCTTGCTCTTGATCCGATTGCTGGATTCGAATGTTGCATCTTCAAACATGGCCGACCTCGAATCGCGATAGATTTCTTAACACTACAGACACCGCGAGGCTGAAGAATGTTCCCGATATTTTACGGCTAACATTTCTCTTTGGAACTGGTGTGTTCAACCTATATCAGAAGAGCCGCAGAGCTGCAAAATATCCCGTAAATCTGCTGCAAATACAGTGCAGCCTCGAGCGTTTGCCCGAGGCTGCATAGAAGGAGGATCGCAGGGAGATTCGATTCCGATCAGCGGCTGCGTTTCGCTGCGGGAAGCGTGACGGCCTTGCCGCGTTTCATGCGCCAATCCTGATAGGCAACGAGCATCGGAGCCGCCACGGCGATCGAGGAGTAGGTGCCGATCAGGATGCCGACGACCAGCGCAAAGGAAAAGCCGCTGAGCACCTTGCCGCCAAAGATATAGAGCGCAAGGACGGTGAGAAAGGTGAGTCCGGAGGTGAGCACAGTTCGGCTCAATGTCTGATTGATGCTGCGATTGACGACATCGGCCAGCCCCTCGCGGCGACTGATGCGGAGGTTCTCTCGAATGCGGTCAAAAACGACGATGGTGTCATTCATGGAATAGCCGACGAGGGTCAGGATGGCTGCGATGACGGTGAGGCTGATCTCCTGGCCAGTGAGCGCGAAGGCTCCGACCGTGATGAGGGTGTCATGGAAGACAGCGACAACCGCGGCAACGCCGTAGATCAACTCAAAGCGGAACCAGAGGTAGACCAGCATTCCGACGAGCGAATAGAGCGTTGCCAAGCCTGCCTGCTTCTCCAGCTGACGACCGACGGTCGGGCCGACGGCCTGAACGCTGCTCTCCAGGATGGGGTTGTTGTAGTGCTGGTGCAAAGCGTCAAGAATCCGCTTGCGGCTGCTGTCCACGTTCACGTCGGACTGCTCGGGCAGGCTGATCAGCAACTCATGCTTCGAGGGAACGTCATAGGAGACGATCTTCACGTCATGCAGGCCGGCGGCATTCGTCGCGCTGCGCACCTGGTTGACATCCGGCGTTTCGGTGAAAGTCACCTGCACTTCGGTGCCGCCTTTGAAGTCCACGCCCAGCGGCACAGGGCTGCCGGTGCGCGCAAAGTGAATCCCCATGGAGATGATGCCGGAGACGCTGAAGAGGAGAGAAAAGGCAAGGAAGTACCACTTCTTGCCAAGCCAGTCGATAGTAACGCCAGTAAAAAGTTCCACGATGCTTTCCGTACCTTCCCAATCATGGAGCCTTTGCTCTGGGCAAAGGCTCCATGCATTGCAATCGCTAGATGGAGATCCGCGCTCCGGCTTTCATGTTGTTCAAATGCGAGTCAAAGATGACGCGCGAGACGAAGACGGCCGTGAACAGATTGGCCAGTAGACCGAAGAAGAGGGTTACCGCAAATCCCTTGACCGGACCGGTGCCAAACATGAAGAGAATGGCAGCCGAGACGATCGTGGTCACGTGCGTATCGACGATGGTTACCCATGCGTGAGCGAAACCCTGATCGACGGCCTGAGCCGCGCCTTTGCCCGCTCGCATCTCTTCTCGAATGCGCTCAAAGATCAGCACGTTCGAGTCGACACCCATACCAATTGTCAGGATGACGCCGGCGATGCCTGGCAGGGTTAACGTCGACTGGCTGAAACCCATGAATCCAAGCAGAATCACCAGGTTCAGGAAGAGAGCCAGATCGGCGTTGATGCCTGCGCCGCGATAGTAGAGGAGCATGAAGAACATGACGGCGAGGGTGCCTGCGATGGCGGCGATGACTCCCTGTCGGATGGAGTCGGCACCAAGCGATGCGCCGACTGTTCGCTGCTCAATGGGGATGATGCTGGCTGGCAAGGCGCCTGTGCGCAGCGTCAGCGAGAGCGCGTCAATCTGCTCCTTGCTGAACTGGCCCTCAATTTGGCCGTTGTCGCGAATCGCGGACTTGATCACGGCGACATTCTTTACGCGGTCGCCGAGCACAATCGCCATGTAGCTGCCCACGTGCGAAGAGGTGTAGTCATAGAAGCGCTGGCCACCGGCATTGGTGAGCACAAAATTGACGCCCTGCCGCCCGGAATCGTTGGGACCAATCGCGCTGGCGTCGCGAAAATCGCGGCCACCGACGATGGAAACACGTTTCAGCAGAAAGACGCGATCGGAGCCATCCGAGCTGACGCCCTGCGGGTCGCCATGCACCAGATACTCATCCGGAGGAATGGCGCCGCCCAGGCTGGTCATCGCTTCCTGCTCGCTGGCGTAGCCATCGGGATTACCCGCGACCTCGTGCACCTCCAGCCGCGAGGTGGACTGAATGATGTCCTTGATTCGATCCAGGTCTTCGACGCCCGGCAGTTCCACCAGAATCTCGTTGGCACCCAGACCGTAGCGCTGAATCACTGGCTCGCTGACGCCCAGCCGGTCGACTCGGTCACGGATCGTCTCAATCGACTGATCCAGCGTGCGCGACTCCAGATCCGCAAGCACGGACGGCTTCATGGTCAGCGTAAAGCTATGGTCGTTGCTGTTGCTGGCAATGTCATACTCCGTGCCAAAACGATCCGAAAGCTCACTGCTCACCGCGCTTGAGTGCAGCGGATCCACGCCTTCGATGCGAATGGCCTGCGGCGTGTTTGGATCCGGCTTCAACACCTGCGTGTAGGTGAGGTGGTTATCTGCCATGGCTTGCTCGATGCGAGCCACCGTGTTATCGGTCTCGGCATTGATGGCGTCCTTGACGACAACCTGCAGGATGAGGTGTGCGCCACCGCGCAGGTCCAGGCCCAGGTGGATGCGCTGCGTGATGGCCTGCTCCAGCGCCGCGCCGCTGACGCCCTTCGGAATGCCGAAGATGCCGTAGAGAAACACGAGCAGCGTGCCGAGGATGAGTGCAATCTTTCCGTTGAGATTCTTCTTCATGATGAGATCTTTCTGTGCCTTCCGCGATACTGAGCGCTATTTTCCCGCGTCTTCCTGAGTGGTCACTGCGGCGATTGCGCTTTTTACCACTTCAAGCTTCAAACCATCCGGCGCCACGCGCAACACAAGGGTATCGTCTTTGAGACTGAGAATGGTGCCGCGGATGCCGCCGGTGGTTGTAACTTTGTCGCCGGCTTTCAGCGTGGCGAGCATCTCGTTCCAGGTCTTCTGCTTTCGCTGCTGAGGGCGGATCATCAGGAAATAAACCACCGCAATCATCAGCAAGGGAAGCAGAAGCGAGATGGCGGAACTGCCGGAGCCTGCGGCAACGATCATGGCGAGTTGATTCAACACACACATCCTTCTCTGTCCGGCGCTTTTGCGCTGGACTCAGCCAAACACAGGCTGGAACGCTAAATTGGTCTCCCGGAATGGCAGGTGACGGCAGGGTTTTCCGCCAGCCTTGAAGCGACCGCAGCCTGCGGCGCTCTTCCCAACTCCACTTCCTGTTCGACACGTGAAAACAAACGAGCCGACCGGCAGGAAGCACCCTTGTGCAAATCCCCGGAAAGCCGCGCATTCAGTCTAACAAACCGTAGCCATTTCGTCCGAAGAAAGACAAATGGGGCTGACGAAGGCGAATGCGGCTACAGCGGCTGCCAGTAGCGCAGCTCCGGCTGGGCGCAGCTCCGGCACAGCAACCGCACAGCGCCGTCAGCCTGCCTGTGAGCTTGATAGCGACCGAAATTCACGCCCTCGCCGCACTGGGCACACTGAACGCGAGCGCCCTTGTACCCTGGCATCTCTTCCGAAGGCAGTTCGACGCGAACCCATTGAGCGGCGAACAACTCATCGTCCGCAAGCGAGCGATAGGCAAGCTTCTGCTGCGCCGAGGATGGCTCAACCTGGGGAAACCGCGCCCGAGCCAGCTCGCGTGAAGACTCGAGCGCAACCACGCGCAGGGCGCGATTCGAGGCCAGATCGATGAAGGTGGCGGCCATCTTGCCCCAGTCGCGAAACTTCAGCGCCCGCCGTCCGAGTCGGCACCCTGTCACCAGGCCGATGGCATCGGTCGCGCAGCGATCAATTTCCACAAAGCAGACCAGGCGCTTGCGGTCCGCGCCGCGCGGCTGCTCGATGCCAAGCATTCGACAGGCCAGCGTGGCCATGCGTACGCCAAGAATCTGCCCCGCGCAGAGATGCCCATGCGCAACATCTGCCTGCTGCAACAATTCGTCCAGAGATTCCATCCCTTTACCTCTCCTTCAACAGCACGGAACGCGGATCCAGCGCTGCGGCCCGCTTTCAACGCTGTGGGCCACTGCCTGCGGGTGCGTTTCCTGAAGGCTTGGCGCTGCCGGATGCCGGCGTCTGGGTCAAAACGTTGCCAGGCGAGTCTTGCTGCGCATGAACCGGCGCAGCCGCTGGTTCCGGATCGTCCTGCTCTACCAGAACGGCTGCGTCACCGACAAGATCAAAGCTGTGAGCGGCCGCGGAGGTCGGCTGGAAGGTGACGCGCAAAGGATCGCGCTGCCAAACCGGCTCAGCGCAGACCGGCCACAAGTGATGCTCGGGATCAAAGGCGGCGAGTTTTTGGCTCAGGCGAGGCTTGCGCACGGCGATCTGCGCCACCACAGCGTAGAGACTTTTGCCGGAGGGAGTGACGCCGCAATATGCCGCATAATCGCGAAACCAGACCACATCGCTCACCGCCGGATCAAAGTCCGGCAAGCGAAGCTGCGTGACGTGGCCGGTCAGGCGATCAATCAGCAGCCACGGTCCTCGCTGCCAGACCCAGTCTCCACTTTTGCCGACTTTTTCATCGGGAAGCGCGTCGTTGATCCGGATGGCGCGGCGCACAACAAAGCTGCGCTCGGTGACCTCATGCAGCGGGCCTGTGGTCCACTCGGTAACGTGGCCATCGACCACCAGAGGCCGCACGGCAAGCTTGTTTTCATCCCCGTTGGAACCCGAGGGATCGCCTTCGCGCGAGTAGGGCACGCTTCGAACGGCACCCAGCGTAACGGCGTGGTGTCCGCGCTCTGCCGCGGCTCCTGCTGCCGTGTGACAAAGTGCGATCGCCAGCACAACTGCCCCGATCGGCTTCAGGAGGCTCCGTTCCTTCGGGATTCTCTGCTCGCGCGACATGGTCTGGCTCCTGTCCTGACTTACTCGCTCTTGGCGGTCCGTTCCACGGCTGCTGCCACGCGAAAGATTGCGCTCTCGCCAAAGTGCGGACCCAGCACCTGCAAGCCCACGGGCAGACCCGCTGTGGTTGTTCCGCACGGCACGGAGAGTCCGCAGATTCCAGCCAGGCTTGCCGTGACCGTGTAGATATCGGCCAGATACATCGCCATCGGGTCATCGCTTTTTTCGCCAATGCGAAAGGCCGCTGTCGGAGCGGTGGGAGTGACGATCGCATCGACCTCGCCGAAGGCCTGGCAAAACTCTTCTGCGAGGATGCGGCGCACCTGCTGCGCCTTGCGGTAGTAGGCGTCATAGTATCCCGCGCTCAAGGCGTAGGTGCCGAGCAGGATGCGCCGCTTGACCTCGGCGCCAAAGCCTTCTTCGCGCGAGAGCTTGTACATCGACGAAAGATTTGTGGCGCTCGTGGACCGATATCCGAAGCGCACTCCGTCAAAACGCGCGAGATTCGCGCTGGCCTCGGCAGTGGCAACCAGATAATACACGGGGATGGCATACTGCGTGTGCTTGAGGCGTATGTGTCGAATCTCGCACCCTTGGGCGCGCAGAGCATCGATGCCTGCTTCGACAGCGGCACGCACTTCAGGGTCGAGGCCTTCGCCGAAGTACTCTTCCGGAATGCCAATCCTCATGCCTTTCACGTCCTGGGACGCGGCTGCGACATAATCGCCCACCGGCTGCGTGGCACTGGTGGCATCGAGGGAATCGTGGCCAGCCAGGACGTGAAGGACTTCCGCTGCATCCTGCACGGAGGCCGCAAAAGGCCCGACCCGGTCCAGCGATGAGGCAAAGGCAATCAATCCGTAGCGCGAGACGCGGCCATAGGTGGGCAGGACGCCAACCACACCGCAGAAGCTTGCCGGCTGACGGATGGAACCTCCCGTGTCGGTGCCAAGCGTAGCCACCGCTAAATCCGCGGCGACGGATGCGGCAGAACCACCGCTGGAACCGCCTGGAACGCGGTCTAAATCCACCGGATTGCGCACGGGACCATAGGCGGAGTTTTCGTTGGACGAACCCATGGCAAATTCATCGCAGTTCAGCTTGCCCAGCAAAACGGCACCGGCATTGCGCAGCCGCGTGACGGCTGTCGCGTCATAGGGAGGACGATACTTCTCCAGAATGCGCGAACCGGCTGTGGTCGGAACGCCGCGCATGGCCAGCACATCCTTGACGCCAATCGGGATTCCAGCCAGCAGCGGCAGCGGATCACCCTTAGCCGCCTGAGCATCGATGGCTGCGGCCTGCTCCATGGCCTGATCGCGCGTGAGTGCCAGATAGGCGTTGATCTGCGGATTGAAGCGCTCGATGCGCGCGTAATAGCCCTCGGCAATGTCGATGGCCCGCTGGCTGCGCTCGGCAATGGAGGCGCGCAGTTTGCGAATGGATTGCGGCTTCTGTCGCAAGGGGCCGACTGATTCCTGTGCACTCATGGTCTCTCTCATGCGCTGCTGCGCGTATCCGTTTATCGCTCGATCACTTTCGGCGTCTTAAAGAAAGCTCCGTCGGTCTCTGGAGCCGAATCCATGACGTCTGCGCGTTGAAGCGATGGACGCAGCACATCGGCGCGAAGCGATTCTCCGCGGCCGTCGGCCTGGTTGGCAACAAAAAGCTCACCCACCTGCGCCATCGGTTCTACCTGACTCGTATCGATCTGACGAAGCTGATCGACATAGCCCAGGATGGCATTCAGATCACGCTGCATCCGCACAGCTTCCTCTGCGGCAAGTTCCAGATTGGCAAGCTCTGCCACCCGCTCAACCTCGGCAATCGTAACCTCTGCGCTCATCGCACCGCCTCACAAAAACTTCTCTGAGAATTCAGTATAGAGTCTTCGCTTCCACTCTTTCCGGTATTGATTTTGGATGCGGTCAGCGTGACCCTGTGATAGTTTTAGGCCATGCTTTGGGCGGCTTCGGGAAAACCGCCCATGCATCTTCGCCCTGCCGAGCGAAGATGCAGCATGATTTGTATTGCGATTCGATACCCAGTAAAGATGTTTCCATTCCGCTGCGGCGGGTCTGTCAATTCTTGCACTCCGAGGGGAACGATGAAATTCACCTGGCTACCGCCGTTGTCGACTCCGATTCGAAACCGAGTGGGACGAGGAAGTCTGCTCGCCCTGACTTTCGCCAGCCTCTTTGCTATGGGCATCCATGGATGGGCGCAGAACACGGCTGTCCCCACGCCCATCTCCGTGCTCGGCCATCAGCCTGGCGAGGACTATTATCTGGCCAACTACGAGGAAGAGATTCAATACTTCCACGCGCTGGCGGCGCACTCGGATCGCATTCGGATGTTCACTGTCGGTAAAACAACAGAAGGGCGCAACATCGAAGTAGCGGTTATCTCCTCGCCCGCAAACCTCGCTCGTCTCGATGAATGGAAGGCTGATACCAAGCGGCTCTCGATGGCCGAGGGACTGGACGACGCATCGGCCAAAGCGCTCGCCCAGAAGGCGCGCGTCATTATTCACATTGACGGTGGCCTGCATGCCAATGAAGTGGCCGGACCGCAGCACTCCATGGTGCTGGCCTACAAGCTGCTCTCTTCGCAGGGCGACCCGGAGGTGGATCGCATCCTGAACAATGTTGTCCTGCTGCTCTATCCCACGCTGAACCCCGACGGACAGGACATGGTCGTCTCCTGGTATCGCAAAAATCTTGGAACACAATACGAAGTCAGCCCCATGCCCTGGCTCTTTCAGGAATATGTAGGGCACGACAACAACCGCGACGGCTACATGCTCAACATGAAAGAGTCGCAGGTGGTGGCGAAGACCGAACTGGAGTACAGTCCGGCCGTCTTCTATTGTCAGCACCAGACCGCGCCGTTTCCGGCTCGCATCTGGATTCCGCCGTTTTCCGATCCCATCTCGTCCAACATCAGCCCCTATGTCCGGAGCTGGTTCAATGTGATCGGCACAGATATGGCCGCCTATCTGGATGAGCACCAAATGCCGGGAGCGATCAGCGAATCGGAGTTTGACAACTGGTATCCGGGTTTTGTGGACTACGCCGGATCGTTCCGCAACGAGATCTCGTTTTTCACCGAGACGGCACTCTATCGCTACGCGACGCCGCGCTTCTACACCGTGGATGAGTTCCCGAAGAGCATGCAGGATCTCAAGGCGCTGACCATGTACACCACGCCCTGGCAAGGCGGCTGGTGGCGACTGAAGGATGCCGTCAACTACATGGTGGCCGGTTCGATGTCCGTGCTGGACACATCCGCCCGATACCGCGAGACGCTGCTGTATAACCAGTACCAGGCAGCGCGCGACAACATCCGGCGCTATAGCCAGGCACCGCCTTACGCTTATGTGATTCCCAGTGCGCAGCGCGACGTGCCAGAGGCCGCGCATCTGGCAGAGATCATGCAGGAAAACGGCCTGCAGGTGCATGGCGTCGCCGACAGCTTCACCGCGAACGGACGCAAGTACCCCGCAGGTTCTTGGGTGATCCTGATGAACCAGCCCTACTCCGCCATGGCCAAGGAGCTGTTCGAGATTCAGCGCTATCCCGACGCGCTGGGCGCTGGCGGCATGAAGGCTGTCGACCTGCCCTATGACGTGACCGGCTGGACGCTGCCCCTGCAGATGGGCGTCGAAGTCGATGCCGTCACCGATCCGATTCCAGCCGAGCAACTCAGCAACCTCAAACTCCTTACCGCTATCGATCTTCCATCCGGAAAAATCGATGGCGCAGGCGCAGTGTTTCTTCTCAGCCATCAGGCCAATGCAAGCCTTCGCCTGGTAAATGACGTACTGGCCAGCGGCGGCTCGGTAGCGGCGGATACGGATGCCACAAAGACGCCCGACGGCACGGAGACCGGCGCGTTGGCCATCAGTGGCATAAGCCATGCAACGGTAGCGAATCTGACGGCGAAGTACGGAGTCTCCGCGCTTGCCGTCGACCATGCTCCGAGCCACACGATCTCTTTGCACCAGGCTCGTGTCGGTCTTTATCGACCGTGGCAACCCTCGATTGATGAAGGATGGACGCGCTGGATCCTCGAGCAGTACGGATTCAAGCCGATCAGTCTCTACAATGCCGACATGCGCGCCGGAGACCTGAAGAGCCGCGTCGATGTCATCATCCTGCCCGACATGCGCTCCGCTTCGCTGGTCAATGGCTTCAAACCTGGCATCGTACCCGGAGAATACGCGGGAGGACTCAACGAAGAAGGACTGGCGAGCCTGCGTGATTTCGTGCATGACGGCGGAACTCTCCTGGCTTTCAATCAAACGGCTGCTGCGCTTATTCCACTCTTCTCCTTGCCGGTGAAAAACGTGCTTGAAGGAGTGAAAAGCAATACGTTTTTCTGCTCCGGAGCCTTGCTGCGCGTCAATACAGAATCACGCGACCGGCCCGTCGTCTACGGTTTGCCCTCCGAGCTTTCCGTGATGTTTGAGAATGGCCCGGCGTTTGCCACTCTGCCCGGATTCCAAGGCGCAGTTCTCGCTCGCTATCCCACTGGATCCAACCCACTCGAAAGCGGACTGCTGCTGCATCCGGAGGCCATCGAAGGCAAGATCGCGGCGCTGGAACTTTCCTATGGACAGGGTCGTATTTACCTTTATGGATTCAAGCCACAGTGGAGAGCGCAGTCCCATGGCAGCTATAAGTTTTTCCTCAACGCGCTGTACAAAATGGATGAGCCGCCATTCGCGCCAGAAAAGCCGGATGCAGCCAAGCCTGTCTCCGGCGCATCTACGCAGGCAGAATAAGCCAGCCTCGACGCGCGCCGGCGAAGGGATCCAGCCATGACTCTGCGCGCGGCGGCAACTCCGTTTCGACTGGATACGCTGCTGCTCAGCGTATGCGCCGCATCGCTGCTTGTGATCCACTTCGCGATGGGCAATGGATACGGCTTTCACCGCGACGAGTTACAGTTTCTCTATGACGCGCGCCACCTCCAGTGGGGCTACGTCGCGTTTCCCCCGCTCACCTCTTTTTGTGGACGCATCGCAATTACACTCTTCGGCATCTCGCCGCAGGTTCTGCGGCTTCCCGCTGCCATCGCCAACGCTGTCTCGCTTGTACTCACTGGCCAGATGGCGCGTGAGCTGGGGGGCCGACGCGCGGCGCAACTGCTGGCTCTGGCTGCGGCATTTCCCGCCTGTCTGCTGCTCAGTTCCCTGCTTCAGTACAACACCTTCGACATGCTGGCATGGCTGACCGTGGGCCTCTTCACCACACGTCTGCTGCGTACCGAGGATGCGCGCAACTGGCTCGGGATTGGCGCAGGCATCGGCATCGGAGTTCTGTCGAAGTACACGATTGCCTTTCCTGTTGTCAGTCTTCTGGCTGCCGTGCTGCTGCTGCCGTCGCAGCGCCGGGCGTTGCGCAGTCGCTGGTTCTGGCTTGGCTGCCTTATCGCCACGGTCATCGCCGCGCCCAACCTGCTCTGGCTCGCGCAGCACCACTGGATCACGATCCAGATGGAGCACTCGATCCACTTGCGCGATGTCCACATCGGTCGCGCCGACGGATTCTTTTCCGATCAGATCAAATTCACGCTGCTTGCCTTTCCGCTTGCTGTTGCCGGTCTTGTTTCTCTGCTGCGCAGCGCGCGCTTTCGACTGCTTGGCGCGCTTTATCTCGGCCCGCTTCTGCTGCTTGCGCTGATGAAAGCGCGCGGCTACTATCTGCTACCCGGCTATCCCCTGCTGTTTGCCGCTGGCGCTGTTGCTTTCGAACGCGCTCTGGCGCATCGCCCCAGAGGGCTGCGCATCGCCGCGCGCTGCTTGCTGCTGATGGCGCTGGCGCTGAATGCGGCAGCCGTCGCCTGGACGTACCTGCCGATCTGGCCCGTTGACTCGGCTGCCTGGAACTGGCAGATGGCCAACAACTACGACATGGCCAATGAAGTCGGCTGGCCACAGTTTGTCGCTCAGGTCGCCGCTGTGCGCGACGCGCTGCCGACTGCCGACCGCGTGCATCTGGGGATTGTCGCGAACAACTTCGGCGAGGCTGGCGCGCTTGATCTTTACGGTCCGAAGCTCCACCTGCCCGCACCGATCAGCGCCGTCAATGACTTTTACATACGCGGTTACGGATCGTTTCCGCCCGATCCGGTCATCGTTGTCGGCAGCAATCTCAAAAACCAGCTCAGGAATTTTCAAAGCTGCTCGATCGTCGCCCACACCCTGCTTCCCTATGGCGTACGGAACGAAGAGACGGACGATGAGCCGGAGATTCTGCTTTGCCGTCATCTACGCTACCCGTGGCCGCAGGTCTGGGCACGCATGCAGAAGTTTGGATAAAAATCGCGGCGTGCGGGCAATCTGCTATCTTTCTTTCGTTCGCCAATTTCCCGCTCGGAGCTGTCATGCGCATCTTTCTCCCACTGGTGTTGATCCCCTGTCTTGCCGTCGCAGCACAAACCTCTCAGCCGTCCACCGTGGCCACCACCGCCGCCACAGCCGCCCAGCGCGACACCACCTTCATCGACGCCAACGGCACCGCGCACATCACACGCATCGTTCCCGTGCCGGACGATCTCAGCCCGCAGGCGCAGCACGACGTGTCTCGTGCGCAACGGGATGCGGCGCCACCGACACCGCTGGCGGAACGCCGCAAAGGCACTGACGCCTGGCAACTGTCTGCGCGCGACGCGTGGCTCAAGCTGTATCCGGCAACCATTACGAATACTTCGATTGCAGGCGTGCCGGTGCGCATCATTCAGCCCGCCAACGCCAACCCTTCACTGCGCGACGATGTTCTGCTCAATGTCCATGGCGGCGGTTTCGACTCGGATTCCGGCTCGTACACAGAGACTGTGCCGATCGCTGGCATGACCGGCGTCCGCGCCGTCGCGGTTCTATATCGACTTTCGCCGGAGCATGCGTTCCCCGCTGCTGTGGACGATGCGATTGCCGTCTACAAGGATCTGCTGAAGACACACAAGCCCGGCCAGATCGTCCTCTATGGAACGTCCGCCGGAGCCATTCTCACCGGCGAACTTGCCTCCCGCATCAAGCAGCTTGGCTTGCCTGAGCCGGCAGCACTCGGCATCTTTTCCGGATTTGGCGACTTCACACGCGCGGGCGATTCCGGTTATCTCTACACCATCTCGTCCAATGGTTTTGCCGGGCCGCTTGCGCCCGTTCACGTGGATAAGGTGCTCACCGGCTACGTTGGCAAAACCAGCCGTAGAGACCCCGTACTTTCACCGATCCTTTCGGACTTGCACGGCATGCCGCCCACACTCTTCGTCACCAGCACACGCGACATTCTGCTGAGCGGAACATCGAACCTGCATCGTGCCTATCTGAACGCCGGCAACGATGCTCGGCTAATTGTCTTTGATGGCCTGCCGCATGCTTTCTGGTACAACTCTGCCTTGCCTGAGGCGATTGAAGCCAATCACGATATGGCAAGTTTTTTTGTACGTGAGCTTACGCACTGACAGTCCATCGGCGGAAAGATGCGCAATGCGGATCAACCTATTATTGAAGCTCGTACTTTCAGTGCTGTGCTCAACAGACCCATTCCTGATTGCGCAGCAGGCTTTCCCGCCAGGTTCTGGGTATACAGGTTCCTCCGCATGCCAGAAATGCCATGCGGAGGAGTACGCCGGATGGAGACAGACCAGGATGGCGAATGTGGTGCTCGATCCAGCTCAGCACCCTGATGCGGTCCTGGGGGACTTTGCGCATCCCGATCCCGTACGAACTTTCGATATTTCTCAGGTAGCCTTTGTCTATGGCAGTCGCTGGAAGCAGCGCTACTTTGCGCGCATGACCGACCCCAATACCGGGCTACCCGATTACTATGCCCTGCCCGCTCAATGGGATGTAGCCAAGAAGAAGTGGTTGCCCTACCACGTGCCGCAAAACGCCGACTGGTGGGTGCCTCACTATGGCGAAACCAACCAGGAGCGCCCGACCGGACCGCTCTGCGACGGTTGCCACTCCGTAAATTACAACATCACTACCCATCGCGTAACGGAGTGGAATGTTGGATGCGAGAAATGTCATGGACCGGGCAGTCAGCACGTTGCACACCCAACCCGATCCAACATCGTGAATCCCGACAAACTCGACTCTGTACGGGCCAATGACACCTGTATTCAGTGCCATAGTCAAGGACGGCCACTTGCCAACCCCATCTCGGCCGAGCCAGGCGATACGCATCCGCATTACTACGACTGGCCCGTCGGCTACATGCCCGGCGAACGTCTCGCCGACCACTGGCGGCTTGAAGAGCTACGCTATGGCGTGACCAATTTCTATCAGTTTGCTGATCTCTCCGCACACAAGAACCGCATGCAGGGCAACGACTTTGTGCAAAGCAATATGTACCATCGCGAAATACGCTGTTTCGATTGTCACGACGTCCACAGTCATCAAAACCCCTCGAACGTTATCGTACGCGGCAACCAACTCTGCCTCACCTGCCACACTGCGAAGAATCCTGCGGGACTCAAAGGCACGGTTTCAGAACACACGCATCACGCGCCAGACAGTGCTGGCAGCCTTTGTACGGCATGCCACATGCCAAAGATTGCTGAAACGCTCAAGGGATCGTATGTCAGCAGCCACACTTTCCGCTTTCTCTCGCCAACTTTGACGGAGCAGTTCGGCATCCCGAATCCGTGCACGAGCTGTCATGCGGACAAGTCGAACAAATGGGCGCTTGACCAGCTTCGCACATGGAAAAACACCTCGCCGTGGCGAGTCGCTAACTGAACGCGCCTTCGTCCACTTCGATCATTTTTGATGCCATCAGGAACGATGGATTGGACAATACGATCCAGGCGTCAGGGGTGCGAAAATTAACGTAGGAAAACACCGAAGAGCAAAAATCGTATATGACAACTTCGTCCTTGATCAGCGCATTTGCTCACATCTGGAGGGCTGAGATACTGCCCTCGCGTCCGCTCATTCTGCCGCCGCGCCACTTCACCTATCCTGCACAGGTGGAGGAGGTGGAGCGCGGCGCGCTGGAGGTGATGATTTCGCCTTCCGACGATCCACCCTTTCTGGCCACCTTCGCGCTTGGATTTCGCGATCCCGTTGTCCCCACCGGCCTTTGGTCCATGCCCAATCCGGAGGAACTTTGCGCGCTCTCCGGTGGTTATGCCTACGTTATCTCCACGCGCCACCCGGAGCGCTTTGTGATGTTGTCGATGCGTCCCGTGCTCGCGGTCCACGCCGTTCCAGCCGCCGCGCTGCTGCTCTTCATCGGGCATCGTGACATCCTGGCTTGGGGTGCGGACGGAAAAACCTGGCAGGCAAACTCCGTCTCTTCGGAGGGCATCACCGTCGACGCTATCACCGCCACCACGCTTCGCGGAACCGGGTGGGAGATTCGCACCGATCAAGAGTTCACCTTCACCCTCGATCTTGCCAACGGCCAGCGTATCGGTCATTCCTGACCGTCTTCTGTGCCTCACCCCATCCCACGCGTTACAGTGAAAAGCAGAGGATGGTATGAAGCGTTTTTCAGCTCTGCTGCTGATCCTGGGCCTTTCCGTTACGCTCTTAGCCGCCGCCAGCGGAACCTGGTTGCGCCGCGTTCCCGATGAAGATCATCTTCGTCACGATCCCTATCGCGGCCAACCCGCCGCTATCGCCGCCGGGCGTCAACTTTTTCAGCACAACTGCACGCCTTGTCATGGTTTCGATGCCATGGGCCGCTTCGGCCGTCCCAGCTTGCGCAGCTTGCGTGTGCGTCACGCGACTGACGGCGACCTGGCCTGGATGCTGCAACACGGTGACCCCTACAAAGGCATGCCGCCATGGGGAAGCCTGCCCGATACTGAGCGTTGGCAGATCATTGCCTATCTGCGCACATTACCGCCCATCGGCAAACCCATGCCACGTTGAGTCGGTCACAATCCTCAATCCTAACTACCCGCGCCGTGGGCACTCACTTCGTGGGCACAATCGCGTCCGTCGACTTGCTCATCACCGCCGTGCGCTCCAGCTTATCCCAGTTGAACGGACGCCCATCGATGGCTCGCTTCAGCGTCTTCAGCAGCACCACCGAAAAAACCTGCCGATACGCAAAGCGCTGCAACCAGATATGAAAAAGCAGCCACCCATCGCCCTTGCTTGCCGGATGCCTGCGCTCCAGGCTGAAGGCCAGTGACGAGGTGATGAAATCGATCACCATGAATGCCAGGAAATACGCCACCAGCTTTTCAAAGCTGGCGGAACTCGCCGTCTCCGGATGATAGTAGCGATTGATGCCAAACTGCACCGCGCCAATCACAAACATGAGATCGATGAACGGAGAGACCAGCGGCAGCAGCATCTGAAAGATCACGATATTCGGCAGTGCAAAGAAACCCATCGCGCGATTTTTCGTAAATGCTGCGCGATGTTTCCACACGGCCTGCAACGTGCCAAACGACCAGCGGAAGCGTTGGCGCATCAGCCCGCGCGCATCAATGGGCGCTTCGGTGAAGGCCAGCGAACTATCCTCGTAAATCACCTTCAGTCCCTGCTCCAGCAGACTCATCGTGAGGTCGGCGTCTTCGGCCACCGTATTGATCGGATATCCATGCGCGCGCTTGACTGCCTCGGTCCGCCACGCGCCAATCGCGCCCGGAACCACCGTCACCACATGAAACAGATTCAACGCGCGCCGCTCAAAGTTCTGGCTCGTGATGTACTCGAGCGCCTGCCAGCGCGTCCACAGATTCACGCGATTGCCCACCTTGGCGTTGCCGGCCACAGCACCCACCGTCGCATCCGAAAAATGCCCGACCAGCTTGCCGATTGCGTCGGAAGCAATCACCGTATCCGCGTCGATGCCAACATAAATCTCTTCAGTCACATGATTCAGGCCGTTGTTCAGCGCCACTGCCTTGCCGCCATTTGCCTGCGTCACCACCAGCACCTTGCCTTCGGCAATCTCCCGCCGAAATGCCTCGCGCGCAACGCGCACCGTCTGGTCTTTCGATCCGTCATCAATCACAATAACCCGCAGCGCGGCATAATCGGAGTTCAGCACGGACCGAACCGTGCGCACAATCACCGCTTCCTCGTTGTATGCGGGCACCAGCACGGCGACCTTTGGCGCATAGCCTGGCTGCACCTTTGCCCGCGGCTTCAGGCGATCAATCAACGCCATAATGCCAATCAGGATCAGCCGCAGGCTCATCAATACATCGCCGACGAAGAAGACCGTAACAATCATCGTGCCCAGAAATGCCAGCCCGGAAAATGCAATCGAATCAGGCAGAGCGCGCAGATACTGGCGCATTGTTAATTTCGGCATCACCTCGGCCGTCGTCTTGCCCATCAGTGCAGAGACGGGCACGATCTTGTATCCATGCGCCCGCAGCGCATCGATCAACACGGGCAGCGCGGCCACCGTCGCTGACCGATCCCCGCCGCCATCGTGGAGCAGGATGATGCTGCCGCGGAACTGCGGCTTGGTCTTCATCATCTCCAGTTGCGAGAGCACGGAGTCGCGAATCTCCTCTGGCGATTTGCGCGGATGTTCGTTCCAGTCATCGGTGTCGATCTTGTCGCCGATAATCGTATATCCATCCTGCTGAATCCGCTCGACCGGAGCCGCCTGATCGTCTGTATCCGGCTCCTGATCGATCGAATACGGCGGGCGAAAATACAAAGGCTGCACACCCAGCTTGCTGGCAAACAGGCGCTCTGTCAGTTGCAGTTCAATATCCAACTGTCGAGACGAGATCTCACTGATATCCGGATGCGTATAGGTGTGATTACCAATCTCATGCCCCTCGCGCAACACGCGCCGCATCAGGCTCACCTGATCCTGCGCCTCGCTGCCAATCATCATGAATGTGCCTTTGACCCCTTTTGCCTTCAGCACGTCCAGAATCTTCGGCGTCCACTTCGGGTCCGGTCCATCGTCAAAGGTCAACGCCACTTCGTCCGGATGGTAGCCATATTGCCGCACCGTGTAGGTATGCGGATAGACCTGCATCTGCTCATCCACAACCAGTTGGCGCGTCGGGTCGCTGCTGTCGTCGGTATCCACTGTCACCGTACGTTTGCCGGGCTGCGGCGTGCCCGTCACGCGGAGAATATCGCCCTCGCCTTCCGTATCAACATCGTGCCCCGGAGGCACACTGCCCAGCGATTTCAGCGCGTCTGCGCTGCCCGGCTTGTCCCATATATTCCACAGCGAGCTATCTTCGGATCCCAGCCGCCACAGCGCAAAAGTTTGAATCCCCAGCGCACGTGCGGCGCGCATCTCATCCAGCACCGTCACAGCATCCAGAAACCAGACCATATGCTGCTGATGCGCATCCTCATCCACATACTCGTAGTGCGCATTCAGCGAATCATAGTCCAGATCCAGGTCAGCATCGGCATCCGCCGCGCGCTGCCACGCGTCAGAGACCGACAGCACATCCGTATTCACCACCTTGGGCTGGAAATGCCGATCGCGTTTGCCCGTCGACATCGTCTCCGCCCAGTCATAGCCATAGCTGCCAATCGCGCAGATCAGTTTCTCCCGCGGCACCGACTGGAGCGCTCGCGTCAGATTTGCCGTGAACCACTGCTGACTGGCAATCGGACCCGGATCGCTCGCCACCTCGTGCTCGTCATAGTTCATCAGCACAATGCCATCGGAGTTCGCCGCAATATTGGCAAAGTCCTTCGCTGCGGTCGAAACCGACAGATTCACATACAGCCGCAGCTTACGCGGATGCATCTGCGCGTAGAGATCTCCAATCAAAGCCTCATAGCCCGGCATCGCATCATCGGGCAGATTTTCGAGATCCAGCGAGATGCCATGATATGCAGGAAATGCCGTATAAAAATGCATCAACTGCACTTCCAGTTGCGCTCGCCGATCCGGATCGTTGATGACCTTGGCCACGCCGGGATCAAAGTCCTGGATCGCCGGGCTGAAGTTCTGCAGCACCGGATAAATCTCCGTGTCTTCCTTCGCAGCCTGAATCGCGCGCTTGATCTTGTCTTCCTGGTCTGGATCGCGCACCGCCGTGCCGCTGAAAAGGGCAAACTCCCGCCCTTCATCCGTCGTTCCCTTCAGTTGATAATCCGGCCCGTCGAGATGGAGCCACACCGGAAAAAGAAAGTCGATCTGATGCACATGCTCCTTGAACGAGGAATAGCTGGCCGCATCGTCCGGCGTGTAATACGCTGCGCGCAATCCCTCCCCGCTATTCATGACCATCGCCGCGGCCTTTCTGCGCGGCCTGCGCCGCAAGGCACGCTGCAATCGCGCTGAACGTAACTCCGGGCTGCGGTCCGTCAGCGCACGATAGTTATGCTTCGGCACCGGCAACAGCAGGTTTGGCAGATTCTGATGTCGCAGCACATTGAAGCTGAAGGCGACAAGGACCAGCGTCGAGACGACCGCCGTCACGTCAAACAAACGACGCAAGCGCTTCCATCGCTTTCGTCCCGGATCGGCAAATATCTGCTTGTCGCGCATCGGTCTACATTCCTTCGCTATCTTCGCTTCGCTGGAAGCGTTCCGACTTCAGGATAACGGCTGGCAAGCCACTTCGTGCGAAGTTCTTGCAAACCATCGCTCTCTCCACCGCGTCTACCGGGTTATGGACTTCGTTTTGCACCAACCAGAACACAACGTGCTCCAGCCCATGACTTATAACTGAAAGCAATGCCAAGCGCCGATCTGACTCCCGCGACAGGCTCAAACTCCAGCCATCCTTCCGCGCCGATGCTGATCAGCGCCGCCTTTGCTCTGCTCGTCGGACTGCTGCTGCGACTTGCATTCTTCCACTTCTTTCCGCAGCCGGACGGCGATGTTATCGTCTACTCCAATCTTGCAACCAACCTCCTCCGTCACGGTCAGCTTGCACTCACCGATGCCACCGGACACCCGCAGCCCAGCCTCATTCGCCTCCCCGGCTATCCGCTTTTTCTTGCGCTTTGCTTCCGCCTCTTCGGAGTCGGCAACGCTCTTGCCGTCGCCATCGTCCAGTCGCTGCTCGACTCCATCACCTGCCTGCTTCTGGCTGATCTTGCCCGTCTGCTTACTCGCGAACTCGCTCTGCGTCGGGGCCTCCGACGCACAGGCTGGGGCGCTGCGCTGCTAGCGCTGTGGATCGCCGAACTTTGCCCTTTCACCGCCATCTACGTCTCCGCCATGCTCACCGAAGGCCCTACGCTTTTCTGCATCGCGCTTGCCTGCTGGGCTGCCTTGCGCTTTCAGCTTCGTCCTACGTGGCCTCTGGCTCTGCTCTTCGCCGCCGCCGTCACCTGGGCCGCGCTGCTACGTCCCGATGGTGCGCTACTCGCGGTGGCTCTTGCGCCCGCACTGTTTTCCTCCGTCGCTCGCAGACAAATCTCTTTCCGCAAACTCCTGCGCATGAGCCTGGTTTGCGTTACTCTTGCGCTTCTTCCCTTCACCGTCTGGACCGTGCGCAACTGGCGCCTGTTTCACGTCTTTCAGCCGCTTGCTCCCCGCTACGCCAGCGATCCGGGCGAGAGCGAAGACCTCGGCTTCGAGCACTGGATGGGCACCTGGACACTGGACTTCGTGAACACGGTCGAAGTCTATTGGCAAGTACCCGACGGCGTCGTTTTTCCCTCCGCAATCCCTGCCCGTGCATGGAGCACGGAAGCCGACCACCAGCGCATCCTTGCCCTCTTTGCGGACTACAATCGCAGCGGATATCACACTTCCCCCGCCTTCAACGCGCAGCTTGAACAAATGGCCCGCGCCAATCTCCGCGCGTATCCCTGGCGCACTGCGCTCGAAGTACCCGTCCTTCGTGTCTTCGACATGTGGCTTCGTCCACGCGTGGAAAACCTGCCCATCGATCTCGACTGGTGGGTCTACGCCCATCACCACGACGAAACCGTCTTCAGCGCGTGTTATGCCGGGGTCAATCTGCTTCTTCTGCTGCTGGGCTTTGCCGGGCTTGCCATGCGTCCTCGTCTGGGTGCGTGGATGCTGCTTTACATGATCCTGCGCTCCCTGCTGCTGGCCACCGTACAAGGCCCCGAGGCGCGCTACACCCTGGAGTGTCTACCGATGCTCATCGTCACCGCTTCCGTCTGGCTGAGCACTCGTTCATGGCAACGACCGCGGCTCGGCGCCTAGCGCAAAAATCGGCGTGCCGATATCCTGCGGATAGCTTGCCAGCCCTCATTTTCCCGAGGGAAATGCGCTCTCGCGATTCTTGCGTGTTCGCGCACTCTCTGATCGTGTTCTAACGCTCCATGACACGTGTGCCCGATGCCGTCTTCACCTCAAAGGCATTCGTCGGCAGTCCGCCGTTCAATCGCCGCAGGCGATAGTCAATCATCCGATAATTTCCCGATGGATCAAACGACTGCTGGCGAATGGCTATGCCGTTTTTCATGTCGATCCAAAGCACCACCTTGCTCACATTCTGCCGCGTAGCCTCGGTGCGCGGCAGCAGTTCCAGCTTCTCAGTCGCGGTGCCGTCCACTGTCTCAGCGCCTGCATAGCTCACCGTCCAGTCCCTCTGCATCTCCGCGCTGCTGCCGCCGAAACCAAGCGCCAGAAAGCTCTGAATCTGCGCTTCCTTGCCAGCCGTATGAAAGACGGTCATCTGCTTCTGCATCGGTTCATAGAGCTTGAACTGCCCGCCGTCATAGACCATCTCTTTGGGCACCGGCCTGCCATCGAATGTCTTCAGATGGAGAGCGATGGCAACTTTGCCCTTGTGACGTTCCACATCGATCGTGCCCGTCTGCGTATCCTTGTCAAAGATCGGCTGCGTCTGCACGTTGTCCCAGGTCACATCGGCCTCGGCATTGTGGAACTTGGCCGCCGTCGCATCCAGCCGCGCAAACACCTGCTGGAGTGCGCCGCTCGCGTTTTGTGCGGATGCTGCCGTCGTCACCGCAAGCACGACTCCCATAGCCGCCTGACGGCTCCAGCTTCGGCAATTTTTCCTCATCTCGCGCTCCTTTATCGGCGCACATGAACGCGCCACTGGAGCGGTGCGCCATCGGTGCCTGTAACTGTCTCCCAATGCGTCACAAAGACCGCATCGCCGGTGACCGGCTCAATCGCCTGATGCAGCGCCTTGCGAATGGCGGAATCGTCGGCATTGGCCGCTACATGCACATCCGCCGCGCCGACCGTCACCAGCAGACCGCGTCCATGATCGCTCACAACCTCGATCGGCCCGGAAAACCCCGAGATCGCAATCGGTTTGTCTCCATAGTTCCACACCTGCGGCGTAAGAAAAATGAACGCCAGAATCAGCGTCACCATCACGTCATAGTGAAAGCTGCCGCGCGCGTGCGTCCAGAAAAAATAGCTCTTCAATGTCTTTCCCATCTTCACTTCCCTTGCGCCCTCACGATGCCGCGATGCGCTCCATTCCGTTCATGTACGAACGCAGAACTTCCGGAACAAGCACCGTCCCATCGCCCTGCTGATAGTTCTCCACAATCGCCAGCCATGTCCGACCCACCGCCAGCCCGCTGCCATTCAGCGTATGCAAAAACTCCGTCTTGCTTTTGCTGGCGGAAGCTCCACCGGGCCGATAGCGAATGTTCGCGCGCCGCGCTTGAAATGCCTCGAAGTTCGAGCAGGAGGAAATCTCGCGATACGCACCCTGGCCCGGCAGCCACACTTCCAGATCATACGTCTTGGCCGAAGAGAACCCGGTGTCGCCCGCGCAGAGCAGCATCCGCCGATAGGGTAGTCCAAGCAGCTCCATAATCCGCTCCGCATCGCGCGTCAGCTTCTCGTGCTCGGCGTCCGACTCCTCGGGTCGTACAAACTTCACCAACTCCACTTTCTCAAACTGGTGCTGGCGAATAATCCCTCGCGTGTCTCGCCCCGCGGCTCCGGCCTCGGCACGAAAACACGGCGTATACGCGGCATAGCAGATTGGCAACTGCGCCTCGGTCAAAATCTCGTCGCGAAACAGATTCGTAACCGGCACCTCGGCCGTCGGAATCAGCCAGTGATCGTTCTCGCGATACTCGCCCTCGACAAACGGCTCACCCTCGGCGCAGCGAAACAGGTCCTCGGCAAACTTCGGCAACTGCCCGGTGCCAAACAGCGAGCGACTGTTCACCAGAAACGGCGGAAGCACCTCCGTGTAACCGTGATGGAGCGTGTGCTGATCCAGCATGAAGCTCACCAACGCCCGCTCCAGCCGCGCGCCCGCGCCTTTGTAGACGGCAAAGCGCGCACCGGAAAGCTTGGTCGCCCGCTCCAGATCGAGAATGCCCAACTGCTCGCCCAGCTCCCAGTGCGGCTTGGCGACAAAATCAAACTGCCGCGGCTCGCCCCACGTCTTCACCACCACGTTGTCGGCTTCGCTCGCTCCCGGCGGCACTTCGTCGCGCAACAGGTTCGGAATGCGCGCGAACGACTGCCGCATCTTCTCGTCCAGCGTCGCGGCCTCGACTTCCAGCCTGTCCAGCGTTTCTTTGTGGGCGCGTGTCTCTTCCATCAGCGCGCTTGCGTCCTGCCCTGTGCGCTTCAACGCGCCAACCTGCTGACTCAGCTCATTGCGCCGTGCCTTCAGTTGCTCGGCCCGAGTAATCGCTGCGCGCCGCGCCGCGTCCAGCGCATGAAAGTCTCCGAGCAGCGTAGCCGGATCGGCTCCGCGCTTCCGCAGCTTCTCCTCCACAAGGGGCAGGTTGCTTCGTATAAATCCAAGATCGTGCATCGCTCTTCCAGCTTACTAGACAGCGCGATCCCCGCTGGCAACTCTCGGTCCTTCATCCAGCGGCATGGCTACCCCGGCAGGCTCACTCATCGCCTGCTTCGAATGCCGCTTTCGATCGATCGACGTCGCCTCCAACGCCACCGCCTCGGTCCATCCGGGCAGCCGCGTATCGCCCGTGATCAGGCGAGCGCTTTCGCCAAACGTCAGATAGGTCCATGCCCACGAAAACAGAATACCCAGACGATTGCGAAATCCAATCAGAAAATAGATATGCACCACCAGCCAGGTCAACCAGGCTGGAAAGCCGCTCCAGCGCGCGCGAAATGGCCACTCGATCTTTGCCACAGCCGCCAGCCGACCGATCGTCGCCATATCGCCTTTGTCGAAGTAGCGAAAGCGCCTGCGCGGTTTCCCAGCGAGGTCTGCCAGAATCTGCCGCGCTGCATGTCGGCCCATCTGCATCGCCGGCTGCGCCACGCCCGGCACAATCCGCCCATCCTGACGAAACTCCGCCAGATCACCGCACACAAAGACATTCCGCATACCTTGCGGATTCAGGTGATCATCGACCGGAACCTTCCCGCGCTCGGTCAGTTCCACACCCAGCATCCTGCCCAGCGGAGACGCCGCGACGCCGGCCGCCCACAGCACCACCGAGGCTTCCATCCGCTCCTGGCCCACCATCACAAATCCCGGCTGCACATCCGTCACGTGCTCACCGAGTCTCATCTTCACGCCCAGGCGCTGTAGCTGCTCGACGGCGCTTTGTGAAAGATCTTCGGGGAATGTCGCCAGCACACGGCTTGCCCCTTCAATCAACAGCACCTCAGCCTCGGCCGGACGAATATGCCGGAAATCCCGCCCCAGCGAAAGCCTTGCAATATCGGAGATCGCGCCTGCCAGCTCCACGCCCGTCGGACCGCCGCCAATAATCACGAAGCGCAGCGGCGGATGCCATCCATGTTCGGCCGATTGTCGCTCGGCAAGCTCAAAGGCCAGCAGAATCCGTCTCCTCATCTCGACCGCATCCTCGATTGTCTTCAATCCCGGCGCGTGCGCCTGCCATTCCTGATGACCAAAGTAGGAGTGCGTGGCTCCGCTGGCCAGCACCAGATCGTCGTACTCGAGCATCGCCCCGCTGGCCAGCATCAGGAGCCTGTTCTCTGGCTCAATCTTCGTCACCTCATCCATCAACACTTCGATGTTGGAGTGCTTTCTCAGAATCGAGCGGATCGGTTGCGCAATCTGAGCCGGTGAAAGCGCCGCCAGCGCCACCTGGTAGAGCAGCGGCTGAAAGGTGTGATGATTGCGCCGATCCACCAGCACCACATCCACAGGCTTTCCACCCAGCTCCTGCGCCGCATGAATCCCGGCAAAGCCGCCGCCCACAATCACCACGCGCCGCCGCCTGCCCGCTGCTGTCTGTTGATTCTTCTGCAAGGTTTGCGTCATCTGTCCCTCTTGTTCTGATGTTACAGAGAACAAGAGGCAACAGGATTTCCACGGAAAAATCACGCTTTCGTCGGGCAAAGGAAGACGTTACGGGTGTTGCTCCACGGCAATGTTCAGCGCCGAGGTATTCCCCGTGGTTGCCACAGCGGTCAGATTCGTTGCCACAGCGGACAGCGAAAGCGGCACGAAGCTGACCGTCCCATCCATCGCCGAGGTCAGCGTCAGCGTCTGTTTCTGCAGCAGCGGAGCCTGCGCGCATCGACCATGCGTCGGACACGGCGGCGACCAGGCATAGAGCGCCTCATACACCTCGACCGTCCCGCCCGCCATCACCACCCCGTCCATATCCCGCACGCGCAGCACCACCGGCATCGGAGCCTGCGCCGCGCTCATGCTTTGGACCGCCCCGCTCACTGTCTCCAGATACGCAAACTCCGGCCTTGATCCCAGCGCCGCAAAATTCACGCAGCTCGACGTTCCCTGCACACAGGCCATCGACGCTGTCGTCTGCCCTTCGGCCAGCGGACCGGCGGTCAGCGTCGCATTCGCCACTCCGCTCGCGTCCGTCGTTACCGCAAGCGCCGGAACCGCCAATCCGCTGCCGCTCAGCCACTGCACGGCAACACCCGCCGCCGGAGCCGCGCCCACCAGCGCCATCGCCTGCACCGGCCAGCTTACTGTCGCGCCCGCAGCCACGTGCAGCGTCGGCGTCAGCGCGGCAATCGACGGAGCCAGGCCGCCATAAAAGTGCGCCTGCACATTACTGCCGTTGTCGATGGCTGCCGTCACCACCACCAGTGCATTCGAGATCGGGGTCACCGTCAGCGTCGCCAGCCCGTCTCCCGTCGTCATCACACTGCAACTGCTCCGCCCGCAGCCCAGCTCCGCCGTCGTCCCGCCCACCGTATACGTCACCGTCACGCCTCCGGCCGGCAGCCCATTCGCTCCGTTCACCACCACGGAAAACGGAACCGGCACCCCCAGCGGAACCATATTCTGCGGCGCGCTCACTACGCCGATCACATCGTTCGTCCGAGCATCGAAACTCACGCCTCCGGGAATGATCGCCGCCGCATTCCGCCCCGCCAGATCATCCACCTCCACATCCTGCGAGCCAATCGTTCCTGGCGCTTCCGCGGCCACCGCAACCGTAATCTCCGTCGGCTGAATGCTGACCACCGTTGCCGGAACTCCGCCCACCTTCACTGTGTCTCCGGTATGAAATCCAAAGCCGCGAATGACCATCGTCCCGCCGCTCGACGGCAGCCGTGTCGGCATCACCGAATCCGCATACAGCACCCACCCCTGATAGCTGTAATCCGGCCGCCCGTCTCCGCGCTGGTCAGCCACAGCCAGCCGCACAATATCGCTGCCCCGGCTCGTCACCTCCAGATACGTCACTCCCGTCGCCGTATCGTTCTGCGCCGGAGCAAAGACCGCCGGAGACGCGCCAATCAGCTCAAATCCATCCCACACCCCAATCGCCGGCATCGCCTTGTTGGTGGACGGCTGCCCGGCCTCATCGAGCGCCTGCGTCACCACGGTGAAAGTCCGGTTTGCCCGCACCGCAAAGGTGAACCAGTCCGTCTGGCCCACCGCGCCCAGCCGTCCGCTCCACGCGCCGGTGCCCGGCAGCTCATGCGGATTGGCCGCGATTCCAATCGGCGTTCGAGGCGCATATCCGGCTGGCTCACCGGCCGAATCCTCGACCGTCACATTCACCGGCTGCACTGCGCCCGCCGTCAGCCCATTCAGCGTCAGCGTCGGCATCGTGCCGGATGGCGCCGGATTCCCAATCTCATACGGTCCCACCGAGCTGTCCAGAATATTCAGCGGATTCACCGCCTCAAAGCTGACCTGATAGCTTGCCGCGCTCACGCCCGGCGGCAAGGGAATCGCGCTCAGGTCAAAGAATCCCTGCTGGGCCGGATCACTGCCGCCAAAGCGATCCAGAGGATTGCCCTGCGCATCGTTGAGGCCCGTGATCGCGTTCCCGCGATTACCCGCGAAATACTCCCCCGAAACCGCCGTCACTGTGTACGGATACATCGGATTTCCACTGGTATCGAGCGGCCGCACCACCACATTCACGCCCTGCATCCCCTGCCCGTTGCGAAACGAGATCGTGCCTTGAATCGAAACGGTGTTCGCCCCGGTCAGCAAATGCCCCGGATACTCCGCCTGGTTGGCCGTCGTCACCGGATACAGTCGGCTGATCGCCGCCTGATCGTCATAGCGCAGCGTCGTCGGATCCGGAATGCAGACCCCGCCCGCAGCGCCACAGGCCCCGTTATTCGGCTGCATCACCGGCCAGCCCAGCGTTCCGTTCGGCTCGCTCGCCGGATTGCTCAGCGCCGTCTGGTTTACCTGCGCGTAATCCAGCCCCAGAATGCGTCCGAAGGCGCGCTGCAACTGGAAGTTCATCATCTCCAGCAGCGGAACGGAGGTGGCGCACAGCCCATTGAGCACCATAACCCCGTGGGCAAAGGTCGCCTGCGGATTGAAGTTGTCCAGCCACGCCAGCACACCGTTCTGCGCGCAGTTGTCGGGCGCGCTCGCTCCCGCGCCCAGCAGCGCGTTGATCACCGATCCATCCGCATCGAAGACGACCGCAATCGGCGTCGCCGTCGCCTGCGGCGTCACATCCGACGGAGCCGTAAACTGCCCGCTGGCCGCCTGCACATTCGATCCATTCACATCCTCAGACAGGCTTCCAGCATCGGTCAGATTCACGCCCGCCGTCGGCACCGCATTCCAGAACGCAGCCGCCGCATCCACCATCCCCACGGCCTGCTGATTGCTGATCGCCCCATTCAACGAACCCTGGTCAACAAAATAGGAGATCGGCCCGTCGGCCCAGCGAATCGGCTGCCCCACCACCGCCGGGTTAAAGTACGCCACGCCGGCTACATACTTCGGACCACCCGCCCATGCCGATCCGGCCATGCAGCCCGCGAGCAGCACGACTGCACCCACGCGCCATCGTCGCCACCCACAGCCTGGGCGCATCGCTCCGTTTTGCAGCATCCGTTGGCGCATCGTCAGGACGGTCCAGTCGTGGCTCAGCCACACTCACCCTCCCTTGCAATTCCGTGCGCATTCGCCGCAGAGAGCGCCTTGTCCCCCCTACGTTAAAGAAAATCAATACGATAGACGCAAAAATGGTCCGTGCCGCGCCTGTCTCTCATGAGAAACTTCTCATGAGAAGATTCTCATGTCGACCGAACTCCCCAATGCGAACCGTCCGCACCCTGCTCACGGCTCCTTCCGAGCGCTTTGCCGCGTTTGACCGCCCATTCTCCACCACGTATCATCAATACTTGCGACCCCGCGCCGTTTTTCCCTCCCGCGGCAGCGTCCCTGGTCCATTCCGGCGGAGTAGCTCAGATGGTTAGAGCGACGGATTCATAACCCGTAGGTCGGCGGTTCGATCCCGCCCTCCGCCACCAGATTCAAACCTACTTCCAGCATTGCTTCGCCCAGATCACCACTTTTGCTCTTGCCTTTCTTGTTGTTATTCCCAAAAGGGAAGCTGCCTTTGCACTCCCCCGCGTCCTCTACCCACGCCAACCCGCGACCAGCGAGAACGCCACAAACGTCCGTGGCGAGCGAAGCTCGCGCCCGCGGCATGCAATGCCATGCGCTACACTCGTTAGCTGCAATGCTTTTTTCCGTCCTGTTACGCCGAAGACTGCTGTTTTTCCTCATCCTCGCGCCCGTACTGCCTACCCGCGCGCAATCCGACCCATTGCGCCAGGCCGACGCTGCCTATCGCGCAGGACTGGCCGCGCTCAGCCGTGGCGACCTTCACGCCGCGCAATCCAGCTTCGCCCAGGTTGTCCGCCTGGACCCGGCTGCCGAGCAGGGCCATAGCGCGCTCGGTGCCGTGCTTGTCCGTCTTGGCCAATATCCGTCTGGCATCCATGAACTTACGCTGGCGCTGCGGTCGAATCCCAACGATCACAGCGCACAGGAGAATCTCGCGCTGGCCTATCAGCAGACTGGAGCCAACGCGCGCGCCGTTCCTCTTTTTCAGGCTGATCTCGCAGCTGCGCGCGCGGCTCATCGCAGACTTCCAGATGGCATTCTTGAATCCTACTCGCGCGCACTGGTCGCCACCGGCCAGCTCAGCCAGGCTGCCTCCGTCTTCGCTCAACTCGCGCGCGCTCGCCCTTCGGACGCCCATCTTCAGGATGAACTCGGCACCCTCTACGCACTTGGTCAGAACTGGAGCGCCGCTGAAGCCGCCTTTCGCGCCGCCATCGCAAGACAGCCCGAGAACGCGCTTGCCCATCTCCATCTGGGATCTGTACTCGCCGCCAGGCATCAGCCCGGCGCAGCGGCAGAGTGGCTGGAAGCGGCAAGACTAGCTCCACAGAACAGCGCTCTTCAGCTTCAGGCCGGCTCTGCGCTTGCCCGCGCTGGCTCCGATGCCGCTGCCCTACCGCTGCTGCAGCGTGCGCATTCATTCCTGCCCCAATCTGCACAGGCTACTTTACAGCTTGCGCTCGCGCTCCAGCGTCAAAACCAAATCGCCGCCTCCATTCCTCTTTTTCAAAGCGCGCTTGCCCAAACGCCCAACGACTCCGACACGCTCGTCAACCTCGGCATGGCATACACCCAGCAGCAGCAGGCGAAGCTGGGAATTCCCTACCTTCGCCGCGCCGTTGCTTTGGACCCCAAAAACGCCATGGCACATCAGGATCTTGCCGCTGCCTTCATCCAGCTCAATCAGGTTGACGATGCCGTGGCCGAGATGAAAGCCGCGCTCGCGCTTGATCCCAACTCACCCCAGCTTCACTACAATCTCGGCCTTGCCTACAAAATGCAGGACAACGCAACCGCGGCCATTCCAGAGTTGGCCGCGGCGGAGAAACTCAACCCCGACGCCTGGGAGCCAGCCTACGTTCTGGGCCTGCTCGAACTTCAAGAGGGTCGATACGCCGAGGCAGAACCGCAACTGGAACACGCTATGCAAGCGCATCCCGAGAACGGCGAAGGCTGGTCGATGCTGGGTAGTGTCTACAGCAAGCTGGGCAAGCTTCCACAGGCTCAGGCCGCGCTCGAACGCGCCATTCAGCAGATGCCCGCGCAGTCAGATGCTCACCTGTTGCTGGCCAACGTCTACATGGCTGAGAAAAAGCCTGATCTTGCCCTTGCCCAGCGCAAACTTGCGGCTGACCTGATGCGAAATCACATGAACGAACAGCGCGCCGAAGTCGCCACGCACTCTGGACAATCGTTGCTCGCCGCTGGCAAGCTGGATGCCGCTGCGATCGAGTTTCAAAACGCCCTCGGATTTGACTCCAGCTATGCCGACGCTCATCGCGGACTTGCCACGGTCTATCAGCGGCAGGGCAAGATGACCGAAGCCGCCACGGAAAACGCGCTCGCAGCCAAAGTACAACCCGCAACGCACTGAAATAGAATTCGCCCGGCAGGAGAGAACATGCGCACCATACAAGGACCAGCCATCTTCCTTGCGCAGTTTGCGCAGGAACATTCCCTATTCGACACACTCGATGGACTTGCCCGCTGGGCTGCCGATCTCGGATACGTCGCGGTGCAGATTCCCACATGGATGCCACACCTCTTCGATCTGGAACGCGCTGCCAACAGCATCGCCTATTGCGATGATCTGCGTGGCCGGCTTGCAACCTGCGGCCTCGTCGTCAGCGAACTTTCCACCCATCTTCAGGGGCAGCTTGTCGCCGTCCACCCCGCCTACGACCTACTCTTTGACGGCTTCGCGCCGGAGTCACTGCGCGGTTGCCCGGCCCAGCGTCAGCAGTGGGCCGTCGCCCAGTTGCAGCTTGCCGCGCGCGCCAGCCGCAACCTCGGCCTCACCGCTCACGCCAGCTTCTCCGGCGCACTGGCCTGGCCTTACTTTTATCCCTGGCCGCAGCGCCCTGCCGGCCTCGTCGATGAAGCCTTTGCCGAGCTGGCTCGCCGCTGGCTGCCCATCCTGCACGCTTTTGATGAGGCGGGCGTCGATCTCTGCTTCGAGCTGCACCCCGGCGAAGACCTCCACGACGGCGTCACCTTCGAGCGCTTCCTGGCCGCCGTCTCTGACCACCCCCGCGCCACCATCCTCTACGATCCCAGCCACATGCTTCTGCAACAGATGGACCCCATCGCTTTCCTTGACCACTACCACTCCCGCGTCCGAGCATTCCACGTCAAGGACGCCGAATTCCAGCCCAACGGTCGCAGCGGCGTCTATGGCGGATTTCAGCCCTGGATCGACCGTCCGGGCCGCTTCCGCACGCCTGGAGCAGGTCAGATCGATTTCGCCCGCATCTTCAGCAAACTCGCCCAGTACGACTACACCGGCTGGGCTGTTCTTGAATGGGAAGATCCGCTGGAATCCGCCGCCGAAGGGGCGCGCAAGGGTGCAGGTTTCATCCGTGAACAGATCGTCCGCGTCACCGACCGCGCCTTCGACGACTTCGCTGCCGCCGACACCGATCCGGAGCGCAACCGCCGCATCCTCGGGCTGTGATTTTTAAGCCTGTCCCTTGCCGATATCCATCGACGCCGCCATCGGATTTCGCTCGTCGATATACGCCTCAATCACCTCATAGAGCAGGCCCTTGGCGGCCAGAATGAACTCGACCGCATCGCGTCCTGCTCCGTGCCCGCCCTCGTGCGGTGTCACATAATGCGCCGCCGCCTTCACCTGCTCCCGCGCATTGGCCACGGCAATCGCCAGCCCGCACTCGCGCAAGACAGGCAGGTCGATCACGTCATCGCCCACAAACGCAATCTCCTCCAGCGTCACCTGCTCTTTGGCCATAATCTCGCGCACCGCCTGCATCTTGTACGACTGGCCCATGTAGAGAAACTCGAGCTTCAGGTCGCGCGCTCTCAGCGCCACCGTCTCCGAGATGCGCTTGGTGATAAACCCGCACTTCATCCCGCCCAGACGCGCCAGTGAAAACGCCGTACCGTCATGCGCGTGGAATCCCTTGGCCTCGACCATCGTCGCCGATTGAATTCCGAATCCGGCCTCGCCATCCCGCTTACCCAGATGCTCCTGCGTCGGCCCGCTCGCCGCCGCCGGCGCTGGAAAAATCCAGATGCCCCCGTCAGTCATCACGCCGTCCACGTCAAAAAGGATGATCTTGATCCGCCGCGCGCGCTCTTCCGCCGTCAACCCGTTACTCTCTGCCGCTTGCTCGCTCATGCCACGATTGTATCGGCTCATCCTCCGCATTTCCCGTCGCCAACTACCCCCGCTCTGCGCGACAATCGCTTCATGGCCGATCTCGAATCCAACCCCGCTCCATCTCCGGACTGGTCCTCGACGCCGCGCGAAGGCGAGTTCTACTACGACGGCCCATACATCGTCTTCACCGCTGCCTACCATCTTCGCCGCGGCTCGTGTTGCCAGTCGGGCTGCCGCCATTGCCCCTGGAATTATCGCCGCGAAGCCTCTTCTTCTTGATTTCGCTGCAATTTCTATCCAGAAAATGTATTCTGTTTGCAACAGCTATCGCCGCGCAATCCACTCCATTTTCAGGTCATCCTCGTGCGCATCTCGCTCTTCATCGCCTGCTACAACGACGCACTCTTCCCGCAGACCGGCAAAGCCGCCGTCCGCGTGCTGGAGCGGCTCGGCCACCAGGTCGAATTCCGCCCAGCGCAAACCTGTTGCGGTCAGATGCACTGGAACACCGGTTATCTCCGCGAAGCGCTGCCCATCCTGCGCCACTTCGTCCGTGTCTTCGCCGACGCCGAGACCGTTGTCGTTCCCTCGTCTTCCTGCGTTGCCATGATCCGCGACCACTACCTGAAGGCTGCGGCCATGGACAACGATCCTGCGCTTGCGCGTGAGGTCAAAGCCTTGCTGCCGCGTGTCTTCGAGTTCACCGAGTTCCTTGTCCGCAAGCTCGGCATCGACGACCTCGGCGCGCGCTTCACCCACAAGGTCGCCTACCACCCCAGTTGCCACTCCGCGCGCAGTCTTCACCTGGACGAAATCCCGCTGCGCCTGTTGCGCCACGTCCGCGGACTCGATCTCGTTCCCCTCGCGAACGCGCAGGAGTGCTGCGGCTTCGGCGGCACCTTCGCCCTCAAGAACGCGGACGTCTCCTCGGCCATGCTCGCCGACAAGGTTCGCTGCGTGCTCAACAGCGGCGCTGAGGTCATCACCGCCGTCGACAACAGTTGCCTGATGCACATCTACGGCTCGCTTCATCGCCAGCGCACCTTCGTTCGCGCCGTCCATCTGGCGGAGATTCTCGCCTGCTCGGAAGACGAATCCGGCGGTGAATCCGTCCTTGCCCCCGACCAGCACTACGCGCTCGCCGAGCATTCCGCGCGCGTCGCCACGGAGACTGCGCAATGAAGCCGGAAGCGAACTCCTCACCCTGGAACCGCCGCGACTTTCCGGAAGCCGCGCGTGAAGCCCTTGCCGCGGAGCCGCTGCCCACCGCGCCCTTCGAGCACTCCCAGACGCGCCGCAACGTCCGCCACGCGACGGATATCATCCAGGCCAAGCGCAACGCCGTCGTCGCCGAACTGCCCGAGTGGCAGGCGCTGCGCAGTGCCGGAGCCGCCATCCGCGCGCATACTCTGGAACATCTCGACCACTATCTGCTGGAGTTCGAGGCCAACTGCGTCCGTCGCGGCGGCCACGTCCACTGGGCCGCCGACGCCGCCGACGCTCGCCGCCTGGTGCTCGAAATTCTTGCGCCCCACGCCCCGCGCGAGGTCATCAAGATCAAGACCATGACCTCGGAAGAGATCGGCCTCAACGCCTGCCTCGAAGAACATGGCATCCATCCCGTCGAAACCGATCTTGCCGAACTCATCATCCAGCTTGGCCACGACCGCCCATCCCACTTCGTCGTACCCGCTTTGCACAAGAGCCGCGGCCAGATCCGCGACCTCTTCGCCAGCGCCATGCACCGGCCGGAACTCACCGACTCCCCCGAGGAATTGGCCGCTGCCGCCCGCAGCTACCTCCGCCAGAAGTTCCTCACTACCCCGGTCGCCATCTCCGGAGCCAATTTTCTGCTCGCCGACACCGGCGGCGTCTGCATCGTCGAATCCGAAGGCAACGGACGCATGTGCCTCACTCTGCCCGATGTTCTCGTCACCGTCGTCGGCATCGAAAAAGTTCTTCCGTGCTTCCAGGATCTCGAAGTCTTCCTGCAAACCCTGCCGCGCTCGGCCACCGGCGAACGCATGAACCCCTACAACTCCATCTGGTCCGGCACGCCAGCCGGCGACGGCCCGCGCGAGTTCCACGTCATCCTGCTCGACAACGGTCGCTCGCCCATCCTCGCCGACGCCGAATCCCGCCAGACCCTGCGCTGCATCCGCTGCGCTGCCTGCCTGAACGCCTGCCCCGTCTATCACCAGACCGGCGGCCACGCCTACGAATCCGTCTATGCCGGGCCGATCGGAGCCATCCTCACCCCTCAGCTTCACGCGATGCACGACGCGCAGTCGCTGCCCTATGCCTCCTCGCTCTGCGGAGCCTGCTACGAGGTCTGCCCCGTCGAAATCAACATTCCTGAAGTTCTCATCCACCTGCGCAGCCAGGTCGTCCAGCAGCAGCAATCCACGCTCACCGGCTCGCTCGGTCTCTGGAACATCGCCATGAAGTCCGCCGCATTCCTCATGCAGGACGGCGGTCGCCTCGGCGCAGCCGTTCGCCTGGCCCAAACCGCGCAGGCACCGCTCGTCTCCCGCAACGGCTTCATCGAGTGGATGCCTGGTCCGCTCAGCGGCTGGACCAAGACCCGCGACCTGCCCGCGCTGCCCGCTGAATCCTTCCGCGCCTGGTGGCGGCGCACCCGATCCGCGCAACCAGCCACCCCCGCCGCCTCGGAGCCGCACCATGAATAACCAAATCCAGCCCGGCGATTCACGCCAGAGGATTCTCGCCCGCATCGCCGCTTCGCTCGGTCGCGATCCAGCCATAGCAGCCGCGTCCGCTGCCTACGCCGTTCTCCCGCGCCACTACCGCGCCACCGCCGCCACGCCGCCGGCTCAATCCATATCGCGCTTCCTTGACCGCCTCCACGAATACAACGCCGCATGCGTGCGCGTCGCCTCGGAAGCCGGGATCGCCGCCGCCATCGCCGCCGTGCTCGCCGCGCGCAGCCAATCCGGCCTCGCCGTCGTCTCCGGCATTCCCCCCGCGTGGCTGCCTCCGGGCTTCAACTTCCCGCTCGCCAACCCGCTCACCGCCGAAGAACTCGACCGCCAGCCAGGCATCCTCACCGCCTGCGCCGTCGCCATCGCGGAGACCGGCTCGCTCGTCCTGCAATCCGGCCCGCGCCAGGGTCTGCGCCTGCACACACTCGTCCCCGACCATCACCTGTGCATCGTCTTTGAGAGTCAGCTTGTCGCCACGGTTCCCGAAGCATTCCCGCGCCTCGACCCCAACCTGCCGACGACCTTTATCTCCGGACCATCGGCCACTGCGGATATCGAGATGACGCGCATCAAGGGCGTCCACGGTCCGCGCTCGCTCCACGTGCTCCTGGTCGCCGACTGACTGCTTGCTGCTGCCGCGCGGCCAACTCAGCCGATCAACTCAACCGTTCAACCGCCGCCAGTGCGCCGCGCAGCTCCGCCAGTCCCTTCAGCCGTCCCACGGCCGGATATCCCGGCACACAGTCGCGCCCCACGTCGGTCAAAATCTTCAGCCCGTGATCGGCGCGAAAGGGAATCGCCCGCTCGTCGCCCGCCGCGCGCCGTCGTCGCTCTTCGCGCACCAGAATGCGCAGCAGTTCCACGATGTCCACGTCGCCTTCCAGATGCGGCGCCTCATGAAAACTCCGTGGATTCTGCTCGCGCCGTGTCGCCCTCAGGTGGACAAACCACACCCGCTCGGCAAACTCACTCAACATCGCAGGCAGATCGTTCTCCGCCCGCACCCCCAGCGATCCCGAACAGAACGTAATCCCATTCGCGGCCTCGGGCGTTGCCGACCTCAGCGCGCGCAGGTCCTCCGCCGTGCTGCAAATCCTCGGCAGTCCCAGCAGCGAGCGCGGCGGATCGTCCGGATGAATGCACAGCCGCACCCCAAGCTCCTCGGCCACCGGAGCCACCACGCGCAGAAACTCGCTCACATTCGCGCGAAATCCCTCGCCACCCAGCTCGCGATAGACCGCAATCGACTCTCGCACATATTCCAGCGAATACACGTCCTTCGATCCCGGCAGCCCCGCCAGAACAATCCGCATCAGATCGGCTCGTTCGCCTTCACCCATCCCCCGGAAGCGCTCGCTCGCCGCGCGCTGCATCTCCGCGTCCCACTCCGCTTCGGCACCCTCGCGCCGCAGCACAAACAAGTCGAAGGCCGCCATCGTCGTCTCATCCAGCCGCATCGTCACCGAGCCATCTTCCAACACCCAGCCCAGATCCGTGCGCAGCCAGTCCAGCACCGGCATCGCGTTGTAGCAGACCACGCGAACACCCGCCTGCGCCAGCCTGCGCAGCGACGTGATGTAGGCGTCGATATGTTCGCGCCACGCGCCCGTGCGCCGCTTAATCGCCTCGCTCACGTTCACGCTTTCCACCACGCTCCACGTCAAGCCCGCGGCTTCGATTGTCCGCCTGCGCTCTTCAATCGCCTCCAACGGCCACGCCACACCCGGCGCAAAGTCGTGCAGTGCGCTGACGATTCCCTTCGCTCCTGCCTGCCGTGCCTCGCGCAGAGAAACCGGATCCTGCGGCCCAAACCATCGCCACGTTGCTTCCATCGCCATCCACCCTCAGCCCCGTTTGAAACACCGCTCAGCGCGAAACACTGCTCACAGCGAAACACCGCGCTTCCACGGAATGAAGTCGTCCTGGCGCAGCGCCTCGGCCTTTGTCAGCCTGCGCCCGCTTGCCACCTCGACCATCTCCGTCAGAATCCGCGCGCCCATCGCCTCCACCGTCGCCTCACCGCGCAGGATCGCGCTCGTGTCCACGTCGATGATGTCCGGCATGTGCTCAGCCAGCCGCGCATTGGTCGCCAGCTTCATCACCGGCGCAATCGGATTGCCCGTCGGCGTTCCCAGTCCGGTCGTAAACAGCACCAGATTCGCTCCCGCGCCCACCTGCCCGGTCACCGCTTCCACGTCGTTGCCCGGCGTACACAGCAGCGTCAGTCCGGCGCGCCGCACATACTCCGGATAATCCAGCACATCGGCCACCGGAGCCGTGCCGCCCTTGCGCGCCGCCCCCGCTGATTTCATCGCATCCGTCAGCAGCCCGTCGCGAATGTTGCCCGGCGATGGGTTCATCTCAAAGCCCGAATGCACCGCACGCGCGCGCGCCTCATACGCCCGCATCAGGTTCGCAAACCGCTCCGCGGCCTCCGTCGTCTCGCAGCGATCGATCAGTTCCTGCTCCACGCCGCACAACTCCGGAAACTCCGACAGAATCGTCCGCCCGCCCAGTGCCACAACGAGGTCCGAGAGATGCCCGATCGCCGGATTCGCCGAAATTCCGCTGAACCCATCCGATCCGCCGCACTTCAACCCCACCGTCAGAGCGCTCAGCGGCGTCGACTCGCGCAGCGCCTCGTTCGCCTTCACCAGCGCGGCAAAGGTCTCGGCAATCGCGCGCTCCAGCAGCGCGTGCTCCGTGCCTGCTTCCTGCTGCGAAAACACCAGCACCGGCTTGCCCGTCTCGGCGCGCTTTTCCAGTTCCTCGCGCAGCATCGTCGGCTGCGCATGCTGGCATCCCAGGCTCAGCACCGTCGCTCCCGCCACGTTTGGATGATGAATATAGCCCGCCAGCAGCCCACACAGCGCCCGCGCATCGTCCCGCGTTCCGCCGCAGCCACCCTGATGCGTCAGAAATCGGATTCCGTCGATCTGCGCAAAGACACGCTGCGCGCCAGGCCGATTCGCATCCCATTCCGCCGTCTGCTCTGCCCCTCTCAGCTTCGCTGCCAGCCTGCGCACCTGCGCGCGATGCGCATTCGCGCGCGCGTAGCCAAGCTCTTCCTCAAATGCTTCGCGCAACGAATCCACATTCCGGTTCTCGCAGAAGACCAGCGGAATCACCAGCCAATAATTTCGCGTGCCCACCTGCCCGTCTGCACGCTTATAGCCGTCAAAACTCGCCTTCCGCCAGCGCTCCACATCGGGCGGCGTCCACTCATGCGTAACCGTTCTGCCCTCCGTGAAACCCGCTGCCTCGTGCGCCACATTCGACGTCGTCAACAGCCCGCCCGCCGGAATTGCCGTTCGTGCCCGCCCCACCAGCACGCCATACATCGTCACCGCCGTACCAGCAGCCATCGGCTCCAGCGCAATTTTGTGTTTCGCCGGCACCATCTCGACAGCGGTCACTCGTCGCCCGCTCAACGCAATCTCCGTGCCTGGCGGCAGATCTTCCAGCGCCACGGCCACGTTATCGCGGGCGTCCAATTGCAATACTTTTGGATGGTTGTTCATGTGCGGTTGTCAGGTCCCGCTTCGGCATGCGCAGCAGCGCGTAAATCGTTTCCGAAAGCATCCTCATCCTAGCAGAATCCTGCCCCACATCCTTTGACGCGCC
>JAJZEA010000079.1 GCA_021851335.1 Acidobacteriota bacterium | reverse complement strand
AGTAGAGCGGGGCCACGCGCCTCGGAGGGTGGAGTGGTGGTGGGCACGGTCAATATGCCTTTACCCCGCACTGAGATTCTACCAGAAACACCAAACCCCCGGTTTGGGGCCGGGGGCTGGTTTCCAAAGTTTGCCGCAATGGAGCGCCGGGAAGACGCAAGATCATTATTGCATTTCTCTCTGCACTGTGCAATAGTGATCTTGCCGCAATGAAAACTCATTCGACAACTCGTGCATCACTCTCGACGGGAATCCATTCCGGCGCTTTTCTGCGAATGCCTTTTTCTAAGCGTAGCGAGGCCGTGAGGGATGCCGACCGTTTCTCGCTACGGGGGGCTTTAGGCGCATCTCCGGGGCGGAATACCGCTCTCTCACCGAAAACGGGAGCCTGCATGGGGTCAATGTGCATGGGGAGCAGTGTGACGGGATCACCGCAGCATCGGGACTGGGCAACGCTAGCCAAATAGCGATCCCTGCCGACCGGCAAGTAACGTGGCCGGGCGAATCCACGCATAGCATGAAAAGCTCGCGCCATACTAAAGCCCGTGGTGTCCCTGAAAATGAACAGATCTGGGTTTTACTCCGGCTCGCATGCCGGGCAGATATAGAGAAACCTGCCTTGCTCATACCAGATGCTTTGGAACAGCGGACCTTTGCACCAGTCGCAAAATGCAGTTTCCGAATTTGCCTGGTCGCCCAGCAAGAAATGGAGCACATCTGTGGCGTGGCCATGCAGATGATTGCCTGACATGAGTTCCAGCTTCAGTGTGTCGAGGCACCGATCAAGGATGAACTGAGCCGCGATGTCTCCATTCTCATCTGCCTGGGTCTTACGGTCGCCGCGAATGGCGCATAAATGGCTCATGGCGTTTCGCAGGCATCGGATCGCGGCCAGTTGCATCAGGCAGATCTCGGCGTCGGCATGGATGGATGATGTGTCAAGCATGGATTCCTCCGAGTGAGAGCGCGTTAGAGCGCGCAGAGGAGCCAGAAAAGCGCGGCCATGAAGAAAAGGGCGATGGAGCCATAGATGAGTTCCTTAAGGGCGTGGGTGGTCATTGTTCTGGTTCCTTTCCTAGCTCCGTGTCTGATACGATTTCAAGTTCATCGTTTGTTTTCTCAGAATACCGTGTTAATGACGAGCAACCAGCGGAATCAATATCCACGGCGCCACGGCCCATCCAATCAAAAACCCAAGCGAGCATACAAGCAACACTTCAAGGAGTAAAACCACGTCTATTTTTCTTCTATAGCTAGAAAATGGCTCAGAGGGGTGAGCGGAGGATTCTTTGCTCTTTATCTCCAGCTCGACCGCCTTCTTGGCGAGGTCTTCCGTGACAAACAGGCCGATAAAGCGAAAAGTTCTGCCGCAGATGTGTGCACGCCAGTGATCCGAACCTTTATAGGTGGTTCCTTCGGCTTGCCCTACGATTCGGCCTGTGGCGCTATCCACCAGACGCCACCAGTGATTTGAGAAACCGTCGATTCTTTCCCATTTCAGGGTCATTGTTCTTTCTCCTTAATCTGGCGCTGGCGTTCTGCTGTGATTAGTTCCGCTCCGTTCATTGCATCCTCTCTTTCTCGCAGCCTCTCCGCTGTCGGTTAGAAGAGCCGTATCAACTTCAGGACGGCGATAATGATAATCTCCCACAGGATCAATCCCACGGCGATAGCACCGAGCCAGCCTTGCGTGATGTGAGGGTGAGTTCGCATGGTCACTCGAACCTCAGATTCTCCAGCTTGCCGATCTGCTCAAGCAAGAAGTTGATTTTATCTTGGCGCATTTGGTTCGCCTTTTGAATGGCTTTGTCACGCGTTACGCTGTATTCAGAGGGGTAGTAAAACGTGACTTCTCCACGGTCATAGTAGCCATAGATTTCTGATTCACAAGGGAGGAGAAAGGCTTCCTCTTCGATGATTCCCTGGGTGAGTGCGTACTTCGTGACGAATATCTTCATGATTCGGTCCTTTCCAAGTTGACGTATCCATATCCCGTAAGAAAACGGAACTTCAAGTCGATCCGAGCTCGCTGCATGAAATAGGCAACGGCTTCTTCGGCAGTCTGCCCTGGCACCATGCACACATATTCGCCGACCGGATTACCCTGCTGCTCGACTTGGACCGTCAGGCGCACTTTGCCGCACCGATGGCAGCGCATGGCATCTTGGCGGTCTTCCCATTGGTGGCCGTGTTCTTCGCAGCACGTAATCCACGGCTGTTCTACATCTGCGGATGTGATGCTCATTCCCCGCCTTCCTTTACTGGAATATTCCACTGCAAGCCCACAGCCCTCCATGAATCGTGGCCGGGGAAGTAGACGAGCAGGTCAGCGCCAGCCGCAACCAGCTCGCGCTCTTCCGGCGAAAGCTGCATGCGAGCCATTGAGATCGGGTAGCCGTCTTCAGTCTCATGGTTAAGGGCAATGGTGGGCTTGTGGCCTGCGATTCCAAGGCCCAGCACCTTTTCCTTCTCGACGTTCTGGCGACCGAAGACCGGCGAAATGGAGTGCATGTTTATCCTTTCCGGCGCATCACAGCGCCCACCAGAGTACGAGGATCATGGCTGCGACCGCGCCGCAGCATTCGGCCTTGCATGTACTGCATGGAAATTCGCTCATGCGCTCACCACCACACTCTTACCGGCCTGGTACAGTCCCTCGATGATGCAATGCGCCAGAATCAGGGAATCGTCGAGATTCAATTTCCGCGTGCGGACGACTACCCGGATAACGTCGCCGCGCCTCACGGAATCCGAGTCCGCAAACTTCGCGGCAATCTCACGCGCCATGTCTTCAATTTCAGTGATCGTCATTGTCATCCTCCTGCCTCCGGTTGAGGCTTCCGGGATTACGCGCCCGGCCCGCGGTGGGAGGTTACTTAGACGGATTGCAAATAGAGCGGAGCACAGCCCCAAGAATCTCGGCCTCACTAGCTGTAAAAGTTGCGCGGTGATTGTTGATCCAGACAGCAACCTCACATTCATCGACGCGCTCAACAGCAACGGTTTCTCCCCACGTTGATACATCTGAGCCGAATAAATCGGCGGTTTCCCAAACAAATTGCTGATCTGTTTTCATGCCCCCTCCTAGATTGGTATCTCTCACTTGCAAGTACAGATTACCGCACAATAAGCGCGTTGTCAAGCATTATATCGGAAAAAAAATATGATATTTTACGACCGCCTTGGATTAATCTTGCCTCCGTCCGCTAAGTGCTTGATAATGCTCACAGAGGACGCTATGGCGAAGAAGCTCACCAAAGAGATCGAAGCACAGGTAATCCATGAGCTATCCCTAGGGGATCGGTCTTTGCGACAGATATGCGAGGCCCTCAACGTCGAGCGCACTACTTTCCTCCTGCATTGCGATAATGATCCTGTCTTGGCTGACCAATATACGCGCGCGCGCCAACGAGGGACGGACCTGGCATTTGACCGCCTTACAGAGCTGCAAAATGCTGATCCTGTTAGGGTTGACGGCAGGGTTGACCCTGGCTGGGCGCAGTATCGGCGACTCCAGATCGATACGCTCAAGTGGGAGCTGAGCAAGAGGGCACCGCGCAAATACGGCGAGCGAATCCAGACGGAGATCAGCGGGCCAGACGGGGGAGCGGTCAAGGCTGAGGTCAAAATCGAGTTCGTGGGCGGCGAATAATACACTGAATGTGTACACGCAAAGTGAGCACGGATGGTGTACACTAATGGTGTGGAGATCAAGCATTGCCAACGGTGCGGGGAACTCTGGTGCTATCGCGGCACTGGAGAGCCTCTGCGTTGTGGCAAGTGCAAGAGTCCATATTGGAGGATCAGTGCTAACCCATCAAGAACAACAGGCAGAGCGTCGTCACAGACTGGCCGAACTGGGAACGGAACCCGATTGTCCGCTATGCGGAAGGCCAAGAGTAGCCCGCAGCGACTACATCCGCTGCAATCCCTGCGCGGTGAACTGGCTGAACGACGAGATGCACCTGCCCAACTACCTGAGCAGCGACCCGCGAGTAGTACGCCGGGAAGCTGCCCGCACGGCAACCGCAACGAAGCCTACTGCCGCTACATCGGCGGAGGATGTGGATAAGGAATCGAGGATCGCATGAATGCAGCAGATATGGACTACCAGAACTTGTCCGAGATGAACCGGATGATGCAGGACGAGAGGGCGAGGATCGGCCCGCAGCCCCCGGAGAGCACTGCTGACCTCGTGGATCCGCTGCCGAAGCATCATTTGTCCATGTGGCTCGCTCGGTGCGGCGGCCAGAGTAGCTCAGATACTCCGCAGGAGCAAGAGGCTCCGCAGTCCCACTTTGTGTCTGGAATGAGCCACGCACCCGTCGAGGAAGTGCTCGCGTGCCCTCCGCAAAAGGCCCCTTCTCTGGCACTCCAGGCAGAAATGGAGTTGGCCTACCATCGCCGGGAAGCGGCCAAACTGGAAGAGGCAGCGTGCTTCCTACGTGAGAATCCAGCATTCGACAAGTTCATCCGCCTGGTCCGCGCAGGTGTGATCTCGCTGAGCTGAGCCAAGGGAACGCCTGGGCGCGGCGTCCGTCCAGCACAACCGGGAATGGATGCCCGGCGCAGAAGGAAACGCGGTTCCTATGCTCCCTTTGGGATGCAGACGGCACCTTGGCTTGGAGACGCCATTCTGGTACAATTGTCACATGGCAGTGCTCAATCTTCGCGGGGTGCCGGACGAACTGGCGCAGAGGCTAAAGGCTGATGCGGCGCTCGCTGGGGTATCGCTTCGGGATTATTGTGTGCGGCTCTTGTCGGGGCGCGGCGTGGAAGGACACGCAGCCGGAGGAAATGAGTCGCAGGTGGTCGCCTCTGCCCGCGAACGGTGCGCGCCAAGAATAGCGTCAAGCCATACCCAGGCGAGGAAGGCTAAGCCGCAGCAGCAGGTATCAAGCCCTGCCGCCCCGACGAAACCCTGCGATGATTGCGGCGCGCTGATCGGCCACCAGAAGTGGTGCAAGAGTCGCCGATGAACATTGAGTTCCCGGCCAAGCTGCGCGAACTGTTCAAGCCGCACCCCTACAAGGTGCTCTACGGCGGTCGCGATGGCGTCAAGTCTTGGTCAGTCGCTCAGGCACTCCTACTGATCGGCGCAAACCCCGGCATGATCTGGCCCGGACGGACGGATGGCCCACGCATCCTCTGCGGGCGCGAGACGATGGACTCAATCCGGGAGTCGGTTCACCAGCTGCTCACGGACCAGATAGTTCGGCTCGGATTGGAGAGCTTCTACACTCCCCTGCAATCTGAGATACGCGGCAAAAACGGCGCGGAGTTTGTCTTCGCCGGGCTTCGCAAGCAGACTGTTTCGTCGATTAAGTCGTATGAGGCCATCGACATATGCTGGATCGAAGAAGCCAGCGTGGTTAGCGCGCGGAGCTTGTCAATTCTTCTTCCGACGATTCGCAAGGTTGGGAGTGAGATATGGTTCACGCTCAACCCGGACTTGGAGAAGGATGCGGTTTACCAGCAGTTTGTGCTGAATCCACCGGCGAGCGCTTGGGTGTGCAAGACGAGTTTCCGGGACAACCGCTGGCTGAGTCCTGAGTCTCTGGAGAAGATTGAGCGCCTGCGGGAGATGGACCCGGATGAGTACCACCACGTCTACGAGGGTGCAACGCGCTCGACGGTGGCTGGGGCGATCTACAAGGCGGAGATTCGGCAGGCGGAGATTGAAGAACGGATCAGGCCGGTGCCGTATGATGCGCGATGGCCGGTGGAGACGTACTGGGATTTGGGATATGCAGATCAGGTGGCGATCTGGTGCGTTCAGCGGACCCCATTCGAGATTCGGCTGATCCGCTTCTTCTCGGCTTCGCACCAGGCAATCGAGTATTATTTGCAGCAGATGCAGACGTGGGGCTACGTCTTCGGAGCGGTGGTATTGCCCTGGGACGGCGGTACGAGGTCTTTGGGTACGGGCAAGTCGATTCAGGAACTGATTGCGGCAAAAGGGTTTAAGGTTCGTGTTAACAGGCAGTTGAAAGTCTCGGACGGGATCAATGCGGTGCGGACGATATTCCCTCAGATGTTTTTCGACTCGACATTGTGTGCGGATGGGCTACAATACCTGCGAAGGTATCAATGGGGACCGGGATCGGCTTTAGGGCAGGAGCGCCGGGAGCCATTGCATGATGACGCCAGCCACGCGGCGGATGCGCTGAGGACGCTGGCGATAGGGATCAAAGAGCCGGAGCGGCCTAAAGCGGCCAAACCTGAGTCAAAGCCGATAGTCTCGGCTTGGGGGTAGAATGAAGCTGGACGAGAAGGAACGCAAGCGGATTCCGGCATCGGAGTTTGGTCTTCCGGGCAAGCGGAAGTACCCGATGCCGGACAAGAGCCATGCTGCAAACGCGAAGGCGCGGGCAACGCAGATGGTGGCGAAGGGCAAGCTGTCGAGTTCGGCGGCAAGTCGAATCAGGGCGAAAGCAGATCGGATTCTGGGAGAGTAAGATGGCACACGAACTGACACGGATTGAGATTGAACCTGCGGAGAATGGCGGCCACACGGTCACGCACCACATGAAGCCGAAGATGCGCGTCGATGGGCGCTCGCATGCGGGCATGACGCAGTATGTCGAACCGCAGCACCATGTTTTCGGCAAGGATGAAGGGCACGAGATGCTGCGCCATCTGGCGGAGCACCTGGAGATTGCCGAGCCGAAGGGCGAGAAGGAATCGGACGAAGAGGACGACGAAGACACGGCAGACGAGGACTAGCCATGTGGACGACAAAGATGGTGCAGCAGGTACTGCGCGGTCCCTCGCCTAAGCCTCCGATGGCGAAAAACCTGCCAGTGGCAACGATGGGAAGGCCAGTCAGGACTGGAATGAGTCCGCATGTGGTTCAGAGTGTCATGAGGTCCGGCTATGGCAAGCGATGAGATGCAGGCAGACGCGATTCGGATGCGCCGGGCTCTAAGAGCGGCTGACTTGCCGGAGGATTTTGGGAGGGCATTGGGTCAGTTGGCGCGAGATTACGTTCGTGACGACAAGCACCTGACGGAGATTCTTGCCGATACGCCTCCAGAGATGAAGCGAGAGGTGTATGAGTCGCTTCGGCCCAACCTGAAATTCACCGCAAAACCGCTAGATTGGTACGAAACGCAGGCAAAAGAGCAGGCTGAGCGGGAAAAACTGCCCATTTTGGGGCCGGATGGACGATTGTTGGAGTTTCGCCCGGCGCAGGATATTTCCTCGGTTGAAAAGCGCGCTCAGGAGATTCTTGACGAGGCGGTTGCGGAGAAAACGCTGATTCTGCGGTGCAAGAAGTGTACGGCGCTGGAAAAGTTCTTCGGTCTGGAGCGGGAATCGCGGATTGATGTGATTATCAAGGCTAGGAAGAGGGGTTGGGTGTATGACGGGACGGGGAATACCCCGGCCGAGATATGCCCTAACTGCGAAACCAGCCTGAGAGTGGCTCACGAAGCGCATTATGGACGTGCCCATGCCTGAAATGGTTGATCCGACGCAGGGTGAGAAGGACGACGAGCTTCTGAAGCGGATCAGGCATCGCTATCGGTATGCCCATGACAAGTGGCGGCGCAATCGAGATGAAGGCCAGAAGAACATGCGATATGTTTCAGGCGACCCCTGGGACGATGAAGACCGCATGGCTCGGAAAAACCGCCCGACAGTCTGTGCGGACCAACTGAACCAGTACGTCAATCAGGTCGTGAACACGGCGCGTCAGAATCCCAGGGGCGTGGTGGTCGATCCCGCCGGGGACGGGGCGACTGAT